>NZ_JBEXOM010000024.1:0-114094 GCF_040611555.1 Streptomyces sp. NPDC006624 | reverse complement strand
CATCAGCGTCCTGTTCGCCATGCTCCGCGACGGAACCTTCTACGAGCCGAGGAGCCCTCGACTCGCTTGACGAAGGACATAGAGGCACCCCCCGGCGCGCCCCGCGCGGGCCGCCGCAGTCCCCTAACCCCGCCCCCGCCGTTCGACCATCAGCCGCGACCCGGCCCCGCTCTCGCCGAAGACGTCCCCCGGGTTGGAGAGGACGCACGTGTCGAGGGAGAGGCAGCCGCAGCCGATGCAGTCGGTGAGGTGGTCGCGGAGGCGGTTGAGCTGCCGGATGCGTTCGTCCAGTTCCGAGCGCCACGCCTCCGACAGGCGCGCCCAGTCCTCCCGCGTCGGCGTCCGCTCCTCCGGGAGCTCCGCCAGCGCCTGCCGGATCGTCGCCAGCGGGATGCCCACCCGCTGGGCCGCCCTGATGAACGCCACCCGCCGCAGCGTGTCACGCGAGTACCGCCGCTGGTTGCCCGACGTCCGCCTGCTGCTGATCAGGCCCTTGGACTCGTAGAAGTGCAGTGCGGACACCGCCGCCCCACTGCGCGCCGACAGCTGTCCGACCGTGAGTTCGTGGATCTTCTCTGAAATCTGGGGCACCCCTCGAACCCTACCCAGAGCCGTTGACACAGCCCCCGCGGCCGACCATGCTAAGCAGTCGCTTAGAGATACGGCGCGCACGCGCGGACCCCCGTACACGAGAGGCCGGAACGACATGGCAGAGCCGAGGATCTTCACCTCCGTCGACGACCTGAAGTCGGCGATCGGCGAGCAGCTGGGCCACACCGACTGGCTCGACATCGACCAGAAGCGGATCGACCTGTTCGCGGAGGCCACCGGCGACCACCAGTGGATCCACGTCGACCCGGAGAAGGCCGCGCAGGGCCCCTTCGGCACGACCATCGCGCACGGGTACCTGACCCTGTCGCTGCTGCCCCTCTTCGGCCCCCAGCTGATCTCCGTCGAGGGCGTGAAGATGGGCGTCAACTACGGGACGAACAAGGTCCGTTTCCCCGCTCCCGTCCCCGTCGGCTCGCGTCTGCGGGCCACCGCGAGGATCACCGGCGTCGACGACGTCCCCGGCGGCGCGCAGGTCACCGTCGCGTTCACCGTGGAACGCGAGGGCGGCGACAAGCCGGTCTGCGTCGCCGAGTCCGTCGCGCGCTACTACTTCTGAGCCACGTCGCGCGCAGCCCCGGCGCCGGCCCCGGCTCCGGCGCCCACCATCCGCAGCACGAGGTCGGCGTACAGCTCGCCGACCTCCTCGGGGGTCCGGGGCCCGCCGACGTTGAACCACCGCGCCACGTCGATGCAGAGCGACAGCACGGCCAGCGTCGTCCCGTGCACGTCGATGACGTCGAAGTCGCCCGACCGCACGCCCTCCTCGATGATCCCGCGCACCTCCGCGTCGACCTGGCGCCGCAGCCCGAGGATCTCGGCCCGGGCGTCGGGCCCGAGGGAGTCGAGTTCGTACTGCACGACCCGCGCGGTGGTCCGGCCGCCCGCGTGCCAGCGGACGAAGGAGCTCACGGCGTCGGCGAGCCGCTCGGTGGGGCTGCCCTCGCGCCGGGACGCCGTCCGCAGGATCTCCAGGGCCTTCTCGTGCCCGATCCTGCTGATGCGGTGCAGCAGCTCTTCCTTGGTCTTGTAGTGGATGTAGAGCGCGGCCGGGCTCATCCCGGCGCGGCCCGCGATGTCACGGGTCGTCGTGGCGTGGTACCCGCGCTCGGCGAAGGCCTCCACCGCGGCGATCAGCAGCCGCCGCGCCGCGTCGGGCGTGACCTCGCCCCACGCCTGCGCCTCGCCGCCGGCCGTCTCCTCCGCCGTACTCATCACTAGCCCCTCTCCACCGACAGGGCCACCACCATACCGCCGAAGGTGAGCGGGCGCTTAGCGGCCTGCTCGGCGCTTTCGGCACCGTCAGTGCCTACAGCGCTTTCAGTGCTTCTCGAAGGGCGTGTACGAGGGCGCCACCGGCCCCGGCCCCTCCTGCCGGTCCCGGATCACCTTCGCCAGGGTGAAGGACGAGGTGACGAGGTACAGGACGGCGATGGCGAGGAACCCCCGCACCCAGGCGTCGGCGCTCAGCTGGTAGATGCCGATCGCGGTGGCCGCCATGGCGACGGCGAAGGAGGCGACGGCCTGGCCGTAGAAGGCGGCCGTGTTCTGCTGCTTGCCCGGTGTCTCACTCATGGGGCCAAGCATCGGCGGACGTGGCCCGCGCCACATCCGCTGACGTACTCACTCTCCTACTCAGAAAGCCGAAACCCCCGTCAGCGCCCGCCCGATGACCAGCTTCTGGATCTGGCTCGTGCCCTCGTAGAGGGTCATCACGCGGGCGTCGCGCAGCAGCTTGCCCGCCGGGTACTCGTCGATGTAGCCGTAGCCGCCGAACACCTGCAGCGCGTTGTTCGCGGCGCGCACGGCCGCCTCCGAGGCGAACAGCTTGGCCTTGGACGACTCCACGGCGAACGGCCGCCCCCGGTCGATCAGGTCCGCGACCCGCCAGGTCAGCAGCCGGGCGGCGTCGACGTCCACGGCGATGTCGCTGATCAGTTCCTGGACCAGCTGGTGCCCGGCGATGGCCTTGCCGAACTGCTCGCGCTCGCCCGCGTACCGCACCGCCGCGTCCAGGGCGGCCTGCGCTATGCCGACGCAGCCCGCGGCGACCGACATCCGGCCCTTGGCGAGGGCGGACATGGCGATCGAGAAGCCCTTGCCCTCCTCCCCGAGCAGTGCGGAGGCGGGCACGCGGACGTCTTCGAGGACCAGTTCGGCCGTGGCCTGCCCGCGCAGCCCGAGCTTGCCGTGGACGGTGCGGCGGGTCAGGCCGGGGGTGTCGGTGGGGACGAGGAAGGCGGAGACGCCCTTGTGCCCGGGGGCGTCCGTGGAGCGGGCGAAGAGCAGGACGACGTCGGCCCAGGTGCCGTTGGTGATGAACATCTTGGTGCCGTTGACGACGTAGTCGCCGCCGTCGCGCACAGCCCGCGTCGCGAGGTTGCCCGCGTCCGAGCCGGTGCCCGGCTCGGTGAGGCCGAAGCAGCCGACCGAGGCGCCGGACGTCAGCCCCGGCAGCCACCGCCGCTTCTGCTCCTCGCTCCCCCAGGCGGCGACGGTCTTCGCCACGAGTCCGAGCGAGACGGAGACGATTCCGCGCACGGAGGAGTCACCCCGGCCCAGCTCCTCGGTGACCAGGCAGTACGCGAGATGGTCGCCGCCGCTGCCGCCGTACTCCTCGTCGACGGTCAGGCCCAGGAAGCCGACCTCGCCGAGCTTCTTCACGATCGACCGGTCGACCTCCTCGGCCCGGTCCCAGGCGACGGCGTGCGGGGCGATCTCGCGCGCCACGAAGTCCCGGGCGAGCTCCCGGACGGCGGTCTGCTCCTCGCTGAGCTCCAGGTTCACCACGGCACCCCCACGGAAAGCGGTCCAGTTAAATTAGCACTGCTAGTTTATATCGGCAGCCCTACTATGTGCGCCATGGCCCGACCGCGCAAGCCCCTGCTCAGCACCGACCGGATCGTCGAGACGGCCCGGGCGCTCGTGGACGCGGAGGGTCTGGCGGCCGTCTCCACGCGCCGGCTCGCCGCCGAACTGGGCGTCAGCGGGCCCTCGCTGTACAACCACTTCCGCACCAAGGACGAGATCCTGGAGGCGGTCGCCGACTCGGTGAGCGGCCAGGTGGACCTGTCGATGTTCCAGGACGGCCGGGACTGGCGGACCGCGCTGCACGACTGGGCCGTCTCCTACCGGGCCGCGCTGCGCGACCACCCGAACATCGTCCCGGTGCTGGCCCGCGGCCCCGGCCGCCGCCCGGCCGGGCTGCGCCTCGCGGACGCCGTCTACGGCGCGATGGTCGAGGCGGGCTGGCCGCCGGCGCAGGCCACCTCCATCGGCGCGCTGATGCGGTACTTCGTGATGGGCTCCGCCCTCGGCTCCTTCGCCGGGGGCTTCGTGGACGACGCGAGCGCCTACGACCCCGCCGACTACCCGCACCTCCAGCAGGCGCACCTCCTGGCCGAGCAGCAGGAGAAGATCGACGAGCGCGCCTTCGAGACGGGTCTGACGGCCCTGCTGGACGGGCTGGCCCGGCAGTACGAGCAGGTGCGGCGGACCGCGTAGGACCGCACGGCGGGACACTTCGGCGACCGCCGAACCGTCCGTGTTCCATGCTGGGGGCATGACGACGAGGGATCCGCGGGCCACGGCGCTGGCCCGGCTCGCCGCGCTGATCGCCGACGAGACCCGGGCGACCTGCCTGCTCGCGCTGCTCGACGGGCGGGCCTGGACCGCGGGCGAACTGGCGCGGCACGCGGGCGTCGCCGCGTCGACCCTGAGCGAGCACCTGGGCAGGCTCGTCGCGGGCGGGCTGCTCACCGAGGAGCGGCAGGGCCGGCACCGGTACGTCCGGCTGGCCGGCGTCGGGGCCGCGCAACTGGTCGAGGACCTGGCCGCGCAGGTCGCGCCGGACCCGGCCGCACGGCCGCGGAGCCTGCGGGAGTCGAACGCCGGGTCGGCGATGGCCCGGGGCCGCACCTGCTACGACCATCTCGCCGGGCGGCTCGGCATCGTCCTCACCGACGCGCTGACGGCCCGCGGGCTGCTGCGGCAGGAGACCGGGTTCGCGCTGACCGACGCGGGGCTGGCGTGGTTCGCGTCGGCCGGTGTCGCCCTCGACCACAAGGGCCGCCGGCCGCTCGCCCGCGCCTGTCTCGACTGGACCGAGCGCCGCCCCCACCTCGCGGGCGCCGCGGGCGCGGCCCTGTGCCGGCACGCCCTGGACACGGGGTGGTGCGTGCGCATCGGCTCCGGGCGGGCGGTGAAGGTGACGGCGGCCGGCGAGCGGGCCCTGTCCGACCTGCTGGGCGTCGAGGCGGCCGCGCTGCGCTAGGGCCTGTCGTTTGGATCACGGCGCAGGAAATCGGCGGTACTTCGTCAGCGCCGGTGAGCGGGGCCTGGTGCGTGCAGCTGCAAGGCGGAGGAGAGTCGACGCGATGGGGGTACCCCCTGCTCGAGCGGAGCCGAGAGCTTGGGGGAGTCGGCGACCGACGACAACGCGGCAGATGTGCGTGCCAGGCCCCGCGTCTGCGGCGTGATCCATACGACAGGCCCTAGCCGTCCCGTCCGAAATCCGCGAGCGTGCGCGCCCGCCTGCCTCCTAGCCTCTGGAGCATGATGAACACCTCCCCGTCCCGTCCGGCCCGCAGGGGCGAACTGCTGGCCGCCGGCGCGGCCGCCGTCACCGTGGTGCTGTGGGCGTCCGCCTTCGTCTCGATCCGGAGCGCGGGCGAGGCCTACGCGCCGGGTGCGCTGGCGCTCGGGCGGCTGCTGGCGGGAGCGCTGACGCTGGGGGTGATCTGCCTGCTGCGCCGGGAGGGACTGCCCCCGCGTCCGGCCTGGCGCGGGATCGCCGTGTCGGGCCTGCTCTGGTTCGGGTTCTACATGGTCGCCCTGAACTGGGCGGAGCAGCAGGTCGACGCCGGGACGGCCGCCCTGGTCGTGAACACCGGGCCGATCCTCATCGCCCTGCTCGGGGCCCGACTGCTCGGTGATCCGATGCCGCCGCGGCTGCTGGCGGGGATGGCGGTGTCGTTCGCCGGGGCGGTGACCGTGGGGCTGTCGATGTCCGGCGAGGGCGGTTCCTCGGTGCTCGGCGTGGTGCTGTGCCTGCTGGCGGCGATCGCCTACGCGGCCGGTGTCGTGGCGCAGAAGCCGGCGCTGGGCTCGGCGAGTCCGCTGCAGGTGACGACGTTCGGCTGCCTGGTCGGTGCGGTGCTGTGCCTGCCGTTCGCGGGGCAGCTCGTCGGCCAGGCCGCCGACGCGCCGGCCTCCGCGACCCTCAACATGCTCTACCTGGGCGTCTTCCCGACCGCCCTCGCCTTCACGACCTGGGCCTACGCCCTGTCCCGGACGACCGCGAGCCGGATGGGCGCGACGACGTACGCGGCGCCCGCGCTGGTCGTGCTGATGTCCTGGATGTTCCTGGGCGAGGTGCCGGGGCTGCTCACGCTGGTGGGTGGGGCGCTGTGCCTGGCGGGGGTGGCGGTGTCGCGGTCGCGGTCGCGTACGGCGGCTCGGGCCGGGGCTCCGGGAGCGGTTGTGGAGCCCCGGCCCGAGGAGACCGCGGACTCAGCTCGCTGACTCGGCCTCCGCCCTGGCCTCGGGCGCGGCCTTTGCCTCGGCCGTACGCGCCCGGCTCGCGAGGACCTTGATCGAGACCAGCGCGATCACCGAGAGCCCGATGATGTAGCCGGAGACGGCCATCGAGGTGCCGGTCGCCTCCAGCAGCAGCACCATGACGAAGGGCGCGAGCCCGCCGCCCGCGACGGCCGCGATCTGGTAGCCGAGGGAGGCGCCGGTGTAGCGCATCTCGGGCGTGAACAGCTCGGCGAACAGGGCCGCCTGCGGGCCGTACATGATGCTCAGGAAGCAGCTGGCGACGAACGTGCCGACCGCCAGCCACAGCAGTGAGCCGGTGTCGATCAGCAGGAAGAGCGGCACGGCCCACAGGGCGATGCCGGCCGCGCCGAGCCCGTAGATCCGGATGCGGCCGATGCGGTCGGAGAGCGCGGCGGCGGCCGGGATGAGCACGAGCTGGGTGAGGCTGACGCAGAGCGAGACCAGCAGGACCGGGCCCTTCTCCATGCCCAGTTCACGGGTCGTGTAGTCGAGGACGCCGGTGATGAGGATGTAGAAGGTCGCGGTGTTCACGGCGAAGGAGCCGCCGGCCAGCAGGACCGTGCCGAGGTGGCCGCGCAGGATCGTGCGCAGCGGGGAGCTCTGCTCGGACTTCTCCTGCTCGGCGAGGGCGCGTTCGGCCTCCCGGAACGCGGGGGTCTCCTCGACGCGGGTGTGGATGTACCAGGCGAGGCCGAGGACGAGCAGGCCGACCAGGAACGGCACGCGCCAGCCCCAGGCCGCGAACGCCGAGTCGGTGGTGAGCGCGCCGGCCGCGAGGAAGACGGTGTTGGCGGTGACGACGCCGATGGGGACGCCGAGCTGGACGACGCTGCCGTAGACGCCGCGCTTGCCCTCCGGGGCGTACTCGGTGGCCAGGAGCATCGCGCCGCCCCACTGGGCGCCGACGGCGACGCCCTGGGCGATGCGGAGCAGGACGAGCAGGATCGGGGCGGCGACGCCGATCGTCTCGTAGGTCGGCAGCAGGCCGATGCCGGTGGTGGCGACGCCCATGAGCGTCAGGGCGAGGACGAGCATCGGCTTGCGGCCGCGCTTGTCGCCGAGGTGCCCGGCGACGATGCCGCCGAGGGGGCGGGCGAGGAAGCCGACGGCGAAGGTGGCGAAGGAGGCCAGGACTCCGGCGGTGGAGCTTCCCGCGGGGAAGTAGAGGTCGCCGAGGACGAGTGCGGCGGCGATGCCGAAGACGAAGTAGTCGTACCACTCGACGGCGGAGGCGAGCGCCGCCGCGGTGGCGACCCGGCGGCGGTTGCCGTCGGCGGGCGGGGTGGCGGCGGGCTGAGCGGACGGTGCCGTGTCCATGCGGTGCACGCTCCGGGGGGTGCGGGGACGGAACGGGGGGTGGCTGAGGTTCCGGGGAACGTACTGACCGGACGGTATGGCCGTCAACGGGTCGCGCACCAGGACTTTTGCCTGTACGGGGCATGCAGTGGGTGGGCGGGCATGCCGGTGGCCCCGGCCTCGCTCGGGGGCCGGGGCGTGGGAGGGGAGCGGCTAGAAGACGACCAGTGCGCGGCCGCCCTTGCCCGCCAGCATGTTCTCGAAGGCCGCCGGAATGCCGTCCAGGGAGATGCGCTCGGTCACCAGGGCACTGAGGTCGAGGCGGCCGGCCCGGACGTGTTCGGCCAGGACCGGGAGGTCCGCGGCGGGGTCGGAGTTGCCGTAGACGCAGCCGGAGAGGGTGCGGCCCCAGTGGAAGATCTCCAGGGCGTTGAAGGTGACCTGCTGGTCCTTGCCGCCGATGCCGACGACCGTGGTGCGCCCGCCGCGGCGGGTGGAGTCCCAGGCGGTGCGGATGGTGACCGCCCGGCCCGCGCACTCGACGGCGACGTCGACGCCCTGCTTGCCGGTGAGGCCGCGGATCTCGCGGGCGGTGGTGTCGCCGGCGACGAGGTAGTCGGTGGCCCCGGCCGTGCGGGCCAGTTCCTCCTTCGCCGGGGAGACGTCCACGGCGATGATCTTCGAGGCGCCGGCGATCCGGGCGGCCTGGAGGGCGGCGAGGCCGACTCCCCCGACGCCGAAGACGGCGACCGTCTCGCCCTGCCGGACGCGGGCGGAGTGGTGGACGGCGCCGTAGCCGGTGAGGACGGCGCAGCCGAGGAGGGCCGCGTCGGTGAGCGGGACGCCGTCCGGGACGGGCAGGACGCAGGACGCCCGGACGACGGTCTCCTCGGCGAACGCGGCGACGTTCAGGCCGGGGTGCAGGTCGGTGCCCTCGGTGGTGCGGGCGTGGACGTCGGCGGCGCCGTTCAGCGCGTTGGCGCACAGCCACACCTCGCCGAGCGAGCAGGCGTGGCAGGCGCCGCAGGACGGGGCCCAGTTGAGGACCACGCCGTCGCCGGGCGCGACGTGGGTGACGCCCTCGCCGACGGCGACGACCGTGCCGGCGCCCTCGTGCCCGAGGACGGCCGGGACGGGCACGCGCATGGTGCCGTTGGACAGGGACAGGTCGGAGTGGCAGACCCCGGCGGCGGCGAGCCGGACGCGGACCCGCCCGGGTCCGGGCTCGGGCAGGTCGATGCCGGTGATCTCCAGCGGGGAGCCGACGGCGGGCAGGACGGCGGCGCGGACAGCCATGACGGAAGGGACTCCCCTGACTAGAACTGGAGGGACTTGGTCTGGAGGTACTCGGCCAGGCCGTGCACGCCGAGCTCCCGGCCGACACCCGACTGCTTGTAGCCGCCGAAGGGGGCGAGGGGGTTGAAGCGGCCGCCGTTGATGTCGACCTGGCCGGTCTCCATGCGGCGCGCGAAGGCCACCGCCTCGGCCTCGTCGCCGGCCCAGACGGCGCCGGCCAGGCCGTAGACGGTGCCGTTGGCGATGCGCAGGGCGTCCTCCTCGTCCTCGTAGCGGAGGATCGACAGGACCGGGCCGAAGATCTCCTCCTGGGCGATGGTCATGTCCTCGGTGACGTCGGCGAAGACGGTCGGGCTGACGAAGTAGCCCTTCTCGCGCGGGGCGTCGGGGCCGCCGGCGACCAGGCGGGCGCCCTCGGCGACGCCCTTGCCGATGTAGCCGCGCACCCGGTCGCGCTGCCCGGCGCTGACGACCGGGCCGATGCGCTCGCCGTACTTGGCGGCGGCCGTCGCGGCGAGTTCCACCGCCTCGTCGTACTGCTCGCGGTGGACCAGCATCCGCGTCCAGGCGCTGCACGTCTGCCCGGAGTTGGACATCACGTTGGCGACGCCGACGTTGACGGCCTTGGCGAGATCGGCGGTGGGCAGGATGACGTTGGCGGACTTGCCGCCGAGTTCGAGGGCGACCTTCTTGACCTGCCCGGCGGCGATCGCGGCGATCCGGCGGCCGACGGCGGTGGAGCCGGTGAAGGAGACCAGGTCGACGCCGGGGTGCTCGGCGAGGGCCTGGCCGGCGACCGGGCCGAGCCCGGTGACGAGGTTGAAGACGCCCGCCGGGACCCCGGCCTCGTGCACGGCGTCGGCGAACAGCCGGGCGACCAGCGGGGTGTCCTCGGCGGGCTTCACCACGATCGTGCAGCCCGCGGCGAGGGCCGGGGCGACCTTGGCGACGATCTGGTGCAGGGGGTAGTTCCAGGGCGTGATCGCCCCCACGACACCGACCGGTTCGAGGTGCACGACCGAGTTGCCGGTCCTCTCCTCGAAGGCGTACGTCGCGGCCAGCTCGGCGTAGGAGCCCGCGACCGCGATCGGCACGGCCGCGTGGACGGCCTGCGAGAACCTCAGGGGCGAGCCGAGTTCGGCCGTGACGGTCTCGGCGATCTCGTCCGCCCGGGCCGCGAGGACGTCCCGGAGGGCGGACAGGCGCGCGGCCCGCTCGGCCGGCGGGGTGGCGGCCCAGCCGGGCAGGGCGGCGCGGGCCGCGCGCACGGCGGCGTCGACGTCCTCGGCGGTGCCGGCCGGGACCGTGCCGATGACCTGCTCGTCGACCGGGTTCACGACCTCGATCACGTCCTGGCCGGCGGCGGGGCGCCAGGCGCCCCCGATGTACATGCCGTCGTGTGCCTTCATCGCGCTTCCTCCGGGGCGGGGGCGTCGTCGTCCGGTACATAAACTAGCGGCGATAGTTTTCTCACGCCAGACGTCCCGGGCTCCCGGTCATCACAGCACGGAGCCGGCCCGTCCCGGTGTGCGGCTCCTCACTCCTCCAGGTCGGGCAGGCGCGCCGGGTGCGGGCAGATGCGGTCGCCGTTCTGGTCGAAGACGAACAGGTGGGCGAGGTCGACCAGGAGCGGCACCTGCATGCCGTGGCGCAGGGCGAGGTCCGGGGTGGTGCGGACGATGAGGTCGCCGGGCAGCCGGGGCTCGGCGGACGCGGGGCGGGGGTCGGCGTCCCCGGGGTGGTCCAGGGCCACCACGGGCCCGGCCCGCCCGGCCGCCGCCACGGTCCGCTCCCGCAGCCGGGTCAGCACGGAGCCGTCACGGCGGCGGCGCCGGACCGGGCGGCCGGGGCGGGGCCGGGGCGCCTCCAGGTCCGGGACGACGGCGGGGCTGGAGCCGGTGTCGAAGTGGACGAGGATCTCGTGCCCCTGGAACTCGACGTGCTCGACGAGACCGGTGATCGGCACCTCGCCGGGGCGGGCCGAGCTGTGCTTGGCGATCCGGACCGCTTCCGAACGCAGGCCCACGATGACCTCGCGGCCCTGCTGCACCCGCAGCAGCTGGTGGTCGAGCGAGAGCGGCTCGGGCAGCCGCAGGAACTGCTTGCCGAGGCTGATGGTCATGGCCCCGTCCAGGGGCGCGCGCACCAGACCCCGGAGCAGGTTGATCCGCGGGGTGCCGATGAAGGCCGCGACGAACACGTTGCTGGGCAGCGCGTAGACCACCCGCGGGGTGTCGACCTGCTGCAGGACCCCGCCGCGCAGCACGGCGACCCGGTCGCCCAGCGACATGGCCTCGGCCTGGTCGTGGGTGACGTAGATCGTGGTGACGCCCAGTTCCTTGGTGAGCCGGGATATCTCGGCGCGCAGATGCGTGCGGAGCTTGGCGTCGAGGTTGGACAGCGGCTCGTCCATCAGGAACGCGGAGGGGTGGCGGGCGATGGCCCGGCCCATGGCCACGCGCTGGCGTTCGCCGCCGGAGAGCTGCCGGGGCAGGCGGTCGAGGAGGTCCTCGATGCCGAGCATCCGGGCGGTGGCGTCCACGCGCGGGCGGTGGTCCGCGCCCGGGGCCTCGATGCGCAGCGGGAAGCCGATGTTGTCGCGGCTGGTCATGTTCGGGTAGAGGGCGAAGTTCTGGAAGACCATCGCCATGTTCCGGCCGGACGGCGGCAGGTCGTTGGCGTACTCGCCGTCGAGGAACAACCGGCCGTCGTCGATCTCCTCCAGGCCGGCGATCATCCTGAGCACGGTGGACTTGCCGCAGCCGGACGGACCGAGCAGCACGAGGAACTCGCCGGGCGTGATGTCCAGCGACAGCCGGTCCACCACGCGGGCGCCGCGTGTGTAGGCCTTGCTCACGTCCTGCAGGGAGATGGCGCGTGTCATGAGGGGCCCCCGAGGGGTCATCCGGGCGTTGTGCTCCGCGGTCGGAAGCCCCGTGCGGGTCGTACGAGGCTGTGGGTCACGGAAGTTAACGGAATGTGCCCGGGTGGGGGAAGACACGGGTCGGAATCGGTGGCTTCCGTCCATCTGGTGAGAAGGCGGACGGCCTGATTCAGCCGCCGGTCCCGGGGCCGCGCGGCGTCAGACGACGCCGGTGAGATGGGCGAAGACGACGACGTTCCCGGAGTAGCCCTTCCTGCGGTCGTAGCTGCCGCCGCAGGTGATCAGCCGCAGCTCGGGACGGCCCCGGGCGCCGTAGACCTCCTGGCTCGGGAAGTCCGCCTTCTCGTACGACTGAGGCCTGGACGACCGTCGTCATGGACAGCGGCTGCCCGACGCCGAGGCAGAAGCCCAGCCCGGCCAGCAGCAGCCCGAGCGCCCACACCGGCACCGGCAGCGCGATGCCCGCGCACAGCAGGGACGCCAGCAGACAGGTGACGGTGAGCAGCGGGGTCCGCCCGAGCAGCCGCAGCAGGGGCGTCAGGACCAGGCGGCACGCGATGGTCGCCGCGGCGCGCAGGCTGAGCAGGACGCCGATCACCGAGGGCGCGATGCCGCGGTGCTCGCCGACCACCGGCAGGTAGGCGGTGAGGATGTCGGTCGCGGACAGCACGGCGAGGCTGATGAAGATGCCGGCCGGCACGCCCCGGGTGCGCAGGATGCGCCGGACCGGGACCCGGTCGCCCTTGCCGGGGCGGGGCGCGGACGCCGTGCCGCGGTGCTCGATGCGCCACAGCGAGGTGAACGCCGCAGCCGCCGTCGCCCCGGCCGCGAGCAGGGCGAGCGCGCTGGTGCCGGCCATGTCCGCGCCGCCGATCAGCGCGCCCGCGGCGATCGGCCCGACCAGCTGGCCGAGGGCGGCGCCGATGGTGAAGTGGCCGAAGTTGCGGTCCTGTTCGTGCGGCGCGGACTGGCGGGCGACGAGCGACTGCGCGCCGATGACGAAGCAGCGGTGGCCGAGCCCCATCACGCCGCTCCACAGGGCCATTGTCACGAGCGAGTCCGCCACACCGCTGAGGGCGCAGCCGCCGGATATCAGCACCACCCGAAGGGCAGCAGGGGCGCGCAGCGGCCGTGGTCGGTACGGCGGCCCAGGGGCACCGCGGCGAACAGGGGCAGCAGCGCGTACACACCGGCGATGACACCGACCGCCCGCTCGTCCGCGCCGAGCGCGAGGGCCCGGTAGGAGACGGCGGGCCGGGCCATCGACACCGCCCCCTGCGCGAAGCTGAAGGCGCTGACGAGGCGGAGCAGCCAGCCGCGGTTCCGACCGGGCCTCACGTTGTCCTCCACGAAGGTCGGGCGACGGGTCAGATGATGCCGAACAGCATGCCCGCCGCGAGGATCACCAGGCAGGTGAGGGCGGCCCACTTCACGACGAACCTGGTGTGGTCGCCGAACTCGACCTTGGCCATGCCGACCAGGACGTAGACGGCCGGGACGAGCGGGCTGGACATGTGCAGCGGCTGGCCGACGAGGGAGGCGCGGGCCACCTCCAGCGGGGAGACGCCGTGCGCGGCGCCGGCCTCGGCGAGGACGGGCAGGACACCGAAGTAGAAGCCGTCGTTCGACATGAAGTAGGTCAGCGGCAGGCTCAGGATGCCGGTGACCAGGGCCATGTGCGGGCCCATGCTGCCGGGGATGACGTCGACCATCCACCTGGCCATGTGGTCGACCATGCCGGTGCCCTGCAGCACGCCGGTGAAGACGGCGGCGGCGAAGACCATGCCGGAGACGTTCAGGACGTTGTCGGCGTGGGCGGCGAGGCGGGCCTTCTGGTCGGGGATGCTCGGGAAGTTCACCGACAGGGCCAGCGCGGCGCCCAGCAGGAACAGCACCGGGATCGGCAGCAGTTCCATGATCATGGCGGTGAGCAGGGTGACCGTGAGCAGCGCGTTGAACCAGTAGAGCCGGGGCCGCAGGGTGGCGCGGTTCGGGTCGAGGCCCTGGAAGCCGTCGCCCTCCGGGTTCTGCGGGTCCTCGGGGGCGTCCGGGCCGGAGCCGGTCGCGCCGCCGCCGGCCGGGAGGCGCTTGCGCATGTCGACCTTGCCGTCGCCGGAGCCGCCGGCGCCGACCAGGACCGTCTCGGTCTCCTTCTCCGCCTCCAGGACCTCGTCCAGCGTCAGCACGCCCAGGCGCCGGCGCTCGCGCACGCCGAGGACGTAGGAGAGGGCGAAGACGAAGGCCAGGCCCACCAGCAGGGCCGGGATCATCGGGACGAAGATGTCGCTGGCGTCGAGCTTGAGGGCGGTCGCGGCGCGGGCGGTCGGGCCGCCCCAGGGCAGGGTGTTCATCACGCCGTTGGCCATGGCGGCGACACCGGTCATCACGACCAGGCTCATCTTCAGGCGCTTGTACAGCGGGTACATCGCCGAGACGGTGATCATGAAGGTGGTGGAGCCGTCGCCGTCCAGCGAGACGATCGCGGCCAGCAGAGCGGTGCCGACGACGATCCGCATCGGGTCGGCTTTGCAGAACTTGAGGATGCCGCGGACGATCGGGTCGAAGAGACCGACGTCGATCATCACGCCGAAGTAGACGATCGCGAACATGAGCATCGCCGCGGTGGGGGCGAGGCTGGTCACGCCGTCGATGACGTAGTCGCCGAGCTGGGCGCCCTTGCCGACGAACACGCAGAACAGCGCGGGAATCAGCACGAGCGCCGCGATCGGCGACATCTTCTTCATCATGATCAGGACCAGGAAGGTCGCGATCATGGCGAAGCCGAGGATGGTCAGCATGAGTGGATACCTAACGTTCGCCCTTGAACATCCCACCAGGGCCGGCGGTGTCCGAGACGTTAGGTGCCGTCAAGCAGCGTTAACAAGACGTTGACGTGCGAGCAATAAGCGCAAAACTGCTGGTCACAGCTTTGCTGAGGTCACAGCGGTGAGCTTTTCGGTCACGGCGGCGGATTCCGGGGCCGTCGCGGGGGCGACCTCGACGGGCACTCCGTTGAGGACCGCGTTGCCCGAGAGCGGGTCGAGCAGACGGCCGTCGAGGAGCTGGTTGACGTTGACGCCGGGGTCCTTGGCGGCGTGGCCGAGGCGGGTGCCGGGGCGGTCGTGGCCCCAGCCGTGCGGCAGGCTCACCACGCCCCGGCGGACGGCGTCCGTGACCTCGGCCGGTGCGGTCACCTCTCCCCCGGCCCCCCTGACCCGCACCGGCGCGCCGTCCCCGACGCCCAGGCGCTCGGCGTCCTCCGGGTGGATGTGCAGGGTGCAGCGGTTCGAACCGCCGGTCAGGGCCGGCACGTTGTGCATCCAGCTGTTGTTCGAGCGCAGGTGCCGGCGGCCGACCAGGACGAGTCCCTCGGGGCGTTCGGCCAGCGCCGCGCGCAGCCGGGGCAGGTCGCTCGCGATCGGGCCGGGCAGCAGTTCCACCAGACCGGAGGCGGTCTTCAGCGGCTGCGGCAGGCGGGGGCGCAGCGGGCCGAGGTCGATGCCGTGCGGGTGCGCGAGCAGCTTCCGCAGGCTCAGCCCGTCCGGCCGTACGCCGAAGCCGTCGCCGTAGGGGCCGAGGCGCAGCATCAGGTCGAGCCGGCGTTCGGGGCCGGTGTCGCCGGTGAGCCGGGCCGCCAGCTCGCGGGGGTCGCGGCCGTGCACGGGCGAGTGGGGCTCCGCGACCGCCTTGCCCAGGGTCTGGTCGACGACCATCCGGTCGACGGTGTCGGGATCGGCGCCGTGCATCCCCGTCACCGCGAGGATGAGCCGGGCCAGGATCTCCGTCTCCGCCATGCGGCCGGGCTCCAGCGGGATCGCGGGGCGGGTGTAGCGGACCTGGTTGCGCACGGCGAGGGTGTTGAAGGCGAAGTCGTGGTGCGGGCTCTGGGAGGGCGGCGGCGGGGGCAGCACCACGTGGGCGTGGCGGGAGGTCTCGTTGAGGTAGGGGTCGACGCTGACCATGAAGTCGAGCGAGGCGAGCGCCGCGTCGAGCCGGTCGCCGTCGGGGGCGGACAGCACGGGGTTGGCGGCGACGGCGATCAGCGCGCGGACCGGCTCGCCGTCCTCGGTGGCCGTGTCGATCTCCTCGGCGAGGGCGGACAGGGGCAGTTCGCCCTTGGCCTCGGGGTGCCGGCTCACCCGGGAGTGCCAGCGTCCGAGGGCGAAGCCGCGGCCGGGTCCGGCGGGGCGCGGGGTCTTGTCGGTGGCGGCCTGCGGGAAGAGCGCGCCGCCGGGCCGGTCCAGGTTGCCGGTGAGGATGTTCAGCACGTCGACGAGCCAGCTGGCGAGGGTGCCGTGCGGGACGGTGCAGCTGCCGATGCGGCCGTAGACGGCGGCGGTGGGGGCGGCGGCGAGGTCACGGGCGAGGGCGCGGATGAGCCCGGCGTCGACGTCACAGGCCCCGGCGACGGCTTCGGGGGTGAACTCCCGCAGGGCCTCGGACAGTTCGTCGACGCCCTGGACGTGCGGGGTCGGATCGGCGAGGTCCTCGTCGAGGAGCACCCGGGCCATCGCGGCCAGCAGCAGGGCGTCGGTGCCGGGCCGCACCGCGATGTGCCGGTCGGCGAGCTTGGCGGTGCGGGTGCGCCGCGGATCGATCACGACGAGGGTGCCGCCCCGGGCCTTGAGTGCCTTGAGCCGGCCCGGGAAGTCGGGCGCGGTGCACAGGCTGCCGTTGGACTCCAGCGGGTTGGCGCCGATGAGGAGCAGGTGGTCGGTGCGGTCCAGGTCGGGCACGGGGATGGCGTTGGCGTCGCCGAAGAGCAGGCCGCTGGAGACGTGCTTGGGCATCTGGTCGACCGTGGAGGCGGTGAAGACGCTGCGGGTGCCGAGGCCGGCGAGGAGCAGCGGCGGATAGAGGGCGCCGGCCATGGTGTGCACGTTGGGGTTGCCGAGGACGACGCCGACCGCGTGCGGACCGTGCCGCTCCACGATCGGGCGGATGCCGGCGGCGACCGCGTCGAAGGCCTCCTGCCAGGTGGCCTCGCGCAGCTCGCCGTCCCGGCGCACCAGCGGGGTGCGCAGCCGGTCGGGGTCGGAGTCGACGGCGCCGAAGGAGGCGCCCTTGGGGCAGATGAACCCCTGGCTGAAGACGTCGTCGCGGTCGCCGCGGGCGTGGGTGACGCGGCTCCCCTCGACGGTGAGGGTGAGGCCGCAGGTGGCCTCGCACAGGGGACAGATTCGCAGGGCGGTGCGGGACACGGGTCCTCCCGGGGGCGGCGGCGGTGACGCACGGACGCGCCCGAGCATACCGACCGGTATGCATGACGGGGAGGCCTTGGCGGATCCGGGGCCGGCCGGGTGGCGGGGGCGAGTGGCGGGAGCGGGTGGTGCGGGCGGGTCAGTCGAGCACGCGGGACAGATAGCCGCGCAGCATCTCCCGGGCCTCGTCGATGATCTTGGGGTCTCCGTCCGGTGCCACCCGGAACGCCAGCTGCACCAGGGTGTCGGCGGTTTCCACGGCGATGAGGAAGACCCGGCGCAGATCCTCGTCGGGCTCGCGGTCGAGGTAGCCGGAGAGGAGTTCGGTGAGCCGGTCGGCGACGCGGTGGTTCGGCTCGCCCTGGCGGGCGCCGACGGGAATCTGGTTGCCGAAGTCGACGAGGGAGAAGCCGGGCGCGGTGCGCTTCATCTCCAGGTACTCGTCGAGCACGGTGTCCATGGCCGTGCGCCAGCCCGCGTCCGGCCCGGCCTCGCGCAGGCGCTGGGTGACGCGCGCGGAGTACCGGTCGAGGTTGCGCTGCGCCAGGGCGTCGGCCATCTGGCGCTTGTTGCCGAAGAAGCGGTAGACCGAGCCGATCGGGACCCCGGCCCGCTGGGCGACGGCACGGGTGCTCAGGGCGTCGTAGCCGACCTCGTCGAGCAGGTCGGCGCAGGCGTCGAGGATCTTTGCCAGACGTTCGGCACTGCGCCGCTGCACGGGCGCACGACGCAGGGATGTCGCGTGGGGCACGGACTTCATGATGCCCCTCCGGGACGGTCCGGAGAACCTCGCGCTCCGGACTGTGACCTGGACTGTGACCCGTGATGACGGGGGTGCGCCGGCGTGTGCCGCCGGGTGTCGCCGCGCGCCGCGGCGCCCGGGGCGGGTCCGGAGGCGGTGATGTCGGCCGTGCTCTCCACGGGCTCGCCGTCCACCACCCACACCGTGCCGTCGTCGGCGTGGAGGCGGGCGGTGACCTGGTGGGTGCCGCGCGGGACGAGAGCGGCGGCCAGCCGGTGCGCGGGGGCGCGCAGGCGGGCGACCAGGCGCCCGTCGACGTAGAGGTGCGCGAGTCCGCGCCCGGCCCTCGCCTCGGCCGGCGCGCCGGGCGGCGAGAAGCGGAAGCCGCGCAGGATCAGCCGTACGTCCCAGGCGCCGGCCCGGCCGGGCTGCACCTCGACCCGCACGTCGGGGGCGTCGTCCTGCCCGATCTCCCGGTAGGGCCGCCCTTCCGGGTCCCGTTCCTCCAGGAGCTTGCCCACCGGTGAGGGCGACGCCCCCTTCTCCCCCGTATCGCCGGAGCCGCAGCCCGCGGCTCCGGCCAGGAGGACGCAGGCCGCGAGCACGGCCAGGGGTCCTCGTGTCCACGACATGCCGGGGAGCGTAGAACACATGTCCGGCTCGGCGGATCGTCCTCAGGTCGGGTTCCGGTCATCCCCGAAGAGGAGGACCCGCGTCCCTCTTGCGCCGGGGAAATCGCAATCCTACGGTGTTACATAGGAATCGGACGCAAGGGAGCAGCGAACATGGGCGATGGGGGTACCACCCGCGCGAGCGGGTTCGAGCGTGAGGGAGCGCGGAAGACAGCCGAAGGGCTGACCTACCTGTCCGGCTTCGGCAACGAGCACAGTTCCGAGGCCGTGCCGGGCGCACTGCCCGAGGGCCGCAACTCGCCGCAGCGGGCCCCGCTCGGGCTGTACGCGGAGCAGCTGAGCGGTACGGCCTTCACCGAGCCGCGGGCCCACAACCGCCGCTCGTGGCTCTACCGCATCCGCCCCTCGGCCGCGCACCCGGCGTTCACCCGGACCCACAACGGCTCGATCCGCACCGCCCCGTTCAACCAGACCGTGCCCGACCCCAACCGCCTGCGCTGGAACCCGCTGCCCGACCCGGCACCCGGGACGGACTTCCTGGCCGGCCTGTGGACCCTGGGCGGCAACGGCGACGCCACGCAGCGCACCGGTGTGGCCGTGCACCTCTACTCCGCCGACGTCTCCATGGAGCGCGTCTTCAGCGACGCGGACGGCGAGCTGCTGATCGTCCCGGAGCGCGGCGGGCTGCTGCTGCGCACCGAGTTCGGTCTGCTCCATGTGGAGCCGGGCCATGTGGCGCTCATCCCCCGTGGGGTCCGCTTCCGTGTGGAGCTCCTGGACGAGTCCGCCCGCGGTTACGTGTGCGAGAACTACGGCGCGCCCTTCCGGCTGCCCGACCTGGGCCCGATCGGCGCGAACGGTCTCGCCAATCCCCGTGACTTCCGGGCGCCCGTGGCCGCGTACGAGGACGTCGAGGGCCCGGTGGAGGTGGTGAACAAGTTCTGCGGCAACCTGTGGACGGCCACCTACGACCACTCCCCGCTCGATGTCGTCGCCTGGCACGGCAACCATGTGCCCTACGCCTATGACCTGCGTCGTTTCAATGTGCTGGGCACCATCACCTACGACCACCCGGACCCCTCGATCTTCACGGTGCTGACCTCCCCGTCGGACACCCCCGGCCTGGCCGGGGTGGACTTCGTGGTGTTCGCGCCGCGCTGGCTGGTCGGCGAGGACACCTTCCGCCCGCCGTACTTCCACCGGAACGTGATGAGCGAGTACATGGGCCTGATCGAGGGCGCCTACGACGCCAAGGCGGAGGGCTTCGTGCCGGGGGGCGGTTCGCTGCACAACATGATGTCGGCGCACGGCCCCGACCGGGAGACCTTCGACCGGGCCAGCGCCGCCGAGCTGAAGCCGCAGAAGATCGACGACGGCCTGGCGTTCATGTTCGAGACCCGCTGGCCGCTCACCCTCACCCCGCACGCGGCCCGGGCCGAACACCTCCAGCAGCGCTACGACGACGTCTGGCAGGGCCTGGAGCGGCACTTCACCCCCTTGCACTGATCATTTCCTACCGGTACGGATGGCCCGTGACCTCCTTCGCCCCGGACTCGATCGTCCTGAACCGCAAGCTGCCGCTCTGGTACCAGGTGTCGCAGTCGCTGCGCGCCTCGATCCTCGGCCGCTCGCCCCAGGACCCGCTGCGCCTGCCCACCGAGGAGCAGCTGGCCGGGCACTACGGCGTCAGCGTGCTGACCATGCGGCAGGCCCTGAAGGAGCTGGAGGACGAGGGCCTGATCTCGCGCCACCGCCGCCGGGGCACGTTCATCGAGCCGGACGCGCGCCGGGGCTCCCCGGTGCGGCTGCTCGGCTCGGTGGACGCGATCGTGGCCCAGCAGTCCGGCATGACGACGCGGATGCTGGACCACGGCAGCGGGCCCGTGCCGGGCGAACTCGCCGATCTCTTCCCGGACGTGGCCGAGGTGGCGACGTACCACCGGCTGCGCAGCGACGAGAAGACCGGGGAGCCGACCAACCACGCCCGCAACTACGTCCGTCCCGAGCTGGCCGCGCGCATCGATCTGGACGATCTCGTGCGGTGGCCGATGACCAAGGTGCTGCGGGACGTGGTGGGGGCGGACATCAGCCGCATCACGGACACGGTGGAGGCGCGGCTGGCCGACCCGGAGACGGCCCGGCTGCTCCAAGTGCCGCTGCTGAGCCCGATCCTGCACTACACGGGCATCACCTACGACACCGGGGGGCGGCCCCTGGACGTGGCCGTCATCCACTACCGCGGGGACCGGTTCTCCTTCACCGTGACCCTGGACGCCACATGAGCGCCGCGGGCCGGCGGGGGCGGGTCGCGCGGTTCCCCGCGCCCTTTCGTGGCACTCGGCTCGTCGTACGATGCGGGGCGTGACGCACGACGACGCTCCGCCGCTGGCGGACCTCATGCCGTGGTCCGTCGCACCGCCGCGGCTCGGCCGGGGCTGGCCGGCGGGCCCCGACGAGGCATCCCTGAAGGCCCGCTGGGACGCCTTGGTGAAGGCCGAAGGGCCCGACCGCGAGGCCCTGTTCGAGCCGAGCCGTGCGCGCACCCTGCACACGGCGGTCGGCCGGCTGCCGGGCCGGGCGGACGGCGGCACGGAGAGACTCGTCCGCGCGTCGGGCCCGTGCCCCGAGCCCGTCCGGGTGCTGTACGCGCCCTTCGACGAGCAGTGGCTGATCCCCGACCAGCGGCTGATCGACGCGGCCCGCCCGGAGCTGTGGCGGGTGGCGGACGAGCGGCAGGTGTTCCTGGTGGAGGCGCCGGAGAGGCTGCTGGCCACCTCGCTGCTCCCCCTGCTCCGCCCCGGCCGGGTCCGCCCGCTCTACCGGCGGCCCGGCGGGCGCGAACCGAACCTGGCCCCCGGCCTGCTGGAGCACCTGGGCGCCCGCCTGGGCAGCGCCCCCGCCCCCCTCGACGTCCTGGCCTGGATCACCGCCACGGCCCGCCCGGATCTCACCGTCCCGCTCACCGGCGACCCCGGTGCGTGGGAGCGGGGCCTGGAGGTGGGCCACCGGCTGCTGTGGCTGATGCGCCGCGACGGCGAGCGCCCCAGGCTCCCCGGCGGCCGTCGCCCCTATGTGCGCGCCCCGTTGCCGTCCCGCCCCCACTCCCTGCGCTACGACCGGGACGAGGAGGCCTTGTTCCTGGACGGGGGCCGCATCTCGCCCGTGCCGCCGGAGGCCTGGGACTTCGAGGCGGGCGGGGTGCGCGTCCTGGAACAGTGGTTCGCGGCCCGCCTCGGCGTCCCCGAGCCGGGCACGCTGGCGGCGATCCGCCCGGCGACCTGGCCCCAGGCCTGGACGTCGGAACTCCTGGAGCTGATCACGGTCCTGGCGCTGCTGGCCGAACTGCGCCCGCTCAAGGAGCCGGAGGTCCCCGACCCGGTGACGGCGGCCGAACTGACCGAGGCGGGCGTCCTGCCCGTACCGGCCCCGGCCCGCCGGCCGGCCTCGGTGCTGGACGGCCCCGAGGAGGGCCCGGAGGGCCAACTCGCCTTGCTCTAGCGCGCGTCGGCGAGGAAGGCGCCGAGGCTGTCGAGGAGCATCGTGCTGCCCTGTTCGGCCATGTCGCGTTCCTCGGCGGTGTCACAGGTCTGGCGCAGCACGATCCGTGTCCGGTCGTCGTCCTGCCGGTGCAGTTCCATGGTCATCGTGGCCGGTTCGGGCTTGCCGGGGAAGTCCATGCCGATCACCAGGCGCCGGTTCTCGGCGGTCTCGAGGTAGGAGCCGGTCAGCGGGAACCGTCCGCCGTCCGGGGTGACCATCGTGGCCTTCCACGCTCCGCCCGGCCGGACGTCCATCTCGACGGAGCCTTCGACGGCGCCCGCCCAGCGCGCGTACTGCCCGGGGGTGGTCCACGCCCGCCACACCGCGCCCGCGGAGGCGTCCAGTGTCCGGGTCAGGGTGTAGCCGAAGCCGTCGGCCGCAGTGGTCTGGTGAGAGCTCATCGTCGTTCTCCCGCGTCTCGTTCCGGTTCGGGGTGTCGCTCCTGTAGACGTCCGGAAGCGGGAGAACTCATCGGCGGGCCGGCCGGTCAGCGGGAGCCGGGGTCGAAGGCGTCCAGGACGCGTTCGAGGGCCCGCCGGAACACCGCCTCCAGGTCGACGGGACCGCTCTGCTCCGCGAAGGCCGCGGCCAGGCGCGGATAGGCGCCGGTGGCCACCTGGCCGCCCAGGTAGGCCATGCGGACCGCGTTCTCCTCCTCCGCCGACCACGGCATGGCGCGGGTGCGCTCGGCGGTCGCGATGTCGTTGCCGGTGTACGTCGTGACCACGCCGTTGAGGAGGGCGATCAGCTCCGTCTTCGCGCCGTAGGGCAAGTCGAGCGGTTCGAGGCAGGCCAGGCAGTGCTCCAGGTAGCGCAGGGTGCTGGGACTGAAGCCGAAGACCCCCGCCATCAGCCGCGGCACCCAGGTGTGGCGGCGCATGATGGCGCGCGTCTGCTCGGCGTTGCGGAGCATGTCGGCTCGCCAGTCGCCGGTGGGCTCGAACAGCTGATGCTCGGCGCCGACGGCGTCGAGCATCAGCTCGTGCAGGTCCTCCTTGCGGGGGACGTAGTTGTACAGCGACATCGTGCCGCAGCCGAGTTCCGCGGCGACGTTGCGCATGGACACCGCGTCCAGTCCCCGCTCGTCGGCGATCCGCACCGCGGCGGCGGCGATGTCGGCGCGGGTGAACGCCGGTCTCGGCCCCCGGCCGGTGCGCTCGGGGCGCGCCCAGATCACTTCGGGTACGGCAGCTCGGCCCGCCATCGGTCATCACCTCGGCCACCATCCTAGTTACGTACAGCGTACGTAGTGCGCTATGGTCCTGCCATGACGACTACGTACGCTGTACTTAGTGAGGGTCTGGAGAAGCGGTTCGGGGAGGTCCGTGCCCTGCGCGGGCTGGACCTCGCGGTGGCCGAGGGGACCGTGTGCGGGGTCCTCGGCCCGAACGGGGCGGGGAAGACCACGGCCGTGCGGCTGCTGACCACGCTGCTGCGGCCGGACGCCGGCTCGGCGCGGGTCGCCGGGCACGACCTGGTCCGCGAGGCCGCCGCCGTGCGCGCCCGGATCGGCGTCACCGGGCAGGACACCTCGGTCGACGGCGACCTGACGGGACGCCAGAACCTGCGGCTGTTCGCCCGGTTGCACCGGGTGCGCGGACCGGCCGGCCGGACGGCGGAGCTGCTGGACCGCTTCGGCCTGACCGGCGCCGCCGACCGGCCCGCGTCCACCTACTCCGGCGGCATGCGGCGCCGCCTCGACCTCGCGGCGAGCCTGATCCGCCGTCCCGAGGTGCTGTTCCTCGACGAGCCGACGAACGGCCTCGACCCGGCCGGCCGCACCCTCGTCCAGGAGGTGGTGCGCGCTCTGGCCGCCGAGGGCACCACCGTGCTGCTCACCACGCAGTACCTGGAGGAGGCCGACCGGCTCGCCGACGACATCGCCCTGGTGGACCGGGGCCGGGTGGCGCACACCGGGTCGCCGGTGCAGCTCAAGGCGCTGGTCGGGGCGCACGCCGAGGTCGTGGTGGCGGACGCGGACGTGCTGGTGAAGGCGGCGGGCGTGCTCGACCGGCTGACGGGCGCGCAGCCGTCGCTCGACCACGCGCGCAACGCCGTCGGCGCGGTCAGCAAGGACCCGACCCTCACCCTCCCGCTGCTGGTGCGCGCCCTGGACACCGCGGGCGTGCCGCTGCTCGACGCGAGCCTGCGGCCCCCGACCCTCGACGACGTGTTCCTGCGCCTGACGCGGGACACGGCCCTGACCCCCGGTGAGAAGGAGCGTGCGGCATGAGCATGCTGGCGTACGACGGGGCCGCGATGCTGGGCCGCCAGCTGACGCGGATGCGCAACAACCCGGGCCTGCTGATCCTGACCCAGACGATGCCGGTCAGCATGCTGCTGTTCTTCGGTTACGTCTTCGGCAGCGCGCTCGCGATGCCGGGCGCGGAGTACCGGTCGTTCCTCGTGCCGGGCCTGCTGGCGGCGACCGCCGCGGGCGGGATCATGACCGGCATGTTCCAGGCGGCCCAGGACACGCACCGGGGGGTGACGAGCCGGTTCCGTACGCTGCCGATGAGCCGGGCGGCCGTGCCGCTGGGGCAGGCCGCGGCGGACGTGGTGGCCACGGCGGCCGGGATGGTGCCGTTCCTGCTGGTGGGCCTCGCGGTGGGCTGGCGCGTCGAGGGCGGTCCGCTCCGGGCGGCGGGCGCCGTCGCGCTGCTGCTGCTGTTCCGTTTCGCGTGCACCTGGGCCGGGATCCACCTCGGTCTGCTCACGCGGAACGAGGAGGCGGCCGGTCAGCTCGGCGGCGCCACGTTCCTGCTGCCGCTGCTGTCCAGTGCCTACATCCCGGCGAGCGGGCTGCCGGGGTGGCTGCGCACGGTCGCGGAGTGGAATCCGATCAGCGCCGTGGCGACGGCCCTGCGGGCGCTGTTCGGCAACGCGCCGGTGCCCGAGGGGGCGGCCTGGCCGGTGGCCCACCCCGTCGCGGGGTCGCTTCTGTGGTGCGCCCTGCTGCTCGCGGTGTTCGTGCCGCTGGCCGTGCGCCGGTACGCGCACGGGGAGCGGTGAGCGGGCGGCCGGAGCAGCGGGCGCGGGCGGCGCCCCGTGTCGCTGCCGGGCGGGGATGAGGCAACGACCAGGGGCGTGCCGCGCTCGGGAAGACACCTGACGCCGCTGCGTGCCGCGGGGATGACGGACGACGAGTGCGCAGCGGGCGCCGGGGGCGGTGCGACCGCCCGAGCGCAGGCCCCTACCTGCTGCCGAACAGCGAACGGCGCAGCCGGCGCAGCGGCGCGAAGAGCGAGACGCGACGCACGCGCGCGCCCCTGCCACTGCGGTCGTGCGGCCGGCGCGCGGTCAGTTCACGCATCAGCGAGGTCGCCTCGACCGTCTCCCGCTGCGGGACGGCAGGACCCGCCAGCACCGAGAGATGGCGGTCGAGGCGCGAACTGGTCGCGCTGCTCCCGCAGGTGATCGCAGGGACCCTGGCCCTGCTGCGCACTGTTATCTGTTCCATGTCACTCCCCACCCGTACGAGTCCACCCGGCCCGGGCAGGGTAACCCTATCGCCCCGGCCGGGCACACGTGTATCGGCGTCACAGGATTCACCTTCCCCGTAAGGGGGTTGACGATGTATTTCCGGTTACTCTCCGAATCCAACAGATTTCAGGGCGAGTTGGACGATGGGCTGGGTGGTGGGCTGCGGCGATCCTCCGGCGGGCTCGACGGTCACGGCCAGTGAGGTCGCGGAGGTGCCGAGACCGGTGGCGACCAGCGGCGTGTCGCCTTGGAACAGCCCCAGGGAGCGTGGTTGTGCGCCCGGGCGCATGAGCCACAGCTGATGCACGCGGCCGCCCGGCGGTGCGCCGTATCCGCCGAGGGTGACCACCGCGCTCCCCTCCGTGGCGGAAGCGATCACTCCGATGGTGCGGCCCCGCGCGTCCCGTCCGTTGCCCGCACGGGCGTCCGGAGCGGCCAGAACGTGGGCGATCTCACGTGACCGATCGCGTTCCGCGGCGAGTTCGTCCTGGGTGCGGTTCGCCTGCACCGCGAAGAGCGAGGCGACGACGAGTGCCGCGGCGGCGGTGGCCGTGGCGAAGGGCACGAACAGCGGGATCCGGCGCCGCGTCCGCTGCCGCGGCGGCGGCTGGGTGCCCCACACGTGCGGCGGCAGCTGGGTAGCGCGC
Organism: Streptomyces sp. NPDC006624; assembly: GCF_040611555.1. Taxonomy (NCBI): domain Bacteria; kingdom Bacillati; phylum Actinomycetota; class Actinomycetes; order Kitasatosporales; family Streptomycetaceae; genus Streptomyces; species Streptomyces sp. NPDC006624. The sequence continues at coordinate 88,202 of NZ_JBEXOM010000024.1, read as the reverse complement.
CCGCGGGCCGGGCCGCGGGCCGCCTCCTGCGGCGCCGGGTCCTGCGGGGTGGCGCGGACGGCGGCCATGACGCGGTCGCGCAGCGCGGCGGGCGGCGGGGCGGCCGTGGACCAGGCGAGCCGGACGGCGTCCTCCGACAGGGCGCGCACCTCGGCGGCGCAGCGGTCGCAGCCCTTCATGTGCTTCTCGAAACGGACCCGCTCCGCCGGCTCCAGCGCGTCGAGCGCGTAAGGAGCGGCGAGGGAGTGCGGGTCCTCGCGGCGCAGGAGGCTCATGCCGCTCCTCCCAGGCACTCGCGCATCCGGGTCAGCCCGTCACGCATCCGCGTCTTGACGGTGCCCAGCGGCAGGGACAGCTTCTCGGCCACCTCGCGGTAGGTGTAGCCCTCGTAGTAGGCGAGCGTGACCGACTGGCGCTGCAGGACGGTGAGCCGGTCCAGGCAGCGGCGCACCCACTCGCGTTCCAGGCCGGCCTCGACCTCCTCGGTCACGTGGTCGAAGGCCGGCTGGCCGGCCCGGAGTGCCTCGCGCTGCTCGCGCTCCCCGGCGGCCCGGGCGCTGCGCACCCGGTCGACGGCACGGCGGTGGGCCAGGGTGAGGATCCACGACATCGCGCTGCCCCGTCCCGGGTCGAACTTCGCGGCGGACCGCCACATCTCCAGCAACACCTCCTGAGCCACCTCCTCCGACTGGGCGGGGTCGCGCACCACTCGCCGTACGAGCCCGAACACCGGGCCGGACACCAGTCCGTACAAGTCCTCGAACGCCTGGTGGTTACCGCTCGCCACGAGCAGCAGCAGTTCGTCCGCCTCCACCCGGTCCCCCTCTCCGGGCCCGCATCGGGCCTGTCCCCTCGTACGAGGCATTCGCAACGCACACACCTCCGGACGGTGTTACGGATCAGCGCGCCGAAAACGCGGGTCGCCGCGCGATGAAACAACTTTGGCCACCCGCCGTAAGGACGTTTGAGATTCGACCAATCCGCTTCGCCGGCCGCTCCGAAGGGTGTGTGTCAGGCAAGTTGGCACGGAGGACGGACGGCATGACACCTATCTCCAGGACCGGTGCGGGACGCAGGAGCATCGCGACCGCGATCTGTGGTGCGCTGGCCGCCGGCGGGCTCGCGGCCGCCGGCGTGACCGCGCTGGAACCTGAGGCGGCCTCCGCCTCCAGTCACCGGGAGGCCCCGCTGATATCGGGGACCCCGCAGTTCGACAACACGGACGTGTACGCGTTCGTCAGCCCGGACAAGCCGGACACGACGACGATCGTCGCGAACTGGATCCCGATGGAGGAGCCGGCCGGTGGGCCGAACTTCTTCACGTTCGCCGAGGACGCGCAGTACGACCTGCGCATCGACAACAACGGCGACGCGCAGGAGGACCTGGTCTTCCGGTACACGTTCAAGACGCACACGAAGAACGACAAGACGTTCCTGTACAACACGGGCCCGGTCGAGAGCCTCGACGACCCCGACCTCAACATCACGCAGACGTACGACCTCGAACTGATCAAGCTGAAGCACCTGAAGGCCGTGTCGAAGACCAAGGTCGCCGACGACGTGCCGGTGGCGCCGTCGAACGTCGGCAAGGCGTCGATGCCGGACTACGGCACCCTGCGCAAGCAGGCGATCCGCGAACTCGCCGGAGGCGCGCAGACGTTCGCCGGGCAGGCGGACGACCCGTTCTTCCTGGACCTGCGCGTCTTCGACCTGCTGTACGGCGGGAACCTGTCCGAGGTCGGCAACGACACCCTCAAGGGCTACAACGTCAACTCGATCGCCCTGCAGGTGCCGAACAGCCTCATCACCGAGTCGCACGAGCAGCCGATCGTCGGCGTCTGGTCGACGACGCAGCGCAAGAACGCCCGGGGCTACTTCACCCAGGTCTCGCGCCTGGGCAACCCGCTGGTGAACGAGGTCGTCAACCCGCTGAAGGACAAGGACAAGTTCAACGCGTCCGCGCCCCGGGACGACGCGCAGTTCCTGGAGAACGTCACCAACCCGGAGCTGCCGAAGCTCATCGAGGCGATCTACAAGATCCCGGCGCCGGACGAGCCGCGCAACGACCTCGTCGACGTCTTCCTGAAGGGCGTCAAGGACCTCAACCAGCCGCCGCACGTGACGCCGTCGGAGCAGCTGCGCCTCAACACCTCGATCAAGCCGTCCGCCAAGCCCAAGCGGCTCGGTGTCCTCGACGGTGACAACGCCGGCTTCCCGAACGGCCGCCGCCTGACCGACGACGTGATCGACGCCTCGCTGCAGGTCGTCGAGGGCGAGCTGCTGGGCGCGAAGAACGACCTCGGTGACGCGGTCGACAAGAACGACAAGAAGTTCGGCAAGTCCTTCCCCTACCTGGCCAACCCGACCGAGGGTTCGCGCGGTCCGCTCGCCAAGGGCGTGAAGAGCGGCAACGACGTCCGCAGCCAGCTGGGCGACGCGCTCCAGCCGGCCGGCGCGCAGGGCTCGGACGACATGCGCCTGATCGCCGCGTCCGCGGGCGCCGGGGCGGGCGGCATCGTCCTGATCGGCGCGGCCCTGATGTGGTGGCGCCGTATGCGGAACCGGGCGTACTGACCCGTTCCGCCCCCTCTGCCGGCGCGGCCCGTTCCCCATCCCCCACGGCACGGGCCGCGCCTCCCCCTCCCGCACTTCCGACCGAGGAGAGGTCATGCCTCCGCGTACGACCGACAGCACACCGGAGAGGCCCGGCGACGGCTGCCGCCCGGCCCCTGCCCCCGAGGCCGAGCCCGCCGGGCGAGGACCCGACGGGCGGGACGGGGGCCCGGCTGCCGGTGCGGGGACCGCGGAGCGGGGTGCGGGGCGGGGCGGCGCAACCGGGTTGGGTGATGGCCGGGTTGAGTCTCTTGGCGACCGGCAGAGCCGGGCTCAGACCCCGGACGGACAGCACGCCACGACAGGGACCGGCCACGGCCCGACAGACGCCGCCGATCTCCAGAGCGACGCCAGCGCGGTCAGGTCCGGAACCGGCGCGGCGAATCCGCCCGTCTCCGACCCGCCCGGCCCGCCCGCCGGCGGTGGGTCTGACCCCCGTCCCTCCGGTGAGGACGCCCCCGGAGAGGACACCCCCGGCGGCGAGCGTGCTCCCCGTCCCGCCGCAGCAGACGAGGGTGCCGGCGTGCGCGTCGCCGCGCTGCGGCGGGTCGCGGACGGTGGGCGGCGGTGGCGGGCGCTGCATCTGGCCGGGTGTGCCGCGCTGCTGGCCGTGGCGCTGACCGGCGGGGCCATCGCCCTCGGGGGCGCGCAGGAGAACGGGGCCGGGGTCGACGCCGTGTCCGCGGCCGGGGCCCTGTCGCCCGGTGACCTCGCCCGGGGGGATCTCGACGCCGGGATCGTGGCGCTGCAGGCCCATCTGCGGGCGCAGCCGAAGGACTTCGCAAGGTGGGCCACCCTCGGCACCGCCTACGTCGAGCAGGCCAGGACCAAGGGCGACCCCTCCCGGTACCCGCAGGCGGAGCGCGCGCTGAAGCGGTCCCTCGCGCTGCGGCCCGGCAACGACCAGGCGCTGGCCGGCCGGGCCGCTCTCGCCGCCGCCCGGCACGACTTCCCCGGCGCCCTGCGCCACGCCGACCGCGCCCTGAAGCAGAACCCGTACAACGAACGCGCCCTGTGCACCCGTGTCGACGCGCTCGTCGAACTCGGCCGGTACGACGACGCCGCCGAGGCCGCGGCGACCGCGGACGACCGGCGTCCGGGCCTGCCGGTCTTCACGCGGTACGCCTACGTGCACGAGCTGCGCGGCGACGTCCGCACGGCGCGCGAGGTGCTGGAGCGCGCCCTGGCATCCGCGCACGCCCCCGCCGACATCGCGTACGTGGCGACTGCGCTCGGCCAACTCGCCTGGAACCAGGGCGAGTACGACAAGGCCCTCGGCCACTACGCCCGGGCCCTCGGCGCCGACGACGCGTACCTGCCCGCGCTGGAGGGACGCGCCCGGGCCCAGGCCGCGCGGGGCGACCGGGCGGCCGCGATACGGGGGCTGGAGCAGGTCGTCGCCCGCTCCCCGCTGCCCGGCCCGCTCGTCGCGCTCGGTGAGCTGTACGAGGAGCGCGGCGCCGACGGCGACCGGGCCAGGGCCCGCGACCAGTACGCCCTCGTCGACGCCTGGACGTCCCTCGCCCGCGCGGGCGGTGTCAACGCCGACCTCGACTCGGCCCTGGCCGCCGCCGACCACGGCGACGGCAAGGAGGCCCTGCGCGCGGCCCGCGCCGAGTGGGACCGCCGCCGCAGCGTGCACACCGCCGACGCCCTCGCCTGGGCGCTGCACGTCAACGGCCGGGACGAGGAGGCACTGCCGTACGCCCGGCGGGCCACCGCGACCGGCTACCGCAACGCGGCCTTCCTCTACCACCGCGGGATCATCGAACGCGCCGCCGGCGACGAGCGAGGCGCCCGCGAGCACCTGAAGGCCGCCCTGGACCTGAACCCCGGCTTCTCGCCCCTCGGCGCGCGCGAGGCCCATACCGTACTCAAGGACCTGGAGGCGAACCGGTGACCCTGCGCCGGCTGTTCGCGTCCGGCGCCGCCGTCCTCACGGCCGCCTGCGCGCTCACCCTGCTGCCCGCCGCCACGGCGAGCGCCCACCCGCTGGGCAACTTCACCGTCAACCGCTACGACGGCCTGGTCGCCGCCCCCGGCGAGCTGCGCGTCCACCACGTCGAGGACCTCGCCGAGATCCCGGCGACCCAGGCGAAGCCGGACATCGAGCGGCTGGGCATGGGCAGGTGGGCCCGCGAGCGGTGCGCCACGGCGGCCGCGGACAGCGGGCTCACCGTCGACGGCCGCGCCGTGGCGCTCACCGCCGAACGCAGCCACGCGCGCGTGCGGCCCGGGCAGGCGGGGCTCGACACCCTCCGTGTGGAGTGCGAGCTGACCGCTCCCCTGCCGTCGCGGCAGGACGACGGGAAGGAGGGCGGGACGGACGACGGGAAGGACGGGGTGTCCCTCGGCTTCCGGGGCGCGGGCGCCTCGTCCGGGCCGGGCTGGCGGGAGATCACGGCGCGCGGCGACCGGATGACGCTCACCGCGTCGGACGTCCCGGAGAAGTCGGTCTCGGGTGAACTGACGCGATATCCGGAGGAGTTGCTGTCCTCACCGGCCGACACCGCGGCCGCCTCCCTGCGGGTGCGCCCGGGCGGTCCGGCCCTGGCCGGGCAGGAGGGGGACGCCCCCGCGGCCTCCGTGCTCCCGCGCGGCGCCGACCGCTGGACGCGGGCCCTGGACGAACTCGTCGCCCGGCACGACCTGACCGCCGGCTTCGCCGCGCTGGCCCTCGGCATCGCCGTCGTCCTCGGCGCGATGCACGCGCTCGCCCCGGGCCACGGCAAGACCATCATGGCCGCGACGGCGGCGGCCCGGGGCGGCCACGCCCGGATGAAGGACGTCCTGCCCATGGCGGCGTCGGTGACGGTCACCCACACCCTCGGCGTGATCGCCCTCGGCCTGCTGGTCACGGCGGGTTCGGCGGCGGCGCCCTCGGTGATCGCCTGGCTCGGCGTCGCGAGCGGCATCCTGGTGACGCTGGCGGGCGCGAGCCTGGTCCGCCGCGCCCTGCGCCACCGCGCCCCCGCGCACGGCCACGGCCACGGCCACGGCCACGGCACCGACGGTCACACGCACACGCACGCACCCGACGGCGGGAGCCCCGGCCACGCCCACGCGCACGACCACCACCACGGCGACGGTCATGACCACACACCCGGTCATGACCACACACCCGGTCATGCCCACAAAGACGGCCCCGATCACGGCCACAGCCACCCGCACGACCACAGCCACCCTCGTCCGCATCCCCACCCCCACTCCCACCCCCACACGGTCGAGCACACCCACGGCGGGTTCACGCACAGCCACCCCGTCGCCCCCACCCTGCGCGGCACGATCCTCATGGGCTTCGCCGGCGGCCTGGTGCCCAGCCCGTCCGCCGTCGTCGTGCTCGTCGGCGCGGCGGCCCTCGGGCAGGCCTGGTTCGGGTTGCTGCTCGTCGTCGCCTACGGCGTCGGGCTGGCGCTGACGCTCACGGCCGCCGGGTACGCCGTCGTCAAGGCGGGCAGCGGCATGACCCGGCTGCTGGACCGGCGCCCCCGCTGGACGTCCGGCCCGGTCGCCGCCCTGGTGCGCCGGACCGCCCCGCTCGGGTCCGCCTTCGCGGTGGTCGTCCTCGGGGCAGGACTCGTGTTCAAGGGGGCGGCATCCGCACTGGGCTGAGTTACGTTCGTGAGGAGATCCGACGTGGTGGGGAAAACAGACCTCATGGAGATTCCGCCCGGCTGCGAATGGGGGCGCCGTGTACGGAGAACCGGGCCATGAGCGGGTGATCGCGGGCCGCTACCGGCTGCTGGCGCCGCTCGGCGAAGGCGGTATGGGGACGGTGTGGCGCGCCCGCGACGAGGTGCTGCACCGCGAGGTCGCCGTCAAGGAGGTGCGGGCCCCGGCGGGGCTGGCGGGCGACGACGTGCGGCGGATGTACGCCCGGCTGGAGCGGGAGGCCTGGGCGGCGGCCCGGGTCGCCAACCGCAACGTCGTGACGGTGTACGACGTGGCGAGCGACGAGGGCCGGCCGTGGATCGTCATGGAGCTGGTCCGCGGACTGTCCCTGGCCGAGGTCCTCGACGCCGAGGGCCCGATGCCGCCGCAACGGGCCGCGCACATCGGCGCCGAGGTGCTGGCCGCGCTGCGGGCCGCGCACGAGGCCGGGGTGCTGCACCGGGACGTGAAACCGGCCAACGTGCTGATCTCCAACGACGGGCGGATCGTGCTCACCGACTTCGGCATCGCCATGGTCGAGGGCAGCTCCGCGCTGACCATGACGGGGGAGGTCATCGGCTCGCCCGAGTTCCTCGCCCCGGAGCGGGCGCTGGGGCGCACGCCCGGCCCGGAGTCCGACCTGTGGTCGCTCGGAGTGCTGCTGTACGCGGCGGTCGAGGGCTTCTCCCCGTTCCGTCACGACACCCCGCTGAGCACGCTGCGCGCGATCGTCGACGAGGAGCTGCCGCCACCGCGCCGGGCGGGGCCGCTCGCCCCGGTCATCGAGGGGCTGCTGCGCAAGGATCCGGAGCAGCGGCTGCCGGCCGAACGGGCCGAGCAGGAGCTGCGGACCGTCGCCGCGGGCGGCGCGCCGCGCGCGGGCACCGTACGGACGGTGCCGTTCCCGCCGACGGCCGCGGGCCGCGCGGAGCCCTCGCCGACGCCCCCGACGCCCTTCCCGGGCGGGACGGCGGCGTCCGGTGCGACCGCGGCGACGGCCGGGACACCGCAGGACCGCGAGGGCGACCGGCGCTCCGGCCGGGTGCTGGTCGCGGGTGTGGTGGCGCTGGCGCTCGCGGTGGGCGGGCTGACGTACGCGCTGCTGAACAAGGACGGCGGCGGCTCGGGCGACCGGGGCGCGGGGGCGAGCGCGCCGGCCGGGACCAAGGGCCCCCCGCAGAACACGGGGAGCGGCAAGGCCAGTCCGTCCCCGACGCCCAGTGAGAGCGAGAGCGAGGAGAGCAGCCCGCCGCCGCAGTCGGTGCGGGTGGCGCTGGAGGGCTCGCGCACGGACTACTCGGGTCCGTGTCCGCCGCCGAGCCGGGAGGCGCCGCGCTTCACGGCGACGATCACGGTGGGGCGGCTGCCGGCCGAGGTGCGCTACCGCTGGGTGACGCGGGACGGTTCGGTGCTGGACGGGGGCTGGAAGACGCTGTCGTTCCCGGAGGGCGGCGGCCGTTCGCGGCAGGACGCGGTCAGTGTGACGACCCGTGAGGAGTCGGGGTCGTTCGAGAACGAGATCAGTGTCGAGGTGCGGGAGCCGGTGCGCACCTCGTCCGAGTCGGTGCCGTTCTCGCTGAGCTGTGAGACGGAGACCCCGACGGGCGGGGCCTCCCCTTCTCCTTCGGACACGGCGGGGGACCCGGACGACGGGTCCGGGTCCGGTGGGGGCTGAGCGGTCAGTCGTTGGCGTTGAGCACGGGCAGGTAGCCGCCCGACTGGCCGGGGGCCTTCGGGTGGTACGACTCGCCGATGTTGAGCCAGTTGACGCTGTGCAGCCAGGAGTTGCCGGAGCAGATCTCGTGGCCGGTGAAGGTGCCGCGCACGTCACCGAAGGCGAAGCCGTGGTTCGCGGCGCGCTTGGCGATGGCGCTGTTCAGGTGGTCGGAGGCGTCGTTGATGGCCTTGCGCTTGGTCTCGGACAGACCGAGGCAGGACGTGCCCAGCTTGTAGAAGCGGGGGTAGCCGAGCACGACGACCCGGGCGTTGGGGGCCTTGGAGCGGATCGCGGAGTACACGCTGTCGAGCTTGCCGGGGAGCGTGGAGTCGACGTAGGCGCGGGCGGTGTTGATGCGCGAGATGCAGGTGCTGTCGGACTGGGTCACACAGGTCGTCATGACGTCGGCGAAGCCGGCGTCGTTGCCTCCGACGCTGACGGAGACGAGGGCGGTGGCGCTGCTCAGCGGGCCGAGCTGTCCGGACAGAACATCACCCGTACGGGCCCCGGAACAGGCCGTGAAGTCGAAGGCGGAGGGTGAGTTGGCGGCGGCCCAGAGGTAGGGGTAGGCCTTCGTGCTGCGCTTGCAGTCGCCGCTGGATCCGATGTAGCTGCCGGCGCCGACTCCGGAGGAGTAGGAGTCACCGAGCGCTGCGTAGGGGCCCGTTGCGGCGAGTTCGGACGCCTGCGCCGTGGCCGCCCCGGTGAGGGCGGTGCCGACGGCGAGGAGGAGCGAGCTCACAAGGACGACAAATGGGGAACGTCTCATGGAACCTCCCTTTAGCAGGATCTCTGCCACAACCGTGGTAGCAGCTACGCGTGTTGACGGGAAGTGTTCATGACAAGCCTTTTCGGCCCTCTTCACGGCTCGTGGCGCGTTCACAGCGCCTCGGGCCACCTTTCCGGCCCCCCTTGTTGCGCGTTCATGACAAATTTGTTGACTGACGCTCAAGTCCCTTGTTCTACGCCGGTAGATGGTCGACGCTTTACGACGGCCGGGAGCGGAACGCGACGCTCCCGGTCCGTGTGCGCGAGCACGCGCACATCCCCCACATGACGCGCGCCCCACCCAGGCGCGCGCCGCCAAGAGGAGGACTCCCTCGTAATGGCACACCTGCGTAGCAAGAGAATCGGGTTCGCCGCGCTCACCTCACTGGCGACCGCCGCCCTGGTGGGCGGACTGACCGCCCTCCCGGCCCAGGCCGCGCCCGCCGAGGGCCGGGTGCTCGCCGCGGACTCCCCGACGGCGATCAAGGACAGCTACATCGTCACGCTCCGCAAGAGCGCGGGCCTGAAGGCGTCCTCAGCCGCCGGCAAGGGTCTCGTCAAGGAGTACGGCGGCACGGTCGAGAAGACGTTCGGCAAGGCGCTGAACGGCTACACCGCCGAGCTGTCCGCCACCGAGGCCAGGCGGCTCGCCGCCGACCCGGCGGTGGCCTCCGTCGAGCAGAACCAGCGCGTGACGCTCGCGGCCACCCAGACCAGCGCTCCCTGGGGCCTGGACCGCATCGACCAGGCCTCGCTGCCGCTCTCGGGCACCTACACCTACCCGGACAGCGCGGGCAGCGGCGTGACGGTCTACGTCATCGACACCGGCGTACGCATCACCCACCAGCAGATCAGCGGCCGCGCGGCGCACGGCTACGACGCCGTCGACGGCGACAGCAACGCCTCCGACGGCAACGGTCACGGCACCCATGTGGCCACCACCATCGCGGGCTCGACCTACGGGGTCGCCAAGAAGGCGAAGATCGTGGGTGTCCGGGTGCTGAACAACAGCGGCTCCGGGACCACGGCCGGCGTGATCGCCGGCATCGACTGGGTGACGCGGAACCACTCCGGCCCGTCGGTCGCCAACATGTCGCTCGGCGGCGGCGCCTCCGCCGCGCTGGACACGGCCGTGCGCAACTCCATAGCCAGCGGCGTCACGTACGCCGTCGCCGCGGGCAACAGCAGCACCACCGCCTCCTCGTCCTCCCCGGCCCGGGTCGGCGAGGCGATCACCGTCGGCGCCACCACCAGCACCGACGCCAAGGCGAGCTACTCCAACTACGGCTCGGCCCTGGACATCTTCGCGCCCGGCTCGTCGATCACGGCCGGCTGGCACACCAGCGACACCGCGACCAACACCATCTCCGGCACCTCGATGGCGACCCCGCACGTGGCGGGCGCCGCCGCGGTCTACCTGGCGGGCCACACCTCCTCCACCCCGGCCCAGGTCGCCTCGGCCCTGGTGAACGGCGCGGTCACCGGCAAGGTCACCAGCGCCGGCTCGGGCTCGCCGAACCGGCTGCTGCAGCTGGTGCCGTAACCGGCAGGACTCGCACACCTGAACACACGTTCCCCGGAGGCGCGGGCCGCCTCCGGGGAACGGCTGTTCCTATGACCGGAATCTTCACCTCGTGTCACACGAAACGCCTTTGACACCGGCCAAACCAACAAAAACGTGAGCGGCCGTTCCAGGTCTTGCCATACGGGTTCAATCGTCAATACCGTCATACATCTCACCCGCATCGGTCCGTCGCTACGCGGCTCCAGGGGAGGGCTCAGGGACCGCGACGAACCGGCGCGGGGCGCGGTAGGGGGGTGCCGTGCTCGGTGACCGCGATGGTGACCGGGCCGTGCCGCGCGGTCGGCTGCCGTTTTTCGCAGCAGGCCAGCTTTGCCAGCTCACCCGGCGTGCCCGAAGCTCCGGCTCGGCGTGCCACGGGTGAGAACCCCCCTTTCGAACCGGACTGGATCCGGACTGCCCTGGGGGGGCGGTCCACCGGACGAGAGGGACCAGACCCATGAGTTCAGTTCTGCAGCCGGCCGTGACGGACGGGCCTCCGCCGGCCAGCGCCACCTACCGGCCCGTCTCCTCGCACCTGGCGATCGCCCCGCCGGTGAGCGTGGTCATCCCGGCCATGAACGAGGCGGAGAACCTCCCGTACGTCTTCAAGACGCTGCCCGGCTGGATCCACGAGGTGGTCCTGGTCGACGGCAACTCCACCGACGGCACCGTCGAGGTGGCCCGCGGGCTGTGGCCGGAGGTCAAGGTCGTCGAACAGCGCGGCAAGGGCAAGGGAGACGCCCTGATCACCGGTTTCCAGGCGTGCACCGGCGACATCATCGTGATGGTCGACGCGGACGGCTCGGCCGACGGCGGCGAGATCCTCAGTTATGTCTCCGCCCTGGTCTCCGGCGCCGACTTCGCCAAGGGCTCCCGCTTCGCCAACGGCGGCGGCACCGACGACATGACCTTCATCCGCAAGTTGGGCAACCGGGCGCTGTGCTCGGTCGTCAACCGCAAGTTCGGCGCCCGTTACACCGACCTCTGCTACGGCTACAACGCCTTCTGGCGGCACTGCCTGGACAAGATCGACCTCGACTGCACCGGCTTCGAGGTCGAGACGCTGATGAACATCCGGGTCGTCAAGGCCGGGCTCAAGGTGCAGGAGATCCCGAGCCACGAGTACCTCCGCATCCACGGCACCAGCAACCTGCGGGCCGTGCGCGACGGGCTGCGCGTGCTGAAGGTGATCCTCAAGGAGCGCTCCAACCGCCGTGCGCTGCGCCGCCGCTCGCCCCGGTCCCCGATGACCGACGCGGTCCGGGGGGAGGTCTCTTGAGCGGTCCCGACGTCTCCGTCGTGATCTGCGCGTACACCGAGGACCGCTGGGAGGACATCCTCGCGGCGGTCTCCTCGGTGCGGGCGCAGTCGCGGCCGCCCCGCGAGACGCTGCTGGTCGTCGACCACAACCCGGCCCTCCTGGACCGTCTCGGCCGGGAGTACAAGGAGACCGGCGAGGTGCGGGTGCTCGCCAACACGGGCCCCCGCGGCCTGTCCGCCGGCCGCAACACCGGCATCGCCGCCGCACGCGGCGAGATCGTCGCCTTCCTCGACGACGACGCCGTGGCCGAGCGCGACTGGCTGCTCCACTTCACCGAGGCGTACGCCGACCCCCGCGTGATGGCGGTCGGCGGGCGCACGGTGCCGGTCTGGGCGTCGGGGCGGCGGCCGGACTGGTTCCCGGAGGAGTTCGACTGGGTGGTCGGCTGCACCTACCGGGGGCTGCCGCGCGGCCGGGTGCGGGTGCGCAACGTGCTGGGCGGCAACGCCTCGTTCCGCCGCAGCGCCTTCGAGGCGGCGGGCGGATTCGCGACCGGCATCGGACGGGACGGCGACAAACGCCCGCTGGGCTGCGAGGAGACGGAACTGTGCATCCGCCTGACCCGTGCCCGGCCGGACGCGGTGCTGCTGATCGACGACCGGGCGGTGATCCACCACCGGGTGCCCGAGGCACGCGAGCACTTCCGCTACTTCCGCACCCGCACCTACGCCGAGGGCCTGTCCAAGGCGCTGGTGGCCCGCAGCGTCGGCACGGAGAAGGGGCTCGAGTCCGAACGCCGGTACGCCACCCGGGTCCTGCCGGCCGGGGTGGCCCGGGGACTGCGGGACGCCCTGCTGGCCCGGCCGGGCGGCGCCGGGCGGGCGGGCGCGATCCTGGCCGGGGTGCTCACGGCGGCGGGCGGGTACGCCGTCGGCAGTGTCCGGGCGCGCCGGGGCGGCACCACGTTCCAGGTGCCCGAGGTGGGGGTGACGGCCCGTGAGTGACGACGCCCGGGTGCCGATCCTCATGTACCACGCGGTCGCGGCCGACCCGGCCGAGGCGACCCGCGCCCTGTCCGTGACCCCGGAGGCGTTCGCCGAGCAGATGGCGGTGCTCGCCGACCGGGGCCTCACCCCGCTCACCGCGGCCGGCCTCGCGGCCTGCTGGCGCTCCGGCCGCCCGCTGCCCGGGCGGCCGGTCCTCATCACCTTCGACGACGGCTACGAGGGCGTGCACCGGCACGCCCTGCCCGCCCTGGTCAAGCACGGCTTTGCGGCCACCCTGTTCGTCTCGACCGGGTGGCTGAGGGGCCCGTACGACACCGGGGGCGGCCCGGACACCATGCTCGGCTGGGACCAGGTCCGCGAACTCGCCGGGGCCGGCGTCGAGATCGGCGGGCACAGCCACAGCCATCCGCAGCTCGACCAGGTCTCCGACCCCGCCCTGCGGTTCGAGCTGATCCACTGCCGGGAGATCATCACCGACCAGCTCGGCGCCGCACCGGCGTCGTTCGCCTACCCCTACGGCCACTCCACCCGCCGGGTCCGGCAGGCGGTGCGCGAGACGGGGTACGCCCAGGCCCTCGCGGTCGGCAACGGCCTCGCGCGCCGGGCGCAGGGGCCGTACGCCCTGCGGCGCGTGACGGTGCGCCGCCGCACGGGCATCGAGGAGTTCGAGCGGGTGGTCGAGGGGCGTGCGATCACCCGTACGTTCGCCGGGGACCGTGCCCTCACCAAGGGGTACGCCCTGGTGCGCGGGGCCCGGCGGACCCGCCGGGCGGTCTCGCGCCCCGGCGGCTGACCCGGACACGGGCGACCGCCGCGCGCACCGGGAAACCGCGTGCACGCGGCGGTCTCGTGGCGGATCATGGCGGCATGTCTGGAAACCCGCACGAGGCGCTGCCGATCCGGCTCAACGTCGACGACTCCGACTCCCCGTCCGATGTCGTCGACGCGCTGTTCCTCGGCCGTTTCGCGACGGGCGAGCAGCCGTACTCCCACGCGGCGAACATCGACCGCGTCCGCTCCGGGGCGGCCCTGATGCCCCCGGGCGCCCGCGTGCTGCGCGTCGCCCGCGACGACGACCGCAGCGCGACCCTCGCCGAGGGCGACGGCTGGACGCTGCTCGTCTCCCGCTGGAACCGGGGCGCCGACGTCACGGTCACGGCGACCAGCGCGGAGCTGGCGCAGAAGATCCTCGGCCAGGCCACGGACGGCGCGGCGGACGAACCCGAACCGCAGCCGGAGAACGTCACGATGGGCTTCTGGTACGTCTCCCCGCGCCGCGGCCCGCACCGCACCACCCGCCAGATCGCCGCGGGCACCTGGGAGGAGGTCCGGCCCAACTACACCGCGCCCGTGGCGGACGCCATGGACCGGCTGATGAAGACGACGCCGGAGGACGTCGCGGGCCGTCTGCTGCTGCTGCACGGCCCGCCGGGCACGGGAAAGACGTCGGCGCTGCGCACCCTGGCCCGCTCCTGGCGCGACTGGTGCCAGATCGACTGCGTGCTGGACCCGGAGCGGCTCTTCAACGACGTCGGCTACCTGATGGACATCGCGATCGGCGAGGACGACGCGACGGGCAAGGGCCGCTGGCGGCTGCTGCTCCTGGAGGACTGCGACGAGCTGATCCGCGGCGAGGCCAAGCACACGGCGGGCCAGGCGCTGTCGCGGCTGCTGAACCTGACGGACGGACTGCTCGGCCAGGGCCGCAACGTCCTGGTCGGCGTCACCACCAACGAGGACCTGGAGCGCCTGCACCCGGCCGTCGTCCGCCCGGGCCGCTGCCTGGCCCGCATCGAGGTGGGTCCGCTGACCCGTGCGGAGGCGGTGAGCTGGCTGGGCCGCGAGGACGGCGTCGGCCGCGAGGGCGCGACGCTGGCGGAACTGTACGCGCTGCGGCGGGGCACGTCCCCGACGGCGCTGCCGGAGCCGCGCGAGGGCGCCGACGCGGGGCTGTACCTGTAGGGGGTCGGCGGGAGACCGGCGGGAGATCGGCGGGAGCTCCCGGCCGGGCGGTGTTTTGATGGGTCTATGACCCTGTTCGTCGGCACGTCCGGGTGGCAGTACAAGGACTGGCGGGACGTCCTGTACCCGTCCGGGCTGCCGATGCGGCTCTGGCTCGAGGAGTACGCGCGGCACTTCGCGACCGTCGAGATCAACAACGCGTTCTACCGGCTGCCGGCCCGGGAGACCTTCCAGGACTGGCGCGGGCGGGTGCCGGAGGACTTCGTCGTCGCGGTCAAGGCGAGCCGCTATCTGACCCACATCAAGCGGCTGAAGGACCCCGGGGAGCCGGTGCACCGGCTGATGAGCCACGCGGCGGGCCTCGGCGACCGCCTCGGCCCGGTGCTCCTCCAGCTCCCGCCCACCCTGCGCGCCGACGCCGCCCTGCTGGACGCCTGCCTCGCCTGCTTCCCGGCCTCGACCAGGGTCGCCGTCGAACCCCGCCACGCCTCCTGGTGGACGCCGGAGGTCCGCGCGGTCCTGGAGTCGCGGCGGGCCGCCCTGTGCTGGGCCGACGTCCTGGCCCGCCCGGCGACACCGCTGTGGCGCACCACCGACTGGGGCTACGTCCGCTTCCACCAGGGCCGCGCGCGGCCGTGGCCCCGCTACGGCCGCCGCTCCCTGACCACCTGGCTCGACCGCATCGCCACGACCTGGACGCACGGCGAGGACGTGTACGCGTACTTCAACAACGACCCCGGGGGCGCGGCGGTGGAGGACGCCAGGGTGTTCGCACGGGTGGGCGGATCGGCGGGCCTGGACGTCACCCGCACGCCGGAGCACCTGGTCCGGACGTGACGGCCCGCCCCCTCCCGGGCGCGGCCCGCGGCCGGTGACGCCTACTGCGCGTACGCCGCCCGCAGGGCGTCCCGCACCGCCGCCAGCGCGTCCGCCTCGGTGAGCCCGAGCCGCCGCGCCCGCTCCGCGTAGGCCTGCGCGGCGGTCGCCGCCTCCCGTTCCGCGGCCGAGCCGGCGGCGGCCACGAACGTGCCGTTGCGCCCCCGCGTCTCGATCACGCCGTCGGCCTCCAGCGCCCGGTACGCCTTGGCCACGGTGTTCGCCGCGAGCCCCAGCGACTCGGCCAGTCCCCGCACGGTCGGCAGCCGGTACCCCACCGGCAGCTCCCCCGACCGCGCCTGCTCGGAGATCCGGGCCCGCACCTGCTCGTACGGCGGGGCACTGTCGTCGATGTCGATCTTCAAGGTCACAGCCCGATTGTCGCGCACCGCACGGAAAATGAGAGGCACCCGGAGGGCGCCCCCGCGTACCGTGCGCCCCCATGACCGTGATCGTGCGCGACCTGCGCCCCGACGTCCGAGCCGACGCCGAGGGATTCTCCCGGACCCGCCGGCTGGCACTCCCCTACATGCTGTCGACCCCCGAGTCCGTGGTGCACACCCTGACGCACGCCCACCCGGACGCCCGCTTCGGGCAGCTCGTGGCCGAGGAGGACGGCGAGATCATCGGCACCGCCCAGGTGAGCCTCGCCCACGACAGTCCGGAGCCCGGCCAGGGCTCGGCCAACATCTACGTGCAGCCCGGCCGCAGGAACCGCGGTGCGGGTTCGCTCCTGCTGCGCACCGCCGAGGAGCGCCTGGCCTCCCTGGGCGTCACCAGGCTGTTCGCCTGGGTGCTGGACGAGCCGGAGAACCGCGCCTTCGCCGAGCGGAAGGGCTTCACGGCCAGCCGTTCCGCCTACTTCCTGCGCCTGGACCTCGCGACCGGGCCGCTGCCGCCCCGCCAGGACCCGCCGCCGGGGGTGGAACTGCGCACGGCGGCCGACTTCGCCGACGACCCGCGCCCGGTGTTCGAACTGGACGCGGTGACGTCGTCGGACGAACCGAGCGACATCGAGGTGCGGTTCACGGACTACGAGGCGTGGCTGGAGGAGACCTGGAAGCACCCGCTGCTGAACCGGGAGCTGACCACGGTCGCCGTCGTCGACGGCCGGCCCGCCGCCTTCAGCGTGGCCTACACCGACGACGACCTGCGCTACGGCACCGCCATGACCGGCACGGCCCGGGAGTTCCGCGGCCGGGGCCTGGCGAAGCTGGCCAAGAACGACTCCCTGCACCGCGCCCGTGCGGCGGGGTGCACGGAGGCGTTCACCGGCAACGACACGGGCAACGAACCGATGATCGCCATCAACCAGTGGTTCGGGTACGAGATCTGTGCGACGGAGGTGCGCTATGTCCGCGAACTCGGCTGACGGGCCGCAGCAGCTGGACGTCGTCCTCGTCAAGGCGGGCCGTACGAAGATCCGTTACCCCGCGGAGCTCCTGGCGGACGACGGCACGCGCATCGTGGTCCGGGCCCCCTGGGCCGGCTCCGGCGTGCGCGACTTCGGCTTCGTCCGCTTCGAGCCGGGGGACGTCTTCACCGAGTACTACTGGCGTGACCGCTGGTACGCCGTCAAGGAGGTCCGCTCCGCCGCGGGCATGCTCAAGGGCTGGTACTGCGACGTCACCCGCCCGGCCCTGCTCTCCGGCTCCGGCTCCGGCTCCGGCTCCGGCTCCGAGCTGACGGTCGAGGACCTCGACCTGGACCTGTGGCTCTCCGGGGACGGCACGGACGTGCGCCGCCTGGACGAGGACGAGTTCGCGGCCGGCGGCCTGACGGAGACGGACCCCGAAGCGGCGGCGGCCGCCCTGGCGGCCCTCGACGAACTGGAGGCCCTCGCCCGCGAGCACGCCCTGCCGTCACTGCTGACCTGAGGCTCCCCGGACCGCGACCACCGCGTACCGCTCGTCCGTCACCGTCCTGCCCCACAGCAGCGCATCGCCGGAGAGCCGCTCCACGCGCGGCGGGCCGGCGATCGGGGCGAGCAGAGCGGTGACCCGCTCCACCGGTATCCCGGCCGCCTCGGCGCCGCCGCCCCAGACGCCTTCGACCAGCACGAGCCGCCCTCCGGGCCGCAGCAGCCCGTACCAGTGGCGCAGGGCGCGGCCGGGGTCGGGCAGGGCCCACAGCACGTGCCGGACGAGCACGGCGTCGAAGCGCTGCTCCCCGAGGGGCGGGGCCGCCGCGTCACCGAGGAGGAACACCGCGTCACGTCCGGCGAGCTTCTCCCGGGCGCGCGTCACCATCGCGGGCGAGAGGTCCACGCCGGTCACCCGGTGCCCCTGCTCGGACGCGAGGAGTGAGAGGCTGCCGGTGCCGCAGCCGAGGTCCAGGACGTCGCCCGGGCGTCCGGGCAGCCAGTCGCGCAGCCGGCCGGCCCAGGCCCGGCGCACTGCGGGGTCGCGCAGGCCGTGGTCCGGTTCGTCGTCGAAGGACGCCGCCCGCGCGTCCCAGTCCACGTCCGTGTTCGCCGAGGTCACGTCGTCACTCCCGTCCGTCATGGGCCCCAGCGTGACACCCGCCACTGACAACCGGATGGTGACCGGCGTCACAGACAGACCGGGAGCGATGAGGAACTCTCCCCCGAAAGGTCTACCTCCGTGAGAACGCGGAACCCGGTAGCACCTGAAGGAGGCAGCCATGCGCCGTATGTCCGTGCAGAAGCCCCTGAAGAAGCCGGACGTCCGCCGGGTCCGCGAGGAGGCAGACGAGCGCCCCTCCGGGCGTCCTGAGGTCCGCAAGGACATCGCGCGCACCTGGTGGCCCGAGGCCTGAGCGGCCGGTGCCGGTCAGGAGAGCCGCTTGCGGTAGTGGACCCGGTCGTAGGGCCCTTGCATGCGGCGTTCCACTTCTTCGTAGCCGTACTTCGGGTAGATCCGCCGGTTCTCCCACATCAGCACGTTCGTGCAGAGCCTGACCTCGGGCAGCCCGAGGGCACGCGCGCGTGCGTCCACGAACCGCAGCAGCCGTCGCCCCACGCCCCTGCCGTGCGCGGCCGGGCGGACGGCGATGGTGTCGAGGTAGAGATGGTCCTCGAACGCCTCCAGGACGACGAGGCCGATCACGGGATCGCCCGTGACGAACACCTTCCCCGCGGCCACGTTCGCCGCGTGGTCCTCCCCCATGGGCTGCGGCACCTGGCCGATGCGCTCGACGTAGGGGCCGAAGGCCGCGTCGATCACGTCCTTGACGGCCGGTACGTCGGCGGCGCCGGCCGGCCGGATCTCCTCGTCTGCCATGCCGTGACGGTACCTACCTGATGCCAGTCTGAGCACTCCCTTAACGGGGCCATAAGGATCACCTCCACCCGCCCTCAGCAGGCGATTTCGCGGTTCCCCGGGGCTAGCTTCGGATCACCCCACGGGATCCGGCCCCCCGGTCCCACGCACCGTTTCGAGGAGTTCCCGCATGCCCGCACGCCGTACGGCAGCCAGCGTCGCCACCCTCGGCGCCCTCCCGCTCGCCCTCACCGCGCTGACCGCCGCTCCCGCGGCCGCGCACGGTTCGATGGGCGACCCGGTCAGCCGGGTCTCGCAGTGCTACGCCGAGGGCCCCGAGAGCCCGAAGTCGGCCGCCTGCAAGGCGGCGGTCGCGGCGGGCGGCACCCAGGCCCTCTACGACTGGAACGGCATCCGCATCGGCGACGCCGGCGGGCGCCACCAGGAGCTCATCCCGGACGGCAAGCTCTGCAGCGCGAACAACGCCGCCTTCAAGGGCCTCGACCTGGCCCGCGCCGACTGGCCCGCCACCGGCGTGACCAGCGGCGCGCACACCTTCAAGTACCGCGTGACGGCCCCGCACAAGGGCACCTTCACGGTGTACATCACCAAGCCCGGCTACGACCCGGCCGAGCCGCTCGCCTGGAGCGACCTGGACCTCGCCAACCCGGTGGCGACGGCCACCGACCCGGCCGCCGCGGGCGGTTTCTACACCTTCCCCGGCAAGCTGCCCGAGCGTTCCGGCAAGCACCTGCTGTACGCGGTGTGGCAGCGGTCGGACAGCCCCGAGGCGTTCTACTCCTGCTCGGACGTCAGCTTCGGCGGCGCCACCACGACGGGCGGCGGCGCGGCCCCGGCCCCGTCCGCCTCCGCCCCCTCCGAGCAGCAGATCGAGGACGGCAACGACAAGTCGACGATCGAGCACCACGGCCACGGCGACAACGACCCGAGCACGTCGGCGGAGCCCGCCGCGGCGGCGGACGACGGTGCGGGCGGCGCCTCGGGCGACGGCGCGGAGAACAGTGCCGAGGACACCGCGGCGGACACCGCCGACAGGCCGAAGGCGGCCGCCGCGCCCAACCGGCTGGAGGCGGCCGGCGCCACCGGCGACCTCGCCGAGACGGGCGGCGACAGCAGCACCCCGTACGTCGCGCTCGGCGGCGCGGCCGCGCTGGCGCTCGGCGCGTCGGCCCTGTTCCTCTCGGCCCGGCGCAAGGCGGTGAGCGGCGGCCGGCACGGCCGCTGACCTCCCCCACCGCCCCATGACCGGGGCCTGTCCGGCGGCTCAGGCCGGACAGGCCCCGACGCGTTTCTCCCCGGCACGAGGACACGGGGCGCACACGGGCCGGTGACACGAGTGAGCGGTCGACACGTGTCACCGGCCTACACGTGTCAGCTGAAGGCGGATGCGCATGTGGTGGGTGTGGCGCGCCCCGGGTCGAGCGCGTTGGCCACCTCGTGGAAGGCGATCCGGTCGAACAGCGCGATGGCCACGTGCTCGGACAGGTCGACGGGGCACAGGTCCTGCAGGAGGACGTTGCGCACGTCCGGGCCGCTCAGGTACTGGCTGCGCCAGGGCGTGACCACCTCGTCGTAGCGGGTGGCGATGACGGTGTAGCGCACGCCGGGCACGGTGTCGCCGCCCGCGTTCAGCCGCTGGAGGAAGTCGGAGCCGACGACCTGGTCGGCGAGGGCGGGGGTGTTCTTCGACAGCAGGTCCGCCGCGCCCGGGAAGTAGGGCAGCAGCTTGGTGAGGCCGTTCAGGTCGGTGCCGTGGTTGCTGGGCGCGATCCCGACGAGCGCGTTCACCTTGGCGGCCCCGCCGAGGAACCGCAGGTACCAGCGGGGCATCATGCCGCCCTGCGAGTGCCCGACGATGTCGGTCTCGGCCGCTCCGGTGGCGGCGAGCACCCGGTCGACGAAGTCCCGCAGTTGTGCGGCCGACTTCTCGACGGGCCCCAGGCCGTGGAAGAAGGGGACGCCCTCGAGCTGGCCGTAGTCGAGGGAGAAGACGCAGTAGCCGCGGACCTTCAGATAGGGGGCGAGGCCCAGCCAGTTGTCGACGGAGTTGCCGAGGGTGCCGTGGACGAGGACGACGGGGCGGGGATGGGCGGCGGAGGGCTTGCAGGAGTAGTCGTTCCAGCCGGAGTTCGGGGCGCCGGAGGCCTGGGCGGAGGTGGCGGGTACGGTGACGGCCGCGGCGGTCAGCAGCAGCGCGGCCAGGGGTCTGAGCACTCGTTTCCAGGGCAGCATCGGGTGATCTCCTTGCGGCTCAAGGGGGATGCGACGGCATGACGCCCTGTGATCCGGATCACGGGATGCTGTTCACTCGTCAAGTTACGGGCGAGTAGTCAAACTGGGAAGTTACGCGTCGGTAAAAACTTCCGGCGCTCGGCTGCGCCGGGGGTAAGGTGACGCCCCCTCACCACGCGGGCCGGATGGGCCCTCCCGGCGCGATCCGCAGCAACTGCTCGCGCAGCAGCCGCAGTTCCGGCTCCCCCAGCACGGCGCCCCACTCCCGCACGGCCTCGGCCGCCGCCTCCTCCGCGGCCCGGGTGCACTCCCGCCCCCGCGCGGTCAGCACCACCAGCCGCGCCCGCGCGTCCCCGGGGTGCGGCCGGCGCTCGGCGTACCCCTTGCGGACCATCTCGTCGACGAGCTGACTCGCGGCCTGCTTGGTCACCCCGAGGTGGACCGCGAGGTCGGTGACCGTCGCACCGTCCGGGGCGAGCCGGGCGAAGGCGAAGCCGTGGGCGGGCCGCAGCCCTTCGAAGCCGCGGGCGGCGACGCCCTCGTGGATGCGCTGCGTCAGCCCGCCTGCGGCGGCGAGCAGGGCTGCGGACAGGGCCATGGCCTCGGAGTTCTGCACGCATGCATTGAAACACCCTTGACGCATCGGTCAAGCAGCTTGACTATATGGTCAAGCAACTTGACCATACAGCCGGGAGGCACCCATGCCCGTCGTCCGTTCGTCCGAGGCCGTGACCCACGAGGTCCACGGAGCCCGTTTCGTCTCGTACGCCACCCCGCGCAGCGGCAGCGAGGAGCTGTGCGCGTGGCGCGGGGAGATACCGGCCGGCCTCAAGGCGCCGGCGCACACCGTCAGCCGGGAGGAGATCCTCCATCTGCTCGACGGCGAACTGCTGATCACCCTGGACGGCCGCACCGAGCGGATCACGGCGGGCGACACCGTGATCATCAACTCCGGCGCCACCCTGACCGTCGAGAACCCCACCGGCCGGACGGCGTACTCCTGGGTCACCACGTCCGTCGGCCTGGAGGCACGGCTGGCCGACGGCACCCGTCTCGTGCCGCCGTGGGCCAACTGAGGTCAGGGGGGGGCGGCTCTACGCCGCCGCCCCTCCCAGTCCCCCCGGCATCACCGCCCGCGGCCCGAACTTCGCTCGCGCGCGGTCCGCGACCTCCTCGATACGGCGGACCTTCTCGTCCACGGGGTCGAAGGTCAGCTGGTGGGAGGCCTGGTCGGCGGGGTCGAGCCCTTCGGCGCGCAGGGCGATCGCGCGCACCCGGGCGCGCTGCAGCCCGAGCGCCTCGTACATGCCGTAGGCGGCCCTGGTCAGTTCCGGTGAGTGCCCGGTCGGTTCGGTCAGGGTGCGGCTGCGGGTCGTCGCTGACCGGTCGGCGTAGCGCACGGTGAGGGTGAGCGTGCGGCAGACCTTCTCCAGGGCGCGCAGCCGGGCGCCGATCTCCTCGGCGGCCGACAGCAGGGCCCGGCGGTGCCGGCCGGGGTCCAGTTCGTCGCGGCCGAAGGGGCGTTCCGCGGCAAGAGACCGGGAGACGGCGTTCGGGACGACCCGGCCGCGGTCGACGCCGTTCGCCTTCTCGTGCAGCTCGCGCCCGGCCTTGGCGCCGACCAGCCGCTGCAGCGTGGACAGGGGCGCGGCGGCGACCCGGCCGAGGGTGTCGAGGCCGTAGTCGGCCAGGGTGCGGGAGGTCGCGGCGCCGACGCCGGGCAGCACCCCGACGGGCTTGCCGGCGAGGAACTCCGCGATGGCGTCCGGCTCCTCGGGCACCGCGCAGGTCACCCCGGGCTCCGCGGCGCGCAGTGCCACGCGGGCCAGCATCGGCCCGGGCCCGGCACCGATCACGCAGTCGACGCCGTACAGCGCGAGCGCGCGCACCCGGATCACCGAGGCCAGTTCGACGGCGTCCCGCCCGAAGTACCGCTCGGCGCCCCGCAGATCGGCCAGCGCCCCGTCCGGCGGCAGGGCCTGCACGACGGGGGTGAACTCCTCGAGCATCCCGAGCAGCCGGGGCAGGTCGGCCTCGCGGATCGGCGGCAGCTGGAAACGTACGCAGAGGATGGTCATCCCGCACTCCCCGGACTCTGGTGCCACAACTTCCTTCCCACCGCGGGTCCTTCCCCCGCGGGACGCAGATCGGCCCAGGGGTGCATCTCGTACCCCGTGGCCATGCGGATCCTCCGCTGCTCCCCCGGGTCCCGGGCCGCCGATCCGGCCGGCGCGGGCGCCCCCTCCGAGCCGGCGAGCCTGCGGCGCGCGGCCCCCTCGCCGTCGTCGCCGGACCCGGCCGGGCCGCCGGCCAGCCGCGCCGCGACGCCCTCCAGGCCCTCCTCCCGGCGCACCTCCAGCAGGTCAGCGAGGTTCCAGGCGGCGGCGCCCACCACGCTGAGGCTGCGCGGGCCGCGCCGCTGCACCACCCCGCGCACCAGCAGCAGCCAGGAGTGGAAGACGGTGTGGGCGCAGGCGTCGTGGGAGTCGTCGAAGAAGGCGAGGTCGACCAGGCCCGTGCCGTCGTCGAGGGTGGAGAAGATGACGCGCTTGCCGGACCTGATGGGCGGGGTCTGGGTGGCCGCCTTGGCGCCCGCGACCAGCACCGTCTCCCCGTGCCGTGCCTCGCGCAGCCGCCTCGCCGACACCACGCCCAGTTCGTCGAGGAACTGCCGGTGGTCGTCCATCAGGTTCCGTGAGGCGTCCATGGACAGCACGCCCAGCTCGGCGCTGAGCCGCTCGGAGGAGGAGAGGTCGGGCAGTCCGGCCGGTGCCGTCTTCCGCCCGCCGGCCAGCGGCAACTGGCCGCCGCCCGCGCCCCGCGCGCCCCGGTGCAGCTCGGTCAGGTGCAGCTGCAGATCACGGCGGTTGGCGCCGAACGCGTCGAGTGCGCCCACCTGGGCGAGGCGCTGGGCCAGCGGACGGCTGGGCCGGGCCCGCTCCCAGAAGTCGACCAGCGAGGCGTACGGCTGCCCCTCGGCGATCCGCGCCGCCTCGGCCTCGCTGATGCCGTGCACATCGGAAAGGGCCAGCCGCAGCCCCCACTTACCGGACACCAGTTCGATACGGTGGGCGACACCCGACTTGTTCACGTCCAGCGGCAGCACGGGCACCCCGCGCCGCCGCGCGTCCGCCAGCAGCAGCCGCTTGGGGTACATGCCGGGGTCGTGTGTGAGCAACCCCGCGTAGAAGGCGGCCGGGTGATGCGCCTTCAGCCACGCCGACTGGTAGGTCGGCACGGCGAAGGCGACCGCGTGCGCCTTGCAGAAGCCGTAGCTGCCGAAGGCCTCGACGATCTCCCAGGTCCGCTGAATCGTTTCCGCGTCGTAGCCCTTCGCCGCCGCGTGCTGTGCGAACCACACCTTGATCCGCGCCTGCGACTCCGGGTCCGACAGCCCGCGCCGCACCCGGTCGGCCTCGCCGCGCCCGCACCCGGTCATGATGTCGACGATGTCGATGATCTGCTCGTGGAAGACGACGACCCCGTACGTCTCCTTCAGCGGTCCCTCCAGGTCCGGGTGCGGATACCGGATCGGCGCCCGCCCGTGCCGCGCCTCGATGAACGGCCGCACCATGTCGGCGGCCACCGGCCCGGGCCGGAACAGCGAGATGTCGACGACGAGGTCGTGGAAGGTCCCCGGCTGCAGCCGCCCGACCAGGTCCCGCTGCCCCGGCGACTCGATCTGGAAGCAGCCGAGCGTCTCGGTGGACCGGATCAGCCGGTACGTCTGCGGATCCCCCTCCGGCAGGGCGTCCAGGTCGACCCGGGTCCCCGTCGCCCGCTCCACCTCCCCCACGGCGTGCGCCATCGCCGACTGCATCCGCACACCGAGCACGTCCAGCTTCAGCAGCCCGAGGTCCTCGACGTCGTCCTTGTCGAACTGCGCCATCGGGAAGCCCTCGCCGCTGGTCGGCATCACCGGCGTACGCGCGAGCAGGGAGGCGTCGGACAGCAGCACCCCGCACGGGTGCATGGCCACCCCGCGCGGCAGCGCGTCCAGCGCCTCGACCAGCTCCCACAGCCTCCCGTACCTCTCCTTCTCCCCCGCCAGCGCGCGCAGCTCGGGCAGTTCCTCCAGCGCGGCGCGGGCGTCCCGGGCCCGGATGTGCGGGAAGGACTTGGCGATCCGGTCGATCTCGGCCGGGTCCATGGACAGGGCGGCGCCCACGTCACGGATGGCGTGCCGGACCCGGTACGTCTCCGGCATCGCGACCGTCGCCACCCGCTCGGTGCCGAACCGGCCGATGATCGCGCGGTAGACCTCCAGCCGGCGCGCGGACTCCACGTCGATGTCGATGTCGGGCAGCACGACCCGCTCCTTCGACAGGAACCGCTCCATCAGCAGCCGGTGCTCGACCGGATCGGCGTGCGCGATCCCGAGCAGGTGGTTGACGAGCGACCCGGCACCCGATCCCCGCGCGGCGGCCCGGACGCCCATCTCCCGTACGTCGTCGACCACTTGGGCGACGGTCAGGAAGTAGGAGGCGAAGCCGTGGTGGGCGATGATGTCCAGCTCGTGGTGCATCCGCTCCCAGTACTCCCGCCGCCGGTCGTATCCGCGCAGCACCATCCCGGCCGCCGCCCGTGAGGCCAGCGTCCGCTGGGCGCTGCGGCGCCCGGCGCCGACCAGATGCGGCTCGGGGAAGTGGACGGTGCCGATCCCGAGGTCGTCCCCGGGGTCGACCCGGCAGGCGGCGGCCGTGGCCTCGGTCTGCTCCACCAGCCGGCGGGCGGCCTCCCGGCGGAAGCCCGCCGCCTCGACGATCCGCTCGGCGGCGTGCGCCATGGCCTCGGGCCCCTTGAGCCAGGCCTCGCTGGAGTCGAGCTCCTTGGCCGGGTCGACGGGCACCAGCCGCCGCGCGGCGTCCAGCACGTCGGCGACCGGCCCCAGCCCGGGGTCGGCGTAGCGCACGGCATTGGTGAGCACGGGCCGGACGCCCTGCTCGGCTGCGAACCCGACGGTGCGGGCGGCCAGCCGCAGCGACCCGGGCCCGGTGCCCGTCCGGCCGTGCCAGACGGCCTCCAGGCGCAGGTCGTCGCCGTAGACCTCCCGCCAGGACGCCAGCAGTCCCGCGGCCCGGTCGGGGCGGCCCGCGGCCAGGGCGCGTCCCACGTCCGACGCGGGCCCGAGCAGCACGGTCAGCCCCTCGGCGCCGTGCTGGCGCTCCCGGGGCAGCAGCGGCGTCCCCTCCCCCTCATGGGCGGCCGAGACGAGCCGGCACAGGGCACCCCACCCCCGGGCACCGTCCCGGGCGAGGAAGACGGCACGGGGGGCCGATTCATCGACGAAGGCACCGCCCCGCACCGGGGTGCGCCGCCGGACCTGCCTCCCGGCATCCGGCTCCCCGCCCGCCACGGCGAGATCGACCCCGAACACCGGCCGGACCCCGGCCTTCGCACAGGCCTTGGCGAACCGGACGACACCGGCGACCGTGTCGCGGTCGGTCAGCGCGAGGGCCTCCATGCCCCGCTCGGCGGCGCGCTCGGCCAGCCGCTCCGGGTGCGAGGCGCCGTAGCGCAGTGAGAATCCGGAGACGGTGTGCAGATGCGTGAACCCCGGCACACGCACCTCCCGCACTCGTGAGCGACCCACTCTCGAACATCTGTTCCCAACTCCCTACCCCACCATAAACCAATTATCGAATGCCCGTACGACATCCGTTCGGCCCCGCCCCACCTGCGGAAACACCCGTCCGCCCCCGACGGTGGAGGCATGCCGCACCGCTCGTTCCGCGCCGAGGTGAGGGACGCCGTCACCCCCCGGGCCACCCTGCTCGTCGTGGGCGTGATCGCGCTCCAGCTGCTCTTCATCGCCTCCTACGTGGGAGCGCTGCACGACCCGGAGCCGAAGGACGTCCCCTTCGGCGTGGTGGCCCCGCAGGCGGCGTCCGGGCAGGCGGTGGCCCGCCTGGAGCGGCTGCCCGGCTCCCCCCTCGACCCCCGCGCCCTGCCGGACGAGGCGACGGCCCGGGACCGGATCATCCGGCGGGACATCGACGGGGCCCTGATCATCGACCCGGCGGGCACCCGCGACACGCTCCTGGTCGCCTCCGGCGGCGGCCGGGCGCTGTCCACCACGCTGACGACGCTCCTCACGGACGTGGAGAAGTCCGAGCGCCGCACGCTCCGCACGGTCGACGTGGCCCCCTCGGCACCCCACGACCCCAACGGACTGTCGTCCTTCTACCTGGTGATCGGCTGGTGCGTGGGCGGCTACCTGGGCGCGGCGGCCCTGGCCGTCAGCGCCGGGGCCAAGCCCTCCAACCCCGGCCGCGCCGCGATCCGCCTGGCGGTCATGGCCGTGGTCGCCCTTCTCGGGGGCATCGGCGGGGCGCTGATCGCCGGGCCGGCCCTGGACGCCCTGCCCGGCGGTACGGCAGCCCTCTGGGGTCTGGGCGCCCTGGTCATCTTCGCCGTGGGCGCGGCCACCCTCGCCCTGCAGGGCGTCTTCGGCACCATCGGCATCGGCCTGGTCATCCTGCTGGTGGTCGTCCTGGGCAACCCGAGCGCGGGCGGCGCCCTGCCCCCGCCGCTCCTGCCGCCCTTCTGGAAGGCGATCGGCCCGGCCCTCCCGCCGGGCGCCGGCACCTGGTCGGCGCGCTCCCTCGCCTACTTCGACGGCCACGCGATGACCGGCCCCCTGCTGGTGCTGGCGGCCTGGGCGGCGGCAGGCACCGCGATCACCCTGACGGCAGCCGTACTCCGGGACCGGGCGCACGCGACGACGGCGCCGTGAGGCACCGCCGAAGCCTGCCCGCACCCGCGCTGCGCACCCCCGCCCGGACGCACCAGCTGGGCACCGGCGGCGCGGCGGCGTACGCGCCGGGCGCGCACAAGCGGAAGTCCCGCCCCTCGCACAGGGGCGGGACTTCTCACCTCACACTCAGCCGATCTGCGTCCCGGTCGCCGACAGCGCCTCCGTCACGGGCTGGAAGAACGTTTCTCCGCCCGAGGTGCAGTCGCCGCTGCCACCGGAGGTGAGCCCGATCGCCTTGTCGCCCGAGAACAGCGAACCGCCGCTGTCCCCCGGCTCCGCGCACACGTCGGTCTGGATCAGCCCGTTCACGATGTCGCCGTTGCCGTAGTTCACGGTGGCGTCCAGGCCGGTGACCTTCCCGTCGTGCACCTGGGTCGTCGAACCGCTCCGGGTGACCGCCATGCCGACGGTCGCCTCCGCGGCCCCCGAGATCTGCTGGGTGGACCCGTTGTACAGGTTCACCTCGCTCGGGTGGTCCACCTGCGCGGTGTACTTGACGAGCCCGTAGTCGTTGTCCGGGAAGCTGGAGTCGGCGTTGGTGCCGATCTCGTTGCCGCTGGAGTCCGACCAGGTGGTGATGCCCTCGGTGCAGTGACCGGCGGTCAGGAAGAACGGCTCGCCGCCCTTGACCACGTTGAAGCCCAGCGAGCAGCGCCCGCCGCCACCGGTGATCGCGTCGCCGCCGGCGATGAAGGGCTTGTACTCCCCCTTCGTCCGCTTCAGTTCGGCCTTGGCCCCGAGCGCGTCGACGACCTTCGTGAGCTTCGCCCACTCGGCCTCGGAGACCGTGCGGTCGGCGGTCACGACGACCTTGTTCGCGGTCGGGTCGGTCACCCAGGAGGTGCCCGGGATCGTCGCGTCCTGCTTGAGCGTGCTGCGGGCGCTCTTGAGCTCGGCGAGGGAGTTCGCCACGACTCTCGCCTCGGCGCCGGCCTTCTCGACCGTCCGTGCGGCGGCTTCGTCGAGCACGTTCACCACGAGGCTCTTGCTCTTGGTGTCGTAGTACGTCCCGGCCGCGTCGCCGCCCAGGTCCTGGGCGAGTGTCGAGGCGAGCTTTCCGGCCGCCGCGACCGACAGGGTCTTGGGCGCGGAGACCTCAGGAGACTCGCTCGCGTTCGCGGACTGCAAGGTCGCTCCCGCGGCCACCAGCGCGGTGATGCCCGCGCCTGCCACGGCTGCACGCCGCTTGGGTATGCGTCGGTGCTTCAACTTCTGTCCTCCTGTGGGGGGACGGTCCGGGAGGTTGTGGGGACCTCGCGAACCGGAAGGCTTCGTTGACAAGCGCCAACTATTCCGATGTCAACGGGGAGCACACAAGGGTGAGTTCGAGACGCGCGTAGACAGCGCTTCACGTGCGCCCCCATTTTTGACCGTACGCGGTCAAAATGGACAGGGTCAACTCCCGTTCGCACTGCAAACATTACGGGCGAGTAATGTGCGGGCACTCTGCGGGGTCGACCCATGGCCTGTTCTCGCCCCTCCGGCGTCCGGTTCCGACTGCGGGACGAACAAGGGCAATCGAGACGAGAAGAGCCCCCGTGCGCGGAAGCGCACGGGGGCGAAGGTGGTGCGGGGTGCGAGCCGGGCCTCGCGGCCTAGTAGACGCTGACGCCGTAGGCGCTCAGGGCCTCGGTCACCGGCTGGAAGAACGTCGTACCGCCGGAGGAGCAGTTGCCGCTGCCGCCGGAGGTCAGACCGTACGCGGTGCCGTTGCTGCCGTAGAGCGGGCCGCCGGAGTCGCCGGGCTCGGCGCAGACCGTGGTCTGGATCAGGCCGGAGACGACGTCGCCTCCGCCGTAGTTGACGGTGGCGTTGAGGGCGGTGACCCGGCCGCTGTGCGTACCGGTCGTGGAGCCGTCGCGGATGACGGTGGTGCCCACGCTCGGGGTGGCCGCCCGCGTGATGTCCACGCCGTTGGCGGTGCCGGGCCGGCTGACGGAGCCGGAGTAGCGGACGATGCCGTAGTCGTTGCCCGGGAAGCTGGAGCCGGCCGTGGAGCCGATGACGGTGGTGCGGCCCGAGTTGGAGTACCAGGTGCCCGCGCCGTCGGTGCAGTGACCGGCGGTCAGGAAGTACTCGGCGCCACTGCTGGCACGGACGTTGAAGCCGAGGGAGCAGCGCCAGCTACTCGCATAGATGGCGTCGCCGCCCTGGATGAGCTTGTTGAACTTGCCGGGGGTGCGCTTGATCGTGAGCGCGTCGGCGTTGGAGCCGGCCTGCTGCTTGATCTTCGCGATCTCGGCCTGGGTGACCGTGCTGTCCACGGTGACGAGCACCCGGTTGGTCTTGCTGTCGACGGCCCAGGCGGTGCCCGGGATGTCGGCCTTCAGCATCGAGCCGCTGGCGCTCTTGAGCTCGGCGGCGCTGAAGGCGGTGGGGGTGTCGGACGCGTTCGCGCTGGGGATCGCGATCGCGGCAGCGGCGACGAGGCCGGTGGAAACGGCGATCAGCCGGGTCCGTCTCGAAATGCCGCTACGAGGGGTGGTGCGCTTGATCCTCACTTTTCGTTCCTCCACAAAGGAAGTCGGGGGCCCTCGTGGGGTTGCGGGCCCGTGAGGCGCAGTCAGAGAACAGCTGTCCGGATTCCGAACATGCCGTGCCCCTGACAAGCGCTGAGGGGGAGTATTCGGCCGAACGGACGGTCGGCGCAAGAGTGCCTTTCGGCCTTCAACCTTTGACGATCTTCACGACGGACGCCCGAAGCGGACCACGGCGGAAAGGAGGGGACGAAGGGGCCGGCGAACGCCGAGGGCCGTGGCAGTACGCGCTTGCGGTCGCGGGCGCGCGAGGCTCCGGCACCCCCGGCGGGAGCCGCACGGCGCGGCCGAAGACCCTCGGGCAATGGCCGGAATTCGACCGTCCGGATAGTCCGCGCGCAGGGGAAGCGCCCTGTCACGCCCTCCCGTTCAGCCGTCGCAGGGGCAGCAGCAGCCGCAGCCGGAGCAGTCGCACCCGCCGCAGTCGCAGTCCCGGCAGCAGCCCTCGTGCTTCTTGCGGGACCACGGCCCCTCGTACTCCTTCGCACAGCACAGCTGGCAGGTGCAGCACAGCAGCCAGAACATGCCGCAGCCGGCCCAGAACCCGCGCCGCTGCGGCGGCCGGGGCAGCGGCGCGCTGCCGCCGAAGCCTCCGCCACCGGACCCGTCACCGCCGTGCGCCCCTCCCCCGCCGGCGTACGGATTCCCGCCACCGCCCGCGTACGGGTCCCGCGGGGACCCGTACGGCCCCTGCCGCCCGTCAAGGCCCTGCGCGGGCCGCTGCCCGTACGGACCGCCGCCCTGGTGGGAGGCGCACACCGGCACGGTGCCGAACGCCCGGTCCACCGAGCGCCGCAACTCGTGGACGAGCAAGAGGTGCACGAGCTTCGAATCCGCGAACTCGGCGTCGCGCAGCGCCAGCCGCACGCCGTGCACCGCGTCGCCGGCCAGCCGCCGCACCTCCGCCAGGGAGGTGCCCGTCGCGGCGATCGGGTTCCAGGCGCCCGACGCGGCGTCGGCGTGCAGGTCCTCCACGGCGTCCAGCAGATGCGCCAGGCGGCCGAAGAGCCGCCCCGCCTCGGCGAGCGGGCCGGCGTTGTGCGGCCGGCCGGCGAGGACCGCCGTGTGCGCGAAGGCGGCCGCGGTCGCGGTCTCGGCCGGTTCGGTGACCGCCAGCAGCGGCGTCCCGGGCCCGGCGAGCGCCTCTATGCCGGCCTGCCGGTCCACGGCGTCGACCAGGAGGGCGGTGTCGAACCCCACGGCGGTGCCGGTACGGGCTCCGGCCGCGTCCCAGCCCGCGGCGACCCGGCGCGCCGCCCGCGCCACCGGCCGGCGGGCCAGCAGCCCGTCCCCGTCGCTCACGTGGTCGCGCACCTTCGCCGAGGCCAGCACCAGGGAGACGGCGGCCGCGAGCCGGGCCCCCTCACCGTGCGCGACGGAGGCGGTGCGCATACCGCGCAGCGGGCACGGACCGGCCGTACGCCGCCCGGCGCCACCGGGCTCGCCCTGAGCCTCCGTCAAAACCGAGACGAGAAGGCCCTCATAGTTCGTCACCAGGCGGGCGAACTGCCCGTGGTCACCGCGCAGCGCGAGACAGAGCCCGCACAAATGCGCCATCCACTGATCGGCGAGCTTCTCCCCCAGCCGGTGCCTGCACGGCCTGACGATTCCGAACACGACGTTCCCCCGAGCTGTGTTCCGACGTGAGCTGCGGCATCGTATCGGCCCGCGCATTCACCCGTACGCCCCGCCGTCACCCGTACGCCGAGAAGAATCATATTTCACTCACAGTCAGCAGCCGTTTGAGAAACGACCCTTGGGACACACGGACTCTCGACGGATTCGCTGTGCACCAGTACCGTCACAAACCCCCCGCGCGGCGTCTATCCACTTGGCGCGCCATCCGCATCATGGACGACCATAGGGATGCGGAAAGCAGAAAGACCGCTGTGAGAGGAGGCGTCCATGGGATCGGTACGCAAGGCAAGTGCCTGGCTTGGCCTCGTCGACGACAACGAAGACGAGCGTTACTACGACGACGACTACTCCGACGGGCCCGAGACCGGGGAGGCCTGGGTCACCGATCCGCGGGTCAAGGTGGCCTCGGACGTCGCCGAGGAGAAGGGCCGCCGCATCGGCACGGTGACCCCCGACAGCTTCCGGGACGCGCGCGTCATCGGCGAGCTGTTCCGCGAGGGCGTGCCGGTCATCATGAACCTCACGGCCATGGAGGCCGCCGACGCCAAGCGCGTGGTCGACTTCGCGGCCGGGCTGATCTTCGGCCTGCGCGGTTCGATCGAGAGAGTGTCGACCCGGGTGTTCCTGCTGACCCCCGTCCACACGGAGATCGTGAACGGCGACCCTGCCGCGCACCGCGCGGACGGCTTCTTCAACCAGAGCTGAGGCAGGGCCGCTCACCGGCCCTGCCCCGCGCGCAGGGTCATGACCGGACAGGTCTACCGGAAGGCGTCGAGTCCGGTGAGCGCCTTGCCCAGCACGAGCTGGTGCATCTCGACGGTGCCCTCGTAGGTGAGCACCGACTCGAGGTTGGTGGCGTGCCGCATGACGGGGTATTCGAGGGAGATCCCGTTGGCGCCGAGGATGGTGCGGGCCGTGCGGCAGATCTCGATCGCCTCCCTCACGTTGTTGAGCTTGCCGAAGCTCACCTGCTCGGGACGCAGGCGGCCGGCGTCCATACGCCGCCCCAGATGATGGGCGAGCAGAATCCCCTTGTGCAGTTCGACCGCCATGTCGGCGAGTTTGGCCTGGGTGAGCTGGAAGCCGCCGATGGGCCGCCCGAACTGCTCCCGTGACCTGGCGTAGTCGACCGCGGCCTCGAAGGAACTGCGGGCCGCCCCCATGGCGCCCCAGACGATCCCGTACCGGGCGTGCGACAGACAGCTGAGCGGTCCGCGCAGTCCGGTGACCTCCGGCAGCACGGCGTCGGCGGGCAGCCGGACGTCGTCGAGGACGAGTTCGCTGGTGACGGAGGCGCGCAGGGACCACTTGTGCTTGATCTCGGGCGCGGAGAACCCGGCGCTGTCCGTGGGCACGGCGAACCCGCGGATCCCGTCCTCGGTCTGCGCCCACACGACGGCGACACCGGCCACGGACCCGTTGGTGATCCACATCTTGCGGCCGTTGAGGATCCAGTCCGAGCCGTCGCGCTTGGCGTGGGTGCGCATGGAGGCGGGGTCGGACCCGTGGTCGGGCTCGGTGAGCCCGAAGCAGCCGATGACCTCGCCCGCGGCCATCCCGGGCAGCCACCGCCGCTTCTGCTCCTCGCTGCCGAAGCGGTGGATGGCGTACATGGCGAGGGAGCCCTGCACGGAGACGAGGGAGCGGATGCCGGAGTCGGCGGCCTCCAGCTCCAGGCAGGCGAGTCCGTACTGCACGGCGGAGGCGCCGGCGCAGCCGTACCCCTCCAGGGACATGCCGAGGGCGCCGATCTGCCCGAGCTCCCGGGCCAGTTCCCGGATGCCCGGCAGCTCGCCCTTCTCGTACCACTCGGCGACGTACGGCAGGACCCGGTCGGCGGCCCAGGTCCGCACGGTGTCCCGGATCCCCAGGTCCTCCGGCTCCAGCAGGTCGTCGAGGCCGAGCGGGTCGGCCGGGTCGAAGGGGGGCAGCTTGGACGACGCGGACATGATGGGCACCCTCCGGGACTCTTTAACTAGCACCGCTAACCAAGACGCTACGGGCTCGCCCCTCCCCGCACCACCCCCGGCGGGCGGGTCACACCGAGACGCGCGAGTCCTCGGACTTCCGCTGCGCGGGCATCTCCACCGGCTCCGGCTCGCACTGCATCTCCCGCGGCAGCCGCAGCGCCATCGCCGCGCCCAGCAGCAGCAGCCCGGCGCTCACCAGCAACGTCACGTGCAGTCCGTGCACGAACGCGTCCCGGGCCGCGCTCCGCAGGGCGCTCCCCGCGGCCCCGCCCAGCTGCTCGGCCACCTCGTACGCCTCCCCCAGCGAGTGCCCCGCGGCGGAGGACGCCGACGCCGGGACGCCGGGCACACCCGACAGCCCGGGCGCGTAGGCCGCGTTCATCACGCTGCCCAGCAGGGCGATCCCGATGCCCGCACCCAGCTGGTACGACGTCTCCCCGATCGCCGCCGCGCCGCCCGCCTGTTCCTGCGGCGCCTCGCTCAGCATCGACTCGTACGCCCCGAAGAGCGTGGTCTCCAGCCCGAAGCCCAGCAGCACGAACCCGCTGAGCATCAGCGCGCAGTCGTCCGTCCGCCCCAGAGCCGTGAGCAGCACGACCGCGAACGCCGTGACGCAGAACCCGGCGCACACCATCCGCCGCGGCCCGAAGCGCCGCAGCATGCGTGCCCCGGCCAGGCCCGCGGCCATCGCGGCGAAGGTCAGCGGCAGCAGCCGCAGCCCGGTCTCCAGCGGCGACAGCCCGAGCACCAGCTGCAGGTACTGCGCCGCGATCAGCTCCAGGCCCACCAGCGCGAGCATCGCCAGCACGATGCAGCCGACGGAGGTGCTGAACGCCGGCCGGGCGAACATCGTCAGGTCCACCAGCGGATGGGTCCGCCGCCGCTGCCGGCGCACGAAGGCGACCAGCAGTGCCGCGCCCGTCACCAGCGGCAGCAGCGTGAGCAGGCCGGCCACCGGCTCCCCGCCGCCGAGCCGCTTGACGCCCAGCACGACGCCGAACAGCCCGGCCGCCGCCATCAGCGCGCCGACCACGTCCCAGGGTCCGTCGCGCTCCCCCTTCGACTCGGGCAGCAGCAGACGACCCACGGGAAGACTGACCAGCATCAAAGGGATGTTGACGAGGAAGACCGAGCCCCACCAGAAGTGCTCCAGCAGGAAGCCGCCGAGCAGCGGCCCGACCGCGGCGCCGACCGCGGCCACGGCGCTCCAGATGCCGATCGCCAGCGCCCGCTCGCGCCGGTCGGGGAAGACCTGCCGCAGGATCGACAGCGTCGCGGGCATGATCATCGCGCCGCCCACGCCGAGCAGCGCCCGCGCCGCGATGAGCACCGGGGCGTTGTCCGCCAGCGCCGCCAGACCGGAGGCGACCCCGAACAGCGCGTAACCGAGGAGCAGCACTCTCCTGCGGCCCACCCGGTCGCCCAGCGTGCCGAACAGGATCAGCAGCGAGGCGCAGACCAGCGGGTAGACGTCGACGATCCAGAGCAGCTCGATCCCGCCGGGCCTGAGGTCCTCGGTGACGGCGGGGACCGCCACGTGCAGCACGGTGGCGTCCACGGCGACCAGCAGCAGGCTGACGCAGAGGACGACGAGAACCACCCAGCGGTTGGCACCGGCCCCGGCCGTCCGACGGCGCAGCTCAGCGGCGGCCGTGGTCGTCCCGGACATGTACGTACCTCCCAGAAGTTCCCTCGCGATCGGCGGGCTCGCGGGGTGGGGGACGCCCCCGCGACTCGGCCGGAGAGGAGCGGTGGGTCTCCGGCCAGCGCAAACGAAAAGCGAGTGACACGTCAGAGTACGCGAGTCCACGCCGGTGCCCAGTGGCGGACCTCTCACACTTTCGGCCGAACGGTGTGGCGTACGCCACTGTCCCCGGTGTCGACCACGCCCCGTCCGGCCGGGCGGTTCCCGGCCGGGTCGATAATCGGGCGCGTGACCGATCTTGAGACGCGCGCGGCCCCGCCCCGCGCCGGGGCGCTGCGCCGGGCGGCCCCGGCGCTCCTCGGGTACGCGGCCGTCCGCGCCCTGGGCCTGCTCGTGCTGGTCCTGTGGAGCGCCGCGCGGGACAAGAGCGCGTACACGCTGCTGACCGCCCGCTGGGACGCGCTCTGGTACGTCAGGGTCGCCGAGCTCGGCTACGGCTACGAGGTGCGGCTGCCGAACGGGGACGTGCACTCCAACCTGGCGTTCTTCCCGCTGCTGCCCTGGCTGGAGCGGCTGGTGGCGGCGGTGACCCCGCTGTCGTACGCGGACGGGGGCTTCCTCGTCGCCGTGGCCGCCTCGCTCGCCGCCGCCTGGGGGATCTTCGCGGTGGCGGAGCACGTGTACGGCCGCCGGGCCGGTGTGTGCGCGGTGCTGCTGTGGGCGGTCCTGCCGGTGGGGATCGTGCAGTCGATGGCCTACAGCGAGTCGCTGTTCACGGCTCTGGCCGCGTGGTCGCTGTACGCGGTGCTGACCGGCCGCTGGGTGACGGCGGGGACGCTGGCCCTGCTGGCGGGGCTGACCCGCCCGGTGGGGCTGGCGGTGGTCGCGGCCGTGTGGGCGGGGGCCGTGTCCTCTTGTGTGCGCACCGGACGTGCGGACCGTCCGCCCGGCGCACCGGACCCGGCACGCGCCCTCCCGCGGACCGACGACACTCCCCGCACCCCCCTCGGCGCCTTCGGCGCGCGCCGCGCCCTCGGCATGCTCCTCGCTCCCCTCGGCACCGCCGGGTACGTGCTGTGGGTCGGCCACCGCACCGGCAAGGGCACCCTCGGTTACCTGGAGGTGCAGGCCGGCTGGCGCAACGGCTTCGACGGCGGGTACGCCTTCGCCCGCTTCGTCGCCGAGAAGTTCACGTCGTTTCCCTCCGCCCTGGCCGGCGCGGGGCTGATCGTGGGAGTCGCGTCAGTCGTCTGGCTGTACGTGAGCGGAGTACGTGGGCGCCAGCCGCTTCCGCTGCTGGTCTACACGGGCGTCGTCACGGCGCTCGCCCTGTGCGCGTCGAGCTACTTCGGCTCGAAACCGCGCCTGCTGATGCCCGCCTTCCCGCTGCTGCTGCCCCTCGCGACGGCCCTGGCGAAGCACGGTGTGCGCAGGTCAGCGCGGGTGCTCGGGCCGGTGGCCGTCGCCTCGGCGGTGTACGGGGCGTTCTGGCTCAATGGCTCCGGTCCGCCCTGACCGGCTGTGAGCGACCGGCTAATTCCGCACCATCCGCCGGTGAACGAATTGAAAAGCGGGATAAAACCCGCCTCCGGAATGATCAAAGGAATTGAAGGCCGCGGCGCCCGGCGATTGCAGAATCGCTGGAAATAAACCCCCTCTTGAGAGGAATCCCACATCACATCGTCATCACAAAGCCGTTGATTCGACCGGGATCCGAGCTCACTCGCTGTAACGTCGATTGGGTGCGTACCGAACCGAAGCTCACCCGTCTGGACCGGGTGTTCGCCCGGCTGGACCGTGAGCCGGAACGACCGGCCCACCTCGATGTGCCGAAGATGAGCAGGCACCGCATCGTCCTCTTCGCGGCGACCCTGGCCTTCTACGGCGCGATCGTGTGGGCGGTGGTGATCACGTCCTGGCTGGTCCGGCTCGACTGGCAGGTGATGTTCTTCCGGCCGTACCAGCAGTGGTCGGAGATCCACTGGTTCGTCGACTACTACGTGGTGCTCGGCCAGCGCGGCCCGACCGCCGTGATGGTCGCGGCCTGGCTGGGCTGGCGCTCCTGGCGGCAGCACACGCTGCGTCCGCTGCTCGCCCTGGGCGTCTCGCTGCTGCTGCTGAACGTCACGGTCGGCGCCGCCAAGTACGGCATGGGCCGTCTGGGCCCGCACTACGCGACCGTGATCGGCTCGAACGAGATGTGGCGCGGCGGCGATATATTTCCGAGCGGTCACACCGCCAACGCCGTGGTGACCTGGGGAATCCTGGCCTACATGGCCTCCACCCCGAGAGCGCGCCGCTGGCTGTCCGCCGTCTCCGCCGTGACCTCGCTCGGCGTGGGGATGGCCACCGTCTACCTCGGTACGCACTGGCTGAGCGATGTGCTCCTCGGCTGGGCCGCGGGCCTGCTGATCCTGCTCGCCCTGCCGTGGTTCGAGCCGCTGATCGCCCGGTCCGAGACGAGGATCTTCGAGCTGCGCGACCGCCTGCGGGACCGCCGCAGCCGGCCCGCGGCCCTGCCGGCCGGCCCGCCCCCGGTGGTGGTCACGCCGCTGCCCGTCGACCGGGAGGAGGTCGCCGCCCGCTCCCCGCGCACCCCGGTCTACCTGGCGCCGGGCCCGCACACCTCCCGTGCGGAGCGCACCCCGATCACCCCGGCCGGCAGCCGCCGCCCGCCCCAGCCGGAGCGGCACCCGCGCGGCTCCGCCTCCTCGGCCCGCCCCTGACGGGCGGCGGGACATGGGGCGGTGCGCACCCCGTCCGGACAGGCGAAGGCCCCGGTTCCCGAGCGGAACCGGGGCCTTCGTTCGTGCCTCAGCCCTTCCAGGCCCGCGCCACCCGGCCGTCCCTGACCTCGAAGTTCAGCCGGCCCACGCGGTACTCCATCGTGATGATCGCCCCTGGTGGCAGCGCGCGGACCGTCGGCCAGCCGCGCTCGCGCGCGAGGTGCTCCGCCCGGCCGGCCTCCAGGCCTACGTAGGTGTCCGGGCTGTCGTCGGGTTCCGCGGAAGGTGTCGGAATCGGTGCCATGCGGCCACGCTATGTCCTGCCCGGCGGCGGCGGAAGCCCGGACCCCGGCTCGGTCACTGTCCGCCTCCGGTCACGCTTCTGTCACAGGATCACGACAGGCGTTTCGGTCCGTCACGGTCACACGGACGAGGGGTTCCGTAGGCCTTCCGCAGGCATTCGGCCGCAATGCGCGCGAGTCACATGAGCTTATGGAAAAGCCCGGCGGAAAGCGCCGGCAGAAGTGCGCCCGGGGCCCCGCCGCATTCCGCCGGCGGGGTGGCCGGCCGATGCCGGCGCCGTACACGCAATAGGCGGCTTCGGCACACGGCGGCCGGTACGCCCCCTGTCGGAACGCGCGGTCACGCACGCATCATGGCGTGGGCTCGCGGGTACCTCAGGCGCGGGCTCCGGCGGGCCCGGCACGCGATGAGCGAAGGGGCGAGCGAGCGATGGGGACGCAGACCGTACGGCCGGCGGCGGCGCCCGTGCCGCGGAAACGGCACGGGCGCCTGGTGGTCGACTGGCTCACCACGACCGACCACAAGAAGATCGGCCACCTGTACCTGATCACCTCGTTCGCGTTCTTCCTGGTCGCCGGTGCGATGGCGCTGCTGATGCGGGCGGAGCTGGCCCGTCCCGGGCTGCAGATCGTCGACAACACCCAGTTCAACCAGCTGTTCACGATGCACGGCACGATCATGCTGCTGCTGTTCGCGACGCCGGCGTTCGCGGGCTTCGCCAACGAGTTGATGCCGCTGCAGATCGGCGCCCCCGACGTGGCGTTCCCGCGGCTCAACATGCTGTCGTACTGGCTGTTCCTGTTCGGCGGGCTGATCGTGCTCGGGTCGCTGCTGGTGCCGTCGGGGCCGGCCGACTTCGGCTGGTTCGCCTACGCCCCGCTCAACAGCGCGGAGCGCACGCCCGGCGTCGGCGCCGATCTGTGGATCATGGGTCTTGCGCTGTCCGGCTTCGGCACGATCCTCGGCGCGGTCAACTTCATCACCACGATCATCGGGATGCGCGCCCCCGGCATGACGATGTTCCGGATGCCGATCTTCGTCTGGAACACGCTGTTCACGTCGATCCTGATCCTGATGGCGTTCCCGGTGCTGGCGGCGGCGCTGCTGGTGCTGGAGGCGGACCGGCGGTTCGGCGCCCAGGTCTTCGACGCGGCCAACGGCGGGGCGATCCTGTGGCAGCACCTGTTCTGGTTCTTCGGCCATCCCGAGGTGTACATCATCGCGCTGCCGTTCTTCGGGATCATCACGGAGATCATCCCGGTCTTCAGCCGCAAGCCGATGTTCGGCTATCTCACGCTGGTCGGGGCGACGATGGCGATCACCGGGCTGTCGGTGATCGTGTGGGCGCACCACATGTTCGCCACGGGCGCGGTGCTGCTGCCGTTCTTCTCCTTCATGAGCTTCCTGATCGCGGTGCCGACGGGCGTGAAGTTCTTCAACTGGACCGGCACCATGCTCAAGGGCTCGCTGTCCTTCGAGACGCCGATGCTGTGGGCGACGGGCTTCCTGGTGACGTTCCTGTTCGGCGGGCTGACCGGGGTGATCCTGGCGTCGCCGCCGATGGACTTCCACGTCACGGACTCGTACTTCGTGGTGGCGCACTTCCACTACGTGGTCTTCGGCACCGTCGTCTTCGCGGTCTTCGCCGGTTTCTTCTTCTGGTGGCCCAAGTTCACCGGGAAGATGCTCGACGAGCGGCTCGGCAAGATCCAGTTCTGGACGCTGTTCGTCGGCTTCCACACCACCTTCCTGGTGCAGCACTGGCTGGGCGCCGAGGGCATGCCGCGCCGGTACGCCGACTACCTCGCCGCGGACGGCTTCACCGCGCTGAACACGGTGTCGTCGATCGGCGCGTTCCTGCTCGGCATGTCGACGCTGCCGTTCCTCTACAACGTGTGGAAGACCGCCACGTACGGGCAGCGGGTCGAGGTCGACGACCCCTGGGGCTACGGCCGCTCCCTGGAGTGGGCGACGTCCTGCCCGCCGCCCCGGCACAACTTCACGACGCTGCCCCGGGTCCGCTCCGAGTCCCCGGCGTTCGACCTGCACCATCCGCAGTACGCGGAGGTGACTGCGCAGCCCGAGCCAGAGCCTCATCAAGCCGGTCGCGAGTCCTCCTGACGGCGTCCAGCAGCCCGTCGGGTTCCAGCACCTCGAACGGGAAGCCCAGCATGACGATGTGGATGACCATCACGTCGAGGCTCGCGGCGCCGCAGCGCAGCAGGCAGGTGTCCGGGCCCTCGGCCTCCAGCACCCCGGCGGAGGGCGAGATGCGGGCGGCGGCCTCCTCCAGGGGCGCCAGGATCCGCACGACGGCGTGGGTGGCGTAGACGCGGGTGGAGACGCCCCGGGAGACGTAGGCGGCCAGGTCCCCTGCGGGCGGGTCGCGCGGGACGAAGCGGGGTCCGTGCGGTGGTGTGGGCGTGATGCGGTCGACGCGGAAGGTGCGCCAGTCCTCGCGGTCGAGGTCCCAGGCGACCAGGTACCAGCGGCGCTCGGTGCACACCAGGCGGTGCGGCTCGGCGGTGCGGCGGGTGGGGGTGCCGTCGTGCCCCTGGTAGTCGAAGCGCAGCCGCTCGGCGTCCCGGCACAGGTTCGCCAGTTCGGTCAGCACGGCCGGGTCGACCGGGGAGGGTGGGGTGCCGCGCAGCATCGGCACGGTGAAGGCGTTGAGGGCGCCCACGCGGCGGCGCAGCCGGTCCGGCAGCACCTGTTCGAGCTTGGCGAGGGCGCGTACGGAGGTCTCGCCGATGCCCTCGATGCCCTGCCCGGCGGCGGTGCGCAGCCCGACCGCCACGGCGACGGCCTCGTCGTCGTCCAGGAGCAGCGGCGGGAGCCGGGCACCGGCACCCAGCTGGTAGCCGCCGCCGGTGCCGGGGCTGGCGTTGACCGGGTAGCCGAGCTCGCGCAGCCGGTCGACGTCCCGGCGCAGGGTGCGGGCGCTGACGCCGAGCCGGCCGGCCAGGTCGGCGCCGGACCACTCGCGGTGGGCCTGGAGCAGGGACAGCAGACGCAGCAGGCGGGCCGAGGTCTCCAACATGGCCGCGAGTCTGCCAGCCCTCGCGGACAGCTGCTGTCCTCAAGGGGTGTAGGCCAGTTGGGGGACGGTGAAGCAGGTGCGGTGCATGTCCCCCTGGCCGACCCAGCCCCTGCCGTCCTGCCAGCGGGCCACCGAGAGGCAGTTCCGGCTGGTCTTCGGCGGTTCGGGCAGGCGGGCGAAGCCGACGGGGAGCAGCAGTCCGCCGGCGGTGTAGTCCCGGCTGCGGTCCATCCAGGCGTCGACGCAGGCGCGTGTGATGCCGGTGCGCGCGCAGGACCGGGCGGCGTCCGTGAACCACCGGGCGGCGGCCCAGCCTTCGAGCTGCCACTGGGAGTGCGTCCCGAGGTCCTTCGTCGCCTCCCGGAACTCGCGTACGGCCGGGTCGCCGGTGTCGTCGAAGTTGCGGCTGGTGCCGGTGGCCCACAGGGCGTTGCGGCAGCGCGGGGCGTCCTCGTAGGCGCCGGGGATCTCGGACGTCCAGTTCTGCACGTTGGTCACCTTGGCGGTGACGCGGGCGCCGACCTCGTCCATGGCCCGGCACAGGCGGGCGTTGCCGTGCCCGTCGATGGCGTCGAACACCAGGTCGGCGCCCTGTTCCTTCAGGTCGGCCGCGGCGGCGCGGAAGTTGGGCAGGGCGAAGTCGACCTGCTCGGAGACGACCTTGTAGCCCTCGGCGCGCAGACCGCGCTCGACGAGCCGGGCGTAGGCGGCGGAGGCGGACTGGTTGTAGGAGACGACGGCGGCGGTGCGGGCGCCGTGCTCGCGCTTGAAGTACCGGTAGACCTCCGTGCCGCCGTACAGCTTGCCGTCCCAGCCCGTGGTGCCGTCGCGGGGCGCGGAGCTGCCGTGGATGCCGTACAGGTGCGGGTAGGTGTCGTAGGCGGCGCCGATGGGCTGGCCGCCGATGTCGGGCACGCCCGCCTGCGAGACGCGCGCGGCACCGGCGTAGTCCAGGACGGTGGTGGCGACCAGGGCGACGACCTCGTCCTCCTCGACCAGCTTGCGCACGCACTCGCTGTTGCCGACGCCGCTGCCGCCGTCGTCGCAGGTGCGCACCTCGACCCGGCGGCCGTCGACGCCGCCGCGCGCGTTGAGCCGGTCGAACCAGGCCCGGGCGCCGTCGCGCGGACCGGTGAAGGCGTTGCCGCCGACGGGGCTGGTGGCGCTGGCGATGATGCCGACCCGCAGGGGCGCGGAGCCGGACGGCGGCGCGGAGGCGCGGTCGTCGCGCGCGAAGTCGCTCTCCGGAAGCCGGCTGCCGCAGGCCGCGCTCAGGGCGAGCAGCAGCACCGCGGCGACGGCTTCAGCACCCCGGGACCTGCGACGCATCGCCGCTCATCTGCACCAGCGCGCACAGCGTCTTGACGGACACCTTCCAGGTGCCGTCCTGCTCGACGGCCGTGCCGGAGGCGTCGGGCAGGGCGGTGGCGCCCTTCAGGGTGAGCGTGTACGTCACGTCCGCCTCGGTCGCCGAGGTGAACTGGACCTTGGTGACCTGCGCCTGGACCTGACCGCCGCGGGCGTCGCCGCTGAAGGCCTCCAGCACCGGGCCCATCTGGTCGCCGTTCTCCAGCAGGGCCTGCTTGTCCTGCGTCGAGGTAGCGGGGTCGAAGAACTTCTGCCAGTTCTCCTTGATCTCCTGCTCCGCCGCGGCCCGGTCCGCCGGCGCGGTGGCCGGCGCGCTCGTGGTCCGGTCGGCGGTCGGGGTGGGCGGGGTGCTCTCGCTGCCTCCGCCGTCGTCGTCGCCGCAGGCCGCGAGGACCGGGGCGACGACCAGGATCAGGGCGGCCGCGACGGCCGTGCCCCGTCCCGCCGCCCGCCGGTCCCCCGCCCGGTTCCCCCGCCTGAGGTCGCTGCCGAGAACCATCTGGCTCACCACCGAGTGTCGGTCCGGGTCGTGGGCGCCCGGTGCTTTCAGGGTCAGCTTCCACAGGGCATAGTGCAAGCGATCGGCGGACTTGAACAGGCAGCCAGGCACGTGCACAGCGACGACCGACGTGTGGGAGCCAGCGATGCGGACAAGCCGACTGCGGACCGTGCATCCCGTTCTCTGGGCGGGCTGGGCCGCGCTGGCCGCGGGCGCGGTGCTGTGCGTCGTCGGCTGGTACGGCGTCTCAGGCGAGCGTTACGCCGAACGGCAGCTCCCCTACCTCGCCTCCTGCACCGTCCCCGGCGCCGCGCTGATCGTCGCCGGGGCGGTGCTGCTGGCCCACGGCCGCGGTGCGGTGGCCGCCGCGCGCGTGGAGGAGCTGTACGGCCTGCTGGTGGCGGCCGGGCCGGCCGGCGCGGACGAGCCGGAGCAGGCCGCGCTCGGGCCGCTCGCGGTCAGCGGCGAGCTGCTGATGGTGCCGGGCGGCACGCTGTGGCACCGCGCGGACTGCCCGCTGGTGGCCGGGAAGGCGGAGGCGGTCCCGGTGGACTCCACAACGGCGGCGAGCGGT
Source organism: Streptomyces sp. NPDC006624 (assembly GCF_040611555.1). NCBI lineage: Bacteria > Bacillati > Actinomycetota > Actinomycetes > Kitasatosporales > Streptomycetaceae > Streptomyces > Streptomyces sp. NPDC006624. Next base: position 44,252 of record NZ_JBEXOM010000024.1, on the reverse strand, counting down.
GAGCTGCGCCCCTGCCCGATCTGCGAGCCGGACGAAGAAGGCGAAGAAGCCGAAGAGACCGAAGAATCCGGCTGATGTCCTCGCTGACGTACGACCTCACCCTGGCCGGTCTCTCCGTCGGCAGTGCGGCGGCGCTGACCGGGATCGGCCTGATCGTGACCTACCGGGCGACGGGGGTGCTGAACTTCGCGCACGGCGCGATCGCCATGGTGTGCGCGTACGCGCTGCGGCAGTGCGTGGTCGTGTGGGGCTGGCCGCTGTGGCTCGGGGCCGCGGTGACGCTGCTGGTGCTGGCGCCGGGGCTGGGCGTGGTGCTGGAGCGGTTCGTGTTCCGGCCGCTGTCGGTCCTCGGACTGGGCCCGGCGCAGACGCTGGTGGCGTCCATCGGGGTGTTCGTGCTGCTGGTGGGCGCGGCGGCGCTGCTGTGGGGGCAGGGGGCGCGGGACGACGCGCCGGAGCTGGTGCCGGACGAGCCGTGGGGGCAGCTCGCGGTGGTGCTGGTGCTGGCGGCCGGGGTCGCGGCGGTGGTGCGCCGGACGCGGTTCGGGCGGGAGCTGCGGGCCGTGGTCGACGACCGGCAACTCGCCGTGCTGGGCGGCATCGACGCGGACCGGGTCGCCGCGGCGGGCTGGGCGTTCGGGTCGTTCACGGCGGGTCTGACGGGCGTACTGCTCGCGCCGTACGTGCGGCTCGACCCGTACGGGCTGCCGCTGCTGGTGATGGAGGTCGTGGCGGTCGCGGTGGCCGCGCGGATGCGGAGCCTGACGGTCGCCGTGGTCGTGGCGCTGGGCATCGGGGTGGCGCAGAGCCAGCTGACGCGGCTGCACCCCTCGGGCTGGGGCGAGCCGCTGCTGCAGGCGGCCGCGACGAATCTGTTCGTCGTGGCGCTGCTGGTCGCGGCGCTGGTGCTGCCGGGCGTCGGGGAGCGGGACGCGCTGCCGCGCACGGCGACGGCCCGGGTGGCGACGCCGCCCGGCGCGTGGATCGTGGCGGGTGTGCTGTTGCTGCTCCCGCTGGGCCTGGCCGGCCGGGACCTGCACACCGCGGTCCAGGTGCCGGCGCTGGCCGTGATCCTGCTGTCGCTGGTGGTGGTGACCGGACGCGGCGGCCAGATCTCGCTGGGGCAGGCGGCCTACGCGGGGCTGGGCGCCTTGTTCACGGCGCTGCTCGCGGCCGGCCGCTTCCCGGGGCTGCCGCGCCTGCCGGAGCTGGCGGCCCTCGCGGTGGCGGTGGCCCTGGTGGCGCCGCTCGGCCTGCTCACGGGCTGGCCGGCGATCGGCCGCCGGGGGCTGGCGCTGGCGCTGGCGACGTTCGCGGTGGGCGTGGGGGTGAGCCGCTTCGTCTTCGACCAACCGTACGCCACGGCGGGCCTGACGCTGGGCCGCCCGGCGGGCTTCGACGGGGACCGGGCGTTCTACGTCCTGGAGCTGCTGCTGCTGGCGGCCGCGCTGCTCGCGACGCACGCGCTGCGCCGGGGGCGGACGGGTCGTGCCCTGGCGGCCATGCGCGATCACGAGCGGGGCGCGCAGGCGGCGGGCGTGCGCGTGCCGTCCCTGAAGCTGCTGGCCTTCGTGGCGGGCGCGGCACTCGCCGCGCTGGGCGGCGGGCTGCTCGGCATGGGCCTGCGGGCCTTCGACGCCGCCGCGTACGACCCGGTGCGCGGTCTGCTCTGGTTCGCCGCGGTGGTGGTGCTGGGCGCCGACAGCGCCCTCGGCGCCCTCGTCGCCGCGGCCCTCCTGGTCGGCCTGGACGCGGGCGCGCGCGGGGGCGTCGCGGCGGCGCTCATCGGCGTCCTCGCGATCCTCGTGGGCCGCTTCCCCGGCGGCCCGTACGAGGCCCTGCGCTCGGCGGCGCGACGCCTGCGCCCGCCCGGCGGCCCGGCCCTGACCCCGGCGGGGATCCGGGCACGCGCGCTGCTGCGGCCGCCGGAGCCGCCCGAGCCCCGGCCGGCACCGGTGCCGGTGGGAGCGACGGGGGTGGCGGGGGGCGCGGGGCGTATGGGGGCCGGACAAGCGGGGGCCGCGGGGCGTGAGAGGGCCGGACAGGCGGAGGCCGCGGGGCGTGAGAGGGCCGGACAGGCGGGGGGCAGATACGGCGGGGGCGGGCGTACGGGGGCCGGGCACGGCACCCGACCCGAAGGCGGCGGCCCGGCAGGGCCCGGCAGAGGCGGGCGGCGCTTCGGCTCGGACCGCGCCGCAGGGCACGGGACGGCGCCCCGTGAAGCCCCCGCCGGCCCGCGCCGCACAGGCACCCGCCCGCCTCCCCCCATCTCCTCTCCCGTCCTCACCGCCCGTCACCTGCGCGCCCGCTACGGCGGCTTCACCGCGCTCGACGGCGTCGATCTCGACCTCTCCCCCGGGCGGATCACCGCCGTGGTGGGGCCCAACGGCGCCGGCAAGAGCACCCTGTTCCACTGTCTGGCCGGGACCCTGCGGCCCGTGCGCGGGGCCGTGCGGCTCGACGGGCGGGACATCACGTCACTGCCCGCCCACGCCCGCACCCGGCTCGGGGTGGCACGGACCTTCCAGCAACTGGCCGTCTTCCCCTCGCTGACCGTGGCCGAGAACGTCCGGGTCGGGGCCGAGCAGGGCCGGGTGGCCGATCCCGGTGCCGTGGAGCGGACACTCAGGCTGCTCGGGCTGGACGGCCCGGTACGCGCGCTGCCCGCCGCCGGGCTGCCGACCGGGACGCTGCGCCGCGTCGAACTCGCCCGGGTCCTCGCGGGCGGCCCCCGCGTCCTGCTGCTCGATGAGCCGGCGGCCGGGCTGGACACCGCCGAGGTGGCCGCCCTGGCCCGCGTCCTGGAGGCGCTGGCCGCCGACGGCACGGCGCTGCTGGTCGTCGAGCACGACCTGGACCTGGTCGCGGGGCTCGCGGATGTCGCGCACGTGATGGCCGCGGGCCGGATCGTCGCCTCGGGCCCGCCCGGGCGCGTCCTGGACGCCCCGGGTCCGGAGGCCGGCCGATGACCACCGTCTCCCTGCGCCACGCGCGCGTGCGCTACGGCCCCCTGGAGGCGTTGCACGGCGTCACCCTCGCCGCGGCGGGCCCGGGCCTGACCGTGCTGCTGGGCCGCAACGGCTCCGGCCGCACGACCGCCCTGCGCGCCCTGGCCGGGACCGTGCCCCTGTCGGCCGGCGCGGTGGTGTGGGACGGGGCCGACGTGACCCGGGTCCCGGCGTACGAGCGGGCCCGGCGCGGACTGTGCCTGGTTCCCGAGCGGCAGGCGGTGTTCGGCTCGCTCACCGTGCGCGAGAACCTCGACCTCGCCGCCGGGGACCACGGGCCGGCCCTCGACGCCTATCCGCATCTGCGTCCCCTGCTGGAGCGCCGCGCCGGCACCCTCTCCGGCGGGGAGCAGCGGATGCTCGCGCTGTCCCGGGCGCTGCTGGCACGCGCGCGCGTGGTCCTCGTCGACGAGCCCGCTCAGGGCATGTCGCCGCCGGTCGCGGCCCGGACGTACGAGCTGCTGGGCGGGCTCGACGCGTGCGTGGTGGTCGCCGAGCAGCGTCTGCCGCCCGCCCTGCGCGAGCGGCCCGCGCTCGTCTACGAACTGCGCCGCGGGGCCGTGGTCTTCGCCGGGGAGTCGGGCGAGCTCGCGCGCTGACGCCCCCGGCGCCGAGGCCCCGCCCGGTCGGACGACCGGACGGGGCACGCGACCCGGCGAGGGCCGGCGGCGGCTCAGAGCACGAGGCGCAGACCGGGCATGATCAGGTCGGGATCACCGCCGATGGCGGCCCTGTTGGCGGCGTGCAGGCGCTGCCAGGTGGTTCCGTGCCGGGTGGCGATGCCGCTCAGCGTGTCGCCCGCGCGGACCGTGTAGGCGCCGCGGGAGGAGTCGCGGTCGGTGTGGTCCGCGGAACGCGCCGGCGCCTTGGAGGACTTGGCCGGGGCCGGGGCCTTCGAGGGCTTGGCCGGGGCGGACCGGGGGGAGGTGACCGGGTCGGCGGCGGGTGCGCTGCCGCTCGCCCCGGCGCGTGCCGAGCAGACGGGCCAGGCGCCCCATCCCTGGGACTGCTGGACCTTGGTCGCGACGGCGATCTGCTGGGATTTGCTCGCCCGGTCGGCGGTGGCCGCGTAGGCCGTGCCGCCGTAGGCGCGCCAGGTGGAGGCGGCGAACTGCAGTCCGCCGTAGTAGCCGTTGCCGGTGTTGATGTGCCAGTTTCCGCCGCTCTCGCACTGGGCGATGCGGTCCCACACTCCGCTGTCGGCCGCCGCGGCGTCCCCGGCCGGGATCAGCAGTCCCAGGGGCGCGAGCAGTGCCGCCCCGGCGAGGACCGCCGTCGTACGGACCGGGTTCTTCCGGGCGTTGTCGCGAGCGCTATGGGCACATTCGGACATCTGGTTCCCTCTCGACGCACTCGGGATCCCCCTGACGGGACGCCGCGTCCCGCACCATGGGGTGCGGCGACGGCGTCCGCCCCGTCCGCCGGCGGTGGTGCCGCGCCCGGTCCCGGAGGAGCCGTGCGGCCGGCGGACGTACCCGAGCGGTGCTCGATGCACACGGCGGAGGAATGTAAGGAAGGTGACGGGCCGGCATCAACCAAGGGCCCGTCAGGGCAGGCCAGTTCACCAATACCTCGGGTAACGGCGATTTCCGGACACCCACTTCATTCGCGGATTTCATGATTTGTCGACCAGCCACCCCCGCCGGGTGTGACCCACCTCACCAATCCAACCCCCTTGGCAAAGGCGGCAGTTGACGGTGAGTGCGGCATTCCGCGCGGAACGTGACCCTGTGCGCAGGATGGTTCGATTCCGTTCGCTCCGGGGCGTGACTCCCGCCACAGATCGCCCGTTGTCTTCTTCATGAGCCGGGGCCCACCCGGACCACGGGCCGGGAGCCACCCGGCTTCGCCACGCACCGCATCCCCGAGGGAGCCACCCGTGCCGCGCATGCTCGACGTCAGCGACGAGGTACGCGCCGAGATCGGCGACGAAGAAGCCGACCGCCTGCTCGCCGGAGAGACGGCCCCGGGCAGTTACGACTGCACGTCCTGTCGCACTCCGGGCGACTCCGAGCAGGAGCGCACCAGCACCGTCCTGTTCATCGGGGACGAGACCGCCGTCCTCGCCTTCGCCCACGCCGGCTGTCTGCCGTCGCAGGTCGTCCAGGTCACCGAGGAGCAGCTCCGGGGCGCCGTGAAGTCCATCACCGGCGACACCGTCGACCTGGAGCCCGACAAGGTCGTACCCGAGCAGGCGGTGCTCGGCGTGACCAGCGGACTGGTGCTGCTCGGCGGGGAGTTGCACCCGGCGCTGGTGGTGGAGCCGACCGCGCCCATCGCCCGGCCGGGCGCGCTCGGCGCCGGCGACGACTTCCTGCCGCTGCTGATCGAGCAGGGGTTCATGCCGCTGACGGAGCTGTCCGCCGTACCGCCGGTGCTGCACGGCTGGTCGGTGCTGCTCGCCGTGGGCCAGCTGCACGCGGTGCTCCAGCCGGGCAGCAACGGCGGGCAGCCGGTGGCCTGGTGGCAGGCCCACCAGCCGCTGCAGGTGACCGAGGGCTGGCGCGCGGCCGCCAACAAGTACCAGCAGGTGCTGATGTTCGCCGCGCCGGTCGGCTCGATCGGCCGCCAGCCGCGCGAGGACCTGCTGCGGGACGCCCTGGACAAGGCGGCGGCGAACGGGAAGCTGGTCGGCGCGGCACTGCCGCTGGCCGGCACCTGACCGGCGCGTCATCCGCGCGGGCCGTACCCCTGCGAAAGCCGTAATCCGGGCCGCATCCCTTGACCCGCGGGGTCGTTTGGACATACGTGCACGCATACGAGGTTCCCCGCCGCCAGTCCTTCTCGTCGATCCCCTCCGCGCGGTCGGCTCAGGACGTCCAGGGCGGCCCATCGGCCACGCCGATCTACGACGCGCTCTACGCCGAGTACGTCAAGTCCTTCCGCGCACTGCCCGGTGACCGCAGCGGCGAGGAGAAACTGGGCTTCACCGCCTTCGGGAACATCCCGCACGGTTCGGGCTCGTACGGCAGTGCGTACAACGGCTCCTACAGCGCGTACAGCGCGGGGGCCCAGAGCGCCCGTCACGCCGCCGGGCAGCAGCCGCAGTGGCAGCGCGTCGGGACCATCGGCTCGCAGACCCCGCAGATGCACCACGTGCCGGCCGCCCTGCCGCCGGGGCGGCGCGGCGACGGCTGAGCGGGCTCCGGACAGCACGGAAGGGGCGGCCCTCGGCGGGGCCGCCCCTTCCGTGTGTGACGGGCTACTTCTTCCTGCCGCGCTTCTCGCGGACCCGCACCGAGATGTGGATCGGCGTCCCCTCGAAGCCGAACTCCTCGCGCAGCCGGCGCTCGATGAAGCGCCGGTAGCCCGCCTCGATGAAGCCGGAGGCGAACAGCACGAACCGCGGCGGCTTGGTGCCCGCCTGCGTGCCGAACAGGATGCGCGGCTGCTTGCCGCCCCGGACCGGGTGCGGGTGGGCGGCGACCAGCTCGCCGAGGAAGGCGTTCAGCCGGCCCGTCGGGACCCGGGTCTCCCAGCCCGCCAGGGCCGTCTCGATCGCCGGGACGAGCTTCTCCATGTGCCGGCCGGTGCGTGCCGAGACGTTCACCCGCGGCGCCCAGGCGACCTGGCCGAGCTCGGTCTCGATCTCCCGCTCCAGGTAGTAGCGGCGCTCCTCGTCGAGGGTGTCCCACTTGTTGAAGGCGAGGACGATCGCGCGGCCCGCCTCCACGGCCATGGTGACGATCCGCTGGTCCTGGACCGAGATGGACTCGGAGGCGTCGATCAGGATGACCGCGACCTCCGCCTTCTCGACGGCGGCGGCGGTGCGCAGTGAGGCGTAGTAGTCGGCGCCCTGCTGGAGGTGGACGCGCTTGCGGATACCGGCGGTGTCGACGAACTTCCAGGTGACGCCGCCGAGTTCGATCAGCTCGTCGACCGGGTCGCGGGTGGTGCCCGCCAGCTCGTTGACGACGACGCGCTCCTCGCCCGCCACCTTGTTCAGCAGGGAGGACTTGCCGACGTTCGGGCGGCCGATCAGGGCGATGCGGCGCGGGCCGCCGATGCCGCCCCCGCCGAAGGTCTCCCGCGGCGCCTCCGGCAGCACCTCCAGGACCTGGTCGAGCATGTCGCCGGTGCCGCGGCCGTGCAGCGCGGAGACCGGGTAGGGCTCCCCCAGGCCCAGCGACCACAGGTAGGACGCGTCGGCCTCGCCGCTCGGGCCGTCCACCTTGTTGGCGCACAGCACGACCGGCTTGCCGGCCTTGCGCAGCAGCCGCACGACGGCCTCGTCGGTGTCGGTGGCGCCGACCTTGGCGTCGACGACGAAGACGACCGCGTCGGCGGCCTCGATGGCGTACTCGGCCTGCGCGGCCACGGAGGCGTCGATGCCGAGGACGTCCTGCTCCCAGCCGCCGGTGTCGACGACCTTGAAGCGGCGGCCCGCCCACTCGGCCTCGTAGGTCACACGGTCGCGGGTGACGCCGGGCTTGTCCTCGACGACGGCCTCGCGGCGCCCGATGATGCGGTTCACGAGGGTCGACTTGCCGACGTTGGGGCGGCCGACGACGGCGAGCACCGGCAGCGGACCGTGGCCCGCCGCCTCGATCGCGCCCTCGATGTCCTCGAGGTCGAAGCCCTCCTCCGCGGCGAGCTCCATGAACTCCGCGAACTCGGCGTCGCCGAGCGCCCCGTGGTCGTGCTCGTGCGCGCCCTCGTGCGCGTCCGAGCCGTCGGGCTGGATGTGGTCGTTCATGAAGTGCGTACCTCGTCGTTCATCGTGGTGGTCGGTGGACTGCCCGCTGTCCCGCGGGCCGGTCCACTACTCAGTGTCGCCTAGCGCCTGGTCAGGCGCCGGGCGTTTTCCAGGTGGGCTGCGAGCTGCTTCTGTATGCGCCCGGTCGCCTCGTCCAGCGCCTTGCGCGTACGGCGCCCGCTGCCGTCGCCCGCCTCGAACGGCTCGCCGAAGACGACGTCGACGCGCGAGCGCAGCGGAGGCAGCCCTTTTATCAACCGTCCGCGCCGCTCGGAACTTCCCAGCACCGCGACCGGGACGATCGGGGCGCCGCTGCGCACCGCGAAGTACGCCAGCCCGGCGCGCAGCGAGGCGAAGTCGCCCTCGCCCCGGCTGCCCTCCGGGAAGATGCCCAGCACGCCGCCGTTCTCCAGGACGCCGAGCGCCCGGGTGATCGCGGTGCGGTCGGTGGTGGCGCGGTCCACCTTCAGCTGGCCGATTCCGGTGAGGAACGGGTCCAGCGGGCCGACGAACGCCTCCTTCTTGATCAGGAAGTGCGTCGGCCGGGGCGCCACGCCCATGACCATCGGGCCGTCGATGTTGTGCGCGTGGTTGACCGCGAGGATCACCGGGCCGTGCGTGGGCACCCGCCAGGCGCCGAGCACGCGCGGCCTCCACAGCCCGTACATCAGGCCGACGCCGATGCGCCGCCCGACCTCGGCGCCCCGCGCCGACGGCAGCTCGGTCACTTCCCGGCCCGCTTCTCCTCGACGAGGGTGACGACGCACTCGATGACCTGGGCCAGCGTGAGTTCGGTGGTGTCCACCTCGACGGCGTCGTCCGCCTTGGCGAGCGGGGAGGTCTTGCGGCTGGAGTCGGCGGCGTCCCGCTTGATCAGGGCCTCGCGGGTGGAGTGCACGTCGGCGCCCTTCAGCTCACCGCTGCGCCGGGCGGCGCGCGCCTCCGGGGAGGCGGTGAGGAAGATCTTCAGGTCGGCGTCGGGCAGCACGGTCGTGCCGATGTCGCGGCCCTCGACCACGATGCCCTGCTCCGCGGACGCGGCGATCGAGCGCTGCAGCTCGGTGATCCTGGCCCGCACCTCGGGCACCGCGCTGACCGCGCTGACCTTGGAGGTGACCTCCTGGGTGCGGATCGGGCCGGCCACGTCGACGCCGTCGACGGTGATGGTCGGGCCCTGCGGGTCGGTGCCGGAGACGATCTCGGGCTTGCCCGCAGCGGCGGCGACGGACGACACGTCGTCGACGTCGATGCCGTTGGTCACCATCCACCAGGTGATCGCCCGGTACTGGGCGCCGGTGTCCAGGTAGCTCAGCCCGAGCTGCGCCGCCACGGCCTTCGAGGTGCTCGACTTGCCCGTGCCGGACGGGCCGTCGATGGCGACAATCACTGGCGTGGCGCTTTCCACAGTGGGGACCTTCCTGAAACCGGGCCGGCGGGGTGGGGGCGCGACTGCCCCGCACAAGGTTACTGGGTGCGGGTCACTCGTCCGGCCCAGGCCCGGGGAGCCCGGCGTCACACGGCCGCTACTGCCGGATGGCCCAGCCCCGCTCCCGCAGCGCGGCCGTCAGCACCGGTGCGGCCTTCGGCTCGACCATCAGCTGCACGAGACCGGCCTGCTGCCCCGTCGCGTGCTCGATCCGCACGTCCTCGATGTTGACGCCGGCCATGCCCGCGTCCGCGAAGATCCGGGCCAGCTGCCCCGGCTGGTCGTCGATGAGCACGGCCACGACCTCGTAGGCGCGGGGCGCGGACCCGTGCTTGCCGGGCACGCGGACCTGCCCGGCGTTGCCGCGCCGCAGGACGTCCTCGATGCCGTCGGCCCCCTCGCGGCGCTTGTGGTCGTCGGAGGACTGCAGGGCGCGCAGGGCCCGCACGGTCTCCTCCAGGTCGGCGGCGACGTCCGTGAGCAGGTCGGCGACCGGCCCCGGGTTCGCGGAGAGGATGTCGATCCACATCCCGGGGTCGGACGCGGCGATCCGTGTCACGTCCCGGATGCCCTGCCCGCACAGCCGTACGGCGGACTCCTCTGCGTGCTCCAGCCGCGCGGCGACCATGCTGGAGACCAGGTGCGGCATGTGGGAGACGAGGGCGACGGCCCGGTCGTGGGCGTCGGCGTCCATCACCACCGGGACGGCACGGCAGTGCGAGACCAGTTCCAGGGCGAGGTTGAGCACCTCGGTGTCGGTGTCCCGGGTCGGGGTGAGCACCCAGGGGCGGCCCTCGAAGAGGTCCGCGGTCGCGGCCAGCGGACCGGACTTCTCACGGCCCGACATGGGATGCGTGCCGAGGTACGCCGTCAGGTCGAGGCCGCGCGCCTGGAGCTCGCGGCGGGGCCCACCCTTGACGCTGGCGACGTCGAGGTAGCCGCGCGCCGCGCCGCGGCGCATGGCGTCGGCGAGCACGTCGGCCACGTGGGCCGGCGGGGCGGCGACGATCGCGAGGTCGACGGGCCCGTCCGGGGCCTCGTCGGTGCCGGCGCCGAGCGCGGCCGCGGTGCGGGCCTGCTCGGGGTCGTGGTCGGCGAGGTGCACGGTGACGCCGCGCCGGGTCAGGGCGAGGGCGGCGGACGTGCCGATGAGGCCGGTGCCGATGACGAGTGCGCTTCTCACTGGGCGATGTCCTTGCGCAGGGCGCCCGCGGCGCCGAGGTAGACGTGTGCGATGTCCGCGCGGGGCCTGTCGGACTCGATGTGCGCGAGGACCCGGACGACGCGCGGCATCGCGCCCTCGACGTCCAGTTCCTGGGCGCAGATCAGCGGGACGTCGACGATGCCCAGCTTTCGGGCGGCGGCCGCCGGGAAGTCGCTGTGCAGGTCGGGCGTGGCCGTGAACCAGATGCTGATCAGGTCGTCGGCGGTGAGGTCGTTGCGCTCCAGGATGGCCGTGAGCAGGGCCCCGACCTGCTCGTCCATGTGCCCGGCCTCGTCCCGCTCGAGTTGGACGGCGCCCCGGACCGCTCGTACCGCCACGGCGATGCTCCTTGCTCACGTGCGTGTCGCTCTACGTCCGTCCAGCCTAGTCAGCCCGCGCGGACGGGGTGCGCGGCGCCCGCCCGGTGAGACGCCGGAACCGGCGGCCCTTGGGTATTTTCAGTGCGGCAGGACGCATATTCCCGGTTCATCCCCTTCGGTGCCTTCGGAGTGACGACATGACCCACGAGACCACGCGCCGCACGGTGCTCCTCGCGACGGGCGCGGCGGGCGCGGCGGCACTCGTCGCCGGCTGCGGCGGTGACGGCGACGGCTCCTCCGGCCAGGACGAGACGGCCGCCCAGGGGAACCCCGAGCTGGGCGCCACCGACGAGATCCCGGTCGGCGGCGGCAAGATCTTCAAGGAGCAGAGGGTCGTGGTGACCCAGCCCGAGCAGGGCGAGTTCAAGGCCTTCTCGGCGATCTGCACGCACCAGCGCTGCACGGTGGGCTCCGTCTCCGACGGCATGATCAACTGCCCCTGCCACGGCAGCCGGTTCCGGATCGCCGACGGCTCGGTCGTCAACGGCCCCGCGACCCGGGCGCTGCCCGCCGAGCAGATCGCGGTGGAGGGAAATTCGATCCGCCTCACGTGATCGTCCCGCGTACCCTCCCGGCATGCAGCCCGAGACCCTGGTACGCGAGCACACGATCTACGCCTGTGTGATGGGTTCGCGCGCCTTCGGCCTGGCCACCGAGGGCAGCGACACCGACCGGCGCGGCGTGTTCCTGGCCCCCACGCCCCTGTTCTGGCGCTTCGACAAGCCGCCGACGCACGTCGAGGGGCCCGGTGAGGAGCAGTTCAGCTGGGAGCTGGAACGCTTCTGCGAGCTGGCCCTGCGCGCCAACCCGAACATCCTGGAGTGCCTGCACTCCCCGCTCGTCGAGCACGCCGACGCCACGGGCCGCGAGCTGCTCGCCCTGCGGGAGGCGTTCCTGTCCCGGCGGGCCCACGAGACCTTCACCCGGTACGCGCACGGCCAGCGCCGCAAACTGGAGGCCGATGTCCGCACCCACGGCTCGCCGCGCTGGAAGCACGCCATGCACCTGCTGCGCCTGCTGCTCAGCGCCCGCGACCTGCTGCGCACCGGCACGCTCACGATCGACGTCGGCGAGCACCGCGAGCCGCTGCTGGCGGTGAAGCGCGGCGCGGTCCCCTGGCCGCGGGTCGAATCCTGGATGAGCGGTCTGGCGGCGGAGGCGGCGGAGGCCGCGCACCGCAGCCCCCTCCCGCGGGAACCGGACCGGCGCCGCGTGGAGGACTTCCTGATCCGCGTGCGGCGCGCCTCAGCGCTCCAGGCGGGTCCGCACGACGAAGGCGTGCAGGGCGTCGTACCCGCTCGGCGCGTCGGGCAGCACTGAGCCGGCCTGCGCCTCGTCCAGCACGTCGTGCAGCCGCTCGATGTCGGCCTGTACGCGCGCGTGGCGGACGTCGGCGGTCCCGTGTTCCCGCTCGGCCTTCGCGGCGACGAGGTCCGGCAGGTAGGCCGGGGCCGCGTCGACGTTCTCCAGCAGCGTGGGCAGATGGGCCTGCACATCGCCGCTGCGCATGAGATGGATGCCGGTGAGCAGGACCCGGAAGGTGTAGAGCAGGGGCTTGAGTTCGCCCGTCTTCTCGAACAGCCGCCACTGCGTCACCGCGAACCCCCGGTAGTGGTGCGCGTGATGACTGGTCAGGACGCCCGGAGTGAGCGCGGCCAGCTCCCGGTGGGCGTCGGTGGTGTGCACGACGAGCGGCGAGAGCAGCTGCTCCAGCACATAGCCGTTGCGGCGCAGCATCAGCCGGACGAACTTGCGCAGATCGTGCGTCACCAGGTCCATCTCGACGCCGTCCCGGTCCCACATCCGCGACCGCGTCTCCTCCGGCTCCCGCAGCCCGACCAGGTCGGCGGCCGGCAGCAGGTGCACACCGCGCACGTCCACGTCGGAGTCGCGGGAGGGGAAGCCGTACAGGTGGGCGCCGGATACGGTCGCGAACAGCAGGGGGTCGGGCTGCTCGGCGACGACGGGGGCGAGGTCGATGTCCAGGGCGTCGATCATCCGTCAAGCGTCCCAGAGCGCACCGAGGGCGAGCAGGTCACCTCGGTACTCGATCCGGTCCGCCCACTGCGCCGGCCACGCTTCCGCGCCCAGCCACGCCCCCGCGAACGCCCCGGTCAGGCAGGCGATCGAGTCCGAGTCGCCGGCGGTGCAGGCGGCCCGGCGCAGGGCCGTCAGCGGCTCGTCGACGAACCACAGGAAGCACAGCAGGCCGCTCGCCAGAGCCTCCTCGGCGATCCAGCCCTCCCCCGTGGCGAGGCACGGGTCGGTCTCGGGCGACACGGTGCGTACGGCGTCCTGGAGGCGGCCGAGGATCTCCAGGCACTCGTCCCAGCCGCGCGCGATGAAGTGCTCCGGGGTGGGGTCCTGGCTGCGGGTCCACAGATCGCCGAGCCAGCGGTGGTGGTAGCGGGCGCGGTTCTCGTAGGCGTACGACCGCAGCAGCCCGACCAGCCCGGTCGGCTCGGCGCCCCGCGCGAGCAGGCGTACGGCGTGCGCGGTGAGGTCGGAGGCGGCCAGGGCCGTCGGGTGCCCGTGGGTCAGCGCGGCCTGCAACTGGGCGGCGCCCGCGCGCTGTTCGTCGCTGAGCCCGGGGATCAGGCCCAGGGGCGCGACGCGCATGTTGGCACCGCAGCCCTTGGAGTGGATCTGGCTGGCGTCCTGCCAGGGGCGGCCGGTGTCCTCCAGCAGGGCGCAGGCCCGCAGGCAGGTGGTGCCGGGGGCGCGGTTGTTCTCCGGGGAGCGGTTCCAGGCGATGAACTCCTGCCGTACGGCCTCGGCCGTCGCCTCGGGCCCGAGGACGCCCCGGTCCATCGCCGTGCGCAGGCCCCGTCCGAGGGCCAGCGTCATCTGCGTGTCGTCGGTGACGATCGCCGGCGTCGGCAGGTCCATCTGCCGCCAGGGACCGCACTTGGCGAGGATCGACGGCACGTCGCTGAACTCCGTCGGAAACCCCAGCGCGTCTCCCAGGGCCAGGCCCGTGAGCGCTCCGGTGGCGGCTTGCTTGCGGACGAGGGTGGTCATGCGGGGCGTCCTTCGCGGGTCGGCCGCAGGAGCGGCGGGTGGAGGGCGGCGGCGGTTCCGGCGCGGTACAGCGCGGCGGGTTTGCCCCGGCCGCCGGTCAGCCGTGCGGCACCGGGGACGGGTTCGACGAAGCCGGGCGTGGCGAGGACCTTGCGCCGGAAGTTGGGCCGGTCCAGCGCGGTGCCCCACACGGCCTCGTAGACCTGCTGGAGCTCGCCGAGGGTGAACTCGGGCGGGCAGAAGGCGGTGGCGAGGCCGGTGTACTCGAGCTTGGCGCCGATGCGCTCGTGGGCGTCGGCCAGGATCCGGTCGTGGTCGAAGGCGAGCGGCGCGGCCGTGCCGTACGGCACCCAGCGGGCCTGCGCGGCGTCACTGCCGCCGTGTGCCTCGGGCGCGTGGGGCAGCAGCGCGGCGAAGGCGACCGACACGACCCGCATCCGGGGGTCGCGGCCCGGCTCGCTGTAGGTCCGCAGCTGCTCCAGATGCAGCTCCGAGACGTCGGACAGGCCGGTCTCCTCGGCCAGTTCGCGCCGCGCCGCCGTCTCCGCGGACTCGTCGGGCTGCACGAACCCGCCGGGCAGCGCCCAGCGCCCGGCGTACGGCTCCTGTCCCCGCTCGACGAGCAGCACGTGCAGCGCGCTCTCGCGGAGGGTGAACACGGCGAGGTCGACGGTGACGGCGAAGGGTTCGTAGGCGTACTTGTCGTAGCCGTCCATGACCCGCACCCCCTTTAATAGTCAGAGCGACTATAAAAGGGGGTGCGGGTGACGCACAAGCCCTCAGGGGCCCGCCGGCTCTACAGGTCCACTTCCTGCATCAGCATCCCGACCTCGGTGTTGGACAGGCGCCGCAGCCAGCCCGACTTCTGGTCGCCGAGGGTGATGGGGCCGAAGGCGGTGCGGACCAGCTTGTCGACCGGGAAGCCGGCCTCCGCGAGCATGCGGCGGACGATGTGCTTGCGGCCCTCGTGGAGCGTGACCTCGACGAGGTAGTTCTTGCCGGTCTGCTGGACGACCCGGAAGTGGTCCGCGCGGGCGTAGCCGTCCTCCAGCTGGATGCCGTCCTTGAGCTGCTTGCCCAGGTCGCGCGGGATGGGCCCGACGATGTGCGCGAGGTAGGTCTTCTTCACGCCGTACTTCGGGTGGGTCAGGCGGTGGGCCAGCTCACCGTGGTTGGTGAGCAGGATGACGCCCTCGGTCTCGGTGTCGAGGCGGCCGACGTGGAAGAGCCGGGTCTCGCGGTTGGTGACGTAGTCACCGAGGCACTGCCGGCCCTCCGGGTCCTCCATCGTCGACACGACACCGGCGGGCTTGTTCAGCGCGAAGAACTGGTAGCTCTGGGTGGCGACGGTCAGCCCGTCGACCTTGATCTCGTCCTTCTCCGGGTCGACGCGCCGCCCCTGCTCCAGCACGATCTCGCCGTTGATCTCGACGCGGGCCTGCTCGATCAGCTCCTCGCAGGCGCGCCGCGAGCCGTAGCCCGCGCGGGCGAGGACCTTCTGCAGCCGCTCGCCCTCCTGCTCGGCGCCGGGGAAGGTCTTGGGGAGCTTGACCTCCTTCTTCCCGGCGTACCGGTCGCGGTTGCGCTCCTCGACCTGCGTCTCGTACTCACGCGGGCGGGCCGGTGCGGTGCGCCCGGTCGTGCGGGGCTGCTTGGGTCCGCCCTTCGCGCCACCGCGCGCGGCACCGCCGCGCCCGGCCTTGGGGCCGTCCTTCGTCGCCCCGGGGCCCACGTCGTAGCGGCGCTCCTCGGGGCGGGGCTTGCGGGGGCGGCCCTGCCCCTGCTTCTGGTCCCTGTCGTTGCCGGCGCCGCGGTGGTTACCGCGCCCGCCGCTCTTGCCGCTGCCGCTGCTTCGCATCAAAGTTCCGTCTGGTCGTCTTCGTCGTCGGTCCCCGGGCTCACCGGGCGGCCCGGCGCGTCGTCATCGGGCGCGTCCGGGTCGAACGACGGTACGCCCTCCTGGGTCTCGGCCTCGATCGCCTCCGCCTCCGGGAGGAAGGGCGCGAGCTCCGGGAGCTCGTCCAGACCGCGCAGGCCCATCCGCTCCAGGAAGTAGTTCGTCGTCACGTACAGGATCGCACCTGTTTCGGGTTCCGTGCCCGCCTCCTCCACCAGACCGCGCTGGAGGAGGGTGCGCATGACGCCGTCGCAGTTCACCCCGCGCACGGCCGAGACCCGGCTGCGGCTGACCGGCTGGCGGTAGGCGACGACGGCCAGGGTCTCCAGGGCGGCCTGGGTGAGACGGGCCTGCTGGCCGTCCAGCACGAACCGCTCGACGGCCGGGGCGTACGCGGCGCGCGTGTAGAAACGCCAGCCGTTCGCGACGAACCGCAGCTCGAAGCCGCGGTTCTGGACGGTGTACTCGTCGGCCAGCTCGCGCAGCGCGTCCGCGATCTGGCGCTTCGGCCGCTCCAGGATCCTCGCGAGGTGCTCCTCGGTCGCGGGCTCGTCGACGACCATGAGGACGGCTTCCAGTGCGGGCTTCAGGTCGAGGCCGGCGACAGCTGCCGGCCCGCCCGGGACCTCGGTGGCTTCCTGGCTCATGCCTTCTTCTCCTCCTTCGGCGGCTCGGGCGGCCGGTCGAACTCGTCGGTGACGGTCGGTGCCTCGTCCCCGTCCCCGCCGGTCCAGCGCACGAGCAGCTCCCCGAGCGCGGTCTCCTGCTCCAGCGCCACGGCCTTCTCCCGGTACAGCTCCAGCAGGGCGAGGAAGCGCGCCACGACCGTCAGGGTGTCGTCCGTGTCCTCCACCAGCGCCCGGAAGCTGGCCTCGCCGAGCTCCCGGAGCCGGGCCACCACGATCCCGGCCTGCTCCTGCACGCTGACCAGTGGGGCGTGGATGTGGTCGACGTAGACCTGCGGCTTGGGCTTGGGCTGCATGGCCTTGACGGCGAGCCTGGCGAACCCCTCGGCGCCGATGCTGATGACGACCTCGGGCAGCAGCTCGGCGTGCTGCGGTTCGAGCCCGACGGTGCGGGGGTGGCGCCGGGCCTCGTCGTCCAGCCGCCCGCTGAAGATGTCGGCGATCCGCTTGTACGCGCGGTACTGCAGCAGCCGCGCGAACAGCAGGTCACGGGCCTCCAGCAGTGCGAGATCGGCCTCGTCCTCCACCTCGGCGGCGGGCAGCAGCCGGGCGGCCTTCAGATCGAGCAGGGTGGCCGCGACGACCAGGAACTCGGTCGTCTCGTCCAGGTCCCAGTCCGGTCCCAGCGCCCGGATGTACGCCATGAACTCGTCGGTCACCTTCGACAGCGCGACCTCGGTGACGTCCAGCTTGTGCTTGGAGATCAGCTGCAGCAGCAGGTCGAAGGGCCCTTCGAAGTTGGCGAGCCGGACCTTGAAGACCCCGTCCCCGGAGCCGGTGCCGTCGTCCTGCGGCTCGCGGTCCGGCGCGGAGGCGGCCCGCTCGGGAGCGCCCGAGGGCTCCACGCCGCCCGGCGCACCCACCGGCTCCGCGGCAGCCTGCGCCTCGGCGGCAGACGGCCCCGCGCCCGCCTCCCCGGGCTCGCCCGCGGAACCCGCGGAAACCGCAGGCCCGGCGGACCCGCCCTCGGGAGTGGCCGGTTCCTCCTCGGCAGTGTCGTACTCCGCCTGCGAGGACGCAGCCTCCACCGGCGGAGCAGCCGGCTCGGCGGGAGCCGCCCCCGGACCCCTCCCCAGCGCACGCCGGCGTCCGGCCGGGCCGCCGGAGGGGGGTGGGGAAGCGTTCGAGGTCATGGCCCCCGCAGGCTACCGCTACCGCCCGCGCAGACGTCGTACGAGGATGCTGGCGTCCCCGCGGGTCTCCAGGTCGGCGAGGACCACGGCGACCGCCTCGCGGACGATGCGCCCGCGGTCCACCGCGAGGCCGTGCTCCCCGCGGAGCACGAGACGGGCGTGCTCCAGGTCCATGAGCTCCTCGGCCGAGACGTACACGGTGATCTTCTCGTCGTGCCGCTCACGGCCGCTGGGACGGCGTGCGGCCGCCCGCCCGCGCTTGCGCGGGGCCGCCGCGGCGGCACCCGCCGCACCGGCGGCAGAACCTTCCTGCGCCGCCGGCCTGCGGCCGGACCGGCTGCGGGACTCCCCGGCCTCGCCCTGCTCCGCGTCCGCCGCGGCGTGCTCGGCGCCCTCGCCGTCACTGCCCTGCGCGGGCACCGACAGCGGCGCGTCCTCCGCGGCCGCTGCCGCCGCGTCGCCCTCGCCCGCCGGAGCGGGCACCCGGGCGTCGCCGTTGGCCTGGCGCCTGGGAGTGGACGACTGCAGCCCCATCCCCCCTGTCGTACGGAAGAGTTCGTCGGCCCCCGGCAGACTCACTCGGCGTGACACCGGGCGAGCACCTCCCTGGCGAGCTGGCGGTAGGCGGCGGCACCGACGGAGTTGGAGGCGTACGTGGTGATCGGCTCACCGGCGACCGTGGTCTCCGGGAAGCGGACCGTGCGCCCGATGACCGTGTGGTAGACGTGGTCGTCGAACGCCTCGACGACCCGGGCGAGCACCTCACGGCTGTGCACCGTGCGCGAGTCGTACATCGTGGCGAGGATCCCGTCGAGCTCCAGCTCCGGGTTGAGCCGTTCCTGGACCTTCTCGATGGTCTCGGTCAGCAGGGCCACACCGCGCAGCGCGAAGAACTCGCACTCCAGCGGCACGATCACCTTGTGCGCGGCCGTCAGGGCGTTGACCGTGAGCAGGCCGAGCGAGGGCTGGCAGTCGATGACGATGAAGTCGTAGTCGTCCAGCAGCGGCTTCAGGGCGCGCTGCAGCGTCGACTCGCGGGCGACCTCGGAGACCAGCTGGACCTCCGCCGCCGACAGGTCGATGTTGCTGGGCAGCAGGTCCATGTTGGGGACCGCCGTCTTCAGCAGCACCTCGTCGGCCGCCATGCCCCGCTCCATGAGCAGGTTGTAGACGGTGAGGTCGAGTTCCATCGGGTTGACGCCGAGTCCGACCGACAGCGCGCCCTGCGGGTCGAAGTCCACGAGCAGGACCCGGCGTCCGTACTCCGCGAGCGCGGCACCCAGGTTGATGGTCGACGTGGTCTTGCCGACGCCGCCCTTCTGGTTGCACATCGCGATGATCTTCGCGGGTCCGTGGTCGGTCAGCGGACCCGGGATCGGGAAGTACGGCAGCGGACGCCCGGTCGGGCCGATGCGCTCCCGGCGCTGCCGGGCCGCGTCGGGCGCGAGCGTGGCCGCGTACTCGGGATCGGGCTCGTACTCCGCGTCGGGGTCGTAGAAGTGCCCCTCGGGCAGTTCGTCGTAGTCGGCGAAGTGGTTGTGGGGCGCGCCACTTCCGTCGCCGGCCATGGCGTTCACGTGATGGCCATCCATCTTCTGGTGTGCTGTGTGAGTCGCCTGCTGACTCTGGTGGGCTGCGAAGGTGCGCACGGCGACGGAGCCGACAGCCGCGAACCCCGCGGGCCCCTGGTCCCGTGCAGGCATTCCTGGTTGACCACCCCCGGGAGTAAATGTCGACTCATTCACAAGTCGTCTTACCTCCTTGGTGACCAGGAAACTTCTAGACAGGTCAGCGTGGCACCATGCCGACGGTTGGCGACTCTATGGCGTGTCGGGCGTCCGCAGCAACACAATCCGCCGGACCCGGCCCGATGTGTCGGCAATGAAACATCCCGCTGTCAAGGGCGTACGGCCGTCGCACGGCAGGTTTCACCGGTGTGCGAATCGGTTGAAGGGTTATGTTCGAGGCGAGTTGCCCGAGAATCGCGAAGTGACCATACACACATCCGGCCGGACCTTGTCGGGCAAGGTCCGGCCGGGCGCGCGGCGTTGACGACCCGTGTTGACGTATCGCCTTTGCGGGTGGGTGACTTAGCCGATTTACCGGCCGCCGCGGGTGGTTCGGCGGCTCAGCCGAGCAGCGAGGACAGCTCCACGTGCTCCACGCCGTGCGCCTCGGCGACCTCGCGGTAGACGACCTTGCCGTCGTGCGTGTTGAGGCCCTTGGCCAGCGCGGGGTCGCGGCGCAGCGCGTCGACCCAGCCGTGGTTGGCCAGTTCGACGATGTACGGCAGCGTCGCGTTGGTCAGCGCGTAGGTGGAGGTGTTGGGCACCGCGCCGGGCATGTTGGCGACGCAGTAGAACACCGAGTTGTGGACCCGGAAGGCCGGCTCGGCGTGGGTCGTCGGGCGGGAGTCCTCGAAGCAGCCGCCCTGGTCGATCGCGATGTCGACAAGGACACTTCCGGGCTTCATCCGGGAGACGAGCTCGTTGGTGACCAGCTTCGGGGCCTTGGCGCCGGGGATGAGCACCGCGCCGATCACGAGGTCGGCCTCCAGGCAGGCCTTCTCCAGCTCGAAGGCGTTGGAGACGACGGTCTGGATCTTCGTGCCGAAGATCTTGTCGGCCTCGCGGAGCTTGTTGATGTCCTTGTCGAGCAGGGTCACGTGGAAGCCCATGCCGATGGCGATCTGCGCGGCGTTCCAGCCGGAGACGCCGCCGCCGATGACGACGGCCCGGCCGGCCAGCACGCCGGGGACACCGCCGGGCAGCACACCGCGGCCGCCGTTGGCGCGCATCAGGTGGTAGGCGCCGACCTGCGGGGCCAGCCGGCCCGCGACCTCGGACATCGGGGCGAGCAGCGGCAGCGCGCGGCTGGGCAGCTCGACCGTCTCGTAGGCGATGGCGGTGGTGCCGGACTCCAGCAGGGCGTCCGTGCACTCCTTGGAGGCGGCCAGGTGCAGGTAGGTGAAGAGCGTCTGGTCCTTGCGGAGGCGGTGGTACTCCTCGGCGATGGGCTCCTTGACCTTCAGCAGCAGGTCGGCGGCGGCCCACACCTCGTCGGCGGTGTCCAGGATCTGCGCGCCGGCGGCGACGTACTCCTCGTTCGTGATGGAGGAACCGACACCGGCGTCGCGCTCGACGACGACCTGGTGGCCGTGGCGCACCAGCTCGTTCACGCCGGCGGGGGTGATGGCCACCCGGAACTCGTTGTTCTTGACCTCGCGGGGAATGCCGACCTTCACGTCGATCACGGTCCTTGGCTCAGAGGGTATGGGGGGTATTTCTTAGACATACCCGGGCACGCACGGGCACACCGGGAGAGACCGCAGGAGAACGTGCGGCAGAGCCAGTCTAATGAAGGCGTTCCCGCTGTCTAGCCTTCCATTGCATCAATCTTCAGCTGATGCGGTACGGATTTCGCAGGCGTCGGGTTCATTTTGAAGGTTTGACTCCCCGAGGATCCGCTCGGCGGCCCCCCGGTGCAGCCCGGCCGACGCGGGG
This sequence comes from Streptomyces sp. NPDC006624, assembly GCF_040611555.1. Lineage (NCBI taxonomy): Bacteria > Bacillati > Actinomycetota > Actinomycetes > Kitasatosporales > Streptomycetaceae > Streptomyces > Streptomyces sp. NPDC006624. The sequence continues at coordinate 23,298 of NZ_JBEXOM010000024.1, read as the reverse complement.
TCGCCGAGGTGGTCGAGGACGTCGGCGACCCGGAGATGCAGGGCGGCCTGCAGCCGCGGGTCCTCCGCGCGCCGCGCCAGCTCCACCGCCTCCCGGCAGGTGCGCAGCGACTCCTCGGGCCCGCCCGCGTACTCCTGGACGCGGGCCAGTTCGCCCAGCGCCCGCGCCTGGGCGGCCAGATCGCCGTTCTTGCGGTGCCCGGCGACCGCCGAGCGCCAGTTCCTGAGGGCCTCCCCGTAGCGGCCCGCGTGGGTGTGGGCGGCGGCGATGCGCCCGTACAGCCGGGCGGCGTCGGCGCGCTCGCCCCGGGCGAGCCGCTCGGTCAGGGCCCGGCCGAACCAGTCCGCCGCCCGGTCGAAGTCACCGAGCTCCTGGTGTGCGCCCCCTACGGATTCCATCGCGCGGCCGGTCGCGTAGGTGTCGTTGACCTCGCGCCCGGCGTCCAGCGCGGCCCGGTAGCGCGCCAGGGCGTCGGCGGTGCGGCCGGCCCGGGCGTCGAGGTCGCCGAGGTTCAGCAGGGCGGCGGCCCGCTCGCGGGGCAGACCGCGGCGTTCGGCGACGTCGAGGACCAGGCCGTGGATCTCGTACAGGTCGGGGGCCGCGGCCCGGGTGCCGACGTGGGCGGCCATGGCGCGCACCAGCTGGGACATCAGCCGCCGGGCCAGGGTGTCCAGCTCCCCGTCGGCGACGGCGAGCCGGGCCGCGGCCAGCAGGGCGGGCCGGGTGAGGTCCAGCCACTCGGCGGCCGCCCGCGGGGTGGGAAAGCGCAGGGCGCGCGGCATGTCGAGGAGTTTCTGGCGGGCCAGCGGGCTGTCGGTCTCGGTGATCGCCCGGCAGGCCTGGAGCAGGCGCACGGTCCGCTCCAGCATGCGGGCGCGGGCCAGCTGGAGCTCGGCCGGGCGCTCGTGGTGCCGGGCGAGGAGCCGCAGGTGGGGATGGAGACAGGCGGGCACCTCGTACTGCGGCAGCGGCGAGTCCACCGCGTGCAGGAAGCCGAGGGCGACGAAGTCGTCGAGGGCCTTGCGGGCACTGGAGACCGAGCAGCCGGCGAGCGCGGAGGCGGTCTGCGGGTCGACCAGCCCGGCCGGTGCGAGGGCGAGCAGGCGCAGCATCCGGGCGGCCGTGGAGGGCAGGGCGGCGTGGGCGAGGCGGAAGACCCGGCTCAGGGCGGTGCCGCCGGGTTCCTCGGAGCGCAGCTGCTTGGCGAGGTCGGAGACGGCGGCCTTGGGGCGGGCCGCGAGCCAGCCGCCCGCCAGCATCAGCGCGGCCGGCTGCCCCTGGCACTCCTCGGCCAGTCCTTCGGCGGCCCGGGGATCGACGGTGATGCGCACCGCGCCGGTGTGCCGGGCGAGCAGTTCCACCCCGGACTTGGCGTCGAGGCCCCCCAGGGTGCAGGGGCGTACGTCGCTGATGCCGGTGAGCGGGCCGCCGGAGACCGCGACGACCAGACAGTCCGGGGTGTCGGGCAGCAGGGCGTCGACCTGCCCGGCGTCGGCGGCGTCGTCCAGCAGGAGCAGGGCCCGGCGGTCGGCGAGGGCCTCGCGCAGGGACCCGGTGAGGTCGTCCTCGAGGGCGCCGGCCGGGGCTTCCCTGTCGAGGGCGGTGAGCAGGTCCCGGGCGGCGCGTCCGACGGGTACGGGGGTGCCGTCGGGGTCGGTCAGACGGGCGCGCAGCACTCCGTCGGGGTAACGCTCCGCGACCTGGCGCACGAGTTCCTCGGCGAGGGCGGTGCGCCCGGATCCGGGCCGGCCGGCGATGAGCAGCACGCGTGCGCGGGGCGCCTTGCGGCCCGAGAGGGTGTCCAGTCCGGCGCGCTCGATGTCGGCGCGCAGTTCCTTCAACTCCCGTGTGCGTCCCAGGAACTGGCTCTCGCCGGCAGCGCGCCCGGCCGCCCGCACCTCGCCTGTCTCCACCACCTGCTCCGTCACGGGCCACACTCCCGTCCCACCACCACGCGCAAGCCCGCCGGGACTCCGGTTCGGGCGTGCTGTAGAGCCTAGTTCACGCTCTGCAACGTTCCCGGAGGAGCGCGGCGGGCCGGGCGGATACATCCCTCGATCGGATCAGCAGATCGTAGGACTGACGGCGTAGGGATCGCCCCTCAAGGGGCGCGGGGAACCGCGCGACCGGCCACCACGCCGCCGCACCCGACCGACGACCCTCACGGCATCCACCCGGCACAGCACCCCCAGCGGAGCCCCCACGCCTCGTAGAACTGACAGCGTCAGGACCACGCCCCGCAGGGGCGCGGGGAACCGCGCGACCGGCCACCACGCCGCCGCACCCGACCGACGACCCTCACGGCACCCACCCGGCACAGCACCCCCAGCGGAGCCCCTACACCTCGAACGGACGCGCCGGCCACGGCGCCTGCGCCGGGCGCAGGGCGTCCAGGCCGTCCCCGGCGCGCGCGGCGACCAGCGACAGCACGCCCACGACGAGGCAGTTGTTGTGCAGCTCGCCGGCCAGGACACCGCGGACGAGGTCCGCGACCGGCACCCGGTCGAGCTCCATGTCCGCTTCCTCCTCCTCGACGGCGAACCGCTCGCCCTCGGCCTCGGACAGATCGCGCGCGAGGAAGATCCGCACGGCCTCGTCGCAGCCGCCGGGCGTGGTGTAGACGTCGGTCAGCACCCGCCAGTCCTCGGCCTTGACGTGCGCCTCCTCGTACAGCTCGCGCTGCGCCGCGGTCAGCGGGTTCTCGCCGGGGACGTCGAGCAGTCCGGCCGGGATCTCCCACAGCTTGTGGCGCACGGGGTGGCGGTACTGGCGCAGGACCAGGACGCGGTCGGACTCGTCGAGGGCGAGGACGGCGACGGAGCCGGGGTGGACCTGGTAGTCACGGCCGACCACGGTGCCGTCGGGCATGACCACGTCGTCGGTCCGGACGGAGGTCTTGTTGCCCACGAAGGGAGTGTCCGTCGCCCGGACCTCCCACTCCTCCGGGGTGTCCTTGATCGTCATGCCTGTCCTTCCACGTACCCAACACGACCTGCCGAAAAGAAACCGGGGTGCACACCCGTTGAAGGGATGCACCCCGGCCACCGTACAACTGGTGTGTTACTTCGAAGTCTTCCGCTCGACCGCGGCCTTGACCAGCCCGGCGAACAGCGGGTGCGGACGCGTCGGACGCGAGCGCAGCTCCGGGTGCGCCTGGGTGGCGACCAGGTACGGGTGGACGTCGCGCGGGTACTCCACGTACTCGACGAGCTTGCCGTCCGGCGAGGTGCCGGAGAACAGGATGCCCGCCCTCTTCTCCAGCTCGGCGCGGTAGGCGTTGTTCACCTCGTAGCGGTGGCGGTGCCGCTCCTCGACGTACTCCTTGCCGTCGTACACCTCGCGCACGATCGAGCCCTCGGCCAGCTTCGCCGGGTACATGCCGAGCCGCATGGTGCCGCCCATGTCGCCCTCACCGGCGACGATGTCGAGCTGCTCGGCCATCGTGGAGATGACCGGGTGCGCGGTGGCGGGGTCGAACTCGGTGGAGTTGGCGTCCGAGATGTCCGCCAGGTGGCGCGCGGCCTCGATCACGATGCACTGCAGGCCCAGGCAGAGGCCGAGCAGCGGGATCTTGTTCTCGCGGGCGTACTTGATCGCGCCGACCTTGCCGAGCACACCGCGGTCGCCGAAGCCGCCGGGGATGCAGATGCCGTCGACGTCGGAGAGCTGCTGCTTGGCCCCGGCCGGGGTCTTGCAGTCGTCGGAGGTGACCCACTTGATCTTCACGCGGGCCCGGTTGGCGAAGCCGCCGGCGCGCAGCGCCTCGGTGACCGACAGGTAGGCGTCGGGCAGGTCGATGTACTTGCCGACCAGGGCGAGGGTGATCTCGTGGTCGGGGTTGTGCACGCGGTCGAGCAGGTCGTCCCAGGTCGTCCAGTCGACGTCGCGGAACGGCAGGTCCAGCTTGCGCACCACGTAGGCGTCCAGGCCCTCGCCGTGCACGGTCTTGGGGATGTCGTAGATCGAGCGGGCGTCGGGGCAGGCCACGACGGCGGCCTCGTCGACGTCGCACATCAGCGAGATCTTCCGCTTGATGGCGGTGGGCACCTCGCGGTCGCAGCGCAGCACGATCGCGTCCGGCTGGATACCGATGTTGCGCAGGGCCGCAACCGAGTGCTGGGTGGGCTTCGTCTTCAGCTCACCCGAGGGGCCGATGTACGGCAGGAGCGAGATGTGGACGACGAAGACGTTGTCACGGCCGACCTCGTGACGGACCTGGCGGACGGTCTCCAGGAACGGCAGCGACTCGATGTCGCCGACCGTGCCGCCGACCTCGGTGATCACGACGTCGACCTCGTCCGTCGCCATGCGGCGGATGCGGTGCTTGATCTCGTTGGTGATGTGCGGGATGACCTGCACGGTGTCGCCCAGGTACTCGCCGCGCCGCTCCTTGGCGATCACGGTGGAGTACACCTGGCCGGTGGTGACGTTCGCCGAGCCGTCCAGGTCGCGGTCGAGGAACCGCTCGTAGTGGCCGATGTCCAGGTCGGTCTCGGCGCCGTCGTTGGTGACGAACACCTCACCGTGCTGGAAGGGGTTCATCGTGCCCGGGTCCACGTTGAGGTACGGGTCGAGCTTCTGCATCACGACGCGCAGGCCCCGGGCCTTGAGCAGCATGCCGAGGCTGGAGGCCGTCAGGCCCTTGCCGAGCGAGGAGGCGACACCCCCGGTGACGAAGATGTGCTTGGTCGTCGAATTACGAAATGCGGCGGGCGGCATGGCCAAGACGGGGCTCCCGTGGTCGCGGTCTGGGGGTGCGGTGCGGCGTCCGGCCGGAGTTCTCCGGGGGTGCCGTCGCTGCGGTTCGGGGGTTTGCTGTCCCACCGGTCCACGGGCTACCAGCGTATCAGCGCCGCGGCGTGGTGGCTTCCGGCCACGCTCCGCGCACACGCCGACACGCAGGCGTTCACCGTCACCGGCCTCTCACCCCTTGCTCACTCGTTCGGCGTACCCGCCTTGCCGGGACCGGCACCCGGAGCACCCCCGTGCGTCGTATCCTGCTCGGACACTCGCTGCCGAGCCCGTCCGGCCCAACGGCACCACCCCCCGCCCGCAAGCACCGGAACAACGTGAGCTCGTCAGTTCGTTGAGCAACAATTGGCGCTTTGCGTCACGGCTGAGTGAACTGTTTTGCTTCATCGCTCAATGACGCATCGCAGGACCTGCTGAAGACCCCCCTTGACCGCACTAGCGACAGCCCCCATGCGGGGTGACGTGGCCGTTCGACTGGAGTTGCACGTGGCCGGGCGCATCGAAGACTACGCACTCATCGGAGACATGCAGACCGCTGCCCTGGTCTGCCGGGACGGGACAGTCGACTGGCTGTGCCTGCCCCGCTTCGACTCGCACGCCATCTTCGCCGGCCTGCTGGGCACCGAGGAGCACGGCTTCTGGCGGCTCGGGCCCGCGTACGCCTCCGACCAGGAACCGCCCACCGCGGCCCGGCGCAGCTACCGCGGCGACTCGCTGATCCTGGAGTCCGAGTGGGACACCCAGCGGGGCACGGTCCGGGTGACGGATTTCATGCCGCCGCGTGACGGCGCCCCGCAGCTGATCCGGATCGTGGAGGGCGTCTCGGGCCGCGTGCCGATGCGCTCGGCGCTGCGGATGCGGTTCTCCTACGGACGGGTGGTGCCGTGGGTGCACAAGCACGAGGGACGCACGGTCGCCGTCGCCGGACCGGACTCCGTGTGGTTCGACACGTCCGCGGAGACCTACGGCAAGTCCCTGACGACCTACGCCGACTTCACGGTCGCCCCGGGTGACCGGATCGCGTTCACGATCTCCTGGCAGCCCTCGCACAAGGAGCCGCCGCCGCTGCCCGAGCCGGAGCAGTCCCTGGAGGCGACCGAGGACTTCTGGCGCGAGTGGGTGGACCACTGCACGTACCACGGCCCCTACCGGGAGGCCGTGATCCGCTCGCTGATCACGCTGAAGGCCCTGACGTACGCCCCGACCGGCGGCATCGTCGCCGCGCCGACCACCTCCCTGCCGGAGGACATCGGCGGCGTCCGCAACTGGGACTACCGCTACACCTGGCTGCGGGACGCGGCGATCACGCTGTCCTCGCTGCTGCGCACCGGCTACCGCGAGGAGGCCCGCGCCTGGCGCGAGTGGCTGCTGCGGGCGGTGGCCGGCGACCCGGAGAACCTGCAGATCATGTACGGCATCGCGGGCGAGCGCGAGCTCGGCGAGGCGGAGCTGGACTGGCTGCCAGGGTACGAGAACTCCGCCCCGGTGCGGGTCGGCAACGGCGCGGCGCACCAGCTCCAGCTGGACGTGTACGGCGAGGTCACCGAGGCCCTGCACCTGGCCCACATGACCGGTCTCGCGCGCAACGACTACGCCTCGCTGCTCCAGCTGAAGCTGATCCGCTACCTGGAGGACCACTGGCAGGAGCCGGACGAGGGCATCTGGGAGGTGCGCGGCCCGCGCCGCCACTTCGTGCACTCCAAGGTGATGGCCTGGGTCGCCGTCGACCGCACGATCAAGCTGATCGAGTCCGGTGACGCCGACGGCCCGCTGGAGCGCTGGAAGGAACTGCGCGACGACATCCACCGGGACGTGTGCGAGAAGGGCTACGACAAGGAACGCAACACCTTCACGCAGTCCTACGGCTCCCGGGAGCTGGACGCGTCGCTGCTGCTGATCCCCCAGATGGGCTTCCTGCCGCCGGACGACAAGCGGGTCATCGGCACGATCGAGGCGATCCAGCGGGAGCTGTCCACGCCGGACGGCTTCATCCTGCGCTACCCCACCCAGGGCGACGACGAGGGCGTGGACGGCCTGCCCGGCGACGAGGGCGCGTTCCTCGCCTGCTCGTTCTGGATGGCCGACGACCTGGCGATGATCGGCCGCGTGGACGAGGCCCGCAAGCTGTTCGAGAAGCTGCTGTCCCTGCGCAACGACCTGGGGCTGCTGGCCGAGGAGTGGGATCCGCACCTGCAGCGGCAGGTCGGCAACTTCCCGCAGGCCTTCAGCCACGTGCCGCTCATCGACACGGCGCTGCGGCTGACGGCTTCGGGCGCGTACGGCGGCTGAGCGGGGCGGCTCCGGGGGGCGTCACCGCGGCCTGAGGGCCGTGAGGGTGCGCTTGCCCGCCGGGTCGCCCGCCGTGGCCGGGACCAGGGCGATCTCGTCCAGCCCGGCCTCGGCGTAGGCGTCGACGCGGGCGCGGACGGTGGCGGCGTCGCCGACCAGGGCGACCGTGCCCGCGGCCTTCGGGGGCAGGGCGCGCAGCAGCGTGTCCGGGTCGGCGCCCTTGGCGGCCAGCTCGACGACCTCGGCGAGCCCCGCGTCGACGAACATGTCGCAGTAGCCGGGCACGGTGAGGTAGCCGGCGACGCCGCGCAGGATCTGCCGCAGGGACTCCGGCTCGGGGTCCACGGCGGCCGGCAGCCAGGCCGCCAGCCGCGGCGGCGTGCGCCCCGCCCGCTCGGCGGCCGCGACCATCCGCGCCCGCAGCAGGCGGACCTGTTCGGGCGTGACGAGGTCGAGCAGCATCCGGTCGGCGTGGGCGGCCGCCGCGGCGACCGCCCGCTGCCCGAACGCCGCGACGGTGACCGTGCCGCCGGGCGGCGGCAGCCGGCGCACGAAGCCGCTGCCGGGCACGACGGGTTCGCCCGGCACGCCGTCCATCAGCGCCCGCACGGCCGCGGCCGACTCCTCCAGCGCGGCGGCGGGCCGGGTGCGCGGCCGGCCGTGCACGCCCTCGACGACCCGGGCGCTGGACGTGCCCAGGGCCACGCCGACGGGCCGGCCGGTGACGGCCGCGGCGGACGCGGCGCCCCGGACGACGGTGAGCGGGTCGCGCACCGCCACCGGCACGGGACCCGCCGTCAGCGCGACCCGCTCGGTGGCCGCGCCGATCGCCGTGGCCAGGACGAACGAGTCCCACGTCGGTCCCTCGCCCGCCCACACCTCCCGGTAGCCGAGCCGGTCGGCGAGCACCGCGACCCGCAACGGTTCCCCGACCGGGCTGTCGTCCTCCCGCCCCACCGCGACCACGCTGATGTCCATGACGGCGCCGGTACCCGTCCGTTGAACGGCTAATCAGAGGGGGAGAGCCGCTCCGGGGGCCGGGTGTGATCGTCCCGGTGCCCGTCCGGAGATGTCCGCGGGGCTCCCGCGCGGGTAGCGTCCGGCACATGGACAGCGGGACGGACAGCGGGTACGGCGGCGAGGGCGCGGGGATCACCGTGCGGCGGGCTCTGGTGCTGCCGGGGCTGCGCAGCGGGCTGCCCGAGGTGCTCGCCGGTGCCGACCGGCTCGGCCGGACCGTGCGCTGGGTGCACGCCGGTGAGGTCCCGCACATCGCCTCCCTGCTCAAGGGCGGCGAACTCCTGCTGACCACGGGCTACGGCCTGGGCACCCGCCCGGCCGAGCAGCGGGCGTTCGTGCGCACGCTGGCCGAGCGCGGTATCGCCGCCCTGGTGGTGGAGCTGGGCCCGCGCTTCACACGCCTGCCCGCCGCCCTCGTCGACACCGCCCGCTCGGCCGGGCTGCCGCTCGTCCAGCTCCACCGCGAGGTGGCCTTCGTCACGGTGACGGAGGAGGTCCACACCGAGATCGTCAACGGCCACTACGCGCTCCTCCAGCGCGCCGAGGAGGTGCACCGGCGGTGCACGCAGGCGGTGCTGGGCGGTGGCGGTGTGCCCCAAGTGCTGCGCATCCTGGCCGACTTCGGCGGCAACCCGGTGTTCCTGGAGACGGCCGACGGGCAGTTGCTGTACGCGGCCGGGGCCGGTCCCGAGGGCGCGGACCCGCTGCAGGTGTGGGAGGGGCTGCGCGGCCAGCACAAGGACGAGCCGCCGCTGGCGGGCTCGGTGCTGGTGGACGTGCCGGGCGGCGGACCCGGCAGTGGGGGTGTCCGGGCGCGGCTGGTGATGCTGCCGGTACGGACTCCGCCGGCGCCGGTGCACCGGATGGCGGCGGAGCGGGCCGCGGGCATCCTGGCCGTGGTGCTGATGCAGGCGCGGCAGGAGGAGGAGCTGGCGGCGCGCGGGCGGGGCGACTTCCTCACCGACCTCGCCGAGGGCCGGATCACGGCGGAGGACGCCCCGGCACAGGCCCGCGTGCTGGGCTTCCGGCCGGGTGCGGACCCGCTGCTGCCCGTGGTGATGCGGCTCGGCGACACGCTGTCACCGGGCGGCGGCTGGGCCGTGCTGGCCCGGGCGGTCTCCGAGGAGCTGGCGTCGGTGGGCGTGCCGGTGCTGCTCGGGGTGCGGCCGGTGGAGGGGCGGGTGCTGGTGCTGCTCGGGCTGCGGTCGGAGCCGGAGCGGGCGACGGTGGCGGACCGGGTCGCGGCGGCGCTGCGGGCCGGGGTGGAGCGGGCCGGGATGCTGCGCCCGGGCGGGCAGCCGCCCGTGGTGGTCGTGGGCGTGGCCGGCGGCTGGACGGCGGCGGCGTCGGGTCTGCGGCATGCGGCGGAGACCGCGACGGCCGCCCAGGGCCTGCCGGACCGGCCCTGGTACGACGCCCGCCGTCTGGACATCGACCTGCTGCTGTGGCGGCTGCGCGACCATCCGGACCTGGCGGCGTTCGTCGACCGGGCCCTCGGGCCGCTCCTGGAGCACGACCGGCGCTCCCGGCCGCCGCTGCTGCCCACGCTGACGACGTACCTCGCCCACGCGGGACGCAAGGCGGAGACGGCCCGCGAGCTCCATCTCAACCGGCAGACGCTGTACAACCGGCTGGCGCGCATCGGGGAGTTGCTGGGGACGGACCTGGACGATCCGCAGACGGTGCTGGCGCTGAGCCTGGCGCTGCGCGCCCGCAGGCACGTCCCGTAACGCCTCAGGCGAGAGGCAGCGGCTGCGTCAACTCGTCGTAGACGCTGAGCACTTGGGCGACGGTCTCGTCCTCGGTCGGCCAGGTCGCCGCCTGCCGGGCGCCCTTGTCCCGCAGCTGGGCCCGGCGCGCGGGGTCGCCGAGCAGCCCTACGACGGACTCGGCCAGGGCCCGCGCGTCGCCGTAGGGGACGAGTTCGGCCGCGTCGCCGACGAGTTCGGGGATGCCGCCGACGTTCGTGGCGACCAGGGGCACGCGTGCGTGCAGGGCCTCCTGGGCGAGCACGGAGCGCGCCTCCCAGCGGCTCGGCAGCAGGGCGAGGTCGCAGGCGGCGAGCAGCTCGGTGATGTCGTCGCGCCGCCCGATGAGCCGGACCGGCAGCCCCTCGGCCTCGATCCGCTCCTGCAGCTCGCCGCGCAGCGTCCCCTCCCCCGCGATCACCACCAGGGGAACGGGGTCGAGGCGGCGCCAGACACGGGCGGCGTCCAGCAGCACGTCGTATCCGCGGTGCCGCTCCAGGGAGCCGACCGCCATGAGCAACGGCCTGCCGATCGCGCCGAGTTCGGCGCGCACCTTGGAGCGCAGCCGGTCGGGATCGTCGGGCTCCACGGGCCGGCGGGGGCCGGGCAGCGCGACGGCCGCGAGCCGCGCGTCCCGCGCGCCGGTCCGCCGGGCGCGGTCCACCAGCGGCGAGGTCGTCCCGAGGACGACGGTGGCCGCCTTCGCCACCCGCCGCTCCAGCACCCGCAGCAGATGGGCACGCGCCCCGTCGGCGTGCGCCCGGTCGTGCCACGTCACGACCAGCGGGGTCCGCACGCGCCGCCCGCTGAGCGCGAGCACGGTGCGGAAGGAGGCGTGCAGCCCGTGGGCGTGCACCAGGTCGGCGTCGGCGCAGGCAGCCCGCAGCGCCGCCACCGACACCGGGTCGCTGCTGCGCGGCACGTGCACGTGCTCGGCGCCGACCCCGCTGAAGTCATAGGCGCGATCCGCCTCGAAGGGGGCGCACACCGTCACTTTCACGCCCCGTGCGACGAGCCCCGCGGCCAGCGAGCGCACGTGCGCACTGCTGGCGGCGTTGCCCCCGCCCAGCACCTGCACGGTGCGCAGCGGCAACTGGCCATGCGGTGCGTGGCTGCTCACGGGGGTCACGTGGCCGGGGCTCCTGGTTCGGGTCGGGCGGTCACGACGCGATGTCGACGCGTACCCTGCCAAGGATGCCAGGACATACGGGTGTTCCGGGAACGGCCGAAACCCCGGCGGCGCGACCGCGGGGCGCGGCATCCGGGGAATGCGCCGGGCCGGGTCACCCACACGAGTGAATTCGGGCGACCCGCCCCGCCGCGCCCCACGACGCCGGTCCGCTGCCGCGGCGAACGGCGACGCGTCGGCTACAGATCCGCCCGAGCCGTGGCCAGCAGCTCCTCCGCATGGGCCCGGGCAGTCTCCGAGTCCTCCTGCCCGGCGAGCATGCGGGACAGCTCCCGGACCCGGTCCTCGCCCTCCAGCACCTTGACGCCGGAGCGGGTCACCGACCCGTCGTTGGTCTTCTCCACCAGCAACTGCCGGTCGGCGAAGGCGGCCACCTGCGGCAGGTGGGTCACGACCACGACCTGCGCGGTCTTCGCCAGCCGTGCCAGCCGCCGCCCGATCTCGACCGCGGCCTTGCCGCCGACCCCCGCGTCGACCTCGTCGAAGAGGTACGTCGGCACCGGATCGGTCCCCGCGAACACGACCTCCACGGCCAGCATCACGCGGGACAGCTCGCCACCGGAGGCGCCCTTGGCGATGGGCCGGGGCGGCGCGCCCGGGTGCGGGGCCAGCAGCAGCTCGACCTCGTCCGCGCCCGCCGGGCCGTAGGCGACCGGACGGCCGCCGACCTCGACGCCCTCCGGGTCCTCCGTCTGCCGGATGTCGAACGACACGCGCGCGTGCGGCATGGCGAGGGAGGCCAGCTCGGCGGTCACCGCGTCGGCGAACCGCTCGGCGGCCTCCGTCCGGGCGTCCGTCAGGGCCTGGGCCAGCCCGCCCAGTTCGAGACGCAGCGCGTCCCGCTCGGCGGTCAGCTCCCCGATCCGCTCGTCGTCGCCGTCGAGTTCGGTCAGCCGGGCGGCACCCCGCTCGGCCCAGGCCAGCACGGAGGCGATGTCCTCGCCGTACTTCCGGGTCAGCCCGGTGAGCGCGGCCCGCCGCTCCTCCACGGCCGCCAGCCGCAGCGGGTCGGCGTCCAGGTCGTCGGCGTACCCGGCGAGGTCGCCGGCCGCGTCGCGCAGCAGGATCCCGATCTCCCCGATGCGGTCGGCGAGCGCCGCCAGCGCCGGGTCGTGCGACCGTACGGCGTCCAGGGCGCGCTGGGCGCCCGCGACGAGCGTGCCCGCGTCGACGCCCTCGGGGTCCTCGGGGTTGCCCGCGAGCGCGGCGTGCGCGGCCGCTGCGGCGGACGCCAGGGCCTCGGCGTGCCCGAGCCGCTCGGCCTCCTCGGCCAGCTCCGTGTCCTCACCGGCCCGCGGCTCGACGGCGGCGATCTCGTCGAGCCCGTAGCGCAGCATGTCGGCCTCCTGGGCCCGTTCCCGCGCACGCGTGGTGATCTCGTCCAGTTCCGCGGAGACGGCCCGCAGCCGCTTGTACGCCTCGGCGTACTTGGCCAGCGGCACGGCGACCGCGTCGCCCGCGTACCGGTCGAGGGCCTGCCGCTGCCGGGACAGCTTCAGCAGCCCCTGCTGGTCGGTCTGCCCGTGCACCGCCACCAGCTCGTCGGCGAGCTCCGCCAGCACGCCCACGGGCACACCGCGCCCGCCCAGGTGCGCCCGGGAGCGCCCCTCGGCGGAAACGGTACGGCTGATGAGCAGGGCGCCGTCGTCGAGCTCGGCCCCGGCCTCCTCGGCGCGTACGGCGGCCGCGGCGTCCCGGGGCACGCTGATCCGCCCCTCGACGACCGCTTTCCCGGCCCCGATCCGTACGAGCGCCGGGTCGGCCCGCCCGCCCAGCAGCAACCCCAGGCTCGTGACGACCATGGTCTTGCCCGCACCCGTCTCACCGGTGACCGCGGTGAACCCGGGCGACAGCTCGACCACGGCGTCGTCGATGACACCGAGCGACCGTATCCGCATCTCCTCCAGCACGGACACGACCTTACGAGGTCCGGGCCCGGAAGTGCGACCGGCCCACCCCTGTCACCCGCGCGAGTGGTGGCGCCCGTCGAGGGAGCGGGGAACCGCGCGACCAGCCACAGAGCCCCGCACCCGCCGACGACGAGCAGCCGCCCTAATGAGGGGCGCCCCGCCACCCCGAGACCGGCAGCGCGAACTTCGCCACCAGCCGGTCCGTGAAGGAGGCGTGGTGCAGCCGGGCCAGCCGCACCGGCACCGCTCCCCGCCGCACCTCGACCCGGGCGCCGGGCGGCAACTCCACCGTCCGCCGCCCGTCACACCACAGCACACCCGGCGGGACGTGCGGCAGCACCTCCACGGCCAGCACCGAGTCCGGCGAGGTCACCAGCGGCTTGGCGAACAGCGCGTGCGCCGAGATCGGCACCATCAGCAGCGCCTCGACCTCCGGCCACACCACCGGCCCGCCCGCCGAGAAGGCGTACGCGGTCGACCCGGTCGGCGTGGCGCACACGATCCCGTCGCAGCCGAACCCGGTCACCGGCCGCCCGTCGATCTCCAGGACGACCTCCAGCATCCGCTCGGCGGACACCTTCTGCACGGCCGCCTCGTTCAGCGCCCAGTCGGTGTGCACGATGTCGCCGTTGCGGTGCACCACGACGTCGACAGTCATCCGCTCCTCGACCTCGTACGCCCTGGTCACCACCCGGTCGACGACCTTGTCGAGGTCGTCCCGCTCGGCCTCCGCGAGGAACCCGACCCGCCCGAGGTTGACGCCGAGCATCGGCACGCCCGACGCCCGCGCGAACTCGGCGCCGCGCAGCAGCGTGCCGTCACCGCCCAGCACGATGAGCAGCTCGGCCCCGTCCAGGCACTGCGGCGTCGCCTCCTTGACCAGCTCCACCTCGTCCGGCAGCGGCAGGTCGCGCGCCTCGGCCTCCAGGACCCGCACGCCGAGACCGGAGCGCAGCAGCCCCTTCACCACGAGCTCGGCACTGCGCACGGCCGCGGGCCGCCCCGTGTGGGCGAGCAGGAAAACAGTACGAGCTCGGTTCTCGGTCAACGCGGCCCCTCCGCCACTGCACGGTCAACGTCGGCCGGGTCCAGTTCCGGTGCCCCGGCCCGCAGCCACAAGAAGTATTCGACATTCCCCGACGGCCCGGGCAGCGGACTGGCCGTCACGCCCTTCGCGCCGAGCCCCAGCCCCCAGGCCCTCTCGGCGACCCCCCGCACCGCCTCGGCCCGCAGCTGCGGGCTGCGCACCACTCCCCCGCTGCCCAGCCGCTCCTTCCCCACCTCGAACTGCGGCTTGACCATCATCACCAGATCGGCGTCCGGCTTCACGCACCGCACCAGGGCGGGCAGGACCAGCCCGAGCGGGATGAAGGACAGATCCCCCACGACAAGATCCACAGGCTCCCCATCGATCGCTTCAAGCGTCAACTCGCGTACGTTCGTACGGTCCTTGACGGTGACGCGTTCATCGTTGCGCAGGCTCCACGCGAGTTGGCCGTATCCGACGTCCACGGCGACGACGTGGGCGGCGCCCGCGCGCAGCAGGACGTCGGTGAAACCGCCGGTCGACGCGCCGGCGTCGAGCGCCCTGCGCCCCTTCACGGCCAGGCCCTGCGGCACGAACACCTGCAGCGCGCCGGCGAGCTTGTGGCCGCCGCGGGAGACGTAGTCGGGGTCGTTACCGTCGGCCGCCACGACGATCGCGGCGGCGGTCTCCACCTGCGTGGCGGGCTTCGTCGCGACGGTCTTGCCCACGGAGACCCGCCCGGCGGCGATCAGCTGCCCGGCGTGCTCGCGCGAGCGCGCGAGCTTGCGGCGGACCAGCTCCGCGTCCAGACGGCGACGTGCGACTCCTGCCACGGTGGGTTCAGCTCCTGTGTTCGTACGGCGGTCAGAGAGGGCGACCGGAAGGGTCGCGGTGAGGGGCGGCCGGGTGACGGACGGGAGCCGGAGGTCCCGGGCGCACGTCGAGCGCGGTGAGCGCGTCGCGCAGCCCCCGGTGCACATCCTCGTACACCTCCATGTGTCCGTCCGTGGCGAGGTGGTCCGCGTCACCGAGCCGCTCCAGGGCCGCGTCCACGTCGGCGTCGCCGGTGGGGGCGCGGGGCACGTTCAGGGGCGCGGGGGCCGCGGGGTCGTACGCCGGATCGGGCCCGGCCCCGGGCGCGGGCTCCTCCCGCGCCGCCACCACCGTCTCGGGAGCTGCGTCGTCCATGCCCCGACGCTACCGCGAACCGTTGCGGTACCGTCGATCGCGATGGCCACGATCGAGGAGTGCCGCAGCGCACTCGACAAGCTCTCGGACAACATGCAGCGCGCCGATGGGAACGTCCGCGAGGCCGCGGCGCTCGACCGGTCGGTGAGCTGCCACATCACGGACCTGGACGTCAGCTTCGTCGGCCGGATGCGGGCCGGCCGGATCGAGGTGCGCGACACCGTCCCCGGACCGCCGCCCGACAAGGCCGACATCCGGCTGGCCATGACCGGCGACGACCTGGTGACCCTGGTCGACGGCCGGCTGAGCTTCGCCTCGGCCTGGGGTTCGGGCCGGGTGAAGCTGCACGCCGGGCTGCGGGACCTGCTGCGCCTCAGGAAGCTTCTGTAGCGGCGACCTTCCCGGACGTGCCCCGGCCGCGCGCCTTCCGCGCCGCCGGCACCACCAGGGGCGTGCCCGTCTCCGGGTCGTCGATGACCTGGCAGCGCAGCCCGAAGACCTCCTCGACCAGCCCGGCCGTGACGACGTCCTTCGGCGCGCCCTCGGCGACGACCCTGCCCTCGCGCAGGGCGATGAGGTGGGTGGCGTAGCGCGCGGCGTGGTTCAGGTCGTGCAGCACGGCGACGAGGGTGCGCCCCTGCTCCTCGTGCAGTTCCGCGCACAGGTCCAGCACGTCGATCTGGTGCTGGATGTCCAGGTACGTCGTCGGCTCGTCGAGGAGCAGCAGCGGCGTCTGCTGGGCCAGGGCCATGGCGATCCACACGCGCTGGCGCTGCCCGCCGGACAGCTCGTCGACGTAGCGCTCGGCGAGCTCGGCGACGCCGGTCTGCCGCATGGACTCCTGCACGACCCGCTCGTCCTCGGTGGACCACTGGCGCAGGATGCCCTGGTGCGGGTAGCGGCCGCGGCCCACCAGGTCCCCGACGGTGATGCCGTCGGGCGCGATGGACGACTGGGGCAGCAGGCCGAGGGTCCGGGCCACCTTCTTCGCCGGCATCGACTGGATGACCTGCCCGTCGAGCAGCACCCGGCCCTCGCTCGGCTTGAGCATCCGTGACAGCGCCCGCAGCAGCGTCGACTTGCCGCACGCGTTGGGACCGACGATCACGGTGAAGGAGTGGTCGGGTATCTCCACCGACAACCGCTCGGCGATGACCCGCTGGTCGTAGGCGAGGGTGACGTTCTCGGCGGACAGGCGGTTCACGGGGCTCCCTTGGTTGTTCAGTCCGCTGGTACTGCCGGCGGCGCGCCGGCCCGCGCCGTGGCCGGTGCTCATATGCGGCCCGCCCGGCGCTCGGTGACCAGCAGCCACAGCAGGTAGACACCGCCGAGCACACCGGTCACCACGCCCACGGGCAGCTGCTCACTGCCGAACGCCCGCTGCGACGCCCAGTCGGCGACGATCAGCAGGGCGGCCCCCATGCACAGGGAGGCGAGCAGGTTCGGGCCGGGCGAGCGGGTCAGACGCCGGGCCAGCTGCGGCGCGGTGAGCGCGACGAAACCGACGGGACCGGCCGCGGCGGTCGCGGACGCGGTGAGCAGCACCGCCGCGACCATGAGCAGCAGCCGTACGCGCTCCACCCGCACGCCCAGGGCGTACGACACGTCGTCGCCCATCTCCATCATCCGCAGCCCCCGCCCGTTGGCCAGCACGAGCGGCACCAGCACCGCGCACAGCCCCAGCAGCGGCCACACCTGCTCCCAGTCACGCCCGTCGAGCGACCCGGTCATCCACACCAGCGCACGGGCTGCGTCCACGATGTCGGACTTGGTGAGCAGATAGCCGTTGACCGCCGTCACGATCGCGGAGACGCCGATGCCGACCAGGACCAGCCGGTATCCGTGCACGCCCCGCTTCCAGGCGAGCACATAGATGGCGAAGCCGGTCGCCAGACCGCCCACGAGCGCTCCGGCGGCGACCTGTCCGGCGGTGCCGGAGAACAGCACGATGACCACCAGCGCGCCGGCCGTCGCCCCCTGGCCGAGACCGAGCACGTCCGGACTGCCCAGCGGATTGCGCGAGATGGACTGGAACAGCGCGCCGCCGAGTCCGAGCGAGGCGCCGACCAGCAGCCCGACCAGGACCCGCGGCAGCCGCAGCTCGGTGACGATGAACTCCTGACCGGCGTCGCCCTCGCCGAGCAGCGTCCTGAGCACGTCGCCGGCCGGGATCGGGAAGTCGCCGGTGCCGATGAGCACGACACTCCCCGCCAGCGCCACGGCCAGCAGCGCCACGACGACGGTGACGGCCCGCACGTCCAGGCGTACCGACAGCCCGCCCGTCCGCAGGGAACGGTTGGTGGTCCTCACAGCTGCGCCGTCCTCCGCCGTCGTACGAGAAAGATGAACACCGGTCCGCCGAGGATCGCGGTGACGATGCCCACCTGCAGTTCCGCGGGCCGGGCCACGATCCGGCCGAGGACGTCGGCGCCGAGCAGCAGCACGGGCGACAGGACCGCCGCGTACGGCAGGATCCAGCGCAGGTCGGGCCCGGTGAAGGAACGCACCACGTGCGGCACCATCAGCCCCACGAACACGATCGGCCCACAGGCGGCGGTGGCCGCTCCGCACAGCACGGTCGCGGCCAGCATCGACAGCGCCCTGGTCCGGTTCAGGTTGGCGCCCAGCGCCTTGGCGGTGTCGTCGCCCATGGCCATGGCGTTCAGCGGCCGGGCCAGTGTCAGCGCCAGGACCGTGCCGGTCAGCAGGAACGGCAGGACCTGCTCGATGGTCGAGTCGGTCGCCGCGGACAGCGAGCCGACCGTCCAGAAGCGCATCTTGCCCAGCGCCGCGTCGTCCATGATCATCAGGGCCTGGAGGTAGCCGTACAGCGCGGCACTGATCGCCGTACCGGCGAGCGCGAGCCGCACCGGGGTCGCGCCCCGGCTGCCGCCGAGGAACCACACCAGCGCCCCGACCGCGGCGGCCCCGAGGAACGCGAACCAGACGTAACCGGTGAGCGAGGTGACGCCCAGGAACGTGATGGCCGTGACGACCGCGGCGGACGCGCCCGCGTTGATGCCGAGCAGCCCGGGGTCGGCCAGCGGATTGCGCGTGAGCGCCTGCAGGACCGCCCCCGCCAGGCCCAGGGCGGCACCGGCGAGCAGCCCGAGCAGGGTCCGCGAGAGCCGCTCCGCGACGACCACGTCCCCGTACGTCCCCGAGTCCTCGAACAGCCCGTGCCAGACCTGCCCGAGGGACAGCTCCTTCGCCCCGATCGCGATACTCGCCAGGGCGACGAGCACCAGGAGCGCGACGGACAGGAGCAGGCCGAATGCCCGTACCGCCCGTCGGGTTGAGGGCGCGGGGGCGGTCTCCGCGCGCGGTTCGGGAGGACTCTCGACCAACACGCAGTTAGGTTAGCCTACCCTCGCATTGGATCAAGACCGGATTCCGGCGCCGGCACCGCTCAGTCGGCGCGCTCCCGGGTCCTCACACCCCCAGTCGCGCCAGCGCCTTGTCCGCGTCCCGCTCGCACGTCCCGTCCCCGGCGGCCGTCCACGCCGCGGCGCACAACGCGCGCAGCCCGTCCAGCGGTTCGCCGTCCCCGTCCAGCTCCAGCCGGTCCGCACCGGCCGTCGCCGTCCAGCCACCGCACCGGAAACCACCGCCGTCCGCCTCCTCGACGCCCGGCTGGCCGGTGAGCATCCCCCGCAGGTCGGCGTCCACATACGTCGGCCGGTGCTGCGGCGGCGCCGCCAGCAGCCGGGCACCGTCGGTCACACCCGTCAGCACGAGCAGCGAGTCGACCTCCCCGTTGAACGCGCCCTCGATGTCCGTGTCCAGGCGGTCCCCGACCACCAGCGGCCGCTTCGCCCCGGTCCGCAGGATCGTCTCCCGGTGCATCGGCGGCAGCGGCTTGCCCGCGACCTGCGGCTCGGCGCCCGTGGCGATCCGGACCACCTCCACCGCCGCCCCGTTGCCCGGCGCGATCCCCCGCCCGCTCGGGATCGTCAGGTCGGTGTTGGAGGCGAACCACGGCACCCCGCGGGCGACCGCGTAGGACGCCTCGGCGAAACGGCCCCACGGCAGCTCGGGCCCGCCGTACCCCTGCACCACCGCCACCGGATCGTCGTCCGCCGACTCGACCGGCACGAGCCCGCGCTCGCGCAGCGCCACCCGCAGCCCCTCCCCGCCGATCACCAGCACCCGTGCGCCCTGCGGGACCTGCTCACTGATCAGCCGCGCGACCGCCTGCGCCGAGGTGATGACGTCCTGCGCGCCCGTCGGTATCCCGAGCTCGGTCAGATGCGCCGCCACCGTGTCCGGCGTGCGCAGCGCGTTGTTCGTCACGTACGCCAGGTGCATCCCGCCCGACCGGGCCGCCTCCAGCGACTCCACGGCGTGAGCGATCGCGCTCCCGCCCGCGTACACGACACCGTCCAGGTCGAGCAACGCCGTGTCGTACGCCTCGCTCAGGGCCTGCCCACTGGCCTCGGGCCTCGTCCTGACGCTCCGGCTCATCCCGCATCGCTCCTCGTTCGACGGCTTTCCCCCGATCATCCCCCATGCCACCGACACCCGTACGATGCCGGGATGAAGACAGCAGGTCACTCGGAGGCAACGGCGCACCGAGGCCTGGAACTCACCCCGTTCCGAGGCCTCCGTTACGACCCCGACCGGGTCGGCAGCCTTGCCGCCGTCACAAGTCCGCCGTACGACGTCGTGGTGCGCCCCGACGGCCTGCACCACCTCGAGTCCTCCGACCCGTACAACATCGTCCGCCTGATCCTCCCCCAGGCCGCCACCCCGCGCGCCCGCAACGAACAGGCCGCCGAGACCCTGCGCCGCTGGCTCGCCGAGGGCGTCCTGACCACCGACCCGGACCCCTGCCTGTACGTCTACGAACAGCGCGACGGCGACGGCATGCTGCAGCGCGGCATCATCGGCGCCCTGCGCGTGTCGGACCCGGCGGAGCAGGTGGTGCTGCCGCACGAGGACGTCATGCCGCATGTCGTCGCCGACCGCGCGGACCTGATGCGGGCCACCTCGGCGAACCTCGAACCCCTTCTGCTGACCTACCGCGGCGACGGCCCGGCGGACGCCACGGCCGACCTGATCGAGCGCACCGCCGACCGGCCTCCCCTCCTGACGACCAC
Source organism: Streptomyces sp. NPDC006624 (assembly GCF_040611555.1). Lineage (NCBI taxonomy): Bacteria > Bacillati > Actinomycetota > Actinomycetes > Kitasatosporales > Streptomycetaceae > Streptomyces > Streptomyces sp. NPDC006624. The sequence continues at coordinate 3,076 of NZ_JBEXOM010000024.1, read as the reverse complement.
CACGGAGGACGGCTTCCGCCACCGCCTGTGGTCGGTGACCGACCGCGGGGACCTGGCCGCGATCCGGACCGACCTGGCCCGCCACCAGGCCCTCATCGCCGACGGCCACCACCGCTGGGCGACCTACCGCCGGCTGCGCGCGGAACACCCCTCCCCCAGCCCCTGGGACCACGGCCTGGTGCTCCTGGTGGACACCGCCCGCTACCCCCTCCGGGTCCGCGCCATCCACCGCCTCCTGCCCACCCTGCCGGTCGAGGAGGCCGTGGCCGCCCTGGAGGGCCTGTTCCGGGTGAGTCGCTTCGACCTCCCGCTGGCTGAGGCCCTGGAGGTCCTGGCGGACGCGGCCTGCGCGGGCAACGCCTTCCTCCTCGCCGGCGACGGGTTCTTCCACCTCGTCGACCGGCCGGACCCCGGCCTGCTGGCCCGGACGGTCCCCGCCGACCGCCCGGCCGCCTGGCGCACCCTCGACGCGACGGTCCTGCACGCCACGCTCCTCGACCACGTCTGGGGCATCCCCGACGACGTCCCCGACCGCATCGCCTACATCCACGACACGGCCGCCACGGTCGAGAAGGCGGAGCGCGACGGCGGTACGGCCGTCCTGATGCACCCGGTCCGCGAGGACGTCGTCCGCGACCTGGCCCGGCAGGGCGTGACCATGCCCCGCAAGTCGACGTCGTTCGGCCCGAAGCCGGCGACGGGGCTGGTGCTGCGCGCGCTGGACCTCTGACACCGGTGGAGGGGCACATGTGAAGGGGGGCGGATCCCGGCCGGGATCCGCCCCCCTTCACATGTCAGCCGACGTCAGTCCTTCTTGTCGGCCTCGTCATCCGTGTCGTCCGCGGCGTCGAGTTCCGCCGCGGTCTCGGTCTCGGTCTCGGCGTCACTGCCGTCCTCGACCCCGGTCTCGTCCTCGGTGTCGTCCTCATCCTCGTCCTCGACGAAGGCGTCGACGAACTCCACGCCGTCCAGCTCGGCGAGCCGGTCCGAGGCGTCCGTGCTGCCGTCCCGGTCGGCCTCGACGGCCTTGGCGAACCACTCCCGGGCCTCGCCCTCCCGCCCGGCGGCGAGCAGCGCGTCGGCGTAGGCGTACCGCAGCCGCGCGGTCCAGGGCTGCACCGAGTTGGCGGCGAGCTCCGGGCTCTGCAGCGTCACGATCGCGGCGTCGAGCTGCCCCATGTCCCGCCGGGCACCGGCCGCGACGAGACGCATCTCGACCTGCCCGGCCTTGTCGAGCTTCTGCACCTCGGGCGCCCCGGCCATGTCCATCGCCTTCTCCGGCCGCCCGAGCCCGCGCTCGCAGTCGGCCATGACGGGCCACAGGTCGATGTTCCCGGTCATCCGCTTGGCGGCCCGGAACTCGGCCAGCGCCTCGCCGTACTTCTGGTTGGCGTACGCGGCGAACCCGGCGGCCTCCCGCACGGCAGCCACTCGCGACGCCAGCCGCAGCGCGACCCGCGAGTAGCCGTACGCGCCCTCGGGGTCCTCGTCGAGGAGCCGCGCGACCATCACCAGGTTCCGGGCGACGTCGTCCGCGAGCGTCTTCGGCAGACTCTGCAGCTCCTGCCGTACGTCCTTGTCGATCTCCTCGCCCGTGACGTCCTCGGGGATCGGCAGCCGCTTGATCGGCTCCCTGTCACGCTCCCGCTCGTCACGGAACCGGTCGCCGCCCCGCCGGTCGTCACGGCCGCCCCGGAACCCTCCGGGCCGCCCACCGCGGTCGTCGCGACGCGGCCCACGTCCGCCACGGTCGTCCCGGCCACCACGGAAACCACCGCGGTCTCCGCGGTCGCTGCGCTCGCCGCGATCGCCGCGGTTGTCGTCGCGGCGGAAGCCGCCACGGTCACCGCGCGGGCTGTCATCGCGACGGAAGGCGGGACGGTCACCGCGATCGTCACGGCGGAAGCCGCCGCGGTCACCACGGTCGTCCCTGCGGTCGTCGCGGCGGTCGTCACCACGACGCTCGTCGCGGCCACGGAACCCTCCGCGGTCACCGCCGCCGTCCCGCCGGAAGCCACGGTCGCGGTCACGGTCGTCACCGCGGTATCCGCGGTCCCGGTCATCGCCACGGAAACCCCGGTCCCGATGGTCGCGGCGCTCGCCGCGGTCGTCACGACGCGGGAACCCACCCCGGTCGCCGTCACGCCGATCGTCACGGCGGTCATCGCGACGGTCATCACGCCTGTCGTCCCGGCGGTCGTCACGACGGAAGCCCCCGTGCGATCCACGGTCGTCGCGGCGCGGGAATCCACCGCGATCGTCACGCCGACCGTAACCGCCCCCACGGCTGTCATCACGGCGGTTGTCATCACGGCGGAAGCCACCGCGGTCACCACGGTCATCCCGGCGGTCATCGCGACGATCGTCTCGGCGGTCATCGCGACGGAAAGCGGGACGGTCGCCTCGGTCGTCGCGCCGGAAGGCGGGACGGTCACCACGGTCGTCACGGCGCTCGTCGCGGCGGAAGGCGGGACGGTCACCACGATCGTCCCTGCGCTCACCCCGGTCGTCACGACGGAAGGCGGGACGGTCACCACGGTCGTCGCGGCGGAAGCCGCCCCGGTCGCGGTCGTCCCGGCGCGGGCCACGGTCGCGGTCGTCGCGCCGGCCGAAGCCACCACCACGGTTGTCGTCACGCCGGAACCCGCCGCGCTGACCACGGTCGTCCCGTCGGTCGTCCCTGCGCTCGCCACGTTCGTCACGACGGAAGGCGGGACGGTCACCACGATCGTCACGGCGGAAGCCGCCACGGTCACCACGGTCACTCCGGTCCCCGCGCTGACCCCCGCGGTCGTTCCGGTCCGCCTCCCGTCGCCGCTGGTCGCGCTCCGGTCGGTCGTCGGGAGAGTTGGTGGACATGGTGACTCCTGTCTTCGGTACCGCAAGTCATTCTCGCGCAGCCGGCCACCCGGTGCGCATCGCAAAATAAAAAAGGACCCCTGGTCCCAGCTGAACGCTGGTGACCATGGGTCCTTCCAAAGATTGTTCGGCGGCGTCCTACTCTCCCACAGGGTCCCCCCTGCAGTACCATCGGCGCTGTAAGGCTTAGCTTCCGGGTTCGGAATGTAACCGGGCG
>NZ_JBEXOM010000023.1:0-126686 GCF_040611555.1 Streptomyces sp. NPDC006624 | reverse complement strand
CCCGGCGGGGGGACGTGGCCCCCCGGCCCCCCTACTCGCGCGGCCCGCGGGGGACGACGCTGGAGCCGCGCACCCCGGGACATACGGCTGCGGCGCGCGGGAGGCCTCCCGCGCGCCGCAGCCTCGTCACGTCCCCGGCGGTACGCCGGTCACTTCTCCAGGGGGATGCGCCCGACGCCGCCGAACTCGATCCACTCGTGGGTGAGCTGACGCGGCGCCACGTCCGTGTCCGGGCGCCAGGTGGACACCTCCACCAGGCCCGGTTCGAGGATCTCCAGACCCTCGAAGTACGTCTCGACGTCCTTCGGTTCGCGCACGCGTCCCCAGTGGCCCTGGGTCGCCTTGTCCATGAAGTCGGTGACGGACGCGCGTACTTCGGCGTCCTCGCTCACCAGCTGGCACATCACCATGAAGCTGCCGGGCGCGAGCCGTTCACGGACACGGCGGGCCACCGCGAGCGGTCCGTCGGTGTCGCTGTCCGGGATGCAGTGGAACACCGAGTTGAACAGCACGCACACCGGCTCGGAGAAGTCGATCAGCCGCTTGGTGTCGGCGTGGCCGAAGATCAGGTCGGTGTCGCGCATGTCCGCGTGTATGACGGCCGTGCGCTCGTCCTGCTCCAGCAGGGCACGGCCGTGGACCAGCACCATCGGGTCGTTGTCGACGTACACCACGTGGGTCGTGGGGTCGACGCGCTGCGCGACCTGGTGGACGTTCTCCTGCGTGGGCAGGCCTGAGCCGTGGTCGAGGTACTGGCGGATGCCGTACTCCTCGGAGAGGGTCCGCACGACCCGCTGGAGGAAGCGGCGGTTGTTCAGAGCGAGGCGGCGCGTGCTGGGCACGACCTTGTCGAGTTCCTCGGTGGCGGCGCGGTCGGCCGCGTAGTTGTCCTTGCCGCCCAGGTAATAGTCGTACATGCGTGCTGCCGTCGGCACGGTCGCGTCGATCTCGGTGGACAGCTGCTTCTCGGAGTGCATCGTTCCCCCTGCAAGGTGCCGTGCCAACGGACTGGCCGGACAGGAAGTACATCCTAGGGAGCGGGAGTTGGGCCGTGCCAGCCAACTGGCTAAGGAGCCCACGATCAAACGACAAGATGACCGGCCCCGATATCGCCGCCGATCCGATTTGGCCCGCTTTGTGTACTCTGAGTCACCCGTTCCCCCGTGGGTACCCACGGGGGCGAATCCGTTCAGTGGGAGGTGGGCCGGTGGACACCTCGTCCGACCGCATCGCGAACCCTTGGGGCACCCGGACCCCTTATGCCCGAGGAGCGCCCTGGCCGGTCCGCACGGACACGCACCTGCGCGAGGGCGTCACCGAGCAGAACGTGGAGCGGTGGGTGCAGGCCGCCTCCCTGCTGCACTCCAACGGCGACGCCATGGACATCGCGGTGCGCGAGGGCGGCATCGTGGGGGTACGGGGCCGCGCAGCCGACCGGGTCAACCGCGGACGCCTCGGGCCCAAGGACCTCTACGGCTGGCAGGCCAACGCCTCCCCGGACCGGCTCACCCGCCCCCTGATCCGGGACAACGGGCGGCTGGTGGAGTGCGACTGGGACACCGCCATGGACCGGATCACGGCCCGGACCAGGAGCCTGCTCGACGAGCGCGGCCCCGGCTCGATCGGCTTCTACACCACCGGACAGCTGTTCCTCGAGGAGTACTACACCCTCGCCGTCGTCGCCCATGCCGGCATCGGCACCAACCACCTGGACGGCAACACCCGCCTGTGCACCGCGACGGCCGCCGAGGCACTGAAGGAGACCTTCGGCAGCGACGGCCAGCCCGGCAGCTACGAGGACATCGACCACGCCGACACCATCGCCCTCTTCGGTCACAACATGGCCGAAACACAGACGGTGCTGTGGATGCGGCTGCTGGACCGCCTGGACGGCGCCGACCCGCCGCGGCTCGTCTGCGTCGACCCGCGCTACACCGAGGTGGCCCGCCGCGCCGACGTCCACCTGGCCCCCCGCGCGGGCACCAACGTCGCGCTGCTCAACGCCCTGCTGCACGAGATCATCCGCACGGACCGCGTCGACCGGACCTACGTCGAGGCGCACACCGTCGGCTTCGAGGAGCTCGCGGCCCGCGTCGAGGACTGCACCCCCACGTGGGCGGCGGACATCTGTGACGTGCCGGCCGCGCAGATCGAGCGGGCCGCGGATCTCCTCGGCGGCGCCCGGCGGCTGCTGTCCACGGTCCTCCAGGGCGTCTACCAGTCCCACCAGGCCACCGCGGCCGCCGTCCAGGTCAACAACCTGCACCTCCTGCGCGGCATGCTGGGCCGCCCCGGCTGCGGACTGCTGCAGATGAACGGCCAGCCCAGCGCCCAGAACACCCGCGAGTGCGGGGCCGACGGCGACCTGCCGGGCTTCCGCAACTGGCAGAACGACCGGCACGTGGCCGACCTGGCCGCCGTGTGGAACGTGGAGCCGGAGAGGATCCCGCACTACGGCCCGCCCACCCACGCGATGCATATGTTCCGGTTCGCCGAGCAGGGCTCGATCCGGATGCTGTGGATCACCGGCACCAACCCGGCCGTGTCCCTGCCCGAGCTGTCCCGGATCCGAGCGATCCTCGCCCAGGAGCGGCTGTTCGTGGTCGCGCAGGACCTGTTCCTCACCGAGACCGCGCAGCTCGCCGACGTGGTGCTGCCCGCGGCGACCTGGGGCGAGAAGACCGGCACGCTGACCAACGCCGACCGCACCGTGCACCTGTCGGAGAAGGCCGTGGAACCGCCCGGCGAGGCCCGACCCGACCTGGACATCCTGCTCGACTTCGCCGCCCGCATGGACTTCCGTGACAAGGACGGCGGGCCGCTGATCGGCTGGCACGACCCGGAGTCGGCGTTCGCGGCGTGGCAGCGCTGCAGCGCCGGACGCCCCTGCGACTACACGGGCCTGAGCCACGAACGGCTGCGCGGCGGCAGCGGCATCCAGTGGCCCTGCACCGACGAGGCCCCCGACGGCACCGCCCGCCTCTACACCGACGGCATCTCCTTCGCGCACCCCGACGTCTGCGAGAGCTACGGCCGGGACATGGTCACCGGGGCGAGCGTGGAGCCCGTCGAGTACCGCTCCCTCAACCCGGACGGCCGGGCCGTCATCAAGGCGGCGGAGTACCTGCCGCCCCACGAGGACACCTCGGAGGCCTTCCCGCTCCAGCTGATCACCGGCCGCACGGTCTACCACTTCCACACCCGCACCAAGACCGCCCGCGCCCCCGAGCTGAACGCCGCCGCACCGGACGTCTGGGCGGAGATCTCACCCGCGGAGGCCTCCGCCCAGGGGCTCGCGGACGGCGACCTGGTGCAGGTCACCACCCCGCGCGGGGCGGTGCGGGCCCGGCTGCGCACCACCGCGATCCGCGACGGCATGGTGTTCCTGCCCTTCCACTACGGCTACTGGGACACTCCCGCCGGTCACCGCCCGCCCGACGACGGCCCCGGCCGCGCGGCCAACGAGACCACCGTGACCGACTGGGACCCGGTCTCCAAGCAGCCGCTGTTCAAGACCGGCGCGGCACGCGTGACCCTGGTCAGCCGCCGGGCCGGCGGCACCGGCATCCGGACCGAGACGGCGGAGAACGGCTCATGAGCGGCATCGGCACCACCCTGCGCCTCCTGCACGACGGCGAACGGGACCTGGAGCAGGACCTGCTGGCGGCCGCCGCGCGGCACCGCACCGACCACGAGTTCCACCACGTCGCCCTCGACGTCGCCCGCTGGTCCCGCGAGCACGCGGCCCGCCTCGCGGACACCGGCCGGGAGCACGGCCTGGACCTGTCCGGGCCGCGCGAGGACCCCTCGCCCGGCGCGCTGGCCGCGCTCCGCGAGAAGGCCTCCGAGGCGCTCGGCCGCCGCCCCGCGACCGCCCTGCTCCTGCTGCACGACCTGCGCGACCTGCACCTGGCCGCCGCCCGGAACTCCCTGTACTGGGAGATGCTCGCGCAGACGGCGCAGGCCACCCGCGACCAGCGGCTCCTGGCGCTGACCGGCGCCTGCCATCCGCAGACGCTGCGGCAGATGCGCTGGACCAACACCATGATCAAGGTCCTGTCGCCGCAGCTGCTGAGCAGCGTCTGACCGGGCCCGTCAGTGCGGCGCGCGGCGGGTCCCTCCCCCAGGCGACGGCGCGGGTTCTCGTCTCACGGTCCGGTGCCGACACCGGCAGGCCCTCGCGACCGCCCGTGCAGCAGCAGCCCGACGCCGCCGAGCCATGACACGGCAGCGGTGAGAAGGAGCAACGTCTCCAGCCCGAGACCGGGAATCACGGCACCCGCGAGGGCCGGTGCGGCGACCGAGCTGATGGCTCCCACCACCAGGCAGCCCGTGAACGCCGCGCCGGGACGATCGGGAACCAGTTCGGCGGTCCAGACCGCGAGCACCGCCGATCCGGTCATGTATCCCACGCCGAAGACGCACGCGGACGCCGTCGTCGCGATCAGGGAGGCGTCGGCGAGCCCGAGGAGCACCAGCGCCGCGCCGACCGTCACCAGGCACAGCGTGGCGACCCGCATGCTGCCCCACCGCCGTGCCAGGGCCCCGGTCGCCACGGCCACCATGCCGCTGAAGCCGATGGCCGCGTAGAGCACCGGAACGGCTGCCCCCGGAAGGGTGCCGTGGTCGAGGAGATCCACGGCGTAGGTGAAGTAGATGACAACGGCTGCGAAGTAGACGATGGAGTAGGCGGCCGGAACCCACAGTGCCTTGGCCGGCGACGCGGCACCGGTCCGTCCGCCCGGGCGCGCGGCCGGTGTGGTTCGCGGCACCAGGAGGAGGTTCACGACCGCGGCGGCCACAGCGGCCAGGGCGATCCCGGCCCAGACCAGGCGCCAGGAGCCCACCGCGGCGAGGACGGCCAGGCCGCCCAGCAACACGAGCCCGCCGCTGGTGCCGGTCGTGATGATCGCCAACGCTCTCGGCCGCTGCTGCCGGGGCACCGAACGGGTCACGACGTCCGAGTAGGAGGCCCAGACCCAGCCGCCCGCGCTACCGGCCAGGACGGTGCCGACGGCGAGCAGCCATGGTGGTTGTGCGAAGGTCACGAGCACCGCACCCAGGGCGCCGCAGGCCCCGCCCACGGTCGTCGGAGCGCGAGCGCCCCGGCGAGCTGCGAGCCACCCCGCGAGCAGCAGCCCGGCCAGGTAGCCCGCGAACGTCGCGCTGGAGATCGGGCCGAGGACCAGCTCGGAGAGCCCCAGGTCCTCCCTGATGTCAGGCAGCGTCAGTCCGTAGGCGTACCGGGCCATGCCGAAGGCGACCCCGACCACTGCCGCTCCGGCCAGCCCGATCCGGCTGCCCGCGGAGAGTGTCATCATCGCCCCCTGATCGCGCGTGCCTGAGGGCACTGCCATGGACCTAGCCTGCCCTTCGGAACCTCACCGAACCCGTTGTCCCCTCCCTGTTCGAGACGCCGGGACTCGTGACCCCGGGACTCGTGCCTCAACGACATCCAGGTATGCGAGGAGTCGCTAGTGTGGAAATACGAGAATTCATCGGAAGTCGAGTGAGCGTCGGCAGCCGCTATTCTCACGGCCCCGGCCGTTTTCCCAGGAGCATCCCATGGGCGACTATTACGACCTCGGCACCCACAGCCGTCACGTCACCACCTCCTCCGCCGCAGCCCAACTCTGGTTCGACCGCGGCCTGATCTGGACCTACGCCTTCCACCACGAGGAGGCGGTCGCCTGCTTCGAAAAGGCCGTCGAGGCGGACCCCGAATGCGCGATGGCGTATTGGGGGATCGCCTATGCGCTCGGCCCGAACTACAACAAGCCCTGGGAATTCTTCGACGGCGAGGAACTGGCGCGGACCGTCGAACGCACGCACACCGCCGTGGAACGGGCCCACGAAAAGGCCACCGACGCCACCCCGGTCGAACAGGCCCTCATCGGCGCCCTGCGCGCCCGCTACCCCCAGTCCGAGGCCGTCGAGGACTGCTCGGTGTGGAACGAGCCCTACGCGGACGCCATGCGCGCGGTTTACGAACTGGCCCCCGGTGACGCGGACATCGCCGCCCTCTACGCCGACGCCCTCATGAACCTCACGCCCTGGCAGCTGTGGGACCTGGCGACCGGGCAACCCGCCGAGGGAGCCCGGACGACCGAGGCCCGGGCGGTCCTGGAGGCCGCCCTCGCCACCGAGGCCGGGGACCGCCATCCCGGCGTCCTGCACATGTACATCCACCTGATGGAGATGTCCCCGGCGCCCGAGCAGGCCCTCACTGTCGCCGACCGCCTGCGCGGCCTCGTACCCGACGCCGGGCACCTGCTCCACATGCCCTCGCACCTGGACGTCCTGTGCGGCGACTACCGCCAGGTCGTCGCCGCCAACAGCCACGCCATCGCCGCCGACGAGAAGTACCTCCGGCGGGCCGGCGCGATGCACTTCTACACCCTCTACCGGGCGCACAACCACCACTTCAAGATCTACGGGGCCATGTTCCTCGGCCAGTGCCAGGTCGCGCTCGACGCCGCCGCCCGGCTGGAGGCCGCCGTCCCCGAGAAACTGCTGCGGGTCGAGTCCCCTCCGATGGCCGACTGGCTGGAGGGCTTCCTGGCCATGCGGGTCCACGTACTGATCCGCTTCGGCCGCTGGGCCGACATCCTCGCCCTGCCGGCCCCCGCCGACCCCGAGCTGTACGCGGTGACCACCGCCATGCGGCACTACGCCCGCGGCGTCGCCCTCTCGGCCACCGGCGAGGTCGACCGGGCGGTGGCCGAGCGCACCCTGTTCCGCGAGGCGGTGAGCCGGGTGCCCGAGACGCGGATGCTGTTCAACAACACCTGCCGCGACATCCTCGCCGTCGCCTCCGCCATGCTCGACGGTGAGCTCGAGTACCGCCGGGGCAACCACGACCTCGCCTTCGCCGCCCTGGAGCGCTCCATCGAGCTGAACGACAACCTCCCCTACGACGAGCCCTGGGGCTGGATGCAGCCCACCCGCCACGCGTACGGCGCGCTGCTGCTGGAACAGGGCCGGGTGGCCGAGGCGGAGGCGGTCTACCGGGCGGACCTCGGCCTCGACGACACCCTGCCCCGCCCCTTGCAGCACCCCAACAACGTCTGGGCGCTGCACGGCTTCCACGAGTGCCTGCTGCGCACGGGCAAGACCGGCGAGGCGGCCCTCGTGGCGCACCAGCTCAGGCTGGCGACCGCGCTGGCCGACGTGCCGATCGAGTCGTCCTGCTTCTGCCGCATGGAGACCGCGTCCGGGGCCCCGGCGGCCGTGGCCGACGGCCGCTGCCACTGACCGTCAGCGACGACTCCGGCCCCCGTCCGCCGAAGCCAGCCGCACCAGGAACGGCTGTGCCCCGGACAGGCGGAGCCGCTGCGTGTGCACGGGGATGAACCCGTGCCGCAGAGCCGCGGCCAGGTCCTCGCGCCCGGGCAGCAGCAGCACGGCGGTGCCGTCGCGGGACAGGACACGGCGCAGCTCCGTCCACCAGCGGTCCGGCGCCCCGGCGAGCAGGCCCCCGGCGTGGACCTGGGTGCCCCACGGCGGATTGCACAGCACGCGGTCCACGGCGCCGTCCGGCAGCGGGAGGCGTCCGGCGTCGCCGCGGCGGACCGTCACGGGCAGCTCACCGGCGTTGGCGCGGGCCGCGGCGACCGCCTCCGCCGAGAGGTCGAAGCCGTTGAAGCGTGCGTCGGGCCGGGTCAGCGCCGCCTCGATCAGCAGGGTGCCGGCGCCGCAGCACGGGTCCAGGACGGTCTGCCCCGGGCGGATGCCGGCCAGCGCCGCCATGGCCGCGGCGAGCGGCGGGTGGAGGGTGCCCGGGACGGTGCGCCGCTTGTAGGCGCGCCGGTGCAGCGGCCGGTCGTCGACGCGCAGCAGGAGCGTGGCCCGCGTGCCGTCCAGCGTGAGCCGCCAGCCGTCGCAGCCCGGCGGGGGAGCGGCACCCTCACGCCGGGAGTGGTAGGGCACGCCGAGCCGCCGCGCCAGGGCCTCGCCCACGACGTCCTCGGCGTCGTACCGGGTGAAGGCACGCCGGCCGAGGAAGGACGCCGAGACCTCGACCCCGGCGGGTGCCGACTCCCCGTGCCTCAGGGACAGCAGGCGGTCGGTGTCGGTGAGCCGGACGAGCTCGCCGAGCCGGTGCAGGTCCTGCCGGGCGGGTCCGGTGTCGGGGCACCGGGCGGCGAGCAGGAACACGTCGTCGGCGGTGCGCAGCGGACGGACGGGGTGGTGGGTGCGGAAATGGACTTCGCGATGCCGCAGGTCGGTCACGGCGCCGAGCCCGGACCCCAGAACCTCGGCGGCGACCACGGCCTCCAGGCCGCGGAGGCAGCGCGCCACGAGGGGCGTGTGCATGGTGGTGTTCTTCTTCCACGTCGGCACTCGGGGCAGCGCTCCGCCGCCCCGCGTCGTCGGCGACGGGGGATCCTCGCTTCGCCGACGGTGCCTAGCGGAGGTGGAAGAAGTACGTCATGGGCGGGAGTGTAATCGGCACGCCGGGTTTGAGAAGCGGTTTTCGAGGTCACCCGAACGGGGACCAGGAGCCGGACAGGACTTGGAGTGAGCTGACCGTGGCTGAAGAGCAGAAGGCCAAGGCGAAGGCAGAGCAGGCCAAGGGCAAGGCCAAGGAGACCGTGGGCCGTGCGGTCGGCAACGAGCGCTTGACGGCCGAGGGCCGTGCCCAGCAGTCCAAGGGTGACGCCCGGCAGGCCAAGGAGAAGACGAAGGACGTCTTCAAGCACTGAGGCCGTCGACCCGAACGAGAGAAGAGCGCGGGGCCCGCATGCCCCGCGCTCTTCTTCTTGGGCCCGCCGGAATCAGACCGCCGGAGCCGGGTACGTCGGATACTCGACGCCGGACACGTGCTGCACCACACGGATGACCTGGCAGGAGTAGCCGAACTCGTTGTCGTACCACAGGTAGAGGATCGCGTTGTCGCCCTCCACCTTGAGGGCGCCGGCGTCGACGATCGACGCGTGGCGCGAGCCGATGAAGTCGCTGGAGACCGCGTCGGGCGCGCTGATGAAGTCGATCTGGCGCTTCAGCGGGGAGGTGAGGGAGACCTCGCGCAGGTAGTCCAGGACCTCCTGGCGGTCGGTCTCCCGGGAGAGCTGCAGGTTGAGGATCGCGATGGAGACGTCCGGCACCGGCACCCGGATCGAGCTGCCCGTGATCTTCGCCTTGAGGTCGGGCAGCGCCTTGGCGACGGCGGAGGCGGCACCGGTCTCGGTGATGACCATGTTGAGCGGCGCGGAACGGCCCCGGCGCTCGGACTTGTGGTAATTGTCCAGCAGGTTCTGGTCGTTGGTGAACGAGTGGACGGTCTCCACGTGGCCGCGCTGCACGCCGAACTCGTCGTCCATCGCCTTCAGCGGCGGCACGATCGCGTTCGTGGTGCAGGACGCGCAGGACAGGATCTGCTCGTCCGGCTTGATGGTGTCGTGGTTGACGCCGTGCACGATGTTCGGGACGTCGCCCTTGCCGGGCGCGGTCAGCACGACCTTGTCGATGCCGGGGCGCAGGTGCTTCGACAGGCCCTCGCGGTCGCGCCACTTGCCGGTGTTGTCGATGAGGATGGCGTCCTTGATGCCGTACGCCGTGTAGTCGACCTCGGACGGGTCGTTCGCGTAGATCACCTTGATGGCGTTGCCGTTGGCGACGATCGTGCTGGTCGCCTCGTCGACGGTGATCGTGCCCTGGAACTGGCCGTGGATGGAGTCCCGGCGCAGCAGCGAGGCGCGCTTGACGATGTCCTGCTCGCCTCCGCCGCGCACGACGATGGCGCGCAGCCGCAGGCCGTTGCCCGAGCCGGCCTTCTCGATGAGCAGACGGGCCACGAGCCGGCCGATGCGGCCGAACCCGTACAGGACGACGTCGCGTCCCTCGCGCCGCTCGATCTTGTTGGCGCCCGTGGCGCCGGCGACGGCCTCGGCGGTGAACTCGGCGACCGACAGGCCCCGGTCGTCCTCGCGGTACGTCGCGGCGAGCATGCCGATGTCGATCTGGGACGGACCGAGGTCCAGCTCGGCGAGCGTCCGCAGGAACGGCAGCGTCTCGGTGACCGAGAGCTCCGCGCCGGCGATCTGCCGGGCGAACCGGTGGGTCTTCAGGATGCTGACCACCGACTTGTTCACCAGGGAGCGGCTGTGCAGCAGGACGGTCACGTCCCGCTCCCGGTGCAGCTTCCCGATGATCGGGATCATCGACTCCGCGATCTCCTCGCGGTTCTTCCAGTTGGTGAACGAGTCGTCGTTGACAGTCACGAGTCCATCTTTCGAGCTAGGCGGCGCTCATATGTTAAACCGTCGATGTCCCGCTCATGAACGGGGTGCCCCGACGGCGTCCGGACGGCGTCCGCGCGCCCCCGGCGGCACGGCCTGAGACGATCGGAAACGGAGCTGCCGCGCGGGAGGGACGCGCATGGACTACGACGCCGTGGCCGACGAGCTGTACGCCCTGCGGCCGGAGGAGTTCACCTCCGCCCGGGCGTCGGCCGCCGCCGCCGCCCGTACCGCGGGCGACCGGGACCTCGCCTCGCGGATCGGCGCGCTGCGCAAGCCCAGCCTCGCGGCCTGGGTCAGCAACCTCCTGGTCCGCAGCCGGCCCGGGGAGGTCGGGCCCCTGCTCCGGCTGGGGGAGGAACTGCGCCGGGCCCACCGGGACCTGGACGGCGCACAGTTGCGGGAGCTGAGCCGTCACCGCACCGCACTCGTCCGTGCCCTGTCCCTGCAGGCCGGGCGGCTCGCGGCGGAGGCCGGCCATCCGGTCGGCGAGAGCGTGCGGCGCGAGGTCGAGAACACCCTGCACGCCGTGCTCGCCGACCCCGAGGCCGCCGAGGCCTGGGCGACCGGGCGGCTGGCCAAGCCGCTCGACGCGGCCGTCGGCTTCCCGGCCGCCGCCGAGGGCGCCACGGCCCGCCGCCGCACGTCACCGCCCTCCGGGCCTGCCCCCGCCCGGCCCGCGGGGAAGGCCGGCGAGCAGCACCGGCGGCGCCTGGCCGAGGCCCGGCAGGACGCCGAGGCCGCCGAGCGGGAGCTGCGCACCCTGCGGGACGAGGCGTCCGCCGCCGAGCGGGCGGCGGGTGAGGCGAAGGTGCAGGTCGAGCGCCTTGAGCGGCGCGTCGGTGAGCTGGCCGGTGAGCTGGAGCGGGTCAGGGCCGAACACCAGCAGGCCCGTTTCGCCGAGCGCACGGCCCGGGAGCAGGCGCGGGCCGGTGACCGCCGGGTCCGTGAGGCGAGCCGCCGGGCGGCGACCGCCGCGGCCCGGCTCGAACGCCTCGCCCGGGCGGAGCCCTGACGGACCGCGGCCCGCACGGCCGCTCGTCCGGGGAGCGCGCTCCGTCCGGGTATTCCGCCACGTCACGGCCGTGACCGGAGCCCACGGCCGTCATGATGGCTGCTGTGAGGGAGGTCACAACCCGGCGCGGGAGCGGATTTCCCGGCCCTCACCGGCACGACACCAAAATTGAACCGTTCGTTTTCTTGAACCGTTCGTGTTATGCGGCTAGGTTGTCGCCATGACCGCATCCGGGACCCCGACCACCGCCGAGGAGCTGCGCGGTGCCGGCCTGCGGGTGACGGCCGCTCGTGTAGCGCTGCTGGAGACCGTGCGGGACGGCGACCACCTCGGCGCCGAGGCGATCGCCTCCGAGGTGCGCGTCCGCGTGGGCCACATCTCCGTCCAAGCCGTCTACGAAGGGCTCCACGCCCTCACCGCGGCGGGACTCATACGCCGCCTCGAACCACCCGGCAGCCCGGCCCTCTACGAGGGGCGGGTCGGCGACAACCACCACCACCTCGTGTGCCGGTCGTGCGGAGCCGTCGCCGACGTCGACTGCGCGGTCGGCCACGCCCCCTGCCTGACCGCGTCCGACGACCGCGGCTTCGCCGTCGACGAGGCCGAGGTCATCTACTGGGGCCTGTGCCCCGGCTGTTCCACCGCCCGCAGTTCCTGAGCACGTGATCCACCCGAGCACCGCGATCCACCCCGTCCGGAAGGATTTCCATGACCGAGAACCACGACGCGATCGTCACCGATGCGAAGCAGGAGGAGACGGGCGGCGGCTGCCCGGTCGCGCACGACCGGGCCCTGCACCCGACCCAGGGTGGCGGCAACCGTCAGTGGTGGCCGGAGCGCCTCAACCTGAAGATCCTCGCGAAGAACCCCGAGGTCTCCAACCCGCTCGGCGGCGAGTTCGACTACGCCGAGGCGTTCCAGAACCTCGACCTCGCGGCCGTGAAGCGCGACATCGCCGAGGTGCTGACCACCTCGCAGGACTGGTGGCCCGCCGACTTCGGCAACTACGGCCCCCTGATGGTCCGCATGGCCTGGCACAGCGCGGGCACCTACCGCATCAGCGACGGCCGCGGCGGCGCCGGCGCCGGCCAGCAGCGCTTCGCCCCGCTCAACAGCTGGCCCGACAACGGCAACCTCGACAAGGCCCGCCGCCTGCTGTGGCCGGTCAAGAAGAAGTACGGCCAGTCCATCTCCTGGGCCGACCTCATGATCCTCACCGGCAACGTCGCCCTGGAGCAGATGGGCTTCGAGACCTTCGGCTTCGCCGGCGGCCGCGCGGACGTCTGGGAGCCCGACGAGGACGTCTACTGGGGTCCCGAGACCACCTGGCTCGACGACCGGCGCTACTCCGGCGACCGCGAGCTGGAGAACCCCCTCGCCGCCGTCCAGATGGGCCTCATCTACGTCAACCCCGAGGGCCCGAACGGCAACCCGGACCCGATCGCCGCGGCCCGCGACATCCGTGAGACGTTCCGCCGCATGGCGATGAACGACGAGGAGACCGTCGCCCTGATCGCCGGTGGCCACACCTTCGGCAAGACCCACGGCGCCGGCCCCGCCGACCACGTCGGCGCCGACCCCGAGGCCGCCTCCATGGAGGAGATGGGCCTGGGCTGGAAGAGCACCTACGGCACCGGCAAGGGCGGCGACGCCATCACCTCCGGCCTGGAGGTCACCTGGACCGCCACGCCGACCCAGTGGAGCAACGGCTTCTTCAAGAACCTCTTCGAGTTCGAGTACGAGCTCGAGCAGAGCCCGGCCGGCGCCCACCAGTGGGTCGCCAAGGACGCCCCGGAGATCGTGCCGGACGCGCACGACGCGTCGAAGAAGCACCGCCCGAAGATGCTCACCACCGACCTGGCGCTGCGCTTCGACCCGATCTACGAGCCCATCTCCCGCCGGTTCTACGAGAACCCGCAGGAGTTCGCGGACGCCTTCGCCCGCGCCTGGTTCAAGCTGACCCACCGTGACATGGGCCCGAAGTCCCTGTACCTCGGCCCCGAGGTCCCGGAGGAGACCCTCATCTGGCAGGACCCGCTGCCGGAGCGCGAGGGCGAGCTCATCGACGCCGAGGACGTCAAGACCCTCAAGGCCAAGCTCCTCGAGT
Source organism: Streptomyces sp. NPDC006624 (assembly GCF_040611555.1). Taxonomy (NCBI): domain Bacteria; kingdom Bacillati; phylum Actinomycetota; class Actinomycetes; order Kitasatosporales; family Streptomycetaceae; genus Streptomyces; species Streptomyces sp. NPDC006624. The sequence continues at coordinate 113,323 of NZ_JBEXOM010000023.1, read as the reverse complement.
CCGGTCTGTCCGTCTCGCAGCTGGTGTCCACCGCCTGGGCCTCGGCCTCCACCTTCCGCGGCAGCGACAAGCGCGGCGGCGCCAACGGTGCCCGCATCCGCCTGGAGCCGCAGCGCGGCTGGGAGGTCAACGAGCCCGACGAGCTGGCCCAGGTCCTGCGCGTCCTGGAGGGCATCCAGCAGGAGTTCAACTCCGGCGCCGGTGCCAAGAAGGTGTCCCTGGCCGACCTGATCGTCCTCGGTGGCTCCGCCGCCGTCGAGAAGGCCGCCAAGGAGGCCGGCTTCCAGGTGGAGGTGCCCTTCGCCGCGGGCCGCGTGGACGCGACCGAGGAGCACACCGACGCCGAGTCGTTCGAGGCGCTTGAGCCGACCGCCGACGGGTTCCGCAACTACCTCGGCAAGGGCAACCGCCTGCCCGCCGAGTTCCTGCTGCTCGACCGCGCGAACCTGCTCAACCTGAGCGCCCCCGAGATGACCGTCCTGGTCGGCGGCCTGCGCGTGCTGGGCGCCAACTACCAGCAGTCCCAGCTCGGCGCCCTCACCAAGACGCCCGGCTCGCTGACCAACGACTTCTTCGTCAACCTGCTCGACCTGGGCATCACGTGGAAGTCGACGTCCGAGGACCAGACCACGTTCGAGGGCCGCGACGCCGCCACCGGCGAGGTCAAGTGGGCCGGCTCCCGCGCCGACCTGGTCTTCGGCTCGAACTCCGAGCTGCGGGCCCTCGCCGAGGTCTACGCGAGCGACGACGCCAAGGAGAAGTTCGTCAAGGACTTCGTCGCGGCGTGGGTCAAGGTCATGAACCTGGACCGGTTCGACCTGGTCTGATCACCCCCGTCTGACAGGACGCCCCGGGCCCGCCGGCCCGGGGCGTCCCGCGTTCGCGCTGAGGGAGTGTCAAAAACCCTTCAAGGCAAGAACATCACTCACCCAACTCACCCCATGAAACGGCAAGGAACGCGGGGACGGCCGCGGCCCGGCCCGGATCCGGGCATACGTTCGGGCCGTGACCACAGACTCCGCTCCTCCCAGAGACGCCACCGGCGGCCCCGTCCGCCGCACCGTCCTGCGCACCGCGCTGACCGGGGCCGCGGCCCTCGGCGCGGGCCTCGCTGCCGCGCCCGCGACCACCGCCGCGCCCGCCCGGCACACACCCCGGCGGCCCGCCACCCCGGACGAGGCGCTGAGGGAACTGGCCGCGGGCAACCGCCGCTGGCGCGCCTACCGGGAACGCCACCCGCACGAGGACCCCGTGATACGGCGGACGCTGGCCACCGGCCAGCACCCCTTCGCGGTCGTCCTCGGCTGCATCGACTCGCGCGTGCCCCCGGAACTGGTCTTCGACCAGGGCCTGGGCGACCTGATGACGGTCCGCACCGCCGGTGAGGTCCTCGACGAGGCCGTCCTCGGCAGCGTCGCCTACGGTGTGCTGGAACTCGCCGTCCCGCTGGTCGTCGTCCTCGGCCACCAGTCGTGCGGCGCGGTCCGCGCCGCCGTGGAGGCGGAGCAGTCCGGTGACCGGCTGCCCGCTCATATGCAGTACCTGGTCGACCAGATAAGCCCGGCCATAGACCACCGCGAGGAGGGGGACGCCCGCGTCGACGCGACCGTGAGCGCCCACGTCCGGCTGGTGCGCTCCCGGCTGGCCGCGGAGCCCGAACTCGCCGCGCGTGTCGCGGCCGGCCGGCTGGCCATCGTCGGCGCCCGCTACGAACTGACCACCCAGGCCGTCCACCGCGTCGCATGAGCACCGCCCGGTCCGCCGCAGCACCCTGGGGCGGACCGGGCCGCCCCGTCAGGCCTTCAGCGGGTTGTAGCGCGCCGCCGCCATCAGGTACCAGGCGGTCGCGCCCGTGTGCCGGTACGGGTAGTAGCCGAAGCCGAATCCGGTGTCCAGCGGGCTGCTCGCGGACACCACGCCACTGCGCTCGGGCAGCGCCGTCCCGCCGACGGTCTGACCGCCGCCCAGCAGGTCCTGCGCCTGCTCGGTGGACGCGAGCAGCCGCAGGGCGCGGGCCTCGTCGCCGCGCGCCCCGCGTGTGCGCAGCGCGAGCGCGAGATGGGCCGTCCCCTCGAACCACACCGCGTTGCGGTCCGGCTTGGGCTGGCCCGCCGCGATCGGCGCGTCCTCATTCGCGAGGAGGCTCGCCGAACTGAAGGTGACACCCTCGTACGACTGACCCGCGGGCACCGTGCTGTTGGGGCGGCCGGAGTGGTCCTGGACGGCCAGTTCGGCCGCCGCCCAGTCCAGCGCACGCGCACAGCCGCGCGTCCGGTCGCCGAACGCGAGATACGTCCAGGTCTGGGTGTCCTCCGGGATCGGCGACCGGTTCACGGTCACGCCGTCGTTCGTGCCGGTGTAGAAGAAGCCGCCGGACGGCTCCCACATGCTCCGCACGAACGCCTCGGCCCGCTCCCGCCGTTCACGCCACACCCGGTCACCCGTGAGCCGGGCGAGCCGCCCGAACAGGCAGATCAGGTCCGTGTTGTGCTCGGTGGAGGTGAACGGCAGCTTCCGGTCCGCCCCGTCCACCCCGAACTTGTAGCCGCCCAGCGGCTCGCCCGTACGGCCGGTCCGCTCGATCCACTCACCGATGCGCACCGCGCCCGAGAGATAGCGCCGCGCCCCGGTGCGGCGCGCGAGGGCGCTCAGCGCGATGCCCGCCCAGGCCATGTCGCCCACCGCCGTGCCGGTGAAGCCGAACTGCGTTCCGACGTTGACCGTTCCGTCCGGCCGGACGAAGCCGTCGGGCTGCGGGGAGCCGTCGTAGAAGGTGTACGGCCCGACGTTGTAGGCCTGCCGGAGCCTGCCGTCGTCGTACGCCGGGTCGTGCGACTGGGCGTACAGCAGGGCGTCGCCGAGCGTCTTCGCGCGCTTCAGGCCGTCCGCCGTGCGGGCCGCCAGGTGGGCCAGGATCGCGAGGGCGTTGTCGTAGGTGAAGGCGGTGCTGAACAGGCCGGCCTGGTCCGTGTAGCTCTGGGTCAGGCGGAGGCCGTCCTGGCCCGGGTAGGCGTCCATGGCGGCGGCGAGGAAGGCGCGCCCCCGAGCCGGGGCCGATCGCGGCCGGGACCCGGTCGGACCGGCCGCCCATGCCTGCCCGGAGCCCACCGCGGCCGTTCCCGCGGCACCGAGTCCGGCTCCGATGAGCGTACGCCGGCTCAGCGCCGGGCCTTGTCTGCCAGTCATGGATCTCCCCTTGAGAGCGCTCTCAACGATGCGCGCTCATTGTGCGGGCGCGCCGGGGGAGGGTCAACGACTTGGCCGGAAGGAGTTCCGGGAAGAGGGGCGGAGCAGGGCGGACGGCGGGTGGATCACTCGCAGACGATCTCGTCGCGCGGCGTGTAGTGCGTGCGGAACGGCTCACGCCGCACTTCCCGGCCGTCGTCGTGGAACACGCGCTCCACGGTGACGTCGAACCCTTCGAGGGGAGTCTGCGGCACGCACTCCTTGTCGTCGCTCACCCTCTTCTCCGGCTCCTTCACGTTGGTGCGCGGCCCCGTGACGGACGTGATCTCGTCGTACTTGCGGGTGCCGAGGAAGGAGACCGTCACGGACGTGTCCGTGGACTCGGCCTGGATGTAGATGGCCTTGCCCGAGTCGTTGGTGAACCGCAGATCGAGGCTGCCCCAGGCGACCGTGGCCTCCCGGCCCTCCGGGTAGCGCTCGATGTAGAAGGAGTGCGCGCCGTGCTCGACGGGCTTGACCCCGGCGAAGAACAGCGCGTTGTACACGGTCGTCGCGACGGAGGAGACGCCGCCGCCGGACGCCTTGGTGTACTTGTCGTCGAGGATGATGATGCCCTCGGTGAAGCCGTTGGCCTCGGTGCGCTCCCCGACGGTCCGGTTGAAGCTCCACGTCTCACCGGGCTTCACCACGGAGCCGTCGATGAGCTCCACGGCACGGCCGATGTTCTTCGTGCGGTACTCGGCCGGTTCGAACTCGACCGTGAAGGACGACATCGTCTCCGTCAGCCCCAGCTCCGCGGCGTTCTCGCGGGTCACCTCGGGCTGGATCCGGCGCACCTCCACCTCGCCGGCGCGGGCGTCGCCCGACCGGGTCAGCAGCGGCAGTACGGCCTTGCCGAGCGCCTTGTCGGTGACCTCCCGGCCGATCGTGGCGTCCTGGGCGACGACGGCCTTGTCGCCGTCCGGCCGGAGCCTGGCGTTCGCGGCGGTGGTGGTGACCTCGTTCAGGGGCCCGGCCAGCGCCGGATCGTCGCGCAGCGCCTTCGCGTCGAGCTCCGGCTCGAGCCTCCCGTCGTCGTCCGCCCGCAGGGCCAGGTGGTCGCCCAGCACGTCCGGGGCCACCGAGAAGCGCTTGCCGGCCGCGGTGAGCGTGACGGGCGCCGACACGGCCGGCCGCGCGAACTCGCGCACCGCCCGGCGCACCTCCTCGGCCGTGACCTCCGGCCGGGTCTCGCGGGCGGGCAGGGCCGTCACCGCGGAGGAGTCACCGCGCAGGAACGACGCGCGCAGGGGAGCGAGGGCCGCCTCCACGTCCAGCGCGTAGCCGGTACGCGGCACGGTCTCCTCGACCCGGCCGTCCCGGAAGGCGACGGCACCCTCCCTGACCTTCTGGTCGAGCCCCTTCGCCAGCTGCCCGAGGGCGGCCCGGGCCCTGTCCTCGTCGACGCGCACGACGGGCTCGATCTCGCCGCCCTCGCGGAAGAACCCGCGGAAGACGCTGACGGGGTCGCTGCCGGTGCGCACCGCCCGGTCGACGGTCTCCCCGACGTCGTAGGAGAGCCCGGCGCTGCGGGGATCCACCGTGCCCGTGCGGTCGCCGACGCGTACGGGCAGGTCCCGCGCCCCGGCGGCGCCCAGCTGCCGCTCCAGCTTCCGCACCGCCTCCGCGCGGCTCAGGCCCCCGATCTCGACCCCGCGCACCGTCGTCCCGGCGTCGATCTCCCCGCCCGTGACCAGCAGCCCGGCGAGGTACAACCCGCCCACCCCCACGGCCAGCGCCCCGCCGGCCAGGGCGAAGGGCGGGAGGGAGGTGACACGGGGGACGGAGGTTATTCGGGGGCGCATGAGTCTCCTGAAGATCGGTACGAGGGTGCACCCGGTGACGCGACGCTGCTGCGGGCAAACACCTCAAGCTACGCACATCCGGGCGGTGAAACGGTATGGCCCAGACCACTTATGTCCGAGATCATTCCGAAAAGGCCCGGCCCCGCCCTCTGGCCGCACCCGGCCACAGAGTGGTAACGACGAACAACTGTCCGGTCGTTGACACGGTCTAGGCCACCATGAAGATCTCTTTCCTGATCCACAACGCCTACGGAATCGGAGGCACGATCACCACCACGTTCAACCTGGCCGCCGCCCTGGCCGAGCGGCACGACGTGGAGGTCGTCTCCGCCTTACGGCACCGCGAGCACCCCCTCCTCACCCCGGACCCCCGGGTGCGGCTGCGCGCGCTGGTGGATCTGCGCAAGGAGGCGGATCATCCGCTCCACCACAGACCCGCGAGGGTGTTCCCGCCCGCCGAGTACCGCCACCACCAGTACAGCCGCCTGACCGACGAGCGCATCGGCGAACACCTCAAAGGGCTCGACGCCGACGTCGTCATCGGCACCCGCCCGGGCCTCAACGTGCACATCGCCCGCCAGGCCCCCGACCACGTCCTGCGCGTCGGGCAGGAGCACCTCACCCTCGACAACCACTCCCCGCGCCTGCGCACCGCGCTGCGCCGCGCCTACCGCCGACTCGACGTGATCACCACGGTCACCGAGGCGGACGCAGCCGCCTACCGGCGCAAGATGTGGCTGCCCGGCGTCCACGTCGAGGCCCTGCCCAACAGCGTCCCGGACCCCGCACTGCCCCCGGCGGACGGCACCGCCAAGATCGTCATCGCCGCCGGGCGCCTGGTGCCGGTCAAGCGCTACGACCTGCTCGTCGAGGCGTTCGCCCGGGTCGCCGCCGCGCACCCCGACTGGCAGCTGCGCATCTACGGCAAGGGCGAGGAGCAGCCCCGGCTGCGGCAGCTCGTCGAACGGCTCGGTCTGTGGAACAACGTGTTCCTGATGGGGGCCGCCACCCCCATGGAGGCGGAGTGGGTCAAGGCCTCCATCGGCGCGGCCACCTCCGACTTCGAGCCGTTCGGCATGACCATCGTCGAGGCGATGCGCTGCGGGCTGCCCGTCGTCAGCACGGACTGCCCCTACGGCCCCGGCGAGATCATCCAGGACGGCACGGACGGCCGGCTGGTCCCGGCCGGAGACCGCGACGCCCTCGCCTCGGCCCTGCTGGAGCTGGTCGCCGACGACGAACGCCGCCGCCGTATGGGCCGCGCCGCCCTGGAGAACGCCCGCCGCTTCGCCCCCGGCCCGGTCGTCGCCCAGGCCGAGCGCATCCTCGACGACGCCCTCGCGGCCAGGGCGGCGGGCGGACGGGCCGCCGCGCAGGGCCGTGGCGCGCACGGCGCCCTGTCCGGCCGCCGCCACGCCGCCCGCGACGCGGCCCACGCCGCTGCCGCCGGGGCGCTGCGCGCGATACGAGGGGGCCGCCGATGAGCGGGCCGGGGGGAGTGGCTGTGGAGGAAGCGGCTGTGGAGGTGCCGATCGGCACCCCGGAGACGGCCCGCGGCCGACCGCGCGTACCCGGGCGTCGGAGCCCCGGCAGAGGCCCCCGCGCACACCCGAGGGATCCCCGCAGGCCGAGCCGGAAGGGCTGAGCTGACGATGAGCACACACCAGGACACCGCCCCGCGCACCCACTGCGCCGTCGACGCCGAGGGCCGGATCACCTTCCGCCTTCCGCACGGCCCGGCCGCCGGGGCCCGGCTGCTCCTGCGGCTGCGCCCCAAGAAGGGCGAGCCCGAGCGGACCGTACGCCTCCTCGACCTGGAACCGGACCCCGCGGACGGCCGCCTGACCGGCGCGCTGGAACCGCTCCCGGCCCTCGCCGAGGGCCGCTGGGACCTGTACCTCCTCCCGGAACCCGAAGCGGAGCGGCAGCGGCTGCGCCCCGGCCTGCGGGACCTGCGGCTCCTCGTCGACGGGCACCTCGCCGACCGGCCCTCACCGGTCGCCGTACGGATCCCGTACGTCACCCAGGACGGCTTCCTGGCACTGCGGGCCTGGCTGCGCCCCGCCCACGCCGAGACCCACGCCGTCGTCCTCACGGACCGCGCGCTGACCGTCATCGCCCGCCTGCACGGCGCGGAGCTGCGCGAGGACGCCACCGTACGGCTGCGCCTGCGGGGCACCGACACCGCCCGGGAGCTCCGCCCCGTGATCGACGACGATCACAAGGGCTTCACGTTCACCGCGGGCCCCGGCGACCTGGCGGGTGCGGGCGGGGGAGCGGGCCGGGTCTGGGACGCCTTCGTCCGGCCCGCAGCGGGCGCGGCACCGGTGCGGATCGGCCGACTGCTCGACGACGTGGCGGACCGCAAGCACGTCCACGTCCTCCCGGCGCTCACCGCGGACGGATCCACCCTGCGCCCCTACTACACCGTCGACAACGACCTCGCGATCGAGGAGGCACAGGCCGATTCCCCGACATGCCCGAAATGAAAAGCGACGGAGTCGCGGACGGGTATTCCGGTGGCGCGCCGCGAATGCGATGTGTGGGTTCTGTGTAAAGCGACGGTGATTACAAGCCGGAGTCCCGCCCGCAACACCCCCAAATCGGAAGGGGACTTGCGGCAAAAACCAAACTGAAGTACCTAGATGAATCATGAACCTGTTCAACCGCGTCGTGTCGCCCCGCCGACAGGCGCCGTCCGTCCCCCCACAGCACCCCGGCGCGCCGGCTTCCCCCACAGCCATGCCGGCGGACCCCCACCTGGCACATCTCACCGGTGAATGGGTGGTCGACCCCGCGCACAGCAGGATCGGCTTCTCCGTCCGGCACGCGATGGTGACGACCGTGCGCGGTTGTTTCCTGGAGTACGAAAGCCGGCTCTACTTCGATGCCCAGGACCCCAGACGGTCACGGGCCGACATCACTCTGTTCACCTCCAGCGTCGACACCGGGGTGGAACAGCGCGACGCCCATCTGGTGGGGCGTGACTTCCTGGACGCCGCCACCTATCCGCGTATGCGGTTCGCCAGCACCGCGGTGGAACACGTGGACGCCGACCTGTTTCGTATGTCGGGGGAATTGACCATCAAAGGCGTGTCCCGTCCGGTCGTTCTGGACATGACGTACATCGGTTACGTCACCGACCCCTTCGGCTACGACCGGGTCGGCTTCGACGGCACCACCACCATCAACCGCTCGGACTGGGGCCTGACGTACAACAGCAGGCTCGCCGAGGGCGGGGCGATGGTGAGCGAGAAGGTGCGGCTGCAGCTCGACATCGCCGCGATCCGCACCCCGCCCTCGGCCGGCTGACGGCCCCGGGCCTTCCGGAGCACCCCTCTACGGCGCGGTGGCGGCCCCGGCGACGATCCGGAACGTCGCCGGGCCCGGCGTGATCACCCCGTCGCTGAGCGGCGTGCACCGCACCCCGCCCCGGCCGCGCAGGGCCCGCTGCGCGCCGGGGCCGACGGTGACGTCCATCCAGGCGCAGGGGCGGGCGGGGCGGTTCACCGAGAACAGCACGGGCCCGGTGCCGGAGTCGAGGGAGACGGTCGCCCCCACGCAGGCGTCGATGTCGACGCGGCGGAGCAGGATGTTGCGGCGGGTGTGCCGCAGGTCCGCGCCCGCCGGGAGGCCCTCGACGGCCATCATCGTGACCGCCGCGTTCCGGTGGGCGGGCCGGGCGCAGTAGCGGTCGCCGACCAGCCCCAGACCGCTGCGGACCTCCACCCGGGCCACGCGCTCGTCGGACGGGCCGGCGGCGGGCCCGTCGGCAGGCCGCCCGGCCAGGCGGTGCGCGGGCGAGACCAGCAGCTGCAGCACCTCCACCTCACTCATGGCGGCCACCCTACGGCCCGGTGCCGACGGGGAGGGAGGACCCAGGTGACGCCGGGCCGCAGGCGCTCACCCCTGCCGCCGCCCGGCCTCGCCCTCCTGCGCGGGCGCCCGCGCCTCGGCGGACTCACCCGCCGTCAGGTGCTCCAGCACCTCGACCAGCTCCTGGCACGCGTGCTCCACCGAGCGCCGGGTGTTGATCTGCTCGGTGATCACCGCCGACAGGATCAGGGCCGTGAGTGCCATCGCGCCGTTGAAGGCCTGCAGCTTGATCATCACCTCCACCCTGGTCAGCCGCTCGAACGGCCCCACCCGGTCGGTCGCCGCCACCGTCGCCAGGACCGAGGCGAACAGGGCGCACACCATGCTGCCCGCCAGCTGGAAGCGCAGCGCCGCCCAGATCAGCAGGGGATAGACGAGGAACATCACACTGACCGGACTGCGCGCGGCCAGCGGTACGAGACAGCAGGCGATGACCGCGAGACCCGTGGCCTCCTTCCAGCGCGACAGGGGCAGCGGGCGGCGGATGCGGGCCAGCAGGAGCACGACCGGCGTGACGATCAGCACGCCCATCGCGTCTCCCACCCACCAGGCGAGCCACACGGCCCAGAAGCCCGGCCCGTCCACCCGGTCCGTCACGAGCAGCAGCCCGGCACCCGTGGCCGAGCTGATCAGCATGGCGGTGAACGCGCCCAGGAACACCAGGGCGAGACCGTCCCGCATGCGCGCGAGATCGGTACGGAACCCGGCCCGGCGCAGCAGCAGGTACCCGGCGACCGGTGCCACCGTGTTGCCGGCCAGGACGCCCAGCGCCGACGGGCTGAGCGAGGTGAGCGACAGGATGACGAGGAGGGCGCCCAGCGCGATCCCCGGCCAGCAGCCCAGCCCGCACAGCAGCAGGAAGGCGACCGCGATGCCGGTGGGGGGCCAGATGGGGGTGACGACCGCGCCCGAGACCACCAGTTCCCGCATCAGGCCCAACTGCGCGGAGACGTAGTAGCAGGCGGCGACGGCCAGCGTCCGCAGAACGAGGACGGCCGGCGTACGCAGATCCTGGCAACCCACCACAGCAGCCATGAGACACCGGGCCCACCGCGACGGCGAGGTGGGAGCCGCGCCCTGCGGCCCTATGGCTGAGGCCCCGTGGCCGTCGGCCGTCGGGGTGACGGCGCGGCGTTACGCCGGGGGTGGGGCCTCCGGTCCGTCCAGCCCGACCACCAGGACGGCGGCGTCGTCGTCGTGCCCCACCCGCTCGGCGCCCTTGATCACGGCCGCCGCGAGCGCGTCCACGTCCATGCCCGCCACCGCCGCGACGCCCGCCAGCCGCACCACCTGGTCCAGGCCCTCCTCCAGCGGCATCGACGGCCCCTCCACGACCCCGTCCGTCAGCAGGACGAACACACCGCCCGTGGTGAGCTCGTACCGGGTCACCGGGTACGGCGTCCCGGCCAGGACCCCGAGGGGCGGACCGCCCTCGCCCTCGGCGAGCCCCGACTTCCCGTCCGCCGTGGCCCAGACGCAGGGCAGATGACCCGCCCGCGCGCTCTCCAACACCCCCGCGCACGGGTCGAGCCGCATGAACGTGCAGGTGGCGAACAGGTCGGAGCCCAGGGACAGCAGCAGGTCGTTGGTCCGGGCCAGGACCTCGCCCGGCTCCCCGGTGACCGAGGCCAGCGCCCGCAGTCCGGCCCGCACCTGCCCCATGAAGGCGGCGGCCTCGATGTTGTGCCCCTGGACGTCACCGATGGACAGCGCGATCCGGCCGTCGCCCAGCGTGAACGCGTCGTACCAGTCGCCGCCCACGTTCAGGCCCTGGGTGGCGGGGGCGTAGCGCACGGCCAGGTGCAGCCGCCCGGCCAGCGGCAGGTCCCGCGGGAGCATGCCGCGCTGCAGCGCGATGGCCAGCTCGACCCGGGACCGCTGCATCTCGGCCTGCGCGCGCGCCTGGGCCGTCAGGGCTCCGAGCCTGCTGAGCAACTCGTCGCCGTCGTCGGTCGTGCCGGTGCGGGACATGGATCACTCCGGCGGGGATGGCCACGGTCGGTGACGCTCCCCGAAGGTATATCACCTGATTTCAGTCCATAGGATGATACGCAGCGGAAGCGTCCGGTGCCGATTCGTGTCCCCGGCCGACCGCCGCCAGCACGAACGTGACGCTGATCAGCAGCGCCCACGCCCCGAACTTCTCCACCCCGACCGGTTCCCATCCGTCCTGCTGATGCGGGTAGCGCCACGCCCCGGCCAGCGTGGCCAGGTTCTCCGCCACCCACAGGAAGAACCCGATCAGCACGAAGGACACCGCGAGCGGCATCCGCCGGCGCACCCCCCGCACCGTGAACCGCACCGACGTCCCCGCGGTGACCGCCACGAGCAGCCCGGCCAGCAGCCAGCGCACATCGGGCAGCCAGTGATGGCTGAAGAAGTTGACGTAGACGCCCGCGGCCACCGCGGCCGTCGCCCGCGGGCGGTAGCGCACCAGTCCCAGGTCGAACAGATGCCAGGCCCGGCACACGTAGCTGCCCACGGCCGCGTACAGGAACCCTCCGTACAGCGGCACCCCGGCGAACTTCAGCAGGGCCGGCTCCGGGTAGCTCCACGAACCGAGCGACACCTTCACCAGCTCGAACGCCAGCCCGATGACGTGACAGGCCGCGATCACGGCGACGTCCCGCCCGCTCTCCCAGCCGCGCGCCCAGAACACCAGCGTGAGCAGCACCCCGTACACGACGAGCAGGTCGTAGCGCGCCACGGGAAGCCCGGGCAGCAGGGCCGACACGGCCACCCCGGACAGCAGGGCGACGGCGAACGCGCAGGCGCGCGTCTGCGTCCACGCGAAGTCGAGCAACTCCCGCACCGGGGCGGACCGGAGGCCCGTGGGACTGGAAGGGACCATGGTGCCCTGTAGGACGACCCGGTGCCCCTACCGGTTGCAGCGGTCCTCCGGCACGGCCCGGGCGCCGGCCGTGTCACCGCGGGCCTCGGCCACGGCCTGCCGCAGCAGCAGGGACAGCCGCCGATCGGCGTCCGGCGCGGCGCACAGCACCCGCAGCGCGTGCTCCAGCCGGCGGCGGCCCGGCCCGCGCCACCACAGCAGATCGCCGACGCGGCCCGCGAGGCCGTCCGCGCGGGCGTGGGCCAGCCGTGCGGCGCGCCGGCGGCAGGCCCGGCCGTGCCGCGCCGGCCGGCGAGCCCCGGGCCGCGCCAGCAGGGCCGCGTCGGTCACCAGGGCGACGAGCGACGGCGCGTAGTCCCGCCCCTCGGGACGGGCGTCGGCGAGCTCGGCGGCCAGCGGCCACAGGTCCCCGCGGGCGCGGTCGCCGACACTGTCGTTGACCGCACGGGCCAGAGCGGCGAGCGCCGGATGCGTGCCGGGGGGACTGTCCGTGAAGCGGCCACCGGCCAGCAGGGCCGCCGTCTCCATCAGGCAGGCCCCGTCGTCCGGATGCAGATGGGCGAAACGCGCGGGCGAGGGAACGCCGTCCGGTACGCCGGCAGAGGGCGGCCGGGGCGGCCGGCTCGCGGAGAAGGCAGTCATGAACGGCCTCCGGCTGGCCTTCACACGCCGGTGACGGCGTGCAGGAACAGATAGATCGCCGCGGCCGGGATCCCGGCGCCGGGAAACGTCAGAGCCCAGGCCGTGACGATGGAACGTGCCACCTGCCAGCGTACGGCCGAGGCCCGCCGGGTGGCACCGGCACCGAGGATCGCCGCGGTGATCGTCTGCGTGGTGGAGATCGGCGCCTTGATCAGGAACGCGGTCGCGTACAGGACGGTCGCGGCGGCGGTCTCGGCGGCGAATCCGCGCGGCGGGTCCAGATGCACGATGCGCCGCCCGAGGGTGGTGATGATGCGCCGCCCGCCGCTGTAGGTGCCCGCGGCCATCGCGAGGGCCACGGCGACGATCACCCACACCGGCACCGAGAAGCCCTCCTGCCATCCGGCCGTCACCAGGGCCAGCACGATGACGCCCATCGTCTTCTGGGCGTCCTGCAGCCCGTGGCCCAGCCCCATCGCCGCCGCCGACACCGTCTGCGCCATCCGGAACCGCCGCGTGGCGGGCCGCGGCGCGGCCCGCCGGAACAGCCACAGGATGCCCACGTGCAGCGTGTACCCGAGCGCCACCCCGACCAGCGGGGACAGCAGCATCGGCAGCACGACCTTGTCCAGGATCCCGGACCAGTGGACCGTCGCCGACGCGGCCAGCGCGGCACCGACCAGACCGCCGATCAGCGCGTGCGAGGACGACGTCGGCAGCCCCCGCCACCAGGTGAACACGTTCCACCCGATGGCCCCGAGCAGCGCGCACAGGACCAGCAGCAGCCCCGAGATCTCCTCGGGCGCCCCGATGATGCCGCTGCCGACCGTCTCGGCGACGCCCGTCCCCAGGAAGGCGCCGCAGAAGTTCATCACCGCGGCCATGACCAGCGCCACGCGCGGTGTCAGGGCCCGGGTGGAGATCGAGGTGGCGATCGCGTTGGCGGCGTCGTGGAAGCCGTTGGTGAAGTCGAACGTCAGTCCCACGATGATGATCAGCACCACCAGGGTGAGTTCCACGACCGATCACCTCCCGCCGTGCGCCGCAGGTCTCCATCCTGCGCCAGCCCGCCCGGAGCCGACCGCGCGACTAGGCCACGCGGGGCGGGCGGGCCCCGCGCCGGGAGGCCGCGGGCCGACGAGAAGCGAACGCCCCGCTTTACGGTGTCACGGTGCGATCTGTTCCTAAATGGGTCCTTCTGACGTCGGGGTGCGCGCCCGTCGTCCTCATCCTGGGCTGGCTGGTCGCGGCGTCGCTCCACGGGACCGCCTACGACGCGGCCGCCCAGACGATCAGCGTCCTGGCGGCCCCCGGCGGCTCGGGCTACTGGGTGATGACGGCCGCCTTCGTCGTGCTCGGCCTGTGCCATCTGCTGACCGCCTGGGGCCTGCGCCCCGCCGCGACCGCCGGACGGGTGAGCCTGGCGGCCGGGGGAGTGGCGGCACTGGCCGTAGCCGTGTTCCCCGCACCGAGCAGCGGAGGCTCCCTCACCCACGGCGGGGTGGCCGCGGTGGGCTTCGCCGTCCTCGCCGCCTGGCCCCTCCTCGCCGCCCGGACCGGCCCCGCCGTGCCGTGGGCCCTGCGTCCCCTCCCCGCCCTCGGGGCGACCGCCCTGATGGCCGCGGGTGCGGCCTGGTTCATGCTGGAGCTCCACTTCCAGGGCGTCCCCGGGGTGGCCGAACGCGCGGTGACCACCGTCCAGTCCGTCTGGCCCTTCGTGGTCGCCCTGTCCTGTCTGCGCGCCACCGCCCGCGAACGGCAGCCCACCGGGCTGGTACGCCGTTAGTGCGTGTTCCGTACGCGATGCGTACGCCGCACGATACGGTTGCGGACCAGGAGGTACTCCATGTCCGAGCTGTTCGACGCGGTCGACGCACTGGTCGCTTCCCGCTCGCCCCTGCCGCCGCCCGCGGAGCGCAAACGCCTGCGCCAGGCCCACGGTCTGACGCTCGACGAGATCGCCACCGCCCTGAAGGTCCGGCGCGCGACGCTGAGCGGCTGGGAGGCCGGCAAGACCGAACCCCGGCCGCCGGAACGCGACGCCTACGCCCGCCTCCTGAAGCAGCTCGCCCGGCTGTACCCGCCCGACCCGCAGCCCACCGGTCCCGAACCGGCGGTGCCGGAGGCAGCTCCCGCCCCCGCCGCCCCCGCCGCCCCGACCGACGCCCCCACCACCCCGACCGCCGTATCCGAACCGGAACCCCCGGCGCAGGCGGTGAGCCACCCGCGGCGGACCGTCCGCCCCGCCCGGACCTCCGACGCGAGCCCGCCGGCACCGCGCCCGCGGACACCCCCGGAGCCGACCGGTGGCGACCCCCGCTTCGCGAACGGCCCGCTGCTGGTCCTGGACGCGGACCCCGAAGGCCGCGTGACCGGCTACGGTGTCGGCGGCCTGGTCCTGGACGTACCCGCCAAGTCACTGCCCGCCCTGGTCGAATGGACGCTGCGGGACGCGCGGCTGGGCGCCCCGAGGCTGCACCCGTGCGGCCAGGACGCCGACCCGCTGCTCGTGCTCACCGAGGCGGCGTGCGAGCGCTACGGCCTCCCGCCGCACCTGCCGGAGCCGGAGCGGCTGGCCGGACGGCTCCCGCAGGACCACAAGGTGCTGAAGCAGCTCGACCGGGCGGACTGGCGGCTGACCCGGCGCGGCTTCGGGCCGTGGGCGCGCATCTACCGTCCGGCCCAGGGCAGGACCCGGCAGTGCGTGCAGCTGTGCATCCCCTCCTGGAACGCGCTCGACCCCCGCACCTGGGGCGACGCCGCCCGGCTCGAACCCGCCGGGCTGGCCCGGGTGCTGGGCACGTACGCGGCCCGGGTGACGACCCCGCGCGGCTCGACGGCCGTCACCGGCCTGGAGCTGATGACCGCGCTGAACCCGCCCACCCGTGCGGGCGAGCCGGACGAGTCGGGCCGGCGGCACCGGGAACACCGCCCCGGCTCCCTCGGCGAGCACCCCGTCGACTGCGCCCCCTGCGAGGCACCCGACGGGCACCCCCTCCTCGCCCACCTGCCCCGCTTCCACCAGCGCGGCCCCGCCGAGATGCTCCTGGAGGAGGCCTACGACTGGGCGCGGGAGTTGACCGACGCCGAGTGCATGCGCCGTTACCTGGTCGGCATCGACGTCAACCTCGCCTTCGGAGCGGCCGCCAACGGCGCGGTCGTCGGCCTCGCCTCACCCCCCGTGCACGTCACCGCCCCGGCCTTCGACCCGGCGCTGCCGGGATCGTGGCTGGTCGACCTCTCCCACGTCGACCTCTCCCGCGTCCGGCTCGGGGACCGCTGGCGGGAGCTGCGGGGCGACCTGCTGCCGAGCCCGTTCACCCCGACCGGCGAACGCCCCACGGGCCCGGCCTGGTACGCGACCCCCACGGTGGCCTACGCGGTGGAGCTCGGCTACGACGTCGCACCCCGGGAGGCCTGGATCCGCGAGGACAAGGGCAGGTACCTGGACGGCTGGTACAAGCGGCTGCGCGACGCCTACGTCCGCACCATGGGCGACCTGGGCGTCGCCGACAAGCTGCCGCCCGCGGACTTCCTCGACGCGATGGCCGGCCACCGGCAGCGCGACCCGGAGATGGCGATGGTCCTGGACGCCGTCAAGTCCACCGTGAAGGGCGGCATCGGCAAACTGCGGGAACGGGCACGCGGCGGCGGCTGGAAGCCCGGCCAGGCGTGGCCGGCGCTGTCCCGCCCGACCTGGCGACCCGACGTGCGCGCCGCCGTCATCTCCCGGGCACGCACCAACATGCACCGCAAGATGCTCAACCTGGCCGCGGAGGCGGGGCGTTACCCGGTGGCGGTGCTCTCGGACTGCGCCGTCTACGCCGCCGACGGGCCGTCACCGCTGCACGTCCTGCCGTACGACGAGGCCGGCAGGACGGTCCCCGGGTCGTTCCGCATCGGCGTGTCGCCGGGCATGGTCAAGCACGAGGGCACCCAGAGCACCCTGTGGGCCGAGGAGATGCGCGAGAAGCACGGTGAGACCCTGAACCTCGCCCGCTACATCAAGACCGGCGACGTCACCGCCGGCGACGACGAGGAATAAGGGAGCCGCCGATGGACAGGGTCGGGGACAGCCTCGACGCCGCACTGGAGAAGGCGTTCACCCGCCCGATCCCGAGCGGTGCGGGTGCCCGGATGCGTTTCCTGGTACGGCAGTTGAAGGGCACCGGACCGGTGGCGCGGCTGCTCGGCGTGTCACGCCGCACGGTCGAGCGGTACGTCAAGGACCAGATCAGGCATCCCCGGCCGGAGCTGGCCCGCCGCCTGGAACGCGAGGTCACCAAGCGGTGGCAGCCGCGCGTCAGGGCGAGGGCCAGGCAGACGGCCGCCACCTCGGCCGGCCTGGTGATCGACACCCGCGCCCGCTTCGGCTACACGGCGGCCCCGGGCACGACCGACGACGCCCGGCTGCGCCACCTGACGGTGGCGCTGCCCCCCGAGTACGCGGCCCGGCTGTTCGAGGCCAGGGAGGCGGGCCGCAGTGAACGGCACCTGCGCGACATCGCGGCGGAGGGACTGCAGGAGATCTACTTCAGGGACCGCGGCCGTCGCGCCCAAGGGCTGCTGGTGGAGTTCACCGACGTCGAGTACCTCGATTTCGACCTGTGAGGGGGAGCGCGTGCGGGTGGGCTCGACGGAGACACGGCTGATCGTGCTGCGCGGCAACAGCGCGACGGGCAAGTCCTCCGTCGCGGCGGGCATCCGCGCGAGGTTCGGCCGGGGCGTGGCCGTCGTCGCGCAGGACAACCTGCGCCGCGTCGTGCTGCGGGAACGTGACCGGCCGGGGGCGGCGAACATCGGCCTGATCGACCTGACGGCCCGTTACGCGCTGGATGCCGGCTACCACGTCGTCGTGGAGGGCATCCTGTACGCCGACCGCTACGGCGAGATGCTCACCCGCCTGCGCACGGACCACCGCGGCCCGACCCACGCCTACTACCTGCACGTCCCGTGGGAAGAGACCCTCGCCCGCCACGCCACCAAGCCGATCGCGCAGGAGGTGACCGAGGCCCAGCTGCGCGAGTGGTACCGCGAACTCGACCTCCTGCCCGGCGGTTCGGAGACGGTCGTCCACCCCGGCAGCGCCCTGGACGAGACGGTGGACCGCATCATGGCGGAGACCGGCCTGTCCGCCCTTCCCGCACGGGAGGACTGACAGGGCCGGTCGCGCGCCGGCGTCGGGGTCAGTGCGTCGGTGCCCTGCGGGCCGCCGCCGCCCCGAAGTAGTCGCCGCCCTTGCGCTTGACGTCGTCGGTGCCCCAAGCCTGTTCGCCCCCGGCGCCCGCACCGCTCGCCCCGTCCGCGTTCCGCCGTGTCTGCGCCGGTGCCCTGACGAGTCTGGGTATGTGCTTCGAGCAGTGGATGTACGCCTCCTCGACCTCGACCTCCACCCACATCTGCGGGCGGCGGCCGGGTACCGCGTCGACGGGCAGACCCGGGTGACTCAGGCGCATGGCGGGGTCGGTGACCAGCCGGGCCCGGCCGTTGACGTGCAGGCCGATCCGGTCCGTGGAGAAGTCGATCATGAGAAGGCCGACGTGCGGATTCTCCCGGATGTTCCCGAGGGAGGCCATGACCCCGTTGCCCCGGTACTCCGGGTACGCGAGCGTCGTGTCGTCGAGCACGCGGAGGAAGCCGGGCGGCCCGGCCCGGAAGGTGTTGTCGCACTCGCCGTGGCGGTCGGCGGTGGCCAGGAAGAACATCTCCTGGCGGCCGACGAACTCACGCATCCTCGGGTTGAGCCGGTCCAGCACCTGCTCGTCGTAGAACCGGTCGGCCCGGTCGGCGGTCCCCAGCTCGCGCTGGATCTCGTGTTCTCCGTGGCTTCCGGGGCGGTCGGCACGCTGATCGTGGTGCAACGGTCCTCCTGACGGGCATCGGCGGGGCGGCAGTGGCCCGATCCGCGGGGAAACGGACGCTCGCGCCTGGGGGGACGGCGCCGCTGATGCCGGTCGTCTCGCTGGCTGGGGGGAAAGGTTCCGCGGGTGGTGTGCACGAGCGTAGAGCAGAGCGGGTACGCCTTCCGCCCGCCCCCTTGACCTCGACCCGACTTGAGGACCCAGGGTCGGACCATGACCACCAAAGACAACGCCGTTCTTCTCTTCCGCAACACCATGCGCATCGAGGAGGGCCACTTGGAGAGCTTCCGGGACGCCGTATCCCGCGCGGTGGCGTTCGCGGAACGGCACGGGCCGCAGCTGATGGTGCACACGTTCGTCGACGAGGAACGGATGCTCGCCCACAGCTTCCAGCTGTACCAGGACTCCGACGCCGTCCGCACGCACTGGAAGCTGGCGGACCCGTACATCCGGGAGGTGATGGAGCACTGCCGGGTGGAGCACTTCGAGGTGTTCGGCGAACCGGACGCCGAGGTCGCGGCCGGCCTGCGCGCCGCGCTCGGCGAGCACACCCAACTGGTGTTCGCCCCGCGCCTCGCCGGCTTCACCCGCTTCGCACCGCCCCCCGAGGGCTAGAGCGCGTCGGCCGGGTCCGGATCGGCGGGGCTGCGGGCCGCCTCGGCCGTGGCCTGGGCGGGCGTCCGGCCGGTCCAGGAGTGGAAGGCCCGGTAGAAGGAGTTGGGGTCTTCGTAGCCGAGCAGGAAGGAGATCTCCCTGACCGACAGGCCCGAGTGGGTCAGGTAGTGACGGGCCAGCGCCTGGCGGGTGTCGTTGAGGACGGCCTGGAACGTGGTGCCCTCGCTCTTCAACTGCCGCTGCAGCGTGCGCGTGCTGACGGCCAGCGTGCGGGCCGTCAGCTCCATCGCGGCGCTCCCGGCGGGCAGTTGCTCCAGCAGGGCCGCGCGCACCCGGTCCGTCAGGGACGCGCCCGCCTCCAGCTCCGACAGCCGCCGGCGCAGCTCCGGCTGGAAGAAGTCCCACATGCGCCGGTCCGCCGTCAGGAACGGCCGCTGCGCGTCGGCCGCGGCGAAGGCGACCGACGGCAGCGGGCCATGCTCGACCGCGGTGCCGAGGAACGCGCGGTAGGGCTCCGGGTCCTCGGGCGGCTCGGGAGCGGTGATCCGGAGCGGCCGCAGCCGCGTCCGGGTGGCGGTCCGGGCCAGCACCACCCAGAACACCAGCTCCGTGATCACCAGCAGCGGCGGAGGATCCAGCGCCACGGGCCAGTGGTAGACCAGCCGCATCCGGTCCTGTGCCTCGTCGACCCGCAGCGTCACCGGGCCGATCAGCTTCTTGTGGACGGCGATGCGGCGGGCGGCCGTGCGCAGGTCGGGGCAGCACAGGGCCGCGAACAAGGGCGGGTCGAAGACCTCGGGGGACAGCGCCCGTCCGATGGCGAGCGGCAGTTCGGGGTCCCCGGTCTCCTCCTCCAGCGCGCGCCACAGCGCGAAGTACTGCCCGGGGCTCAGCCGCACCGGGGCGCGGCCGAACAGATCCGGGGGCAGGCCCGCCCGCCGCAGCACATGGGCGGGGGTGACGCCGAGGTCGACCAGCAGCGCCTGCACGGCGGGCTCCAGGGCGAACGTGTCCACGGCCGTGTCGCCCGCCCTACGCGCCCGCCGCACGCATCACGACGCGGTCGAAGACGCGGTCGCCCAGCCACTTGCGCAGGGCGATGAGCGGCTTGCCGTACTTGCCGGCCACGTAGCGCGTACGGGGGCGGCGTGCGGTGACGGAGGTGACGATCACGTCGGCCAGGCGGGCGGCGGGGGTGGCCTTGCCCGGCGCGTAGTTCGCCCGGGTGGAGGCGGCCAGCTTCCGCGCCGGCCCGGCGTAGGCCGTCGAGCCGGAGCGCTTCAGCATCGGCTCCACCATGACGTCGGCGAACTCCGTCTCGATCACTCCCGGCTCGATGATGACGACGTCGATCCCGAACGGCGCGACTTCCAGGCGCAGACAGTCCGACCAGCCCTCCAGCGCGTGCTTGGTGGCGTGGTACCAGCCGCCGAGGGGCGTGTAGATCTTGCCGCCCATGGAGGAGATGTTGACGATCCTGCCGAAGCGCTGCTCGCGCATGTGCGGAAGCACCAGCTGGGTGAGCCGGGCCAGACCGAAGAGGTTGACCTCGAACTGGTACCGCGCGTCGTCGACGGCCGTGTCCTCGATCGCCCCGTACACGCCGAAGCCGGCGTTGTTGACCAGGACGTCGACCCCGCCGCGCTCGGCGGTGACGCGGTCGACGACGGCCACGATGTCCTCGTCCTTGGTGATGTCCATGCTCAGCGTGACCGCCCCCTGCCGCTCCAGGTCGGCCATCCGATCGACGCGACGGGCGACGGCGTAGACCGCGTAACCCCGCTCGAGGAGCTTCCTGGCGGTCTCCTTGCCCATGCCCGACGAGGCACCGGTCACCAGCGCAGTACGCATGCTTCCCTGCTCTTCCGTGCGGCGGTCCCGATGACCGCCTCTGCTGCCACGGTAGGGAGTCCGGCCCCGATCGGCACCGGCAGAAGGCGCCAGGTGACTTGCGGAAGGCGCCAATCGCGCGGTGACCGCCTCCCCGGCCGTTACGCGTTGCTGACACCCCTGTCTCGTAACCTCGTGACGGAGGACGCCGCAAGGTCGGCGTGTCCACGGTGAGGGGGCGATGGTGCTGAGCAGGGGTGCGCGGTTCTTCGCGGGGGCGATCGCGGTGATCTGCGTGGTGTTCGTCGGTCCCAGCGCGCCGAGCGGTTCCGTGTTCGCCGGTTCCGTGCCCGTGGTGGCCGCCAAGGACGTCGTGCCCAACCGGGTCATGACGTGGAACCTGTGCAACCCGTGCGAGGTGAGCGACGTCGACCGGGCCGCGGAGATCGCCGCGTACGCCCCTCAGGTCGTCGGGATGCAGGAGGCGTGCGTGCGCGACGTCGAGAGGATCCGCGAGTACCTGCAGCGCCTGCACGGGCTGGTCTACCACGTCGAGTACGGGACGGTCCTGCAGAGTTGGGGCCGGTGCGGGGGAGTGCCGTGGAACCCGGGGGCGTTCGGGCAGGCGATCCTCTCGGCGGCACCGATGACCGACCGCGTCAGCGTGGAGTACCCCGACGGCGGCTCGGAGGACCGCGGGTACATGGCGGTCACCACCACGGTGGCCGGTGAACCGGTCCGCGTCTTCAACACGCATCTGGCGCAACGGCGTCAGGAGGGTGTCCGGGCCGCCCAGACCGAGGTGCTGACCACCGAGGTCGCCCGGCTCGACCGCGCGATCGTCCTCGGCGACTTCAACGCCGTGCCGGACGCCCCCGAACTCGCCGGGATGTGGGAACTGGCCGCGGACGCGGACCCCCAGTGCCACCCCTCCCTCACCGCCGTGTGCGAGGCGACCACCGACTGGCAGAGCAAGTTCGACTACGTCTTCCTGCGGGGCATCGCCCCTGTGGACCACCGCGTGCGCCCGACCGAGGTCTCGGACCACCATGTGCTGCACACCGACCTGGACGTCGCGTGAGCGGGTGCTCCGGCCGGCCCGGCCCGTGGCAGGATCGGCGTTCATGAGCACGCGGACAGCGGACCGGCCCGTCGCCCTGGTCAGCGGATCGACGTCGGGCATCGGGGAGGCCGTCGCCCGGCGGCTGGCGGCGGACGGGATGCGGGTCGTCGTGCACTCGCGGCAGACCCCGGAGGCGGGCGAGGCGCTGGCGGCGGAACTCGGCGGGGCGTACGTACGGGCGGACCTGGCCGTGGAGGAGGAGGCCCGCAGCCTGGTCGAGGCGGCGCTCGGCCGGTACGGGCGCCTCGACGTGCTGGTGAACAACGCGGGTGTCAGCCGCCCGATCCCGCACGACGACCTGGCCGCGGCGACACCGGCCGACTGGCGGCATCTGCTGGAGGTCAACCTGATCGCCCCCTGGGTGCTGTGCACGGAAGCCCTCCCGGCGCTGCGCGCGTCCCCCGTCGGCGGCAGCATCGTGAACATCACCAGCCACGCCGGAGTCCGCCCCAAGGGCGCCTCGGTGCCGTACGCGGCGAGCAAGGCCGCACTGAACCACGTGACCCGGCTGCTCGCGGCCGCGCTCGCACCGGAGGTGCGGGTCAACGCGGTGGCGCCGGGGCTGGTGGACACCCCCCTGACGAAGGACTGGGCGCAGGCGCACGCGCTGTGGCGCGACCGCGCGCCCATGCGCCGCCCGGCGCGGCCCGCCGACGTGGCCGACCTCGTGGCGTCGGTGATCGCGTCCCCGTATCTCACCGGCGAGGTCATCGTCCTCGACGGCGGGCTGAACCTGACGTGACGCCGGCCCCAGGCGCCGGTGCGGCGGCAGGGGCCGGCGTCACCTCACCGCACGGCTCAGTCCCGGGCCTCCCCGAAGCCCGCCCCGAGCTTCACGACACGGGAGGTCCGCAGGACCTTGCCCCGCGCGTCCAGCGCCTGCACCTGGAAGTACGGTCCGGGGCGGTTCGTGGTGACCGCCGTCTCGAACCCGGAGCGCGGGGCGCGCCGGACGGCGACCGACAGGGAGTGCGGGTCGGACCCGGCGAGCACCCGCCACGCCCTGGTCTCCGTCGAGCCGTTCCAGGAGGCGTAGACGACGTTGCGCCGGGCCCCGGACCGCACCGCGGCACGCGGGGGGTAGTACGGAGTGCCCTTCCACTCGTACCGGAAGGCCCGGTACGAGATGTTCGCGCCCGGCAGCCGCACGTCGTAGATCTGGTTGCGCCCGGCGTCGCGCGGGGTGTTTCCCTCCCCCTTGTACTCGGAGTAGTAAGGGCTCTGCCCCCACCCCATGAACACGTTGCCGTTGGGGAGGACCTGGGTGTTGCCCTGGGTCGGCGACACCAGCGGCGGCCGGTGGTAGTAGGTCCGGTCCACCGTCGCCCGCCGGTCGCGGAAGTCGAGGTCGAGGATCAGGCCGTGGGACGGCTGCGTGGGCACGCCGTCGGGGAGCTGGCAGCAGGCGTTGTCGAGCATGCTGATCCGGCCGCCCGGCTGGTACCGGGGGTTGTGCTGCCAGGAGAAGTCCGCGTTGGGCCCGAAGGAGAAGTCGCTCTTCTTCCCCCCGATCTGGTAGCGGATCTTCCCGGTCTTCTTGGTGACGTCGTAGATCGCCCACATGTTCCGGGCCGAGATCAGCAGCCGGCCGCCGGGGCCCTCGTCGATGGAGTTGATGTGGAAGGGGTCCCACACCGCGCCGACCTCCGTCAGGTTGGACACCGGCTCGTGGGAGTCCGCGGGGTCGAGATGGTCCAGCGCGTTCCACGAGAAGAGCAGCCGGCCGGTGGCGAGGTCGACCTCCTGGATCTCGTGGTTCGAGACGAAGCCGTTCTCCGGCCCTCCGAAGGGCCGCAGGTCCATGGGCTCGGGCTTGGACGCGATGAACAGCGCGGTGCCCCTGCGGGTCAGCCTGAACTCGTGCTCGTCCGGGGAGTAGCCGTGGTGCGCGAAGACCGTCTTGAGCAGGCGGTAGCGCTGGTCGTAGATGTAGAAGCACCCACCTGGTTCCGGGGCGCCCGGTGGCAGGTTGGGGTAGTAGCCCGGCAGGGCCATGCTCCCCTGCCACCAGGTCAGCACCGGCTGCCCCGGGCCGCCCTTGCGGGTGTCGTAGTACGTCTGGACCTTGACGTCGGTGCTCTGCAGCAGCGGGGAGGGCAGCGGGCGGAACCAGACGGGATCGCCGGAGTTGTCGTTGATCAGCGCCCCGGTCTGGCCGGTCATCCTGGCCGAGCTGTACGGGCCCATGAAGACGTGCCCGGGAGCCGTTCCCGGCTTGTTCTGCCTCACGTCCACCCGCATCGGGCGCAGGCGCGGCTCGGAGACGAAGTTCCACACGTTCCTGCCCGTCAGGACCGGGGGCGGCGGACTCATCGCCGGAGGGGCGGGCTCCGTCGCGCACGGCTGGTCACCCGGGTGCGGAGTCGCCGCCGCCGGAGTCGCGGCCGCCGGAGGCACGCAGCCCGCGGCGACGCACCCCGCGGCGAGCACGCCGGCCCCCACAGCGCGCCAGGCCCGCCTTCGTGACCGGCCGGCCCGCAGATCTCGCGTCGTCATTGCCGTTCTCCCGTCCTCCGGCACCCCTGCGCACAGGGCGGTGCCACTGGTTGTCGGATGTCTCGAACTCTCCGCACCTCTGCGCCCCTCTTCGACGCGGAAAGTCCGGAGGGTGCCACTCCTCGGGGTGACCGTAAGTGACAGGGAGTCACTCCGGGTGCGCGTGCGGCTTCGGGTGAGCCGTCCGGCGGACCCGGTCTCACCCGGACAGACGGCGGCGCGGACCGAAACGGGTCGCGGCCCTCGCCGTGACATGGGCGGGGCGCTGCGGGGCACCTGTGTATCCGTCCCCCACTGAAGGAGCCCGTCGTGGTCGTTGCCGTCATCGTCGTCGTGTGTGTGGTCCTGGCCGTCCTGGCCTTCCTCGTCCCGCGTCTGTCCCGTCACCCCGAACGCGGCACGCAGCGCACGCTGGGTGCCGGTGCGCGGGCCGGGGGCAAGGCGCCCGGCGTGCTGGGCCGGCTGTTCAGCAAGCCCTTCCACAGCAGCTCCCGCGCGGTGAGCCGCAGCGGTTCGGCAGGCCGTCGCTCCCGCGGCCGCATGCCCTTCTGACCGACTGCGCACCCCGAGCGGAGAGACAGGCGATGAACGCCGAGGACACGGACCTGCTGGACGGCCTGACCGTCGACACCAGCCGAAGAGAGCAGCCGCTCGTACTGGACGGACAGGGGCGGCCCATCCGGACGTGGCGGGAGAACTACCCGTACGACCGCAAGGTGGGCCGCAAGGAGTACGAGCGGACCAAGCGCATCCTGCAGATCGAGCTGCTCAAGCTCCAGCGGTGGGTGAAGGACACCGGCGCGCGCGTGATCGTCGTGTGCGAGGGGCGCGACGCGGCGGGCAAGGGCGGCACCATCCAGCGGCTCATCGAGCGGCTCAACCCGCGCGGCGCGCGCGTGGTCGCCCTGGACAAGCCCACCGAACGCGAAGCGGGCCAGTGGTACTTCCAGCGGTACATCGCGCAGCTGCCGACGGCCGGGGAGATCGTCTTCTTCGACCGCTCCTGGTACAACCGGGCCGGCGTGGAGCGGGTGATGGACTTCTGCTCCAAGGACGACTACGAGGTGTTCCTCGAACAGTGCCCGGTCTTCGAGAAGATGCTGGTCGACGACGGCACCCTGCTGGTGAAGTTCTGGTTCTCCGTGTCCCGCTCGGAGCAGCGCACGCGCTTCGCCATACGGCAGGTGGACCCGGTGCGGCAGTGGAAACTGTCCCCCACCGACATCGCCTCGCTCGACCTCTGGGACGACTACACCGAGGCCAAGGTCGACATGTTCCGCGCCACCGACACCGCACACGCCCCGTGGACCGTGGTCAAGAGCAACGACAAGCGGCGCGCGCGGCTGGAGACCATGCGCAGTCTGCTGTCGCGCATCGACTATGACAGCAAGGACCCCGAGGCGGTCGGCACACCCGACCCGCTCATCGTCGGCGCCGCCGACACCCTTCTGGAGCCGGGTGAGGAGGACACCACACTGTCCCCCACGCCGTTGTCCCCGCACGCGGCCGACGGACCCGGCAACCACCCCGAACCCGACTGACCCGCGCAGGCCCCCGAGACACCGGGGGAGACGCCGATGCGCTCACCGCCACGACGGCGGTGAGCGCATCGGCGTGCCAGGTGGGCGCATCGGCGTACCCGGTGACCGGACCCGCAGGGCTCAGCCGTTCAGCGCTGGCGCCCGTCGGATTCGGGCCCGGCCCCCGCATCGGCACCGGGATCGGGGGTGGGATCGGGATCGGGATCGGCGGGACGGAAGCACGCCGTCACCGTCTTTCCGTGCCGCTGGCACGTCATCCCCCAGTCGTCGGCGAGGCTCCGGACGATGGCCACCCCGCGGCCGCCGACGTCCCCCGGCCCCGGCTCACGCTGGAGCGGCAGCCTCGGGTCCTCGTCATGGACACTCACATGGAGGCAGTCGCCGTCCCAGGTGAGGACCAGGTGCGCATCGCTGTGCGCGTGCCGGTGCGCGTTGGTGACCAGCTCGGACACCGCCAGCACGACGGCGTCCACCGTGTCCGGCTCGGCAGCCGCCCAGGGCAGGGTCTCCAGCCGTCCGCGTGTCCACTCCCGCCCGGCGCGCACCCCCGCCGACATGGGAAACGAGTGCGCCCACCCCATCGCCTTCACGGCCACTGCATCGACCTTCTCTCTCCTTCGCACGCCCTTGGGTTCCCGCACGACTCCAGTACCCGGCACCCGCCCCGGCAGACCTGAGGGGCACGCCCGAACACCGCCGGGAAGGGCGGTGTTCCCGGCAGACGCCTGACAGGACCGGCCATACAAGACCGGTGACATTGCCGGTCCGCGCGCGGCGGCCGGTCCCCGAGAGTGGCACGGCCAGCCCGACGGCGGTTCCACCCGGGCCCACGGCGGGACTCCCCAGGTCCCGCCCGTCCGCGGAACGGGCCGCCCTCCACGACAGAGAGGACGACTCGTCGTGCAACTCCTTCCCCACACCGACCGGTCCGCTCCCGCCGGCGACTCCCACCGGCGCCCGGGCGGGCGCAGGACCGGCCGCCTGGCCGGCGCGGCCGCCGCGCTCGCCGTCATCATCGGCCTGGGACCCCTGAGCGGCCCGGGCGCCCACGCCGCGGACAACCCCTACGAGCGCGGCCCGGCGCCCACCACGTCCAGCATCGAGGCGGCGCGCGGCCCGTACGCCGTGTCGCAGACGTCCGTCTCCTCGCTGTCCGTGACCGGATTCGGCGGCGGCACCATCTACTACCCGACCAGCACCAGCGACGGCACCTTCGGCGCGGTGGCCATCTCGCCCGGCTACACCGCCTACGAGTCGTCCATCGCCTGGCTCGGACCGCGTCTGGCCTCGCAGGGTTTCGTGGTGTTCACCATCGACACCCTCACCACGCTCGACCAGCCGGACTCCCGGGGCCGCCAGCTGCTGGCCGCCCTCGACTACCTCACCGAGCGCAGTTCGGTCCGCGGCCGTGTCGACGCCTCACGCCTCGGCGTCATGGGCCATTCGATGGGCGGCGGCGGCAGCCTGGAGGCCGCCAAGTCGCGTCCGGCCCTGCAGGCGGCGATCCCGCTGACCCCGTGGAACCTCGACAAGACCTGGCCGGAGCTCACCACGCCGACCCTGATCTTCGGAGCCGACGGCGACACGATCGCCCCGGTCTCCTCCCACGCCGAACCCTTCTACTCGAGCCTGTCCTCCTCGCTGGACCGCGCCTACCTGGAGCTGAACTCGGCGACGCACTTCACGCCCAACTCGTCGAACACGACGATCGCGAAGTACAGCATCAGCTGGCTCAAGCGGTTCATCGACAACGACACCCGCTACGAGCAGTTCCTGTGCCCGCTGCCCCGGCCGAGCCTGACGATCGAGGAGTACCGGGGCAACTGCCCGCACGGCTCCTGACATCCCGTACCGCCCCCGCGCCGCGCCGCCGTGGCGGTGCGGGGGAACGGCGGCGGACGCGTACGGCGCGTCCGCCGCCGTTGCCGTGCGCGCGTACAGTCCCACCGCCCGGCCGTTGGGCCGCCGCACAGTGTTCGGCGGCCCTGCCCGGCGAACGCGCAGGTGGAGCCGTGGGTGCTCCCGCCGGGGCGTGCGGACTACAGCCTTCCGGTCGCCGTTACGCGCGAGTAGCCTCACAGGGATGACCGGAGACAGGGGCAGGATGCGCGACGCGGCGCCCGCAGCGGGTCGCAGTGGCCGGGACGACGACGCCCGGTCGGTCGCCGAGGAGCGCGGCCGTGCCGAACTCGCGCGCGGTATGCGGCAGTTGTTCGACGGGCCGGTGGGTGACGCGCGCGAGTCCCTGCTGCTGGCCGAGTCCCTGCTGTCCGCCGGCGCCCCGGACCTGGCCGAAACCGCGCGCCTCGCCGCGACGGACGCCGCCTGGGCCGCGGGCGACGCCACGGTGTGCCTGGCGACCCTCGACGGCTGGGACACCTCGGGATGGGCCGGCGGCCACGGCGATCCGGACCCCGCCGTGGCCGAGGCCTTCGCCACCGGGACCGTCGCCTCCGGCGTTGCCGTTGGTGATGGTGCGGGGCGGGGTGCTGCTGAGGGTGCGCCGTCGGCCGGGGACCCTGGGGCTGTCGTCTCCGGTGTGGTCATGGGTGATGGTGTGGGCCGGGTGGGACGGGGTGCTGCTGAGGGTGCGCCGTCGCCAGAGGACCTTGGGTCTGTCGTCTCCGGTGTGGCTATGGGTGATGGTGTGGGGCGGGTGGGGTGGGGCGCTGTCGGTTCGCCGTCGGCGGGGGACACCGTGTCCCTCGCCGTTCCGCCCGTCGGGGACCGCCCGCCGAGTCCCTTCGCCGGCGCCCCCGGGCCGGGGCGGACGAGCGACCCGTTCTTCCGCGACTACCGCGACGGCATGCGAGCCCTGCTCGCCCGGCGGCCGGACCTCGCCGCCGGGCCGCTGCGTCGCGTGCTGGCCCGGGCGCGGAGCGACGGCCGCCCGCCGCGGCTGCTGCGCGCCGCGGCGGCGGCCCTGCTGCTCGGGGACGTCCACGCGGCCCGTGCCACCGCGGCCCGCGCCCTCGCCGCCGCGCGCAACGCGGAGTGCGCCGCGTCCGAAGCGCGCGCCCTGGAGTACCTCGCCTACGGCGAACTGAGAGCGGGCCGCCACGCGCAGGCCCGCGCCCACGCGGAGGAGGGGGTACGGGCGGCGCTCGCGGCCGGACACCGCAACACCGCGGCCAGCCACCACGCGATGCTCGCCCTGGCCGCATCGATCGAAGGGGACACGGCCGCCGTCGCCGGATACGCCTCGGCCGCCCTGCGCACCGCCCGTCGCCACGGCCTCGCCCAGGCGGCGACCCTGGCCGAGTGGGCCGTCGCCCGCGCCGACCTGGCCCGCGGCCGCCCCCTGGACGCGGCCGACCGGCTCGGCCCGCTCGTCGGGCACGGCGCACGGCGTGGTCACTTCGCCGTGTGGCGACTCGCCGTGCCCTGCTTCGTGGAGGCCGCGGCACTCGCCGGGCAGCCCGAGGTCGCGCGGCAGGTCGTCGGCGACCTCGCCCAGTGGGCCGCCTTCGGCGCCGACCCGCACGCGCCCGCCCAGCTCGCGCGCTGCCGGGCCCTGCTGGCCGCGCAGGACGACCGTGCCGACGACCTCTATCTGCGGGCCCTGGCCCTGCACGACGCCTCGGACGGCGACTTCGAGCGCGCCCGCACGGAGCTGCTGTACGGCCGCTGGCTGCGGCGCCGCCGCCGGCTGCGGGAGGCCCGCAACCGGCTCGGAGCCGCCCTGGTCGCCTTCGAGCACTGCGGCGCCGGCGCCTGGGCCGACCAGGCGCGCGGCGAACTGCGCGCCAACGGGGCCATGTCCGCCAAGGAGCCCACCGGTGGGCTGTCGGTGCTGACGCCGCAGCAACTGCGGATCGCGCGCCACGTCGCCGAGGGCGCCACCAACAGGGAGGTCGCGCAGCGCCTGGCCGTCAGCACCCGCACGGTCGACTACCACCTGCGCAACGTCTTCGCCGCCCTCGGCGTGCGCTCCCGCATCGAACTGGCCCGGATGGTCGACCAGGAGACCCGCTGAGCACCCCCGCCACGGAGAAAGACTGCCGCACGACCCCTGGGGACCGACCGGACGGTATGTCATTCTTCGAAGCAGGACTATCTGGGTGACGACGGCCGTCGGCGCAGTGCACCCGCCGGACGCCGCCGAGCCCGCCCGGCGCCGGGCAGCGCCGGGAGGCCGACGTCGGGGGAGGACCGCGATGCATCCTGCCGCACGCACAGGCACGACGTTCCGCACCGGGCCGACCGCCGTTCCGCCGCCGCGGACACGACGGACCCGTTCGCTGATCGACGCCGACGCGCTGCGCGTCCTGCACCGGGCCGCCCGCGTCCTGCTCGAGGACCTGCCGGAGCTGACCGACCGGCTGCTGACGCTCCTGCGCGAACAGGAACCGGCGTACCGGACCGCGCTGGAGAGCGACCACACCGGCACCTGGCAGGAGGTGTACCGCTCGCTGCGGCACAGCGTGGCCTCGCTGCTCGACCCGCGCGGCACCCGCGAGGCCGCCCACCGCTGCACCTGGCGGATCGGGGTGGCCCGGGCCGAGCAGGGGCTGCCGCTGGACGCCCTGCTGCACGCGTACCGGCTCGGCGGGTCCCTGGTGTGGCAGCGGCTGGTGGACGAGACCGCCCGCGCCGAACCCGACGACATCCGGCTCCTGGTGCACGTGGCCACCGACGTGTGGAACTTCGTCGACGAGCACTGCACCCTCGTGGCGGACGCCTACCGGCAGGCCGAGCGGCAACTGGCCTGGCGGCGCGAGAACCGGGTGCGGCTGCTGGCGGCGGCCCTCCTGGACGGCACGAGCCGCATCGCCGATCTGCCCGAGACCGCGGCGGGCCTGAGCCTGCCGGAGCACGGCCGCTACGTCGTCGTCGCGGTCTGCGGTGCCCGGCCGCCGGAGCACACGGGCGCCCGGGCCTCCGCCCTGCCACCGCGCAGGGGCGCGTACTGGCACTCGGGAGCGGAGGTCGACTACGGCATCGTCCTGGTCGGCGAGGACGGAGACGGGGAGGAGGCCCGCGACCCGGTGGCGGCGCTGGCGCTGCCCGCCGACGGCGGGGGCGGATGCCGGATCGGCGTCGGCAGCGCCGTGTCGGGACTCGCCGCCGTCGGCGACGCCCGGCGCCTGGCGGACCTGGCCCTGAGCGTCTGCCCGCCGGAGGGCGGCACCGTCCGGCTCCCCGAGCACCTGCCCGAGGCGCTGGTCGTCTCCTGCCCCGACCTCGGTACGGCCCTCACCGAGCGGGTGCTCGGCCCCCTGCTGCGGCTGGAGGCGGCCGACCGGGACACCCTGCTGGACACCCTGGTCGCCTGGTTCGCCTGCGGCGGTTCCGCCCAGCGTGCCAGTGAACGGCTGTACTGCCACCGCAACACCGTCCTGAACCGGTTGCGCCGCTGTGAGCAGCTCATCGGCCGCTCCCTGGCGAGCCCGCTCGACGTGATGGAGGTCGGCCTCGCCCTGACGGCGCGCAGGCTGCTGCCCGGCTGACCGGGCTCCTGGTCGGCGGGCCCGGTCTGGTCGGCTGACCGGGTTTCCCCATCGCGGGGGCCGGTCCAGCCCGATGACCGGGCTTGCCCGCCAGTGCGCCCGGTCTGTTCGGGTGACCCGGGGTTCCCGCTGGGCCGCGCCCGGTCTGCCCGGCCGACCCGGGCTCCCCGCCGGGCCGCGCCCGGCCGGTGGACCGTCCGAAGCGGACTGTCAGGTGTGGACTGTCGGGTGCGGACCGTCCTGTGCGGACCGCCGGGTGCAGACCGCCGGATGCGGACCGCCCGAAGCGGACCGTCGGATGTGGACCCGTCGGGTGCGGGCCGTCCGATGTGGACCGCCGGATCCGGACCGTCCGATGTGGACCACCCACCTCATCCGCACGCCCGCTCACCGGCCGCTTCCCCGGGCTCGCCGCACGCCCGCTCACCGGCCGCTTCCCCGGGCTCGCCGCACGCCCGCTCACCGGCCGCTTCCCCGGGCTCGCCGCCCCGCCCCTGGGCAGCCGCACAGACACGGCCCGTCCGCGTTGGGACCGCGCAGCCGTCCCGTCCGAACGCCTGTACCGCACGCCCGGCCCGTGCTGTCGTGGGCTGCCCTTCCCCCGATGTGCCCGTGCCGACGGCGGCACGGATGCGAGGAGCCGTGATGCCCGAAGCACCACCGGACGAAGAGCCCGCCCTGTACGTCGAGGGCCTCGACGTGGCCTACGGCCGCGCGCTGAGTGCCCTTCGTTCCGTGTCCCTCACCGTCCCGCACGGCTCGGTCGTCGCGCTGCTCGGCGCCAACGGGGCGGGCAAGACGACCCTGCTGCGGGCGGTGTCGGGGACCCTGCGCCTGCACCGCGGCGCGGTCACGGCCGGCCGGATCCGCTACGGCGCCACGGAACTCGACGGGCGCGACCCGGTCACCGCGGTGCGCGCCGGAGTGGTGCAGGTCCCCGAAGGACGCCGGGTGTTCGCCGGGCTCACCGTCGACGAGAACCTGCGCACCGGCGGCCTCGGGCTCGGGCGGCGCCGCCCGGACCAGGTCGCCGAGGCACGGGAGCGGGTCTTCTCGCTCTTCCCGCGCCTCGCCGAACGGACGCGGCAGGCGGCGGGGCTGCTCTCCGGTGGTGAGCAGCAGATGCTCGCCATCGGCCGGGCCCTCATGGCCGCGCCGCGTCTGCTGCTGCTGGACGAGCCCTCGCTCGGCCTCGCCCCGCAGATGGTCCACCGGATCGCCGAGGTCATACGCGAGATCAACGCCCAGGGCACCGCCGTCCTGCTGGTCGAGCAGAACGCCGGCATGGCCCTGTCCCTCGCCGACACCGCCCACGTCCTGGAGGTCGGCGAGGTCCGGCTCTCCGGACCCGCCGACGAACTCGCCCGCACGGACGCCGTGAAACGGCTGTACCTCGGCGAGGCACCGCAGGACACCGGGACCACCGGACAGGAGCCGACCGCGCGCACCGCGGGAAGAACCGAGGGGCAGGGAGCCGCGTGACCGTCCGCACCACCGCACCACCCGAACTCGCCGTCACCGACGTGACGGTCCGCTTCGCCGGCCTCACCGCCCTGGACGCGGTGTCCTTCACCGTCGCCCCCGGCTCGGTCCACGCGCTCATCGGACCCAACGGGGCCGGCAAGTCCACCTGCTTCAACGTCCTGTCGGGGGTGTGCCGCCCGGCCACCGGCACCGTACGGCTGGGGACCGCCGAGCTGACCCGGCTCGCCCCGCACCGGATCGCCGCCCTCGGGGTCGCCCGCACGTTCCAGAACATCGTCACCACCCAGGGCACGGTCGCCGACAACCTGATGCTGGGCCGCCACGCCCTGTCCCGCGCCGGCTTCGCCGCCAGCGCGCTGCGCCTGCCGCACGCGCGGCGCGAACAACGCGCACACCTCGCCCGGGCACGCGAGATCGCCGAACTCACCGGCCTGGAAGCCCACTTCGACACCCCCGTGGCCGTCCTCTCCTACGGCGACCGCAAGCGCGTGGAGTTCGCCCGCGCCCTGTGCCTGGAGCCGAGCGTCCTGCTGCTGGACGAACCGGTCGCCGGGATGAACGCGGCCGAGCGCGCCCGCACGGTGGAGGTCGTGCACGCCGTACGGGCCGAACTCGGCCTGTCCGTGGTGCTGGTGGAACACGACATGGGGCTGGTCATGCGGCTCGCCGACGAGGTCACCGTCCTCGACTTCGGCCGCGTCATCGCGCACGGCACCCCGGACGAGGTCCGCCGCGACCCCGAGGTGCTGCGCGCCTACCTCGGCACCGGCGCGGACACGGCGGAGGAGGACGCGGCATGACCACCCTGCTGGACAACGTGTTCAACGGCCTCGCCCTGGGCGCGGTCTACGCCCTGGTCGCCCTCGGATTCGTCATCATCTTCAAGGCCTCGGGCGTGATGAACTTCGCCCACGGCTCCCTGCTCCTGCTCGGCGGCTACCTCACCGCCGTGCTCCACGACGACCTCGGCTTCGCCGCCGCCCTCGCCCTGTCCGTGCTGGTGACCGCGGCCGTGGCGGGCGCGATGGACCGCTTCCTGCTCCAGGCCGGCGGCGGGACGGACCCGCACACCGCCCATGTGCAGACCATCGTCACCATCGGCGTCGACATCCTCATCCTCACCGACCTGTCGCGGCGCATCGGCGGCGACCTGCTCTCCCTGGGCGACCCCTGGGGCGACGCGGTCAGCGGGCTGGGCCCGGTGACGGTCGCGGACAGCCGTCTCGCCGCGATCGCCGTCTCCGCGCTGGTCATCGCCGGTGTCTTCGCGCTGTTCCGGTACACCTCCTGGGGCCTGTCCCTGCGCGCCTCGGCCGAGGACGTCGAGGCAGCGGCCCTGATGGGCGTACGACTGGTGCGCGTGCGCATGCTCGCCTGGTGCCTGGCCGGGGCGCTGGCGGCCCTGGCGGCGGTCTTCCTGGCCGCGTTCCCCGCGCCCGGCCTGGAACGCACCACCGGGCAGATCGCCCTGAAGGCGTTCCCGGCGGCGATCCTCGGCGGCATGGCCTCGCCGCCCGGCGCGCTCGCGGGCAGCCTGCTGATCGGCATGACCGAGGCGCTCGTCGCGGGCTACCAGTCCGACCTGCACGTCCTGGGCGAGGGCTTCGGCGACGTCGCCCCGTACGCGGTGATGGTCATCGTCCTGCTGGTGCGGCCCACCGGGCTGTTCGGCGGAAAGGCGGCGGTCCGTGTCTGACCGGCTCTCCGGAACCCGCACCGGCACCCCGCGCGTGTGGTGGACCCTCGCGGTCGTCACCGTCCTGTGCGCGCTGCCCTTCTACCTCGACGCGTTCTGGCTGCGCATCGGGCTGTTCTCGATGGCGGCGGCCATCGGCGCCGTGGGCCTCGGACTGCTGTCCGGCACGGCGGGCCAGCTCTCCCTCGGTCACGCCTTCTTCCTCGCCGTGGGCGCCTACGGCTACGTCTGGCTGGCCGGTGAGCCCGGCCCGGGTCTGCCGACCGGCGTGGCCGCCGTGCTCGCCGTGCTGCTCGCCGGGGCGGCCGGTGGACTCTTCAGCCCCGTCGCGGGCCGGGTGCGCGGCGTCTACCTCGGCGTCGCCACCCTCGCCCTGGTCTTCCTCGGCCACCACGTCCTGCTCACCGCGGACTCCGTCACCGGCGGCTTCAACGGCCGCTCGGTGCCGCCGCTGGAGGTGGGCGGCTTCTCCTTCTCCACGACACCCGAACTCACCTTGCTGGGCGTGCCGTTCGGCGCCGAGGAACGCCTGTGGTACCTGGGGCTCGCACTGTTCGCGGTCACCTGGTTCACCGCCCGCGGACTGCTCCGCGGCCGTCCCGGACGCGCCCTGGTGGCGCTGCGCGACAGCGAGACCGCGGCCGCGGTGATGGGCGTGGACGTCTCCCGCCACCGCGCGGCGGCCTTCGTCGTCTCGTCGATGTACGCCGGTCTGGCCGGGGTGATGCTCGCCCTGTCCTTCCGCCGCGTGGTGCCCGACTACTTCGGCCTGGTGCTGTCGGTCGACTACCTCGCCATGATCGTCATCGGCGGGCTGGGCTCGGTGGCCGGAGCCACCGCCGGTGCCGTCTTCGTCACCGCGCTGCCCCTGCTGATGACCCGCTACGCCGACCACCTGCCCCTCGTGGCCGCCCCCGGCACCACCGGCGGCACGGTCGGCCCCACCGAGGCCGCCCGCTACCTCTACGGAGCGGCGATCGTGCTGATCCTGCTGTTCGCCCCCGACGGGCTGCACGGACTGGCCCGCCGGCTGCGCGCCCGGCCGGGCCGCCGCCGGACCACCCCACCACCCGCGCCCGACCCCTCCGCCACTGCCACACCCGAACCGGCCGCACCAGCCAAGGAGCCCACCCCGTGAAGTCCACGCACCACACGCACCCCGCACGCCCCACGACGCTTCTGACCGCGGCCCTGGCGGCCCTGCTGCTCACCGCCACCGGATGCAGCTCCAAGGCGGACTCCTCCGCGAACACGGGCGACGGCGCCGACGGCGTCAGAACCGGACCCGGAGTGAGCGACAAGGCCATCAGGCTCGGCGCCCTGACCGACCTCACCGGCCCCTACGCCACCCTCGGCAAGAGCATCGTGCAGGCCCAGCAGATGTGGGCCGACGAGGTCAACGCCCGCGGCGGCGTCTGCGGCCGGCGCGTCGAGATCGTCGTCAAGGACCACGGCTACGACGTGCAGAAGGCGGTCACCGCCTACGCCGACGTCTCCGCCGACGTCGTGGCGCTGCCCCAGGTCATCGGGTCGCCCGTGATGGCCGCGCTGCTCGACGACATCGAGCGGGACAAGATGCTCACCTTCCCGCAGGCCTGGGCGGCGTCCCTGCTCGGCCGGGACGCCGTCCAGGTCCTGGGCACCACCTACGACATCGACATGATCGCCGCGGTCGACTTCCTCACCCGCACCAAGGGCCTGGCCAAGGGCGACACCGTCGGCCACGTCTACTTCGAGGGCGACTACGGCGCCAACGCGCTGGAAGGCTCCCGGTGGGCGGCCAAGCGGGCCGGCCTGAAGATCTCCGCCCAGAAGATCAAGGCGACCGACACCGACCTGTCCGCGCAGGTCTCCGCCCTGCGCAAGGCGGGCGTCAAGGCGATCCTGATCAGCGCCGGACCGGCCCAGACCGCCTCCCTGGTCGGGGTCGCGGCCTCCCGCGGCCTGAAGGTGCCCGTGGTCAGCAGCGCCCCCGGCTACGCCCCGCAGCTGATGAAGACCCCCGCGGCCCCCGCCCTGGCCGCCCTGCTCAACGTGGTCAGCGCCGCGCCCGCCGTCAGCTCCGACCTGCCCGGGGTGCGCAAGATGGCCGCCTCCTACAAGAAGAAGTACCCGGGCTCCCTGGTCGACTCCGGCGTGCTCTCCGGCTACAACGCCGCCCAGCTGATGGGCACCGCCCTGAAGAAGGCCTGCGAGAGCGGCAGCCTGGCCCGCGAGGACGTGGTCGAGGCACACCGCTCCCAGTCCAGCGTCGACGTGGGCCTGGGCACCGCCCAGGACTTCTCCGACAAGTCGCAGCCCGCGAGCACCTCGACCTACGTGCACAAGCCCGACGCCAAGGCCCTCGGGGCGGTGGTGAACCTGGAGGAGGCGCACACCGCCCCCGGCGTCGAGGACTACCTCGCCTCCCGGACCCCGTGACCCCACGGCCCCGTTCAGCGGCGGATGAGTCCCAGATCGCCCGCGGTGGCGACCGCGGCGGTGCGTGAGTCGACGCCGAGCTTGGCGTAGACCCGGGCGAGGTGGGACTTGACGGTGCCCTCGGTGAGATGGAGACGCCGGCCGATGGCCTGGTTGGACAGGCCGACGGCCACCAGGGTGAGCACCTCCGTCTCGCGCCGGGTCAGGGCGGTGCCGGGTGTGCGCAGCCGGTTCATCAGCCGGTCCGCGACTCTGGGCGCCAGGGTGGTGCGTCCCGCCGCCGCGGTGCGCACGGCGGCGGCCAGGTCCTCGGGCGGGGCGTCCTTGAGGAGGTAGCCGGTGGCCCCGGCCTCGATGGCGGGCAGGGTGTCGGCGTCGGAGTCGTACGTGGTGACGATCAGCACGCGGGGGGCACCGGCCCGGGCGGTGATCAGGGCCGTGGCCTCGGCGCCGCCCATGCCCCCGCCGAACTGCAGGTCCATCAGGACGACGTCGACGTCCCCCTCGGCGGCGCGGGCGACAGCGGCTTCGGCGGTGGCGGCCTCGGCCACGATGACCAGGCCGGGCTCGGTCTCCAGCACGGCGCGCAGTCCGGCGCGTACGACGGGGTGGTCGTCGGCCAGGAGGAGTCGGACGGGTGCCTCGGTCACGGTCGGGCCTCGGGCTCGGTGGACGGGGTGAGGGACAGCTGTGCGGCCAGGGCGGTGCCGCGGCCCGGGGCGGAGTCGATCGTCAGCGTGCCGCCGAGGGCGCGGGTACGGGCGCGCATGGCGGCCAGCCCGAAGCCGCCGCTGCCGGGATCGGGCTCGGGCAGCTCGTCGGGCACGAAGCCGCGCCCGTCGTCCTTGACGTCCAGCGCGATGCGGTCGCCGAGATAGCTGAGGGTGACCTCGGCGGTGGTGGCGTCGGCATGACGGACGGTGTTGGCCAGGGCGGACTGGGCGATGCGCAGCAGGGTGACCTCGTGCGTGGTCGGCAGCGGGGCCGGGGATCCGCTGAGGTGGAAGCGCGCGGTGAGCCGGTGGCGGGCGCTGGTGGTGACGCACAGGCGTTCCAGGGCACCGGCCAGGGTGGTGCCCTCCAGGGCCGGCGGGGTGAGGGCGGCGACGAAGCGGCGGGCCTCGGCGAGGTTGTCCACGGCGGCTTGGCGCGCCGCCTCCACGTGCCGGGCGGCGGTGTCGGGCTTGCCCGGCAGGGCCCGTTCGGCGGCCCGCAGCAGCAGCTGGATGCTGGAGAGCCCCTGGGCGAGCGTGTCGTGGATCTCGCGGGCCAGCCGCTCCCGTTCGGCCAGGACCCCGGCGGTGTGCTGGGCCGCGGCCAGGTCGGCCCGGGTGGCGGTGAGCTCTTCGATCAACCGCCGGCGCTGTTCGCTCTCCCGGTACAGGGCCTCGTACCCCCACACCACCGCGACGGCGACGGCCCCGCCCAGGGCCGGACCGAGCGCCATCGCCGGGCTGAAGGACTGCTGGTGGGCGGCGAAGGCGGTGACGGCCGCCGCCGCCGTGACGGCCACGGCGGCCGGCCCGAGGCGCCGGGGCAGCAGGTGGAGCTGGAGGAAGTACAGCGGGAAGGCGACCCAGACCGCGTCGGGGGACAGGACCAGCAGCACCAGCCAGCAGCAGCCGACCACGGCCAGCCAGCCGGTCGCGGCCCGCCGGGAGCGGCGGATGCGGGGCAGCAGCGGACCGGCCGCGGACACCCCCGCGCACGTCGCCGCCACGGCGACGGTCAGCGCGGCGTGCGGTCCGCCGTCGGCGACGGCGCGCGCGGCGGTCAGCGCCAGCAGGGCGACGATCAGCAGGTGCAGGCACCAGGCCAGGGCCCGGGTGGTCGGGGTCAGGGCGGGGGCGGCGGTGTTCACAGTGCGTCCCAGGTTACGAAAGGCGGGCGCCGGGGGCCTCCATCGAAAGTTACAACCCGTGTGCCGTCTTCCGGCCCGTGAAGTGCCACCGTCGGCCGGACGCGCGGGCGGGGGGCCGGCGGCGACGCTGGGGTCCTACCGCCTCCGACGCCGGAAAGGACAGGCAAGGGCCGTGTTCGTCGCCTGGAGAGACCTGAAGTTCGCCAAGGGGCGCTTCGCCCTGATGGGAGCCGTCATCGTACTGATCACCCTGCTGGTCGGGCTGCTGTCCGGGCTGACCGCCGGACTGGGACAGCAGAACGTCTCCGCCGTCACAGGGCTGCCCGCCGACCGGATCGCCTTCCGGGACCCCGGCAGCGGAGCCGACCTGTCCTACGCCGACTCCACCGTCACCGAACGGCAGTGGCGGCGGTGGGCGGCCGAGCCCGGCGTCGAGAGCGCCGAACCGCTGGGGATCACCACGACCAGGGCCACCGCCGCCGGGCGGAGCACCGGGGTGTCCGTCTTCGGCGTCCGGCCCGGCTCCCCGCTCGCCCCGGACAGCGGCAGGATCGACGACGGGACGGCGGTGCTGTCCACGAGCGCGGCCGACGACCTCGGCGTGACGACCGGTGACTCGCTCGGCCTGGCCGGACGGCGGCTGACGGTGGCAGCCGTCTCGGGCGACGCCCACTTCAGCCACACCCCGGTCGTCTGGACCGCCCTGGCCACCTGGCAGCGGACCGCGCCGCCCACCGCCGCCGGGGACGGCCCGACCGCCACCGTCATCGCCCTGAACACCACCCCGGAAGCCGACCCGGAGGCCGTCGACCGGCAGATCGGCACCAGGACCGTCACCACCGGCGACTCCCTGACCGCCATCGGCTCCTACACCTCGGAGAACGGCTCCCTGCAGCTGATGAGGGTCTTCCTGTTCGCCATCTCCGCGCTCGTCATCGGCGCCTTCTTCACCGTCTGGACCATCCAGCGCAGCGGCGACGTCGCCGTCCTGAAGGCCCTCGGCGCCTCCACCGCCGGCCTTCTCAAGGACGCCCTCGGCCAGGCCCTCGTGCTGCTCACCGCCGGCACCCTGGTCGGCACCGCCATCGCCACGGCCCTGGGCGCCCTCGCGGCCGGCTCGGCCGTGCCGTTCCTCCTCACCCACGCCACCGTCCTGCTGCCGGCCGCATCGATGATCCTCCTCGGCGCCCTCGGCGCCGCCCTGTCCGTCCGCCGCATCACCTCCGTCGACCCGCTGACCGCGCTCGGGAGCGCCCGATGAGCCTGACCCTGACCGGCATCACCCTCACCTACCCCGACGGTGACTCCCGCCTCACCGCCCTCGACAACCTCAGCCTGGACGTCCCCGGCGGCAGCCTCACCGCCGTCGTCGGCCCCTCCGGCTCCGGCAAGTCCAGCCTCCTGGCCGTGGCCGCCACCCTCATCACGCCCGACGCCGGCACCGTCACGGTCGACGGCACCGACACCACCGGCATGAGCCGTGGCGAACTGACCGCACTGCGCCGCCACAGGATCGGCATCGTCTTCCAGCAGCCCAACCTGCTGCCGTCCCTCACCGCCGCCGAACAGCTCCAGGTCATGGCCCGGATCGACGGCCGGCGTCCGTCAGCGGCCCGCGCCCGCGCGCTCGAACTCCTCGACGCCGTAGGCCTGGCCGGACAGGCCCGCCGCCACCCCCACCAGCTCTCCGGCGGCCAGCGCCAGCGGGTCAACATCGCCCGCGCCCTGATGAACGACCCCACCGTCCTGCTGGTCGACGAACCCACCAGCGCCCTCGACCACGAACGCGGCGCCGCCGTCATCGACCTGATCACCCGCCTGACCCGTCAGCGGGGCACGGCCACCGTCCTGGTCACCCACGACCGCGCCCACCTCGCCGCCGCCGACCGGATCGCCGAGGTCCACGACGGCCGGCTCGCCCTCGCGGTCGCCCCGGCGGGCGGATCCTGAGGCAGGACGCCCCCACCTCACCCGGCGTCAACTCGCCAGAGGGTTCGGGATCAAGGATCCGACGTCAGGCCGAGGGGAACGGGAGCCGGTACCGGTCCGGCGTGCCCGGCGGCATCGCGGGCTTCAACCGCCTTTTCCCCAGGACGACTTCGCGGTCCATCAGATCTTCGCCGGCGCCGAGAAGCCGTGATGTCCGCTGCCTGCCGCCGCTCTTCGCGGCGAGCCGGACGAACCCGTGTGGAGAGAGGACGTTTGTAGGTGCAGATTCGGTGCACCCGAAGACTTAACAACTTCCTTACACGACGAAGCGGAGAAGCATTATGGGCATCATTGCTTGGATTCTCATCGGGCTGATCGCCGGCGCCATCGCCAAGGCCCTGATGCCGGGCAAGGACCCGGGCGGCATCATCATCACCATGCTCATCGGCGTCGCCGGTGGTCTGCTCGGCGGCTGGCTCGGGAAGGTCATCTTCGGTGTCGACTCCGTCGACGGGTTCTTCGAGATCTCCACCTGGATAGCCGCGATCGTCGGCTCCCTCATCCTGCTCGCCCTCTACCGCCTCGTCACCGGCAACCGTCATTCGCACCGTCACGCGTGACCGCTGAAGGCACCCGCCTCCGGGCGTACCAGGACGGCTCCCTCCCACTCACGGGGAAGGGAGCCGTCCTGGTGTACGGGGAGCGGTGTCCCTAGCGCCAGTTCCTCAGGAGCAGGTGGGGGAGGCGCCGGGTGAGCCACGCACTGGCCAGGCCGATGGCGGCACCCGCGGCCACGTCACTGGGGTAATGGGCGCCCGACTGCACGCGTTCGACGGCCACCATGGCCGCCGGCACCGCGCACGCGATGCCGGCGGTCTGCCATGTGGGGACGACGGCCGCGGTGAAGGCGACTGCGGCCGCGGTGTGCCCGGAGGGGAAGGACGACGAGTCGGGACGGTCGTCCACCTCGTCGTGCGGAAACCACTCCTTGGGCGGCCTGGGCCGGTCGGCGAGTCGCTTGCCCACGCCGTTGGAGACCAGTTGTGCCAAGGCCAGGGCCGTCAGACCCGCGGCTGCGGCCTTCCGGCCCCGCCACCCGCCGAACGCGGCCATCGCCACGGCGGCCCCGCACCACAGCTTCGTGCTCTCCGCTGCCTCCTCCACCGCGGACAGCACCTGACCCACCGCGGCCGGAATCCGTGCACCCGCCTCCTGCGAGGCGACGCGGTCACCCTTGCGCAATCTTGCCTGCACACTCATCCCGCACGCGTATCCGCTGGGGAGCGGCCCATACCGGGATCAGTGCCCTTCGTGCGCCGCCGGCCGTGGTGGATCGTCCGCGCGGGGGCCGGCGGGAGCGGTCCTGTCCGCGGCCCGCGCACCGTCGTGGGCGGGCAGGCTCAGACGGGCGGTGACCTGCTTCCCGTGCGCGCCGAGGGTGACGTCGACGGAGCGGCTGACCAGGTGCACCACGCGCATGCCGTGGCCGCCGATGCCGTGCCCGTCGCTGTGCCGCAGCACCGGCGTCCGGGTGGAGGTGTCCCACACGGTGATGGCGAGTTCGTCCCTCGCCAGCCGCAGATTCATCCCGCAGGGGCCGGGAGCGTGCCGGACGGCGTTGGTGACGAGTTCGCTGACGACGAGTTGGGCGTCCAGGAACAGCGGCGGCGGCACCGGGGTGCGGCCGGTGTGCGGCGCATGGGAGAGGAAGGCACTCAGGGCCAGGCGTGCCTCCACCGGGCAGACGGCCCCTTCGGCCCACGCCGCGCTGAAATGCAGCGCGGCGCGCTCGTTCCCGCCCTGCTCATCCGCCTGCTTCATAAGCGGGATGACCATGTGAGATCTTTCGTTGTGATGCGTGGTTCCGCGAAGGACGGTCGGATTGTCGTCGAGCGTTTACCCGGGCCCGCACCGCGCACACGGCGCCGGCTCGATCTCTTTCCCTTCGTGATGCCGCGCCGGGCACCGGGGGAATGCACGGGTCGGTCAGGCGGAGTTCCCCCGGTCGGCGCGCACGCGTTGGGCGACGTCGCGGAGCTTGATGTTGTGGTGCTGGGAGATGCGGCGCAGGACGGCGAACGCGGCGTCCTCGTCCATTCCGTGGCGTTCCATGAGGATGCCCATCGCCTCACCGATCGCGTGCCGGGTCTCCAGGGCGTGCTGGAGCTGGTCGATGGTGCGGGCGTCGGCCAGCGCGACGGCGGCGTGCGACGCGAGCAGCCAGCCGGCGGTCTCGACCTCCTTGGTGAAGGTGCCCGGGCGCCGGGCGTACAGGTCCAGCGCGCCGAAGTCCTCGTCGTGGGTGTAGAGCAGGACGCCCGTCATGCTGCCGATCCCCAGTTCGCGTGCCGCCGCCGCGTAGCGCGGCCAGTTCGGCTGGGGCCGGGTCATGTCCGTGACCCGGAAGACGCGGTCGTCGCCCTTGCGCCGGGCGAGGTCGAAGCACGGACCCTCACCCAGCTCGCCCTGCAGGCGGTCGGACTCCTCGACCATGTCCCCGCAGGAGGCCAGTGTGACGGCCCGGCCCTTGCGCACCGCCAGGATCCCGGCCGCGTCACAGCCGTCGACCAGCTTCACCGCCGATGCCGCGATCTCGTCGAGCGTTCCCTGTACCGAGTCCTGGGCCAGCAGCGTTCGCGCGAGCTGAGCCATTTCCTCGGCGAACTCCTGCCACTGCATCCGCCACCGCCTGTCTCGATCAGTCGATTCACAGTACCGCCCGCCCATGTGGAGCGTCCCTCTGCCGGTGCCGGACCAGCGGCGAGCGTTCCCCGCAGCCCCTGCGCCGCTCGCCCGCCCTGGTGGTCGCCGGGACCGGTGCCCGGCGCCGCTGCGGAGGGCCCGGATGGGGGAGCGGGTGCGGTGCGGGGCTGCTCGCCGGAGGCGGGGGGGGAGAGAGAGAGGAGGCAGGAGGGCTGGGCGCGGGACCTGGGGAGGTGCCCTCGCTCGCGCCGGT
The DNA here is from genome assembly GCF_040611555.1 of Streptomyces sp. NPDC006624. NCBI lineage: Bacteria > Bacillati > Actinomycetota > Actinomycetes > Kitasatosporales > Streptomycetaceae > Streptomyces > Streptomyces sp. NPDC006624. Next base: position 69,660 of record NZ_JBEXOM010000023.1, on the reverse strand, counting down.
CAGGGGCGCGCCGAAGGCCGCCGAGACGGCGAGCACGGCGAGCACGGCGAGGCCGCCGACGGCGACCAGCGCGTTCCGGGACGCGCCGGTGCGCCGGACGGCCGGTGACCCCGGCCCTTCGGCCCGGGGCCGTCCCCGAGGGCGGAGACACAGGGACTACGGAGGCGGACCGGCCGGACTCACCGGGGTGGACGCCGGTACGCCGGCCGACCGCGCCAGGGCGGACAGCCAGGCGGCTGCCTGCCCCGCTGTGGGGCGTCGGTCCGGGTCCTTGGCCAGGCGGTCCAGTCCAGCACATGACCGGCGAGCACGTCGGGGATGTCCGGGCCGCGCCGGACCTCGCCCGTCGCGCCTCGCCCCCAGCGGTTCGTGCAGCTCGTACCGATCCGACACACGCATCCGCATCCCCGTCCACCGGATCGTCATCCCCGTCCACCGGATCGTTCGGCCCCGGTCCCACGCCGCGTCGACGGTTCGGCCGGCCGGAGCCCGGCCTGGCCGCACGGGGCGGGCAGGTCACCAGGAGGTGCCTGCCCGCCCGCGCGAGTACCCGCTCACGGGGGGAAAGCGGGCATCACCGGGCCCGGTCTCGGGCCCCACCCGTTACAGCGCACCGTGCGCCACAGACGTCACGCCCCGCGGGCCCGCCCCTGACCGGAGACGGGCCCTGGCCAGGGGCGGCGAGGCACGGAGGCGCGGTTCAGCGGCGGTCCGTGCCGGAGCCCGCGCCGCTTGCGCCCCGGCTCACGGCCGGCGCTGCCACCACGCGGCCGTCGCGTCGCGCAGGGTGTTGGTGCCGCAGTGCACTTCCCCCATGCCGAGGTGGTAGGTGTACCAGTCGTCGATGTACGACACCTTCAGGCCGGCCCTCCGGTAGGCGGCGGAGACGGCTTCCGTGAAGACGTCCTTGCCGCCGATGACGGGCCCCCACTGCCGCGGGGCGAGGTAGCGGTCGCGCGCCAGGAGCACGCCGTTGACCGCACCGGGTACGTACGCGCTGGTCGTCACCGTCGCCGGAGCCGCCGGACGCCCGGCGGCCGGGTTCCGGGCGAGCCACTTCTGCTGTCCGTGGTCCCCGAGCCCGTCCACGAGGGCGGAACCGGCGCCCATGCGGGTCAGACGCGGTACGGGGATCTCCCGGCCGTCGGCGGTCTGGGCCTCCGAGTCACGGGTGTACAGCGCCGGCACCCGCACGATCTCGGCGTCGGTGACCCCCGTCTCGCGCTTGAGGACCTCCAGGTTGGCCGCGATGCGCCGCGCCGCCATCTCGTTGTCGGCCACCAGGTGACGCGACGCGAGCGCCTGGTCGATGGTCTCCTTGGGCGCCGGACTGTCACTGCGGCCCGGGACGGAGAACATCTTCGTCCTGCCGTGGCCGTCGCGCTGGGCGTCCCGCAGCAGCCGCAGCCCCGCCTGCGGGTCGGCGACGCCCATGCGCCAGCCGCGCGGGGTGTCGGCGGGCAGGAACTGCACGAACTCGTCGACGTGGCCCACGCCGAGCCAGGACGTGTCCAGCAGCAGCGGGTCCTGCAGCCCCTGCGACGCGAGCAGCTTCCGCATCACCTTCGACGGGCGCGCCCCGCTGTCCTTGCGCTCGCCCATGATGATCCGCCCGGCCGGGAAGGAGCGCCCGCCGTGCGTGTAGGGCGGGATGGTCTCCAGGTTCCCCATGGAGTTGAGCGACCAGTCGTCGGGCTCGGCCCGGTCGGTCACCTGCACGACACCGATGTCCCGGCCGCGCACCTTCTCGAACAGCTCCCGGCCCGCGTCCCGGTCCGGCTGGGCGGAACGCAGCATCACGCGCATCACGTGCCGCCGGCCGCCCGGCCCGGTCATGCTGACGTAGGCCGGTTCGACGAAGTCCTGGGCCCAGGGGTCGGCGTACTTGGTGAACGTCACCAGGGGCTTGGTGACGCCGGCGCTCTTGACCTGCTGGGCGAGGTCGGCCACGAACTTCTGCTGCAGACGGCTGTACGGGCCCTCACCCTGGACCTCGGTCACCATCACCTGCTCGGTCTTCTGCAGGTGATGATGGGTCAGGAGCGGCGCGACACGCAGGGTCACGGCGTCCGAGGTGGACGTCCGACCGGTGGTCACCGTCAGCCGCACCACCGCACGGCCGTCCCACTTCGCGGGGTCCCGGACCACGTCGGTGGCCTCGACGCCGAACTCCACACCGGCTCGCAGCTCGGCCGCGGTCAGCCGGGTCCCGGACGTCACCGGCACCCACTTCCCGGCCCGCTCGAGGAAGAGCCGCGCGTGCTTGCCGCCCGTCGTGATCTTCAGGCTGCCCTTGGCGGCCGCGGGCAGGCCCGGCTGGGGCACGGAACGGACCCGGGCGAGGTCGGCGGCGTCCCGGGCGCCGTTGACCTTGGTGTCGGTGGCGTCGTTGCACGCGGCCAGCTTGGCGTCGGACAGCGGTCTGCCACCGGGCCCGGTGACCGGGCACCGCTTGGTGTCGTCATCGATGTTCGGCAGGAACACGGCTCCGCGCCGGACGGACCAGCCGTCCTCACCCGTCGTGTCGCTGCCACCGGTGACGTCCACCCGTCCGTCGCGGTTCACGTCCGCCCGCAGATCGGCGCGCCCGCCCGCATCGGCGGCGGCGGCCGGTCCGGCCAGCACGGATCCGGCGGCGGCCAGGGCCAGGACCACCGACCCGGCCGGGTACAGGCGCGAACGTATGGGGGTACGCGTAAGTGAACGCACAGCACGTTCCTCTCCGTTGGGGGGTTCGCCCTGGAAGAGGAGGAACAGTGGATGTGCGTTCACTGCGGGACGCCAGTTGCTCCTGACGCCGTTGCGGGCCGCGTCCCGCCGCCCCCTCGGAGGTGAAGGGGCGGCGGCGTTCAGGCGATGGACGCCGAAATGATCGCGGAGACGGCGAGGTTGCAGGACGCCGTCACCCACACCGCGGGATGAGGCTCCGTCTCGACGAGCGACTCACCCAGGCGCCCCGGCGTGATCAGGTCCACGACCAGGAACGCCACGGCCATCATCACCAGCCCGAGCAGCCCGAACACCGCGGTCGAGACGAGTCCCTTGCCGAAGTCCTCGTACGTCGTCCAGATGGACGTGAACACGATGCCGCCTATCCCGAGCAGCGCCGAGCTGAGCACCATGGCCGCGTTGCGGTTGCGCTGCTCCCAGATCTGCCGGCCGAGCTTCCCGGGCGTCAGCACGTCGACCAGGACGATGCCCAGGACCAGCAGGACCAGTCCGAGACCGCCGTACGCGGTGGCCCGCCCGAGGCCGTTGACGATATCGCTCATGTGCTTGCCGACTCCGTGGTGTGAGTGAACGCGGTCAAGGAGAGGCAAAATGTAGCGCACCGGTGCTGCCTGCCGGACGGCGCCCGGCCCTTCCCCGAGCCGCCGCTCGGTCCGGGCGGCAACTCGCCGATGGACGCGAGGCCGTGCGTCCCCCGAGTCCTGCAGTGCGAGGTGCTCACCGGCGGACCCCGGCGTCAGCCGGCCGCGGGGACCTGCCGGGTGCCGCGGGCCGGCTCCAGCGGCGCACCGCGGGGCGTTCGACGAGGCGGTGGAGCAGCCAGGCCAGGACCAGGGTGATGACCACGGTCAGGCTCCCCTCCAGCAGGGCCCGGGGAATCGTCGTCCTGCCCGTCCAGCCGCCGGCGTCGATCATCCGCATCGGGCCGTGCAGGATGACCAGCCAGTGGACCATGTAGAGGGCGAAGGAGATCTCGCCGAGGAGGACCATGGTCCTCGTGCGGAAGAACGTCGGACGGCCGCGCACGTCCGCGGTGGCGCCGGCGGCGATGAGCAGGGCGAGGAAGAGGGCGATCGCGGACGTCTGGCTGTACATCTCCGGCAGCAGCCCCGCGGTGACGACGAAGCTCGCCCCGGCCAGCAGGGTGGCGGGGACGAGCGGCAGACCGATCCAGCGTCCGCTGAGTACGATGCGCGCCGTCAGCATCCCCAGCACGAACTCCAGCATCCTGCTGAGCGGGAAGTAGTAGGTGAACCACAACGGCCACCACGGCGTCTCGGTGTTCGTCATCATCGGCTGCTCCGGCAGCAGCAGCGCGACGAACGGCAACGCGCAGATCAGCAGGGCCACACCGCCCAGCCACCACCACAACCGCCCGGCGCGGATCCTGCGCAGCAGCGGAAGGAGCGCGGGGAAGGTCAGGTAGAACAGCAGCTCGCAGGCGAGCGACCACGTCGGGGCGTTGGACGTGTAGTTGAGCACGACCTCCTGGTCGGGAATCCAGCTCTGCACCAGGAACAGGGTGGGCAGGGTGTTGGCGGCGGTCACCGCCTGGCCCGTGAGGAGCATCAGGGCCACCGCGGCGCCCAGGGTGACCAGGTGGTTCGGATAGATCTTCACCAGGCGCCGGCGCCAGAAGAGCGCGCGGGTGTCTCCCGGCCGCGCCGCCCAGGTCAGCACGAACCCGCTGAGGACGAAGAAGAAGACGACTCCGGTGGGTCCCAGGGCGTAGACGTAGGGCTCGGTCCAGTCGAGCCAGGGCTTGTGCACACGGGGTACCAGGACGATGCCGATGTGGCAGATCAGCACCATGAAGGCGGCGGCGAACCGCATCCCGGTGAGCGAGGGCAGCCGTGACGACGATGTCTCGGGCGCTTCGGGAACCGCCGATGCCGGCATGGTGCCTCCAGGTTCTGAGTCGCGAGCATGACCACGCACCGAGCCGCACCCGGCATGTCCCGAAGGTGGGACGCCCCGCTTGAGTCAAGCTCGCGGCCGCACGGGGCGGTTGCCGCCCGCGGGCCCGGTGGACCGGCCCGGCCCGGACGCGACGCGGGCCCCGGGGAGGGGTCCCCGGGGCCCGGTGCGCCGGAGGGCCGCGGTGCTTCCGGCAGGTCGGTTGCCCCGGCCCGCGGACGGGCGGGACCGGGAGGCCGGAAGCTGTGGCCGGGCGGGTGCCGGTCAGCGCGGCTGGGCCAGTTGGGCGGCCAGGAGGTGGGCGTCCAGCAGGGTGGGGTCGGCCGTGCGGGCGGCCTTCGCGTAGCCGGTGAGCATGCGTTTGGTCAGCAGGAGGGCCTGCGGGGAGCGCCGGGAGAGGGGTTTCGTCCAGGCGGTGATGGTGTCGTCCAGGGCGTCGAGCGGGGCGACCTTGTGGAGGAGGCCGAGGCGATGGGCGGTGAGGGCGTCGAACGTCTCGCAGGTGAGCATGAGTTCGCGGATCCGGGCGGCGCCCGCCTCCGTGATCAGACGGCCCATGGCGCCGCCCCACGCGGGCGCGAGCCCGAGGCCGACCTCCGGCATCCGGAAGCGGCAGGTGTCCGCTCCGGCCCGGAGGTCGCAGTAGGCGGCCAGGGCGAGGCCGGCGCCGACGACCTTGCCGTGGAGCCGGGCGATGGTGACGGCATGGGTGTTCTCCAGTGCCTGGCACAAGCGGTGGGCCTTGTCCGCGATGCGCCGCAGGGTGGTGCCGGTGGGGTCGGTGTCCAGGGCGTCCTGGTACTCCCGGCGGTCCGCCCCCAGGCAGAAGTCGCTGCCGAGGGAGGAGAGCACCAGGATGCGCACGTCGGGCTGGTCGTGCAGGTCGTCGAGGACGGCGATCAAGGCGTCCAGGACCGCCGCATTGAGCACGTCGTCCTGGGCGGCCGGGTTGAGCCGGACGTGGAGCACGGGGCCGGTCCGGGTGAGGTCCAGCGCGGGCGGTGCGAGGGGGGCCTCCCGTGTCCGCAGGGGTGCGGCGGACACGGCGGCGGGGGTGCGGGACAGGTTCATGCCAGTGCTACATCCAGGTTCAGCAGGCGCCTGAACGCGACCCGGGGTGCCATCGCGGGGCGGCGGACCAGGGTGAGTCGCGGCAGGCGGGCGATCATGTGGCGAAGCAGGGTCTGGGCTTCCAGCCGGGCCAGGGGCGCTCCGAGGCAGTAGTGGATGCCCCAGCTGAAGGCCAGGTGGGAGGGGTTGCGGTGGGGCTGGAAGGAGTCGGGGTCGGTGAACCGCTCGGGGTCGCGGTGGGCGGCGCCCACCATGAGGTGGACCATCTGGCCGGCGGCGACCTCGGTGTCCGCCAGCACGGTGTCCTGCCCGGCGACGCGGCTGATGACGTGCGTGGGAGGGTCGTGGCGCAGGGTCTCCTCCACGAACGCCGGTACCAGGTCGGGCTGCAGGGCGAGCAGGCTCCAGCGGCCGGGGTCCTCGACGAGCCGGAGCGTCATGGTCGACAACAGGGTCGCCGTCGTCTCCAGCGCCGCCAGCAGGACGAACAGGGCGAGGAAGTAGACGGCTTCGTCCGCCCTGTCCCGGTCGGGTTCCAGCTCGTCCCATGTGCGGATCCACCCGGAGACGGGGTCGTCCCCGGGGCGTTTGCGCCGTGACCGCACCAAGTCCAGGAAGTAGGCGCGCAGTTCGGCCATGGCGGCGTCGGAGCGGGCCAGCTGGCTTGCGTTGGGGAGCAGTTCCTGGGTGAAGACCTGTTCGTGGGTCAGCTCACGCAGGCGGGGCCAGTCGGCGCTGGGCAGGCCGAGCCAGTCACCGATGGTGGCCACGGGAAGCTCCTCGCTCACCAGTTCCGCGAAGTCGGCCTCTCCCGCGGACAGCCGCTCGCGCAGGTCTGCCAGCAGCCGGTCGACAATTCCGGTCACCCGGCGGCCGATCCGGTCGATGGAGCCGCGGTCGAAGCCGCCGGCCGACCGGCGCACCCGCGTGTGCTCCGGGGGGTTGAGCGCGGGCAGGGTGCGGCTGATCTCCCGGGACGAAGGGGCGCTCCAGCGGGTACGGGCGCCCTGCTGCTCTCGCCACCGGGTGTCCGGCTCGAGCCAGATTCCGTTGCGCAGCACCTGCTCACAAGTGGTGTAACCGGTGACGAGGAACCCGCCCCAGGGCGCGGGGCTGACTGCGCCGCGCGCCCTGAGCTCTGCGTAGAGGGGGAACGGGTCGGCCTGTCCGTCAGCCGTCCTGAGACGGGAGAACAGGGAAACGGTGGCCCGACCGTCCAAGGACGGAGTCGTGACACTACCCACGGTAGCGGCTCCTTTCTGCCAGCCGCTATCCGTACCCGATCAAAAGTTGAGTCATACAGTAACACTGCAGTCTCATATAGTTACTTACATCACTCGCCATTCATCCAAGCCCGGAAGCGGCTGAACAGCCCGCCCTTCGGACGCGATGCGGCGTGGGCCGGCCGGTGTGCCGTGGGCGGCTGCGGAACGCTCGCGGGGGAGTGCGCCCCCTGCGCGGCGGACGGCGGCGCGGGACGGCCGGCGGCCTGCGGCACGGTGCGCGGGCTGTACTGGATGGGCACGGTGACCAGCGTGCGGCTCCAGGGGGCGGCCACCCAGGCGAGTTCGCCGAAAGGGACGCGCATCTCGACATCGGGCAGCCGGTTGAGCAGCGACTCCACGGCCGTCGCGGCGATCATGAACGCCGGGTCCTTCGCCGGGCACGCGTGCGGACCGGCACCGAAGGCGAGATGCGCCTTGGGGCTGAGCTGTTCGCGATGCTGGGTCAGCTTCGGGTCGGTGTTGGCCGCCGCGAAGGAGATCAGCACCGGATCGCCCGCCCGCAGGGTGCGGTCCCCCAACTCGACGTCCTGCGTGGGGTAGTGCCCCGCGTAGTTGGCGATCGGGGCGTAGTTCCACAGGGTCTTCACCACGGCGTCCTCGGCGGGCAGGCCGACCGGCCAGTCGTCGCTCAGGTACAGCGCGACGCTCGTGCCGATCGCGGCCGCCAGGGGAGCGGTGCCGCCGGAGAGCAGGGTCACCAGCTGGTGCAGCACCTCCTCGTCGCTCAGCCGGGCGGAGTGCACCATCAGCCGGGTGGTGAGGTCCTCGCCGGGCTGCCGGCGCTTGAGCGCGATCAGTTCGGCGAGCGCGCCGCCCAGGACCTCGTCGGCGCCCGGGGTGCCCTGGAAGATGCCGGTGATGCCGGCGATGACCCGGTCACCCAGCTCCGGCGGGCAGCCGAACAGGTCGCCGAAGACCAGCAGCGGCAGCGGCTGGGCGTACGCGGCCATCAGCTCGGCCTGGCCGAGGGGCTCGGAGCTGAAACGGCTGATCAGATAGTCCGCGGACTGCTGGGTCAGCCTGATGAGCCGGTTCTGGTCGACGGTGGCGAGGCTCTCCGTGACCGCCTGCCGCAGCCGGGCGTGCGCCGCGCCGTCGCTGAACAGGGCGTTGGGGCGGTACCCCATCATGGGCAGGGCCGGGCTGTCCTCCGGAACCCGCCCCTCGTTCAGGGCGTTCCAGCGGCGGGAGTCCCGCACGAACAGCGTCGGGTTCTGCAGGATGTACAGGCTGGCGTCGTAACTGGTCACCAGCTCGACCTCGACGCCCGGCGCGATGTCGACCGGGGCGCTGTGACCCATCGAGCGCAGCTTGTCGTAGACACGCTCGGGGTCGGAGCCGAACTCGGGGCCGTACAGCGGGATGTTGCCGTGTGCGGGGCAGCCGGCAGGTGTCCCCGTCGGCTCGAGGGGTTGTTGCATGGTGGTGGCTCCTAGCCGAGTGAGGACAAGAGGTGCTTCACGAGGGTGATGAGGGCCTGCATCGAGGAGTCCTGGTCGCGGACGTCGCAGTCGATGACCGGCGTCTCCTCGGAGAGGTTGAGGGCCTCGCACACCTCGGGCAGCGGGAAGTGGGTCCTGCCGTCGAAGGTGTTGACCCCGACGACGTAGGGCAGGCCGAAGGCTTCGACCAGGTCCAGGATGGGGAAGGTCTCCTCCAGCCGCTCCGGGTCGACCAGGACGAGCGCTCCCAGCGCTCCCCTGGACAGGCCCTCCCACATCTGCTTGAACCGTTCCTGCCCGGGCGTTCCGAAGATGTAGAGGACCAGGTCGTCGCTCAGGGTGAGACGGCCGAAGTCCATCGCCACGGTCGTGGTCGTCTTGTCCGGCGTGTCGGAGAGGTCGTCGAGGCCCTCGCTGGCCTCGGTGATCTCCTCTTCGGTCTGCAGCGGCTCGATCTCGGAGACACTGCCGATGTAGGTGGTCTTGCCCACCGCGAAGTGGCCCACCACCAGGACTTTGACGGAGCGGGAGACCTTGGGATCCAGATACACGGGACTTACGCTCCGGTTCGTATGCGCTCCAGGCCATGGAGCACGGCGGTGAGCAGGGCGGGGTCGTGGCGTTCGGCGTGCGGCACCGGATTGCGCACATGGATCAGGTCGTCCTCGGCCATCCGGGCCAGCAGGATGCGCACGATGCCCAGAGGCAACTGGGTGTGGGCGGCGACCTCGGCGACCGAGAGGTACCCGTCCGCGAGCAGGTCCATGACCGCGCGGGCTTCCGGGGCCAGGGTGCGCACCGCGGCCAGGGCGTGGTCCTGGGCCGTGATCATCGTGGTGTGCTCGTACTCGCTGTCCCGGGGCAGTACGCGGCCCCCGGCCATGACGAAGAACGGGACTAACGGGGCGGTCAGCTCCAGCTCGTCGGACGGGTCGTCATGCATCGGTGGCCCCTTCCCCCCGCGCGAGCGGCAGCGAAGCCGACGCGGGCATCGCGTCACTCAGTCGTGCGGTGAACTCCTCGATGTCACAGTCGTGTTCGGCGGCCGCCGCGAGGAAGGCGCCCTCACCCGCCGAGATCAGGAAGACCCAGCCGTGCTGGAACTCGATGACCGTCTGGCTCCACTCGTCGTCCAGTGCCCCGCCCGCGAAGGGCGCGGTCGCCCTGCTGTAGGCGTGGATGCCCGTCATGGCCGCCGAGATGGTGTCCGCGAGGTCCCTGTCGATCCCGGCGCTGGCGCCGCGCGGCAGACCGTCCGCGCCGAGCAGCAGGGCGTGCAGGGCACCCGGCACCGAGGCCACCGCCCGGTCCAGCTGCGGCAGTACGGTCACGGACCTGCCCGCTTCGCCCTGCTGCCCCTGGGGGTCGTCCCCGGCCCGCTGCGCGTCGGCGGGGGTCACCCGGGGCGGGGCCGTGAGGTTGTTGCCCAGCCGGGCGACCAGCCGGTTCATGCGGAACGACAGCTGCTCCATGTCGACGTCGGGCTCGGCGGCGGCGGCCAGATAGGCGCCCTGCCCGGCCCCGATCAGGAAGACCCAGCCGTGCTGGAACTCGATGACCGTCTGGATCCACTCCCGGGCCTGCGAGGGACCGGCGAAATGGGCGGTGGCGCGGCTGAGGGACTGCATCCCGGCCATGGCCGCCGAGACGGTCCCCACGTCCTTCGGCGTCAGGCCGTCCGTGGAGCCGCGCGGAATGCCGTCGGCGGACAGGACCACAGCGTGCCGTGCCTTGGGCACGTTGGTCACGATGTCCTGCACCATCCACGACAGGTCGGTCGTACTCATGCGTTTTCGGACCCTTCAGACATGGGGGTGTCGAGGGAGGCCACATCACGCCCGGTCTGGGTGCCGCGCTGCAGGGCGCCCAGGCTGCCGGTGCCGCGGCGCCGGACGGCTCGCCTGGCCGGCTGGTCCGCCGCGGGGGAGTCACCGATGGACGACATGCGTGCTCCGCGCTTCGGCAGGCCGTTCGCCGTGCGCGCTGGATTGCGGGGCTCCACCGGCCGGATGCTGCTGACGGGCGCCGCCTCCGGGGTCGAGGGGGTTTCCTCCATGGTCCACAGCTCCTCGGGCAGCAGGACGACGGCCCGTACGCCGCCGTACCGGGAGACACCGGTGACGTCCACCTTGAAGCCGTACTGGCGGGCGATCAGGCCGATCACCGGGAAGCCGAACTTCGGCTGGGTGCCCAGCTGGGACAGCCGGGGGACGTCGTCACCGGACAGCAGCGCGCTCGCCCGCTGCCGGTCCTCGTCGCCCATGCCGACTCCGGCGTCGTCGATGATGATGCACAGGTTCTGCTGGACCTGACGGAAGGTCACCTCGATCGGAGCGTCCGCCTGGGAGAAGCTGGCGGCGTTGTCCAGCAGTTCGGCGACGGCCAGTGCGACCGGCGCGACGGCCGAGGCCTTCAGCGCGATGCCGCTGGGCTGCATGATCTCCACGCGCTGGAAGTTGCGGATCTGGCTCTGCGCGCTGCGGACGACGTCGTAGACACTGGCCGGCTGGTTGCGGCGGCCCAGGGGCGCCCCGCACATGACCGCGATGCCCTGGGCCTTGCGGGCCATCTGGGCGTTGGCGTGGGTGATGTCCATCAGGTCGTTCAGGACCGGGTGGCCGCCGTACTCGCGCTGGACCCCGTCCAGCAGCGTCGTCTGCTCGGCCGCGAGGCTCTGCAGGAAGCGCGCGGCGCCCTTGAGGACCGCCTTGATGTTCTCCTCGGCCGCCTGCTCCGCCTGGCGGATGACACCGTCCTGCTCGTTCTTGAGACGCGACAACTCAGCCTGCAGACGGCCCAGTTCGCTCTGGTTGTACTGCAGCCGCGCCTGCAGCTCGTTCTCGGACTCCTTCTTCCTCCTCATCACGCCTCTGCTGCGGAGCACGAGCGCCACGACCGCGGCTATGGCTGTCACCGCAATCGCAACCAGGCACCAAAGAAGCACGTCTTGAGTCATGGAAACCTTTCCCGGCGCGTAGCATGCGGGCGTCGACGGGGTACGCCTCGCAAGGATCCGCAACCCGTCCAGGGCACTGCACAAGGGGGGCTCAGCGCGTTCGGGTTCAGGGCCCTGAGCATAAGTGGATCAAGGTCGCAGACGGCGGAATGCTATCACCGTCAAGCGCGGCGCCCTGTGGTCACTCCTTCGGGCTTCACACGATCAACGCGGGTTCCCACCAAGGGGCGTTGACGAGGGACGACGGTCGCCGTCACGTAACCCGGACGATGTCCGGAAGTCGCCAGGTCTTGTCGAACCACGGGTCGAGGGGCCCGTAGAGCCGGAACATCGTGAACCAGCCCTTGCCGGGCAGGGTCCGGATCCGGTTGCGGCCGTCGTCGCCGGGCGGTCCGGGCCCGAAGAGGACGTCCACGGAGCCGTCCTCGTTCACGAGGAGGTCCTGGTCCTGGCTGGTCACCGAGGGCCATTCCTGATCGGTGCGCAGCATGGACCGGGTCTGGGTGTCGTAGACGATCACCGACCAGAAGTTGTTGACCGGAACCGCCGGCGGGACATGGAGCCGGTAGCTCCGGCCGCCGTCGAAGGGGGTGCCGGTGGCGTCGACGAAGGCGAACGCGTACTGCGAACCGGTGCCGACCATCTTCCGGTCCCACGCCGGACTCACCGAGCCGCCCCAGAAGTAGAGTTGGGCGGCGGAGTCCAGCAGGGCCGCTCCCCGGTCCTGGGACGCGTAGCCGCCGAGGAAGCCCTTGCGCCAGGCGCTGCCCGGATAGTAATAGGCCTCGCGCTGGCGGAACCGGTAGGTGAGGGCGCGGGCGGTGGCGTCGCCCACCGCCGCCGCCTCGGTCAGGAGGGCCCGCATCCGCTCGTCCGGGTCGAAGGGCTCGCCGTTGTGGATCCCGAGGGAGGCGAACATCCCCAGGGTGATCGGGTCGGCCGATTCGGGTGGCTCCGACTGCACGACCTCGTTGAGCAGTTGCCAGAACCGCTGGTCCGAGGGCGGTACGGCGACGGCCGGTTCGGGGGAGACGTTCACGAAACGCATCGGCGGTGGGGCGTCGGCCCGCGAGAGCGCGTACACGCGGGTGCCGGCCTTGACGTTCTCGACCGCCGGGTGGGGGTCGCCGTGTTCGTCGCGGAAACCCCTCAGGGCCAGGAAGTTGCCGTAGGTGCGCGGCCGCACCACCACATGGCCGTCGGGGACGTCACCGTCGTAGCCGGGCGGCACGAGCAGGTAGCGGCCCCCCTCGCCGCGGTCGGGCCCGGTCAGGCCGAGATCGACGACCCACCGGCACCAGTGGTCGTCGATCCCGCCGTACACGCCCGGCGGCACCTCGACGACCAGGGGCCCGGCACGGAGGTCGAGCCACGAGTAGCAGTAGGACGTGCTGGTGTTGTACACGAGCCCGATGAAGCGCGGGTGGACCAGGTCCTCCCAGATCGCCATCGCGGAGTTCGCCGGGCCCCAGCGCAGCAGCGCCCGGCGCATCACCGCCATGTCCACCGGGGCCAGTCCCAGCAGGTACCCCTGGACGGCGCGCTGGAAGTCGAGGTTGTCGAACAGCGTCCGGGCCGTTGCCTCGTCCGGGAAACCGTCGGAGAACCTCAGCGTCCCGAGCCGGGTGTGCACCTCGTCGGGGCACTCGATGCCGGGCGGGACGGGGGTCGTGGTCGCATGCGACATCGGTGGTTCACCTCATCGGCCGTGCCGTCGGCTCCGCTGACACCAGTGTCCGGGAGCGGACGGGCGGGCGCATCCGTAGCGCCGACGGCTCCGCCGGCCGGACGCCCGCACCACGCTCCGGAAGATCCCTCCCACACCGGGTGACCGCCCGCGCTCCGGTACGACCCCGGCTCCGTGGTCAGGAGGACTCGCGCACCACCAGCTCCGTCGGCAGCGTCAGCTGCTGCCGGGGCGCGCCGTGCCGGGTGATGTCGGTCAGGATGCGGGCCATGGTCCGGCCCAGCTCCTCCACCGGCTGGCGCACCGTCGTCAGGGGCGGGTTGGTGTGGCGGGCGAGGACGGAGTCCTCGAATCCGACGACGGCCACGTCCCCCGGGACCTGCCGCCCCTGCCGGCGGAGTTCGGCCAGGGCGCCGACCGCCATGAGGTCCGAGGCGGCGAAGACCGCGTCGAGGGCGGGGGCGCGTTCAAGAAGCGAACGCATGGCGCGGCTGCCGCCTTCCTCGGTGAAGTCGCCTTCCTCGACCAGCAGTTCGGACGCGGGGAGCTGCGCCTCGCGGTGGGCGGTGCGCCAGCCGGCGAGGCGGCTGCGGCCGACGTCCATGTCCAGCGGGCCGGTGATGGTGGCCACGCGGCGCCGGCCGCGCTCCAGCAGGTGCCGTACGGCCGCGACGGCGCCGCCGGTGTTGTCGGCGTTGACGTAGCTGAGCTGCTCGCCGGCGTCGCGGCGGCCCGCGAGCACCGTGGGCAGCCCCATCTCCTCCAGCATGCCCGGCAGCCGGTCGGTGGAGTGCACGGAGACCAGCAGGACGCCGTCCACCCGGCGGGTCGCCACCGACTCGGTGAGCTGGTCGCGTTCGGCCTGGTCACGGACGAGCATCAGCTGCAGCTGGGTGCGGCTCTCGGCGAGGGCACCGCTGACGCCGCGGATCAGCGCGGCGAAGAACGGCTCCGAGCCGAGCCGGCTCTCCGACTCCGGGATCACCAGGGCCACGGCGTTGGTGCGGTTGGTGACCAGGCCGCGGGCGACGGAGTTGGGGACGTAGTTGAGCTCTTTGATCGCCGCGAGGACCCGGGCGCGGGCGTCGGCGCTGACCAGGTCGGAGCCGTTGACGACCCGGGAGACGGTGGTGCGGCCCACGCCGGCGCGGGCGGCGACCGTTTTGATCGTTGGGCGGCGGGTGCCGGACATGCGCTTCCCCCTGGGCGTCGCGGCGGCGGTGCCTGCCGCGGAGGTGACCTGCGGCAATTCTTGCAGACGCGGCCACCGGCCGGGCACCCCGGGATCAAGGAGGAACCGGCCCGGCGGGCGGCGCCCGCGAAGAGTTGCGTTCAAGTCATTGACAGATCCGCCCCCCGCCCACGAGTCTTCGATGCGCCGGTGGGAACGTGCCCACCCCAAATTGGGCACGTTCCCACCGGCTCGGTCGGAGCCGTCGTCCGTCCTCGCTCCCGCCCTCTCGGTGGTCGCGGTGGCCGGCGCTGAACTCGTCTCTCCGTTGTGTCGGAGCCGTCGTAGGAGGAAGATCCATGGGCACTTTCGGTTCGTTGCGCAGAAAGGCGGTGGCGACGGCCGCGGCCGTGAGCGCGCTGGCGCTGGTCGCCGGCTGCGGCGGCAGCGACGACGCGGCCACCGGTGGGGGCAAGAAGGACGGCAAGGTCACCATCACCATGGGCCTGTACGGGGTGATGGGCATCAAGGAGACGGGCCTTCTCGAGCAGTACGAGAAGGAGAACCCCGAGGTGGACATCAAGGCCGAGATCGCCGGTGACGAGCAGACGTACTACACCGCGCTGCAGACCCGGCTCGCCGCCGGCAAGGGCCTGAAGGACATCCAGGGCATCGAGATCGGGCGGGCCAAGGAGATCACCGACACGCAGGCGGCGAAGTTCGCCGACTTCTCCGACGTGTCCGGCACCGACCACTTCCTGCCGTGGAAGCAGTCGCAGATCAGCACCGGGGACGGCAAGGTGCTGGGCCTGGGCACCGACATCGGCCCGATGGCCGTCTGCTACCGCAAGGACTACTTCGAGAAGGCGGGCCTGCCCACCGACCGCGAGGAGGTCGCCAAGCTCTGGGAGGGCGACTGGAAGAAGTACGTCGAGGTGGGCCGCACCTTCAAGAAGGACTTCAAGGGTGACCGCGTGGCCTACATGGACGCGGCCAGCGGCCTGTTCAACGCCATGGTCTACGGCCACTCCGAGCAGTTCTACGACGAGAAGGGCGAGTTGATCTACGACTCCAACCCGGTCGTCAAGGAGGCCTGGGGCCTCGCCGCCGACGCGGCGGAGGACGGCCTGACGGCCAAGCTCCGCCAGTTCCAGCCCGGTTGGGACCCCGGACTGGCCAACGGCACCTTCGCCACGGCCGTGTGCCCGGCCTGGATGCTGAGCCACATCAGCGAGAAGGCCGGTGCGGCGAACAAGGGCAAGTGGGACGTGGCCAGGGCCCCCAAGGGCGCCAACTGGGGCGGCTCCTTCCTCGGCGTGATCGAGCAGAGCCCGGTCAAGGAGGAGGCCAAGAAGCTCGTCGCCTGGCTGACCGCACCGGAGCAGCAGGCCCACATCTTCAAGGAGATCGGCAACATCCCGTCCTCGCGCCAGGCGCTGGAGAACGCGGATGTGAAGAACGCCAAGTCGGCCTACTTCAGCGACGCGCCGATCGGCGAGATCTTCGGCGCCGCCGCCCAGGAGATACCGGACAAGCAGGTCCTCGGCCGTAAGGACGGCACGATCAAGGACACCTTCTCCCAGGGCCTGACCCTCATCGAGCAGCAGGGCACCGCGCGGGACAAGGCGTGGCAGACCACCACGGAGCGCATCGAGAAGGCGGTCGGCTGACCACCGCCCCCCTCGCCGCGGCCGTCCGGGCCCGCCCGCCCCTCGCCGGCGGGCCCGGCGCCCGGCTCACCCACCCGCCTTCAGGAAGGAACTCCCGGTGGCCACCTCCACCACCCCGGTCCTGGCCGGGGACGAGCCCGCGGGGCCGTCCCCGGACAAGGGCGCCGCCCGGCGGCGCGGCGCGCTCCTGCACCGCCTCGACCTCAAGGGCGCCCCGTACGTGTTCGTCGCGCCGTTCTTCGTGGTCTTCGCCGCGTTCAGCTTCTACCCCCTCCTCTACACGTCGTGGATCTCCCTGCACGACGTGGAGCTGGCCACCCTCGACGTCATGCAGTGGGTGGCGTTCGACAACTACGTGGAGCTGTGGGGTGATGCGCGGTTCTGGAACGCGCTGCGGAACACGATCACCATCGGCGTCATCTCCACGGTGCCGCAGCTGCTGATGGCCCTCGGGCTGGCGCACCTGCTCAACTACCGGATGCGCGCCTCGCTGTTCTTCCGGGTGGCCTCGCTCGTCCCGTACGCCACCTCGGTCGCCGCGGCCGCCCTCGTCTTCACGATGATCTTCGAGCGTGACTTCGGCATGATCAACTGGGCGCTCGGCGTGGTCGGGATCGACCCCGTGGACTGGGAGGCCGACAAGTGGCCCGCCCAGGTCGCCATCTCCACCATCGTCATCTGGCGCTGGACCGGCTACAACGCGCTGCTCTACCTCGCCGCGATGCAGGCCATCCCCGCCGACCGCTACGAGGCGGCCTCCCTGGACGGCGCCTCCCGCTGGAAGCAGTTCACGCACGTCACCGTCCCCGGGATCCGCTCCACCATCGTCTTCACCATCGTGCTCTCCACGATCGGCGCCACCCAGCTGTTCGGCGAGCCGCTGATCTTCGGCCAGGGCCCCAACGGGATCACCGGCGGCGCGGACAACCAGTACCAGACGCTGGGCCTGCTGCTGTACGAGGAGGGCTGGAAGAACTACCAGATGGGCCGCTCGGCGACCGTCGCCTGGGCGATGTTCCTGCTGCTCGTCCTCGCCTTCCTGGTGCAGCGAGCCGTCAAGCGGCTGCGCTCCCGCACGTCCTGACCTGGAGTCACCATGACCACTGAGAGTCTCCCGGCCCGGACCGGCACCGCGGCCCGCACCTCCGCCGGGAAGCCGGCCGGCCGCGGTGGCCGGCTGCTGCGCCAGCGCGCCGGCCGTCAGCACCACGCCGGTCCCCTCGCCTATGTGCTGCTCGCCGTGATGGCGCTGCTGTCGATCTTCCCGCTGTACTGGACGATGGTCGCCGCCTCCACCGACAACACCCGGGTCAGCCAGACACCGCCGCCCTTCCTGCCCGGCCCGAACCTGTTCAGCAACCTCGCCCGGGCCTGGGACGAGGCGGCGATGGGCAAGGCCATGATCAACAGCCTGATCGTGGCCGGGGTGATCGCCCTGTCCACGGTCCTGTTCGCCACGCTCGCCGGGTTCGCCTTCGCCAAGCTGCGGTTCAAGGGGCGCAACGCCCTGCTGATGCTGGTGATCGGCACCATGATGGTGCCGCCGCAGCTCGGCGTCGTACCGCTGTTCATGATGATGGCCGAGCTGGGCTGGTCGCAGCAGCTGCCCGCCGTCATCTTCCCGACGCTGGTGAGCGCGGTGGGGGTGTTCTTCATGCGGCAGTACCTCTCCGAGGCCCTGCCGGACGAGCTCGTCGAGGCCGGACGCGTCGACGGGGCGCACTCGCTGCGGATCTTCTGGTCCATCGTGCTGCCCGTCGCCCGGCCCGCGATGGCCGTGCTGTTCATGATCACGTTCGTGCACGCCTGGAACGACTTCTTCTGGCCCTTCGTGGTCCTGGACATGACCAACCCGACGGTCCCCGTCGCCCTCACCCAGCTCAGCGCGGGCTACGTCCGCGACCAGTCGCTGATCATGGCCGGAGCGCTGCTCGGCACGCTGCCGCTGCTGGCGATGTTCATCGTCTTCGGCCGCCAGATCGTCAGCGGCATCATGGCGGGCGCCGTCAAGGGCTGACCCGCCGCCGCACGACCGGCCCCGGGCCGGGCCCGCACCCCGCCCGGCCCTCCGGTGCTCCGGCGCGCCCGCACCCCACCCCCGCCGGCCGCCACGCGCCCGCGCGCACCACCGCCCCGCACCCCGAAAGGACTTACGTGGTCACCGCAGCACAGCAGAGCCCGTCCACCCCGGACCCCGCCCGTACCTTCCCCCGGAACTTCCTCTGGGGTTCCGCGACGGCCGCCTACCAGATCGAGGGGGCCGCCGCCGAGGACGGCCGCACCCCGTCCATCTGGGACACCTACGCCCGCACCCCCGGCCGGGTCCGCAACGGTGACACCGGTGACATCGCCACCGACCACTACCACCGCCGGCGCGAGGACGTCGCCCTCATGGCCGAACTCGGCCTGGGCGCCTACCGTTTCTCCCTGGCCTGGCCCCGGATCCAGCCCACCGGCCGCGGACCGGCCGTCCAGAAGGGCCTGGACTTCTACCGGCGCCTGGCCGACGAACTGCTGGAGAAGAACATCCAGCCCGTCGCCACCCTCTACCACTGGGACCTGCCCCAGGAACTGGAGGACGCCGGCGGCTGGCCCGAGCGCGCCACGGCCGAGCGGTTCGCCGAGTACGCGGCCCTCGCGGCGGACGCCCTCGGCGACCGGGTGAAGACCTGGACCACGCTCAACGAGCCCTGGTGCAGCGCCTTCCTCGGCTACGGATCCGGCGTGCACGCCCCCGGCCGCACCGACCCGGTCGCCGCCCTGCGCGCGGCCCACCACCTCAACCTGGCGCACGGCCTGGCCGTCCAGGCGCTGCGCGAGAACCTCCGCGCCGACGCACAGGTCTCCGTCACGCTCAACATCCACCACGTCAGGCCCCTCACGGGCAGCGACGGCGACGCCGACGCGGTCCGCCGCATCGACGCGCTCGCCAACCGGGTCTTCACCGGTCCCATGCTGCGCGGCGCCTACCCGGAGGACCTGCTCAAGGACACCGCCGAACTGACCGACTGGTCCTTCGTCCAGGACGGCGACCTGGCGCGCATCCACCAGCCGCTGGACTTCCTCGGCGTCAACTACTACACCCCCACCGTGGTCTCCGAGACCGACGGCAGCGGCACGCACACCTCCGACGGGCACGGCAACAGCCCGCACAGCCCCTGGCCCGGAGCCGACCGCGTCGCCTTCCACCAGCCGCCCGGCGACACCACCGCGATGGGCTGGGCCGTCGACCCCAGCGGCCTCTACGACCTGCTGCACCGCCTCGCCGCCGACTTCCCGCGGCTGCCGCTGATCATCACCGAGAACGGCGCCGCCTTCGACGACTACGCCGACCCCTCGGGCCAGGTCAACGACCCCGCCCGCATCGCCTACGTGCGCGGCCACCTCGCCGCCGTCCACCAGGCGATCGTGGACGGCGTGGACGTGCGCGGCTACTTCCTGTGGTCCCTGCTGGACAACTTCGAGTGGGCCCACGGCTACAGCAAGCGCTTCGGCGCCGTGTACGTCGACTACCCGACCGGCACCCGCATCCCCAAGGCCAGCGCCCGCTGGTACGCCGAGGTCGCCCGCACCGGCGTGCTGCCCGGCGCCTGACCGGCCCGGCGCGGCCCGCTCGGCCCGCGCCGCACCACGGGCGGGCCCCCGTCCGCCGCACCCGCGGCGGACGGGGGCGGGCGCGGCGGGCGCTCAGTCGAGGCAGAACTCGTTGCCTTCCACGTCCTGCATCACGATGCAGGAATCGTTGTCGTCCGCCAGGAGCCGCACGCGTACCGCGCCCAGCGGGAGCAGCCGCGCGCACTCCGCCTCCAGCGCGGCCAGCCGCTCCTGTCCGACGAGCCCGGTGCCGACCCGCACGTCGAGATGCACCCGGTTCTTGACGACCTTGTCCTCGGGAACGCGCTGGAAGAACAGGCGCGGGCCCACGCCCGTGGGGTCGGCGCAGGCACACCACGAACCGCGGTCCTCGGGCGGCCGCGAGCGATCGAACTCATCCCACGTGGCGAACCCCTTCGGGGGTGACACCACGTACCCCAGCACCTCGCACCAGAAGCGGGCGACGCGCTCGGGTTCCGCGCAGTCGAAGGTGACCTGGAACTGCCTGATCGATGACATCGGCGCACGATAGCAAGGGCGATCACCCCCGGACACCACGAGCGGGTTCACCCGGTCGCCGCCACGAAAGCCCGGAAAAAGTCCACGCGGCGATGTCGAGAACCCATGATCGGCTACGTCCCCTGGAAGAACGCGACCACAATGGGTCGCACCAGCACCCGGGAGAACGACGATGGCCAAGTACCTGCTGCTCAAGCACTACCGTGGCGCTCCGGCCGCGGTGAACGACGTGCCGATGGACCGCTGGACGCCGGAGGAGATCTCGGCACACCTGCAGTACATGAACGACTTCGCGGCCCGGCTGGAGCAGAGCGGCGAGTTCGTCGACGGGCAGGCGCTCGCCCCCGACGGGATGTGGGTCCGCTACGACGGCGAGGGGCGCCCGCCGGTCACCGACGGCCCGTTCGCCGAGACCAAGGACCTCATCGCGGGCTGGATGGTGATCGACGTCGACAGCCAGGAGCGTGCCGTCGAGCTGGCGGGGGAGCTCTCGGCGGCACCGGGGGCGGGCGGCAAGCCGATCCACGAGTGGCTGGAGGTGCGCCCGTTCCTGACCGCTCCGCCCACCATCACGGAGTGACCGCCCCGATGGACGAGGCCCTGCTGCGCAGCCTCACGCCGAGCGTGCTCACCGCCCTCGTCCGCCGCGGAGCCGACTTCGCGGCGGCCGAGGACGCCGTGCAGGAAGCGCTGGTCGAGGCGATCCGGGTCTGGCCCGCCGAGGTGCCGCGGGACGCGAGGGGCTGGCTGGTCACCGTCGCCTGGCGCAAGTTCCTCGACCAGGCCCGGGCGGACGCCGCCCGCCGCCGGCGTGAGGGCCTCGTCGTCGAGCAGGAGCCGGCGCCCGAGCCCGGCCCCGCGGTGGACGACACGCTCCAGCTCTACTTCCTGTGCGCCCACCCCTCGCTGACGCCGTCGTCCGCGGTGGCGCTCACGCTGCGCGCCGTCGGCGGGCTGACCACCCGCCAGATCGCGCGGGCCTACCTGGTGCCCGAGGCGACCATGGCGCAGCGCATCAGCCGGGCCAAGCGCACGGTGGCCGGCGTGCGGTTCGACAAGCCCGGCGACGTCGCCACCGTGCTGCGCGTCCTCTACCTGGTCTTCAACGAGGGCTATTCGGGCGACGTCGACCTCGCCGCCGAGGCCATCCGGCTCACCCGGCAGCTCGCGGCCCGCATCGACCACCCCGAGGTCGCCGGGCTGCTCGCCCTCATGCTGCTCCACCACGCCCGCCGTGCCACCCGGACCGCGCCCGACGGCAGCCTGGTGCCGCTCGCCGAGCAGGACCGGGGCCGCTGGGACACCGGCCTGATCGCCGAGGGCGTGGAGATCCTGCAGGCCGCCCTGGCCCGCGACCGGCTGGGCGAGTACCAGGCCCAGGCCGCCGTCGCCGCGCTGCACGCCGACGCCCCCACCGCCGAGGAGACCGACTGGGTGCAGATCGTCGAGTGGTACGACGAACTCGTACGCCTGACCGACAGCCCCGTCGTCCGGCTCAACCGCGCGGTCGCCGTCGGCGAGGCCGACGGACCGCGCGCCGGGCTGGCGGCCCTCGCGGCGCTGGACGACTCACTGCCCCGCCACACCG
This sequence comes from Streptomyces sp. NPDC006624, assembly GCF_040611555.1. NCBI lineage: Bacteria > Bacillati > Actinomycetota > Actinomycetes > Kitasatosporales > Streptomycetaceae > Streptomyces > Streptomyces sp. NPDC006624. Next base: position 48,029 of record NZ_JBEXOM010000023.1, on the reverse strand, counting down.
CGGTGGCGGCGCACCTCCACGAACGCGACGGCGATCCGGCGACGGCGGCACGGCTGTACGCCGAGGCGGCCCGGAAGGCTCCCGACCTCGCCGAGCGCGACCACCTGATGCGCCAGGCCGCCCGGCTCAACGCCCGCCGCCGCTGACGTCTCCCGCAGCGGGCAGGCCTCGCGCGCTCAGGGCGTGCAGGTCGGCAGGACGGTCGTCAGCTGGGTCAGATCGTCGGGACGGACACGGATCCCCGGGAGCCACAGCCGTTTTCCCTCGTGCGAGACCTGGATCCAGATGCTGGTGTGCTGGTGCTCCTCGTCGGTGACGGTGACGCCGTTGGCCACGGTGCAGTGGGCCTGGAGCAGGTCTTCGTGCCAGACGCGGCCGGCGGAGTTGGTCGTGTTGTAGGGGCGGTAGGGGCTGTACGCCAGAGACAGCGCGCACTTGCGGATACGGGGTTTCTGGCATGCCGTCTCGACGTTGTGGACGAGGGCGCCGGCACTGCCGGTCGTCCCGGTGCCCGCCGCCGCGCCCTGCGAGGGCGTGCCGTCGGGCCCGCCCGGTGCGGGCAGCAGGAGCAGCAGTGCCGCCACGAGTCCACCGGCGACGACGACGGCAGCCGTCGCCGCGACGACCCGGCCCCGTGACCACCGCGCGCGCAGGCGGCGCCACGGGGCGGGCCCAGGCAGGGGCGACGCATCCGCCTCGTCACCGCCGACCGGGGCGGTGGCGGCCGGCGCCTCGCCGCGGGCGGGGCCGGCGGCCTCCCACAGGGCCCGGTACTCGGCGGCATCCGCGCCCAGCGCGCGGCACAGGTCCCGCACCACGGGCCAGGACGGCACGGTCTCGCCGCGGAAGTAGCGGGAGAGGGACGAGTCGCTGATCCGGACCTGCGCCTCCAGGCTGCGCAGCGTCCGCCCCGACTGCTGCTGCAGGGTCCGCAGGGCTGCTCCCAGCTTCCGTGCCGCCGCGCGGGCCTCTGGTCCTTGGCCGGTCATCGATCGGGCCCTTTCCGCAAGGGGGAGCGACAGCGTCCCGCCGGTTGTCCCGTGTCCCGGGACAGGCACGTCCCAGCAGGTCAGGACTGTATTTATCCCGACATCGGTGAAGCAACCGGGATCTGGTTGTAGGGGTGTCGTTTCCTGCGCAAACTCGGCATACCGGCTCGGCGGATCACCCCCGAGGGTGAGCGTGCCGGCACTCCTGGGCCGCGCCGACCCTCCTGGTACGGACGGCCCGCACCCCTCACCGAAAGGAACCTCACCATGCGTGTACGCACCGCACTGTCCGCCTTCGCGACCCTCACCGTCATCGGACTCGGCACCCTGGGCGCGGCGGCGCCGGCCGTGGCCGCACCCCTCACGGCGTCCCAGCAGGTGTCCACCCTCAAGGCGGCCGACAGCCTCGACGTCCACCGCGGCAAGTACATGACCCTCAGCGGCTGCCAGACCGCCGGCCAGCAGGGCATCGACCGCGGCCACTGGGACCGCTACCAGTGCGCCGAGGGCACCATGTGGCCCTGGAAGTGGAACCTGTGGACCAACCGCTGAGCACGTGACCCCGCCGGTGGCTTCCCCGGCTCGCACCGGAGGAAGCCACCGGCGGCGCACACCGCCCGGGTCGCCGGCCGGTCATCACCACGCGGTGATGACCGGCATTCCGGGTTCATGGTGCCGCCAGGCGTGGTTGAGGCGGGCGAGCCGGTCGGGGGCGGCGATGCCGCGCAGGGCCGCGACCTTGCCGTCGCTGACGTCGAACGCCACGGCGCCCGCGATCCGGCCGTCGACGACGGCGAGGACCGCGGGGGAGCCGTTGACCAGCGCGATGTGCATCGCGGGCGTGCCGCCGGCCAGGCGCCGCTTGGCCTCCGTGGGCCGGAAACCGGCCCGCGCGAAGGAGGCGACCCGCTCGCGGGTCTCAAGGCGCAGCAGCCGCTTGCTCAGTCCGGCGCCGTCCGAGACCGCCGTCACGTCGTCGGTGAGCAGCGCCACCAGCCGTTCGGTGCGCCCCGACGTGGCGGCGGCGAGGAACTCCTCGACGACGCGGCGCGCGGACGCCGGGTCGGCCTCGCCGTCCCGGCGGCGCCCGGCGGTGACCCGGCGACGGGCCCGGTGGGCGTGCTGCTGGCTCGCCGCCTCGGTGATGTCGAGCATCCCGGCGATCTCGGCGTGGCTGTACGAGAAGGCCTCGCGCAGGACGTAGACGGCCCGCTCGACCGGTGAGAGGCGCTCCATGAGGGTCAGCACCGCCAGCGACACCGATTCGCGCTGCTCGTAGGTGTCGGCGGGACCGAGCATCGGGTCGCCCTCGAGGAGCGGCTCGGGCAGCCAGTCACCGGCCGCGCGTTCGTGCCGCATCTGCGCCGAGCGGAGCCGGTCCAGGCAGAGACGGGTGAGGACCTTCGTCAGCCACGCCTCCGGCACCTCGATCCGGTCGCGGTCCGCGGCCTGCCAGCGCAGGAAGGTGTCCTGCACGGCGTCCTCGGCGTCGGCGGCCGAGCCGAGCAGGCGGTACGCGAGCGAGGCCAGCCGGCCGCGGCCGGCCTCGAACCGATCGAGGGCTGCGCTGTCCATGCCGAGCACCTTATGCGGCGGCCTTCACACCGCTCCGCTCCGGCGCGGTGGCCAGGCGGCGCCGCCGCGCGGGCATGCCGAAGGTCGGGTGGGCGATGCCCCAGCCGGCCGTCCTCAGCACGCCCGACTTGATCCGTGCGGCGGCCGGGCCGCCCACGTACCAGGACTTCGACCGGGCCTCCTCGTCCACCACCTGGATGATCGCGTCCCGCCGCCCGAGACTGATGTGGTTGCCGTGGTACTTCAGGGCCACCGTGGGAACCTCGCCGCCCGTCAGGCGCGCGATGATCGCGGCGGTGGCCTGCATGGTGGTGTAACCGGCCGAGGCGCAGGACATCGGCAGCGGCCGGCCGTTGTCGCCGATCGCGTGGGCACTGTCGCCGGCGGCGTAGACGTCCGGGTGCGACACCGAGCGCATGGTGCGGTCGACGACGATCCGGCCGCTGTCCGTGACCTCCAGGCCGCCGGCGGCGGCGAGGGGACGCACGGCGAACCCGGCCGCCCACACGGTCACGTCGGCCGGGAGGGACCCTCCGCCGGTGGTGAGGGCGCGGGTCGGTTCGACGGCCGCGACGCCGGTGTGCGCGTGGACGGTGATGCCGAGCCGGTCGAAGGCCCGGCGCAGGTGACGGTTGGCCTTCGGGGAGAGCCAGGCTCCCGGTTCGCCGCGGGCGGCGAGCGCGACCGAGAGGTCCGGCCGGGCCTCGGCGACCTCGGTGGCGGTCTCGATGCCGGTCAGCCCCTCACCGACGATCAGCACGGTGCCCCCTGCCCGCAGGCCGGCCAGGCGCTCGCGCAGACGCAGTGCCGAGGACAGGCCGGACACGTCGAAGGCGTGCTCGGCCACGCCGGGCAGGCCGTGACGGGCCACCGAGCTGCCGAGCGCGTAGAGCAGCGTGTCGTACCCGAGTTCGCCGGCGCCGTCCGCGCCGGTCACGGCGACGGTCCGGCGCCCGGGGTCGACGCCGGTGACGCGCGCCAGGCGCAGCCGTACGCCGGTGCCCGCGAACACGTCGGCGAGCTTGCGGACGCCGAGCTGCTGCCCGGTGGCGAGCTGGTGCAGCCGCATGCGCTCGACGAAGTCGGGCACGGCGTTGACGACGGTGATCTCGGTGTCGGCGGGGGAGAGCCGGCGGGCCAGGCTGCCGGCGGCGAAGGCCCCGGCGTACCCGGCGCCGAGGACGACGATGCGGTGCTTCATGGTGATGCTCCTGTCTCGTGCGCGTGCCCCTTGAACGAGACGGCGCCCCGATTCCTGACAGGAGCCGGATGTGACCTGGGCCACGGGCGCCGGTCCCCGGCCGAGAGGGCGCGCGAGACCGGGGTCGCCCTGTATGTCTGCTGCCGAGGCGTGCGGCTCAGTGCCTCGCCCGGTCGGGCCGGGCGTTGGCCCGCGTCACGTCGCCGCCGTAGTGCGCGAGCACCTTGGGGTCCATCACCCGCCGCCACAGCGGCGTCGCCCAGGCCAGGACGATCATGGATGCGTAGCCGGAGGGCAGTTGCGGCGCCTCCTCGAAGTGGCGCAGTGTCTGGTAGCGGCGCAGCGGGTTCGCGTGGTGGTCGGAGTGCCGCTGCAGTTGGTACAGGAAGATGTTGCTGGTCGTGTTGTTGCTGTTCCAGCTGTGGCGGGGAGCGACCCGTTCGTAGCGCCCGTCCGGGCGGCGTTCGCGCAACAGGCCGTAGTGCTCCAGGTAGTTGACCGTCTCCAGCAGCAGGATGCCGCATGCCGCCTGGACGAGCAGGTAGGGCAGGACCACGGGGCCGAATCCGGCCGTGAGCGCGGCGAACAGCACCACGGTCAGTCCCCACGCGGTCAGCACCTCGTTGCGGAACGACCAGGTGCGGTGCCGGCGGCGGTGCAGCCGGCGGGTCTCCAGACGCCAGGCCGACCGCGCGCTGCCCGCGACCGTCCGCGGCAGGAACGCCCACAGGCTCTCGCCGAGCCGCGAGCTGGCCGGGTCCTCGGGGGTGGCGACGCGTATGTGGTGACCGTGGTTGTGCTCGACGTAGAAGTGGCCGTAGGCCGACTGGGCCAGGGCGAGACGGGCCAGACGGCGTTCCACCGTCTCCCGCTTGTGCCCGAGTTCGTGCGCCGTGTTGATGGCGACCCCGGCGACGACACCCACCGTCGCGGCCAGCCCCAGCGCGTCCGGCACGCTCATGCCCCGGGACCACAGCAGGCACGCGTACAGCAGCCCGGCGTACTGCAGGGGCAGGTACAGGTACGTGCACCAGCGGTAGTACCGGTCCTCCTCCAGCAGCGGGATCGCCTCGTCCGGGGGGTTCTCCTGGTCGGGGCCGATCAGGGCGTCGAGCAGCGGAATGAGCACGAAGGCGAAGAACGGCCCCCACCACCACAGGACGGGCCAGTCGCCGACCGCGACCAGCGCCGCCGCCTGGAAGGGCAGGGTGGGGACCGCCAGGCCGAGCAGCCAGGCATACCGTTTGCGGTCGCGCCAGGGTGTGCCGGCCGGATGTGCAGGGGGCGTCGTCGACGGTGCGGTCATCGGGCTGGGCTCCTCGCGGCGTTCGGCTCCGGGGAAGGGCGGACACCGGGCAGCCGCTGCGGCCGGGGAGGCACGCGGCGGACCACGGGGTCCGGACCCGGCAGAGCGTGGCACCGGCGGCGAGCGCTGACAATCGGGGACACACTGTCAATGTTTTGACGACGCGTCAGGTAACGGCCGGTCCGCCGGCCGCGTCAGCACCCCCATGGCCGCCGCGGTGATGAGGTCCGCCGACTCGCGCAGCGTGTGACCGAGCGGCGGCAGCACGATGTGCGACAGGGTCAGCCGCACGATGACGTCGGCCGCCTGCTCCGTCCGTTCGGTGTCGAACTCCTGGTAGTGGATCTCGCACCACGACCGCACCAGGTGCCGGGCGCCCGTGACCACCGGCTCCGAGCGGGCCGTCAGGTACGGCAGCAGGGAATCGGTGCCGTTGCGGGCCGCCGCGACCACCGAGGCGACGAGCACGTTCTCCCGGGCCTCCCGGAGGGCGTGCAGGACGGCGGAGGCCAGGGCGTCCGACGGCGTGGGCGCCGGCTGCCGCAGGGCCAGGTCCACTCCGCCGAGGAAGCGCTCCGCCTCGCGGTGCACCAGCGCCTGGCTCAGGCCGCCGCGGCTGCCGAACTCCTTGTACACCGTGGGCCGCGACACCTCCGCCCGGGCCGCCACCTGCGACAGGCTCACCGCGTCCCAGCCCTTCTCCGCCGCCATGGCGCGCGCCGCGTCCAGGACGTCGTCGCGCATCTTCCTCCGCCACGCCTCCCGCGGCGGCAGGGCCACCGCCGGAGCGTGACCGGTGGCTGCGGCGAACGGTGTGTCCTCCACGACGTCTCCTCGTCTCTCCTCGCATCCATGCGCTGCTGCGGCGCCGATGACACGGCGGTGCCAGCACTCTGACGAGGTGTCAGGACGAGGATGCGTGTGTTCTATCGGATGGTACAGATGGCGCGCGGATCGTCGATATGTACCGCACAACTCCTTCGGTGGGCCGGACTCGCGCCCATGGAGCCACGGCTGAGCAGCGCCTCCGCCCGTCGCGGAGGGCGGTGTGCGCCGCGTGGCACGAATGTAACGTGCGATACGTCTAGCCAATCCTGAAGAGATTCTGTAACTTCCCAGAGCAGTCGGCGGCGCCTCCGCCGGCGAAGGCATCCGAGAGGTCCGATCCCCATGAACGCTCGCACGGCCCGTCGCCTGGCGGCCGCCACCGCCGTGACCACCGTCCTTTCCGCGCTCGCCGCCTGCTCCGGCGGCGACGACTCCGCACCGGCCGCGAGCAGCGAGCTCACCGTCGCCGGTGTGAAGATCGAGAAGGATCCCGCGCTGCACGACGCGCTGCCCGAGGAGATCAAGAAGTCGGGCACCGTCAAGGTCGCCACCGACGTGCCCTACCCGCCCTTCGAGATGTACGTCAAGGAGGGCGAGAGCGAGCTGACCGGCCTCGACTACGACCTGGGCCAGGCTCTGGGCGCCAAGCTCGGCGTGCGGTTCGCCTTCACCCCGCAGAAGTTCGACGGAATCGTCCCCGCGCTCCAGGCCGGCAAGTTCCACGTGGCGATGTCGGCCATCACGGACAACAAGGAACGGCAGAAGGTGGTCGACTTCGTCGACTACTCGCAGTCCGGTTCCGGCATCCTCGTCGCCGAGGGCAACCCCGAGAAGATCGCCACCCTCGACGACCTGTGCGGGCGCAAGGCGGCGGTGCAGGCCGCCACCAACCAGCTGGACCTGCTCAAGAGCCACCAGGCCGAATGCGGCAAGGCCGGCCGCGGGCGCATCGACATCGAGACCTACCCCAAGGACTCCGACGCCCAGCTCGCCCTGCGCTCGGGCAAGGTCGTCGCCCAGCTGCTGACCAAGCCGGCCGCCGGCTGGACCGCCAAGACCGCCGACGGCGGCAAGATCTTCGACCTCGTCGAGGACCCCGCCGCACCCGGCGGCTACAACGCCTCGCCCAACGGCATAGCCATCACCAAGCGCCTGCCCGAACTGACCGACGCGATCCAGAAGGCCCTGCAGGCCCTCATCGACGACGGCACCGTGACCAAGATCTACGACAAGTACGGCGTCGCCTCCATCGCGGTGAAGGAAGCCACCAGGAACGCGGCGGTCGACTGAGCATGGTCGAGCTGAAGACACCCCGGAACACCGCGGCGCCCGCCCCGGGGCGCCAGGCGGAGGACCTCGTCGTCGTGCCGGTGCGCAACTACGGCCGCTGGGTGGCCGCCGCGGCGGCCCTGGCCGCACTCGTCGGACTGGCCGGCTCGCTGGCCAAGAACGAGAACCTGCGCTGGGACATCGTCGGTGAGTACCTCTTCGCCGACCTCATCTTCGACGGGCTGGTCACCACCCTGTGGCTGACCGCCGCCGCCATGGTCCTCGGACTCGCCCTGGGCACGCTCATCGCGGTCATGCGGCTGTCCCCGAGCCCCGTCCTGTACGGCCTGGCCACCTTCTTCGTGTGGATCTTCCGCGGCACCCCGCTGCTCGTGCAGATCATCTTCTGGGGCTACGCGGCCGCGCTGTACAAGTACGTGATGATCGGTGTCCCCTTCACCGACATCACCTTCTTCCAGGCCGAGACGAACTCCCTGCTGACCCCCGCCGTCGCCGCACTGCTCGCCCTCGGGCTCAACGAGGCCGCCTACGCCTCGGAGATCGTGCGCGCCGGCATCCAGTCCGTCGACCCCGGCCAGACCGAGGCGGCGCACTCCCTGGGCATGCGCCCCGCCCTGACCATGCGGCGCATCGTGCTGCCCCAGGCGATGCGGGTCATCATCCCCCCGATGGGCAACGAGACCATCAACATGCTGAAGATGACCGCCCTGGTCTCGGTCATCTCCGCGCACGACCTGATGTCCAACATCCAGGACGTGTACGCCCAGAACTACCAGGTCATCCCCATGCTCGTCGTCGCGAGCCTGTGGTACCTCGCCCTGGTCACCGTACTCGGCGTCCCGCAGGCGTACCTGGAGCGCCGCTACGGCCGCGGCACCGCCCGCGCCCAGCACGTCTCCCCGCTGCGGCGCCTGCTCGGCGGAGCCGTCCGGCCCGCGCGCGTGAAGAAGAAGGAGGCGGGCCGGTGAGCGCCCCCACGCCGCACGACGAGAGCGTGCCGATGGTGCACGCGGAGGGCGTGCGCAAGCAGTTCGGCAGGCTGGAGGTCCTCAAGGGCATCGACCTCACCGTCCGGCGCGGCAGCGTGTGCTGCCTCCTCGGGCCGTCCGGCTCCGGCAAGTCCACGTTCCTGCGCTGCATCAACCACCTGGAGAAGGTCGACGGCGGCCGGCTCACCGTGGACGGCGAACTCGTCGGCTACCGGCAGCAGGGCGGCAAACTGCACGAGTTGCGGGAACGGGAGGTCGCCGAGCGGCGCCGCGACATCGGCATGGTCTTCCAGCGCTTCAACCTCTTCCCGCACCTGACGGCACTGGAGAACGTCATCGAGGCCCCCGTACGGGTCGCCGGGGTCGCCAGGGCGCAGGCCCGCGAGGAGGCGCGGCACCTGCTGGAGCGGGTCGGTCTCGCCGACCGCGCCGGACACTACCCCGCACAGCTGTCCGGCGGTCAGCAGCAGCGCGTGGCGATCGCCCGGGCCCTCGCCATGAAGCCCAAGCTGATGCTGTTCGACGAGCCGACCTCCGCGCTCGACCCCGAGCTCGTCGGCGATGTGCTCGACGTGATGCGGCAGTTGGCCGCCGACGGGATGACGATGGTCGTCGTCACCCACGAGATCGGATTCGCCCGCGAGGTCGGCGACACGGCCGTCTTCATGGACGAAGGGGTGATGGTCGAGGCCGGCGACCCACGGCAGGTCCTGGTCGACCCCGAGCAGGAACGCACCCGCGCCTTCCTGTCGAAGGTCCTGTGAACGCCCCCGCACGGCAGCGGCCCCGGCCCGCCGAACTGCTCGGCACCGCCCGCAGCCGTCTGCAGCGTTACCTGGACGACCTCGCCGCACTCGTGGCCGTCGACTCCGGCTCCTACAGTCCCGCGGGTGTCAACGCGGTCGCGGACTGGGTGCAGGCCCGCCTGGAGTCGCTCGGATTCGCCGTCGAGCGCATCCGCCCGCACGCCGGCACCGGATCCCGCCCCGACACCCCGGCGCTCGTCACGGGCGACGTGCTGGTGGCCCGCAAGGCGGGCCGCCTCGCCGAGGCGGACGGCGGACGGCGCATCCTGCTGGCCGCCCACATGGACACCGTCTTCGAGGACGGCACCGCCGCCGAGCGGCCCTTCGCCCTCGACGGCACCCGCGCGCACGGTCCCGGAGTCAGCGACGACAAGGGCGGGCTGCTGGCCGGTCTGACCGCGCTGGAGCTGCTGCACGAGCACGACGCCGCGCAGTACGCCGAGCTGGTGTTCCTCGCCACCCCCGACGAGGAGATCGGCTCCCCGGCCAGCCGGGCGATCACCGAGGACGTCGCCGGCGGCGCGCACTACGCCCTCGGCCTGGAGTGCGCCCGGGAGAACGGCGACCTGGTCGTCGCCCGCAAGGGCGTCGCCGACTTCCGGCTCACCGTCACCGGCCGCGCCGCGCACGCCGGCATCGAGCCCGAGCGCGGCGCCAACGCGGCCCTCGCCGCCGCCCACCTGGTCGTGGCCCTGCAGGCCCTCAACGGCCGCTGGGACGACGTCACCGTCAACGTCGGCGTCGTCAGGGCCGGTCACCGGCCCAACATCGTCTGCCCCGAGGCCGAACTCCGCCTGGAGGTGCGCGCCTCCACCGCCGCCGGGGTACGCAGGGTCAGGCGGGCCATCGAGGACGCCGCCGCCTGCCCGGCCGTACCCGGCACCACCGTGACCGTCGAGCAACTCGACGACTGCCCCCCGATGGAGGCGACCGCCGACTCCCTGCGGATGCTCGCCGCGGCCGAGAAGGCGGCGGCCGCCCTCGGCTTCGCGCTCGGCGCCACGGCCACCGGAGGCGTCGGCGACGCCAACCTGATCGCCGGCACCGGCGTGCCCGTCCTGGACGGCCTCGGACCCGTCGGCGGCGCCGACCACACCCCGCAGGAGTGGCTGGACACCGCGACCGTGCCCGAGCGCGTCGCCCTGCTGGCCTCACTGATCACCGCCCTCGGCAGCGACGACGGCGGCGCATGACCGCCGGGCCCCCGGCCGTGTCCGACCCCGCCCGGGGGCCCGGCTCCCCACCGACCCACGACACCTCCCAAGGAGGCCCCATGCGCGATCGTCCCGGCCGGCGCCGACTCCTCGCCGGCGCCACCGCCGTCGTCCTCACCCTCGCCGCCGCACCGGCCGCGCAGGCCGCCCCGCGCGCCGAGAGCGCACGGACGGCGGGCTCCCTCGTCCTCATCGGCGGCGCACTCGACGAGGACAACACCGAGGTGTACGGCGAGATCATCGAACGCGCCGGCGGCTCCCGCGCCCGCATCGGCGTCCTCACCGCCGCCTCCGTCCCCGAGAGCCAGGACCCGCACGCGGACGACCCCGACCGGTGCAGCAACTCGGCCTGCAACGGCGCCTACTACGCCGACCTGTTCGAGAAGCACGGGGCGGCCGACGCCCAGTGGATCCCCGTCGACCTCGACCACATCGCCGCCGCCGACTCCGACGCCGTCGTCGACCAGGTCGAATCCATGACCGGCTTCTTCTTCGGCGGCGGCGACCAGTACCGCTACGTCACCACCCTCCTGCACGGCGAACGGCACACCGACTCCAAGGTGCTCGCCGCGATCCGGGCCAGGCTCGCCGACGGCGCGGTCGTCGCCGGCACCTCGGCGGGCGCACAGATCGCCGCCGGACCCGACATGGTCACCGGCGGCGACTCCTACCAGGCCCTGCGCGACGGCAGCGCTCCCGGCTACTTCGACGACCCCACCCGGCTCGGCTACCTCCCCCGCGGCGGATTCGGCTTCCTGCGCTCCGGGCTCGTCGACACCCACACCGGCGCCTACGGCCGGGAGGGCCGCGCCCTGCGCCTGGCCGCGGACACCGGACACGACCGCGTCTACGCCCTGCAGGAGAACAGCGCGCTCGTCGTCGACGCCCCGGGAACCCGCGACGAGACCATGACCGTCCTCGGCGCCAACGGCGTCGGCATCCTCGACCTGCGCGACGCCCGCACCCGCACCGCGCCGGCCGGCTGGTCCGTCACCGGGGCCCGCTACACCCACCTCACCGACGGCGACCGCTACGACGCCCGCCGCTGGACCGCCCGCCCGGCCGGTGACAAGCAACCCCTGATCCCGCGCGGGACGGCCCCCGTCCCCGCCAACGACGACGGCTTCTACTCGCCCGACAACCCGGCCGGGGTCCCGTACTCCTTCCTCACCACCGCCCGGGCCCTCGCCACCGCCCGGTACCAGCGCACCGCCACGGCCACCACCTACGAGAGCGCGCCCCGCTTCACCGTCACCTTCACCGAACAGCCGGGCTTCTCCGCCTGGACGAGCGACGGCACCACCGCGCAGACCCTCCTCGGACTGCGCGTCGACACAGCGCCCCGGTGACCGATCGCCGCACTCCCGCGGCGGCCGGGGCCGGCCGGTCCCTCCGGCCGGTCCCGGCCGTCCGCGCGGGCATTAGGCTCGGCACCGGCGCACCACAAGATCGAAAGGAGCCCTCATGGCCCCCGGCACACTCGCCGACGACATCCGTCTCAAGCTGGGTCACCTCAGCCCCGCCGAGCGGAAGGTCGCGAGGGTGCTGCTGGCCGCCTACCCCGCCGCGGGCTTCGAGACCGTCGCCACGATCGCCGAACGCGCCGCCGTCAGCGCCCCCACGGTGCTGCGCTTCGTCGCCCGCCTCGGCTACAACGGGTTCCCCGAGTTCCAGGCCGCCCTGCGCGCCGAACTCGACCAGCGCAACGCCTCACCGCTGTCCCTGTACGAGGGGACGGAGGACACCTCGGAGGACGACTCGGCCGCGGGGCTCATGGCCCGCTCCAGCAGGCTGTTCACCACCGCCGTGGCCCAGACCCTGGCCGAGACCCCGCCGCACGACCTCGAACGGGCCGTCGCGCTGCTGTCCGACCGCAAACGCCGGATCACCCTGGTCGGAGGCCGCTTCACCCATCTGCTCGCCCAGTATCTGGGCCTGCATTTGATGCAACTGCGCGGCGACGTCCACATCTTGCCCGAACGCGATGTCGAGCGCGCCGCCGCCCTCGCCGGATTCGGCCGCCGCGACGTCCTGGTCGTCTTCGACTACCGCCGCTACGAGGACGACAAGGTGGCCCTGGCGCAGCTCACCCTGGAACGCGGCGGCAAGGTCGTCGTCTTCACCGACACCTGGCTGTCGCCCACCAGCGCGCACGCGGAGGTGGTCCTGCCCAGCCAGGTCACCACGCCCTCCCCGTACGACAGTCTCGTGCCCACCCTCGCCGTCATCGAGACCGTCGTCGCCGGCCTCCTCACGGCCCTCGGTGACGACGCCCACCAGCACCTGAAGCACACGGAGGACGTGGCCCGGCGCATCGGCCTGGTCTGACGCGGCGGCCCGCCGCCGACGGCGGGTGCGCAGGTCCCCGGGCGCCACTCGGGCGACTTTCGGCGGTCCGGCGGCGTGATGCCGCGGTTCCCTCCCGGACCGGTACGAGCATGCAGTCGTACCGCGTGTCCGGCCCCCGGGGAGGAACTGTGACCACCCAGAACGGCGCACCGGTGGCCACCGGTGTCACCGCCGAACGCCTCGCCGGGCTCCGCGCGTGGAACCTGGGGCTCACCCTGCTGCACCTGGCCCAGGCCGTGGCGATCGTCCTGCTCGCCGGGGGCTTCTCGATCACCGTCACCTCCTCCGTCCCCGAGGGACCACCGGGAACGAAGGCACCCGCGCCCGAGGCGCTGTTCGACGTGCCGATCGGCTGGGCGGTGGCCGTCTTCCTCGCCCTCGCGGCACTGGACCACCTGCTGACGGCGACGGTGTGCCGCGCCACCTACGAACGCGACCTCGCGCGCGGCATCAACCGCTTCCGCTGGCTGGAGTACGCCCTGAGCGCGACCCTCATGGTGCTCCTCATCGGCTTCTACTCCGGCATCACCGGCCTCAACGCCGTCATCGCCGTCGCGGGCGCGAACGTCGGGATGATCCTCTTCGGCTGGATCGAGGAGCTGATGAACCCGCCGGGGCGGGCGGTGACGACGATGCTGCCGTTCTGGTTCGGCACGCTGGTCGGCGTGACGCCGTGGATCTCCATCGCGTACAACGTCGCCGCGGCCGAGACCGTCCCCGGGTTCGTGTACGGGATCGTCGTCGTCCAGGCCGTGCTGTTCTTCAGCTTCGGCCTCAACCAGTGGCTCCAGTACCGCGGGATCGGCCGGTGGTCCGACTACGCCTACGGCGAGAAGGCCTACCTGGTCCTCAGCCTCGTCGCGAAGTCACTCCTGGCCTGGCAGATCTTCGGCGGTTCGCTGTCCGGCTAGCCCGACGCGGCCAGGGGGGCCCAGAACGCCGGGGCCGCGGCGTGGACCACCGGGCCGCCGCGGAGGGCTGCCGCCTCCGTCACCGTGCCCGCGTCCAGTCCCGGCGGCCCGCTGCGCGAGACCACCAGCGACGAACCGCCGTGGGCGACGGCCACGTCCAGCAGCCCCTTCGCCGGGTCCAGCCGTCCGCCCCGCCCGGCGGGGCGGTGGTAGACGGCCGGCCGGTACGTGATCCCGGCACGCGTCACGCGCGGCATCGCACGACCGAGCACGGCACGCGCCGCCGGGCCGTCCGGGCGGTGCGGCACGGCTCGCGGCGGCAGCGGCGGCATCACGGCGATCAGCAGCAGCGGCGCACCGCGGGCGGCGGCAAGCCGGACCGCCACGTCCACGACGGGGGCGTCGTCGAGACGGTCGGCCAGCACCGCGGCCACCGGGCACCGCGGGTGTGAAGGACAGGAGGGGGAGGGCGGGCGGAGGGAGCTCATGACCGTCGCACCTTCCGGGAGAGGGGAGGGGGTGCTTCCAGCGTCTCCTCCACCGGAAAGCCTGTCAACATTTACGCGAAATATGTTTCGCGTAACGGGGGTCGTATGTGTCGCGCGTCCCCCGCCCTCCGTCTCGCCCGCCCGGGACCACCCCGGCGTCAGTCCCGCACGACGCACAGGGCCCAGATGACGAAGGCGTACAGCGCGATCAGGACGATCGACCACACCGGGTAGTACGGCAGGGACAGGAAGTTGGCGATGATCAGCAGGACGGCGATGCCGACCCCGACGACCCTGGCCCACAGGGAGCGCGAGAAGAGCCCGACGCTCACGGCCATGGCGATCACGCCCAGGATGAGCTGGATCCAGCCCCAGCTGGTGAGGTCGGCCTTGAAGATGTAGTTGGGGGTGGTGACGTAGACGTCGTCGTTGGCGATCGCCATGATGCCCCGGAACAGGTCCAGGATGCCGGCGACGAACAGCAGGACGGCGGCGAACGTCACCAGTCCGCCGGCGGTCGCCTCGGACGCCCGCGAGCGGTGGTGGGTAGTCGTGGTCATGTCTGCTTCCCTCACTTCCTCGTCACCGCAGCAACTGGTGCTGCTCCACCGATCGTGCGGGACGGCCCGGGCCCGGTGATCACCCATCACGGGTGAGTTCGCGCGGCCGGTCACGCAAGCCGGGGAAGGAGCGGCCGCCGGACGCGGCGGGGCGGCCCGGGCGGCGGTGGCGGCGACGGCGGCGTCACCACCGCGTCCCACCGGTGTGCGACGCCGGTCGCGGGAGGGCGCCGCTTGTCACCCCTCGGGGGTGAGGCACGGTCGTCGGTGCTCTCGGTGGCGCCGCCATCGGTGGCCGGCTCGGTGATCGCCGTCCCCTCCCCATGGCGATCACCGCTGCCGCGGCTGCCGCGCTCACGGTGCTGGTGCTCTTCTGCGCCGGATGGCCCAACGCCCTGCCTCGCCGCCACCGTCCCGAAGGACGCCCTCGCCGAGACTGGCCCCGACACACCGTCCGAGAACTGACCCCCGGAAGGCGCGGCCATGTCAGAGCTCCTCAAGAAGCCCGAGACGACCAAGGGCCCGGCCGAGTGGTTCACCGGCGACGTCTGGTTCGACGTCATCGCCCCGCCGGACGGCCCTCAGCAGGGTCGCTGCACCTCGGTGCGCTTCGCACCCGGCGCCCGCAGCGCCTGGCACCGGCACGCCAACGGCCAGCTGCTGCACGTGACCGAAGGCGTCGGCCTGACCCAGGTCCGCGGCGGCGGGATCGTCGTCATCCGGCCCGGCGACACCGTCTGGTGCCCGGCCGGCGTGTGGCACTGGCACGGCGCCGCCCCCGACCACTTCATGACGCACCTGGCCATCTGGGACAGCTTGGCCGAAGGCCAGGAAGGCCCGGAGATCGAATGGGGTGAGCACGTCACGCAGGAGCAGTACGACGGCCGGTCGTCCTGATCCTGCCTCCGCCGCCGACCGGGCGGTTTCCGCTTCGGGCGGAGTGCGGGTGCCCGGAACCGATTCCCTGCGACCATGCGGGTGCACCCGACGACCAGGGAGGACGGTATGGAGCCGAGGGATCTCCGTCGTGCCGTGGACGCGGGACGGGCGACCGCCGCGGAGCTGGGTCTCGAGGTCGACGACGTGGCCGTCCTCCACGACTCGGACCGCGTCGCGCTGCGCCTGGCCCCGTGCGATGCGCTGGCCCGGGTCGCCCTTGAGGCGCAACGGGCCGAGGCCGAGTTCGAAGTGGAGGTCGCCCGCCGCCTCGCCGAGGCCGGCGCTCCCGTGGGCCAGCTCGATCCCCGGGTCGCGCCCCGGGTCCATGTGCGTGACGGCTTGGTCGTCTCGCTCTGGACCTACCACGAGCCCGTGGGGTCACCCGTCGCGCCGGCCGCCTACGCGGACGTGCTGCTGCGCCACCACGCCGCCCTGCGCCGGATCGACCTGCCCGCACCGCATGTCACCGATCGAGTCGCCGCCGCACTCAGGGAAGTGAACGACCCGGAGCGATCCCCCGAACTGCCCGACCGGGAGCGGGACTTCCTGAGCGGCACACTCGGCGGACTGAGCGCCGAGATCGGCGCCGGGTCGGCCGGTGAACAACTGCTGCACGGCGAGCCGCATCCCGGCAACCTCCTCCACACGAGCAAGGGCCCGCTCTTCGTGGACCTCGCCACGTGCTGCCGCGGGCCGATCGAGTTCGACCTCGCCCACGCGCCCGAGGAGGCGGACCCCCACTATCCGGAGGCCGACCGGACCCTGATCGACCGCTGCCGCGCCCTGAACTGGGCGATGTTCGCGGCCTGGCGCTGGCGCCGGGACGACCAGATGCCCGACCGGGAGCACTGGAGGGCGGAAGGGCTCGACCGGGTCCGTGCCGCACTCGAGCGCTGCGAAGCGGGTCCCGCTCGCCCTTGAGCGACGGGGGAGAGAACGAATCCGGAAGGCGACGAGTTCCGCGTTCGGCGCAGTGCGTCGGAGCGAGCCGCCCATGGATGCCTGACGCCGCTGCCGCTGCCGCTGCCGCTGCCGCGTGGCCCGGCACACGCGGCCTCGTGGATTGCGGCCGGGAACACCCGGGGAAGTCATAGGGCTGTGATCACCGTGAAGGGAGCATGACGCCCCGTGACGTTCACGACGCCCCCCATACCCAGAGCTGCTGGATCGTTCCCGCTGATCGGTCACGCGTTACGGCTCATCCGCGACAACCTCGGATTCATCGCCTCGCTGCGCCGCGACTACGGCCCGCTGGTCGAGATCACCCTGCAGCCCGGCACCCGCACCATCGTCGTCCAGGACCCCGACCTCATCCGCACCATGCTCGTCGACCTCGCCCCCACACTCGACAAAGGCCGCTTCTTCGAGAAGATGGGCCACATCCTGGGCGACAGCGTGGTCACCGCAGCCGGCCAGGACCACGTCGGCAGACGCCGCCAGTTGCAGCCGGCGTTCGCCCGGGACCGGATCGCCCGCTACGTCGACGTCATGCGCGACGAAGTCACCGCCACCACCGGCACCTGGCGGCCCGGCCGCCCATTCGACGTACACGAGGCCATGGTCGGACTGTCGCTCGACATGCTGGCCAAGACGGTGTTCTCCGCGAGCCTCGACGAGGAGACCTTCCGCAGACTGCGCCACGACCTGTCCGTCGTGATGACGGGCGTCGGCGCACGCGTCATGCTGCCCGACTGGGCCGAGCGGCTGCCGCTTCCCTTCAACCGCCGCTTCAACGAGTCCCGGGACGCCGTACGGGCCACCGTCCACCGGGCCGTCGACGAGCTGCGGGCCTCCGACCACGACACCGGCGACATGCTCTCGATGCTGCTGCACGCCACCGACCCCGACAGCGGCGAGCCGCTGACGACGGACCAGATCTGCTCGGAGATCCTCACCCTGGCCGTGGCGGGCACCGAGACCACGGCCAGCGTCCTGTCCTGGATCCTGTACGAACTCGCCCGGCAACCCGGCATCGAGGCCCGGGTCCTGGCCGAGCTGCACGAGGTCCTCGGCGAGCGCCCCGTCGCCTTCGCCGACATCACCCGGCTCCCTTACTTGCGGCGCGTGATCGACGAGGCGACGCGGCTGCATCACACCGGCTGGCTCGTGACCCGCAGGACGACCACCGAGACCCGCCTGGGGGAGTGGACCCTGCCCGCCGGTACGGAACTGGCCTACTGCCAGCACGCCCTGCACCGGGACCCCGCGCTCTTCCCCGACCCCCTGACCTTCGACCCCGATCGCTGGCTCGACAGCGCCCAGCCGCCGCCCACCGGTGCCTTCCTTCCGTTCGGCGCGGGCAAGCACAAGTGCATCGGCGACCACTTCGCGCGCACCGAGCTGATCACCGCCGTCGCGACCATCGTCCGCACGGTCCGCTTCGAACTCGCGGACAGCCGGAGAGTCCGCCCCGTGGCACGTGCCACCGTCCGGCCGGGACGCCTCATCATGACCGTGTCACCGCGGACGAGCACCACGCGCTCCGCGGCCGCCTGAGGCACGGTGCGGCCCAGCCGTGGGCCGGGCAGGCGTCACCGCCCGGCCCGTTCCACGGCGCACGGCCGTCGGTGGCCGCTACGGTCCGTCGGGCGGGTGCGAGGTGGCGCTGTCCGGCCTCGGTGAGGCGTACCCCGGGGCCGCCCCGCCCACGCCCCGGGGGCCGTGGCCGACACCGCCGGAGCGAGACCGGCCCTCGTGCTAGGGTCACGCGTTCGCGTGGTCGTCGTCGCGGTGGTCGGCTGTCCGGTGCCGCTGGTGCATCGGCTGCTCCGTCCTGCCGGGCCTTCCTCGGTACGTCCCCCTGCGGAAGGCTGTCCATGAACCATCACGAGGACTCCGGTAGCGCCCACGGCACTCCGGCCCGGCCCGGTGCCACGAGCCCGGCGACGGGTCCGGCCGTCTCCTTCGCCGACTTCGGACTGCCCGCGGAGGTGCTGCGGACTCTGAGCGGGCAGGGCGTGCGCGAGCCCTTCCCGATCCAGGCCGCCACCCTGCCCGACGCCCTGCGGGGACGCGATGTCCTCGGACGCGGGCGCACCGGCTCGGGCAAGACGCTCTCCTTCGGCCTGCCCCTGCTGACCCGTACGGCCGGGCGGCGCGCCGAACCGAAACAGCCCCTCGCGCTGATCCTGGTTCCCACCCGGGAACTGGCCCAGCAGGTCACCCAGGACCTCACGCCGTACGCCGAGGCGCTGCGGCTGCGACTGGCCACGGTCGTCGGCGGCATGTCGATCGGCCGGCAGGTCGCCGCCCTGCGCCAGGGAGCCGAGGTGGTCGTCGCCACCCCCGGACGCCTGCACGACCTGATCGGGCGCAACGCCTGCCGCCTGGGGCGGGTGAGGATCACCGTGCTGGACGAGGCGGACCAGATGTGTGACCTCGGCTTCCTGCCGCAGGTCGTCGACGCGCTCGATCAGGTGCACCCCGACGGTCAGCGCATGCTGTTCTCGGCCACGCTGGACCGCGACGTCGACCAGCTGGTCCGCCGCTACCTCAAGGATCCCGTCGTCCACTCGGTCGACCCGTCCGCGGGCACGGCCACGACGATGGAGCACCACGTCATGGTCGTCCACGGTCCCGACCGCTACGCCGTCATCACGGAGATCGCCGCCCGCGACGGCCGCGTCCTGCTGTTCCTCGACACGAAGCACGCCGTCGACCAGCTCACCCGGCACCTGCGGGCCAGCGGGGTGCACGCCGGGGCCCTGCACAGCGGCAAGTCGCAGCCACAGCGCACCCGGACCCTCGCGCAGTTCAAGAGCGGCCGGATCACCGCTCTGGTGGCCACCGACGTCGCGGCCCGCGGCCTGCACGTCGACGACCTCGACCTCGTGGTCAACGTCGACCCGCCCACCGGCCCCAAGGACTACGTGCACCGCGCGGGCCGGACCGCCCGCGCTGGTGAGTCCGGCCGCGTCGTGACACTGGTGTCGGCGGGTCAGCGCCGCGAGACGGGACGCATGATGGCCGAGGCCGGCATCGAGGCGACCGTCACCAAGGTGCGCTCCGGCGAGGCGGTGCTGAGCCGGATCACCGGCGCCAAGGCTCCCTCCGGCATCCCGCTCGACGGCGGACCCGCCGCCGTCCGGCCCAAGAACACGAACGCTCCCTTCCGCGGCCTCGGCACCAGCAAGGACACCTCCCGCGGCGGCGCTGGAGGCACGTCCCGGAAGGCCGCCGAGGCCCGCAAACTCGCCGAGGCCCGCAAGGCCGCCCTCGTGCGCCGCAACGGCTGAGATCCCCGTGCGTCGCCTCGACGCCTTGATGCCCGAAGTCCAGCACGCTTGGAGCACCCTCGCGTCTGCCCGGCGAGGCTGAGGTCCGGCCGGCCGGTGGTGCATCCGCCGACGGCCCTCCGGCGGAAGTGGTCGTGCAGGGGACAGGGTCCTCGTTCCGAACCCCGAGCCGGGACGAGGACCCGCCCTCTGGCTCAGCGCCCCCGGCTCAGATCGCGTGCCGCGTTGCCGCACCCCTGCCGAGCCGAGCCGCGCCGCCCGTCCAGCGACAGGCGACCTTCGCCCCGGGCGGTCTGCGACGATGGCGCCATGGACGAGGACGTCATTCCCATCCTTCGCGTCGAGGACGCTGCGGCGGCGGTCGCGTGGTACGGACGGCTGGGCTTCGCCAAGCGGTGGGAGCATCGCTTCGCACCGGGACTCCCCGCGTTCGTCGAGGTCGCCAGGGGCGGGGTGCGGCTGTTCCTGTCGGAGCACACGGGAGATGCCCGCCCTGACACGTTGGTCTACCTCCGCGTTCGTGATGTCGAGGCCATCGCTTCCGAGTTCGGAGTGCAGGCGAAGGACGCTCCGTGGGCGCGTGAGATCGAACTGCGCGACCCTGACGGCAACCGGCTTCGGATCGGCACGCCCACGGAATGACACGCCCACGGAATGACACGCCCACGGAGTGACACGCCCACGGAATGACACGCCCACGGAATGACACGCGCCGGCAGCGCGCGGCAGGGAAGCCGTGCCGGTGGCTGAGCGAGCAGGCGTCAGCGAGATCGACGACGACTCCCCCCGTGCGGCGCGCCACCGGCCGCGGCCACGTGCGTGCAGCCGGCTCGGCGCCTGCTCCCAACTGAACCGGCCAGGCGTCGAAGACCCGCCCGGAACCGCGCGACTCCGGCACGACCGCGCCCTGGACGGCCGCCTGGCCGCGGGCCATCCGCAGCCCATGGGCCGGCAGCGGTCGGGTACCCGCCGGTCATGCCGCAGCGGAGCCCGCACCTGTACATCGGCCACGACCGGGTCGGCTCGGCCGCGGTGCGCAGTGCGGGGACGTCGCTGCCGGACGAGCAGGGGACCTTGACCGTGCTCGTGCCGGGGCTGGGGGCGCCGGGCTATCTGCTGCGCACGCTGCGACGGTGTGCGCGGTCGGGGCCGGTGCGCCTGCTGGACGTCCCCGGCTTCGGGAATCCGGCCGGACGGGCCTGCCCCGAGACGCTCGGGCCGCTCGCGGAGACGGTGGCGCGGTGGCTGTCCGTCGTCCCGCCAGGGCCCGTCGTCCTCGCCGGGCACTCCACCGGCGCCCAGGTGGCGCTGCACGCGGCCGTGCGTGTCCCGGAGCGGGTCCGGGCGCTCGTCCTGCTGTCCCCGACCTTCCCGCCCCACCTGCGGCGGATGGCGCCGCTGCTCGGCGCGGTCGCCCGCACGGCCGTCCACGAGAACCCGGGCTTCCTGCCGACCGTGCTGCCCTCCTACCTCAGGGCCGGTCCTCGGTCACTGCTGAAGTACGTCCGGTCGGCCCAGGCCGACGCACCCGAGGAGGTCCTGCCCTCGGTGACCTGCCCGGTCACCGTGGTGGCGGGGGAGAGGGACGCGTTGTCCCCACCGGACTGGGTCGGCCACCTGGCGCGCCGTGCCGGCGACGGCCGCCCGCTGCTGGTGCCCGGGGCGCATGCCTTCCCCCATCCCCATCCCGCCGTCACCGCGGACGTTCTGGCGCGAGCGCGGCGAGGACGGCCGTAGCAGCGCTCATCGGCGGCACGGGTGGGATGCGAGCCGCGACCGGGGCCGCCGCCGCGGGCTGACGGCCGGGCCGGTGCCGTTCCGTCGTTCCCCGAAGGCGCCGGAGAGCCACCGCGCCGCACGGCGTACCCAGTGGCTTCGGGGTACCCGGTGGCTGCCGGCAAGGGGCGACGGGTGTGCGTCCGGTCCGTCCACGCCCCCTTGCCCACGCCGCAGACGTGCGGGCCGCCCGGCGCGTCCCCTGGCCGTCGTATGTCCCGTGCCGCATCGTGAACGGGTTGCTGACCTGTGAGAGGGCCGCCGTCTTCGCCGGGGCGCGGGCTCGGTGGGTGCGCCGGTGAGGTCGGGAGAGGACGAGTGCGATGAGCCGAGCGGATCGGGACCCGGAGCGGGCGGGGCATGCGCGGGACGCGGCGGCCGGCCCGAGCGGACTGATGGACCTGCTGGGCGTCGCCGCCGTGCTGCTGGAGGCCGACGGCCGCATCGACATGTGGAGTCCGCAGGCCGCGGAGCTGTTCGGCTACACCGGTGACGAGGCGGTCGGACAGTACGCGGCCCTCCTGCTCCTCCACCCAGATCACCGGGACGAGGCGATCAGACTGTTCGCCGAGGTCATGGAGACCGGCCGTGGCTGGGCGGGCGTGTTCCCCGTCCGGCACAAGGACGGCAGCACCCGGATGGTGGAGTTCCGCAACATGCGGCTGACCGACACCCTCGGCGACCACTACGCGCTGGGGCTCGCCACCGACCGGGCCACGCTGCAGCAGGTGGAGCGGAACGTGGCCCTGTCCAGCCAGCTGGTCACCCAGGCGCCCATCGGGCTGTCCGTCCTGGACAACGACTTGAGGTACGTGGCCGTCAAC
Organism: Streptomyces sp. NPDC006624; assembly: GCF_040611555.1. NCBI lineage: Bacteria > Bacillati > Actinomycetota > Actinomycetes > Kitasatosporales > Streptomycetaceae > Streptomyces > Streptomyces sp. NPDC006624. The sequence goes on along the minus strand of NZ_JBEXOM010000023.1, from coordinate 25,749 downwards.
CCGGCCCTGGCGGCGATGCACGGCGTGCCCGAGGCCGATCACGTCGGCCGCAGTTTCCGCGAGATCCTGCCCGGCGAGGCCTTCGCGACGGCCGAGACCGACATGCGGGAGGTGCTGGCGAGCGGTGTGGCGATGGTCGACCGGGAGGTGGTGGGCCGTACCCGGGCCGACCCGGACAACGACCACGCCTGGGCTGTGTCGCTGTACCGGCTGGAGGACCACACCGGGCACGTGCTGGGGATCGCCAACGTGGTCGTGGACGTCACCGACCGGTACCGGGCGGCCAGGGCGGCCGACCGGGCCCAGCAGCGTCTGCGCCTGATGGCCGACGGCTCGTCCCGCATCGGCACCACCCTGGAGGTGGAGCGCACGGCGCGCGAACTCGCCGACGTCCTCGTGCCCGACCTGGCCGACATGGCGGCCGTGGACCTCCTGGACTCCCTCCTGCGGACGGGCCGTCCGGAGCAGGGGGAGGGCCCGCCGCTGTTCCGCTCCCTCGCGGTGAAAACCGCCTACCCCACCGAGGCCGCCCGGGCGATCATCCAACCGGGCCACCTCGTCACCTTCCACGCCGGTCACCCGGCGGCCCACTGCATCCGCACCCGCCAGCCGTCGCTGATCACCCACCTGGACAGCGGCGACCTCGGCCGTGTCGCCACCGACGCCGCCGCGGCCCGACTGCTCGCCGAGGCCGGTGTCCACAGCGACATGGCGGTCCCGCTCATCGCCCGGGACGAGGTCATCGGCGTGATGGGCCTGGCCCGCGCACGCAACCCGCAGCCCTTCGACGAGGACGACCTCACGCTGGCCTGCGAGCTGGCCGCGTCCGCCGCGCTCGGCATCGACAACGCCATCCTGCACCAGCACATCCGCAACGCCGCCGAGACCCTGCAGCGCAGCCTGCTGCCGCAGCTGGCGCCCCGCCGCCCCGGCCTGGAGATCGCCGCCCGGTACCGGCCCGCGCAGGCCTTCAGCGAGGTCGGGGGCGACTGGTACGACATCATCCCGCTCGACGGCGACCGGACCGCCCTCGTCGTGGGCGACGTCATGGGCAGCGGAATCCCGGCCGCCACCGCCATGGGCCGGCTGCGAACGGCCACCTCGACCCTCGCCGACCTCGACCTCGACCCGTCCCGGATCCTCACGCACCTCGACAAGATCACTCAAGGTCTCGATCCCTACATCGCGACCTGCCTGTACGCGGTCTACGACCCCCATCACGAGCGTGTGCACGTGGCCTGCGCCGGCCATCTGCCCCCGGTCCTGGTGCCCGCCGGAGGACCACCCCGACTGCTCGACCTGCCCACCGGCACGCCGCTGGGAGTCGGCAGCGGCCCCTTCGAGACCACCACCGTCGCCGTGCGTCCCGGTGATCAACTGGTCCTGTACACGGACGGACTGGTGGAGACGCGCGACGACCCCATCGACGAACGCCTGGACGATCTCCTGCACCTGCTGTCGCCGCCCCACCGCTCCGTGGAGGAGACCTGCGACCTGCTCCTGCGGCGCCTGCGCGAACCCGGTGACCGGGACGACGTCGCCCTGCTCATCGCCCGCGCCCAGCCCCTGCACGGCGGGACCGGCCCGCCGCGGCACTGACGCGCGTCACCCGGCGGACCCGTTCGCGCCCTCCCGCTCCACGCGGCGGAAGACCGGTGCCGGGCCGGTGCCCTCGGGCCGTACGGCGGCCAGCGCCCGGGCGACCGCGGACTCCAGCGTGCCACTGGTGTCGACGGCGACGGCCTCCGGCCACGGTCGCTCGGCGCCCGCCATCGCGGCGGCGATGCCGGGGCCGGCGTCGGACGGGCCCGGGGCGCGCGCGGTCAGACGGGCCGCCGACACGTCGCCCGGCACATGGCAGTGCAGGGTCACCAGGTCGGAGCTGGTCCGCTCGGCCACCCGCAGGGCCGCTTCGCGCCGGGCCGCGTCCAGCCAGGTGGCGTCCACGACGACGGACTCACCGCAGGACAGCAGAGCCGACGCGCGGTCGAGCAGCGCGGCGTACGTCCTGGCGGTCCACTCCGGCGTGTACAGGCCCTCGCCGTAGCCGGCCGCCGCCGGCTGCTCCGCCGGGATCCCCGCCAGCTCCTTGCGCAGGCGGTCGCTGCTGAGCAGCGTGACCCCCAGGCGGTCGGCCAGCGCGCCGGAGAGCGTGGACTTCCCGCTGCCCGGCAGGCCCCCGACGAGCGTCAGGCCGACGGCGGAGGCGCGCAGGTGGCTCAGCGCCGCCGGGACCAGCCGCCGTGCCGCCGCTTCCGCGCCCGGCGCGCCCTGACGGGCCTGGATCATCGAGACCTTGGCCCGCACGAACGCGCGGTAGGCGACGTAGTGGTGCCACAGGGAAGGCGGCGCGGGGTCGCCCGCGAACTCGCCGTACCGCGCGAGGAAGTACGCCGCCTCCCGCGGGGCGCCGAGCTGTTCCAGGTCCATGGCGAGGAACGCGGCGTCGTCGAGGCCGTCGAGATGGCGCAGACGGTCGTCGAACTCCAGACAGTCCAGGACCCGGGGGCCGTCGTCGAGGCAGAAGACGTCCTCGGCGAGCAGGTCCCCGTGCCCGTCGACCACCCGGCCCTGCTCGATGCGGGAGTCGAACAGCCGCTTGCGGCCGGCGAGATAGCGGCGTACCAGCCGCTCGGCCTCCGCCACCCCGTCGGGCACCACCCCGTCGTCGCCCAGCGCGCGGACCTGCGCGAAACTCGCCTCCCACCGCGACGACAGCGCGTCCCTCGTGCCCTGCTCGGCCACGTCCCGGCTCCGCGGCGCCCTGGCGTGCCAGGCGGCGAGTTGCCGGGCGACGGCCCGCAGGACGTCGTCGACGGCGGCCCCTTCCCGCACCAGGCGGGACAGCCGGCGCTCCGCGGGCATCCGCCGCATCACCACGAGCGGTTCGGGCGCCTGCGCGCCGGGGGTGCGGAGTTCGCCCAGCCCCAGATACACGTCGGGTGCGAAGCGGCGGTTGAGGGCGACCTCGCGCTCGCACGCGGCCCGGCGGGCCGTCACCGTCGTGTAGTCCAGGAAGCCCAGGTCCACCGGTTTCTTCATCTTGCAGGCGCGGTCGCCGGCGAAGAACACGATCGCGGTGTGGGTCTCGCACACCTCCGCGCGCGGCAGCGGATCCCCGGCGCGCCGGGCACCGGAGCGGGGTCCGGGACGGTCAGCCATGGGGTACGACGGCGACGGGGCAGCGCCCGTGGTGGATCGCGGCCTGCGCCACCGGACCCAGGTGCGGCCCCAGCCCGGCGCGGTGCCTGCGGCGGCCGACGACCACGAGCGCGGCGTTCTCGGCGGCCTGCACGACGGCCTTGGCGGGGCCGGCCAGACGGACGCTGCCGGTGACGTCCACCTGCGGGTACTTCTCGCGCCAGGGACGCAGCGCCCTGTCCAGCTGCAGCTGCGCCTCCTGCGTCATCTCCTCGGTGACGCCGTGGTCCACCCCCCAGGGCACCCGCGCGTGCAGCGGCACGCTGCGGCCGTGCAGGGCCAGCAGAGGCATGTTCCCCGCCGCGGCGGTGTGGAAGGCGAAGTCGAGCAGGTCGTCGGAGGGACCGTGCAGCTTCAGGGCCACCACGAGGCGGCGCGCGGTCGCCGCCGGCGCCTCGTCCGCGCGGCCGGCGGCGCGGACCAGGACGACCGGCCGCGAGGCCCGGGCCACGACGGGCATGCTGACGTCGCCCAGGAAGTAGCTCTCCACGGCCTCCAGCCCTCGCGAGCCGAGCACCAGCAGCTCGGACTCCGCCGCCGCCCGCAGCAGGGCGTCCTGGGCGTCGTCGGCGACCAGGTCCGCGGCGATGGACAACTGCGGGTGATGTGCCTGGAGCTCGGCCTGTGCGGTGTGGACGAGACGCTTCGCCCAGTAGTTCTGGTCGACTTCCGCGGGGACGCTGGTCGGCTCCGGCGCCAGCAGCGGCCAGGCGTGCAGCAGACGCAGGGTGAGCCGGCGCCGTTCCGCCTCGTCGGCGGCCCAGTGAGCGGCGGCAAGACTCTCGGGCGAGCCGTCGAGGCCCACGGTGACGACTGGTTGCATGGCGGCGGCCTCCGTCTCGTACGAAGCTGGAGAGGACGGTGGATGACGGTGAACGGGTCCGGTCGCGGGCGGGTGGGGGTCCGGGCGTCGCCGACATGCCGAGCGGTGCGGGTCCCTCATTCGAGGAGTACCGCAATCCCCTCCCCCTCGCATGCGGGCCCGCGGACGAGCGGGGAGAAGCTCCGCGGAACGCGGCACGAAGGGAGACGGACGAGGTGACGATTCCCCTGGTGGTCGGCGTCGACGGGTCCGAGGCGAGCCTGGAGGCGGTGGACTGGGCAGCCGGGGAGGCGGCCCGGCACGGGGTGCCGCTCCACCTGCTGCACGCCGCGGCGCCGGACGACGAGGGGACCGAGGTGATCAGAGCCGCCTCGGAACGCGCCGGGAACGCGGCTCCCGGCGTGCGGCTGACGAGCGAGGTGCGGCACGGGGACGCGGCCGCCGCCCTCGTCGGCACGGCGCACGACGCCTTCGCCCTGGTCCTGGGGTCCCGAGGACTCGGGGACCTCACCGGGCTGCTCCTGGGCTCGGTGGGTCTGGCCGTGGCCGCCCGCGCCGACTGCCCGGTCGTCGTCGTGCGGGGTGCGGCGGAGCACCGCGGCAGCCGGTTCGGGAGCGTCGTCGTCGGCGTCGAGGACGGGGAGGGTAGCCGTACGGCCGTGGACTTCGCCTTCCGCGAGGCGCACGTGCGGCGCTGCCGGCTGGTGGCGGTGCACGCCTGGACCGTCCCGGTCGGGAGCCCGCTGCCGCCGGGCCTGTCCGGATTCGCCCTCCAGGCCCTCCAGCGCCCGCCTGCGCAGGTGCTGGCCGAGGCGCTGCACGACCCGGCGGAGCGGTATCAGGGCGTGCCGGTGACCAGCGAGGCGGTCGAGGGCTCCGCGCGACGGGCGCTGCTGAGGGCCGCGGCCGGCGCCGACCTGCTCGTCGTCGGCGCCCGCAGACGGCAGGGGCACATCGGTCTGCAACTGGGGCTGGTCAACCACGCGGTGCTGCATCACGCGCCGTGCCCGATCGCGGTCGTCCCGCGGACCTGACCGCCGCCCGCAACACCGTCAGACCGACGCGGCGGCCCGCCGGCGGCATCCGGGCCGCCCGGTTCCGGCCGCCGTCACCGGGCGTGGGCCAGCAAGGAGCGCAGCACGTCCTCGGCATGGGTCCACAGCAGGGCCCCGCCGGCAGCGGGCAGCAGGTGCCGGGTCGCCGTCGGGATCAGCCGGGCGAGTGATTCCCCCAGATCGGGGGAGTGGACCGGGCTGGTGTCCTGCTGCCCGTACCAGAGGTCGACCGGGACGGTGATGCCGGCGGGATCGAAGGGCCAGCGACTCATCGCCAGGACGGTGTCCCGGGCATAGCCCGCCGGACCCCGGGCGAACGCCTCGTCCATCGCGCGCCGGAAGGCGTGCCGGAAGACCGGGTCGGTGTAGACCGCCCGGTCCGTCTCGGGACTCGTCGTGATGATCAGTTCCCACAGGGCGTCGGCGCCGCCGAACCCCGCGAAGGAGGCCTCGGCGGCGCCGGGACCGGCCGCGACGGCATCGACCATGTCCCTCGCCCGCGGGTTCAGCGAGTGAGCGAAACGCGGGTGGGCGAGTTCGTCGCTGCCGGACACCACGGCCACCGCCCGCACCAGCCGGTGCGCCGCCAGAGCCAGGGCGAACGGCGCCCCCTGCGAGAACCCGACCGCCAGCGGCGCCCGCAGCGTCCGCTCCCGCACGAGGTGGCCGATGTCGACGGCCCAGTCGGTCAGCGTCCGGCCGGGGGCGGGGTCGGAGGCGCCGAGGCCGGGCCGGTCCACGCTGACGAGCCGGACCCCGGCCGCGTCGACGGCGTCACCGCCGAACGCCAGCCGCCTGCTGGTGGCCGCCCCCGGGCACAGCAGCACCGGGGTGCCGTCGGCCGGTCCCCACTCCGCCCAGCCCAGGAGCCTGCCGTCCGGCAGCCGGGTCCGCCCGAGCCGCTCCGGTTCGCGCACGCCGTGATCCATGCTCCGCATTGTGCCGTGCGCCCCGGGCGGGCAGTTGACGCCCTGTCGGGAACGGGAGGCCCGCAGAGCCCGGTCAGGCCGGCTGCAGCAGAAGTGCCTTGATGTCGTGCGGGAGTTGCTCCACCACCGCTTCCAGGTGTCCCGGCGAGACGTGCCCGCGTACGACGGCGGTGACCGTCGCAGCCATGCCGGGCACGTCCTCCGCGGAGACCTTGGCCTCCCGGGCGAAGCGCTCGACGTAGCCCCCGCGGTCGTACTTGACCGGTACCACGCTGGGGTCCCAGCCGTCGTAGTAGGCGCCCCGCAGCAGATCGGGCAGTTGCGCGGCGAAGTGGGCGGCCACGTCGACGGTGACCCGGTCACGGAGGGTGTGCAGCCAGGTGCGAAGGACCCGGTGGGCGAGGTGGCGGTCCTCGGTGCCCAGAGCCTGCGACACCGCTTTCAACCAGATGTTCGCGGTGTGGATGGCGTGCTCGAAGTCGGGATGGTGGGTGGCGGACATGCCTTTCTCCTTCCGGTCGTCGTGCGTCCCCGCGTCGCACGGGGGTGCCGCGCCCGGGCGCTGACCGTGGCTGATGGCTTGTGTCTTCCTGCCCTACGGGCTCCATGCTAGGGCGGACCGAACCGCTCAGCAGCCGCACGCCGTCACGGGCGACCGGTGCCCGGAGCGGGCTTCCGCGGGGCCGGAAATCGTCCGCCGAGGGACGTTCGGCCCTGGGACCGGAGCCCGCCGCCGTCCCATGGTGAGACACGTGACGGGGGAACGGATCGGCGACGGGCTGGAGGCCGCGTCATGAGTACACGGAACCCGCCGCACGCGTCCGGCCCGCTCCCGCCCGGCCAGGAGCACGCGGCGAAGGGGACGAACCCGCTGCGGCGCACGTCCGACCGCGTCGAGGCCTGGCTGCGGGGCGTTCTGATGCTCCTCCTCGCCGTCGGCCTGCCGGTGGCCGCGCTCAGTGCGGGGACGACGGCGTACGAGTCGTCGCTGCGCACCGTGCGGGCCCAGGCGGCGGAGCGGCAGGAGGTCACCGCCCGGCTGACCTCGGACACCGACGGCGTCACCACGAACGGGAAGCGGGGGGCGGAGGTCCGCTGGACCGACGCCGACGGCACCGAACGCACCGGAAGCACCCTCGTGGAGCCGGGAACGGCCGAGGGCGCCGCCGTGCGGGTCTGGGTGGACCGGGACGGCGGCCTCACCAGCCCGCCGATGAACGGCTTCGACGCGTCGTTCGCCGGCTGGTTCGTGGGCGGCATGGCGGCGGCCGGGGTGGCGGTCGCCTACGCCGCCGCGCGGGCGGGCGCGTGCCACCTGCTGGACCGGAGACGGTACGCGCAGTGGGCGGCCGAGTGGGACGTCGTCGAGCCCCGGTGGTCCGGGCGCCACCACCGGTGACGGGACGGCGGATCCGGACGCGCAACGGAGGAGGCGACACGGATGTCCGACGCCACGACCACCGACCTGTACGAAGTGACGATGGCCCTGTCCTACCTGCGCGAGGGGATGACCGCCCCCGCGACGTTCAGCCTCTTCGTCCGCGACCTGCCTCCCGAACGCGGCTTCCTGATCGCCGCGGGGCTGGACTCGGCCCTGGAGTACCTGTCCGGCCTGCGCGTCGGCCCGGAGGACGTCGACGCCTTCGCCTCCGCGCTGCACCGCCCGCGAAGGGACCTGGAGCCGCTGCTCGGCCTGGAGTTCACCGGCGACGTGCGGGCGGTGCCGGAGGGGCGGGTCGTGCTCGCGGGGGAGCCCCTGCTGGAGGTGACCGCGCCCCTCCCGCAGGCGCAGCTGGCCGAGACCTACGTGCTCAACCAGCTCAGCCACCAGACGGCGATCGCCTCGAAGGCCGCACGCTGCGTGCTGGCGGCGGCGGGGCGTCCGGTCGTGGACTTCTCCCTGCGGCGCACCCACGGCCCGCAGGCCGGTTTCCAGGCCGCACGCCTGGGCGCGCTGGCCGGCTTCGCCGGGACCAGCAACGTGGCCGCTGCCACCACCCTGGGCCTGCCCGCCGTCGGCACGATGGCGCACTCGTACGTGGAGGCGTTCGCCTCGGAGGAGGACGCCTTCCGTGCCTTCGCACGGTCGCATCCCGGGCCGGTGACCTTCCTGGTGGACACCTACGACACGGAGCGGGGCGTCCGTGTCGCGGCGCGTGTCCTGAAGGACCTGGACCGCGGGCCCGGCTCGGCCGTACGGCTGGACAGCGGCGACCTCGGGGCGCTGGCGGCACGGGCTCGGTCCGTCCTCGACGACGCGGGCCTGCCGGACGTACGGATCACCGTGAGCGGCGGTCTAGACGAGTACGCGGTGGACGAACTGGTCCGCTCCGGGGCACCGATCGACACGTACGCCGTCGGCACCCGCGTCGGCGTCTCGGCCGACGCACCGTTTCTCGACTCGGCGTACAAGATGGTGGAGTACGACGGCCAGCCGGTGATGAAGCTGTCGTCGGCGAAGGTCACGGCACCCGGCCGCAAGCAGGTGTTCCGCCGTCCCGGATACGCCGACGTGACGGCCCTGGCCGAGGAGGAGCCCCCCGACGGCGGCAGGCCGCTGCTGGAGACGGTGATGCGGGGCGGGCGGCGCACCGGCGGCAGGCCCACCCTCGACGAGTGCCGTCGGCGCTGCGCGGCGGAGCTGGCCGCACTGCCCGCGCCGGCCCGGCGGATCCGGGCGCCCGTCGCGCCCCGGGCGGTGCCCTCCGGGCGGCTGAGCGCACTCGCCGACCACGTCCGGCACCGCATCGAGGAACGGACGGCATGAGGTGCCGTCAGGGCGGATTCCCGCTCCCGCGCCCTGTCCCGGGCGTGCCCGGTGCACCGCGCACGGCCCGGGGTGAGGCACCCAGCTCGCGGCGGCAGGCCTTGTTGAAGGCCTGGAGGTCGGGAATGCCCACCGAGGCGGCGATCGCGGAGATGGAGAGGGTGGACTCGCGCAGCAGATGGCGGGCGCGTTCCAGGCGGCGCTGCCGGATGTAGCCGACGACCGTGTCGCCGGTCGCCGCGCGGAACAGCCGGGTGAGGTGATTGTGGGAGACCCCGGCGGCGCGGGCCACGTCCGGGACCGTGAGCGGGTCGGCGAGCCGGGACTCGATGTGGGAGATCGCGGCGGTGACGGCGGGGTGCGCGCCGTCCGCGTGACCCTGCGGAGCGGGCGGGGCGAGGTGGGCGACGCGCCACAGGACGGCCCAGACCTCGGCCGCGGCCCGGACCGGTGTGCTCGGCCAGGCGGTGACGGCCTGGAGCATCAGGGCGGACAGCGCGGGCAGTTGCGGGCCCGCGTCCTGCATCACCGGCACCGTGCGGGGTTCGCCGGTGGCGGGCAGCCGGAGATGGGCGTACAGGTGCTCCGAGCGGCCCCGGTAGCGGTACCGGACGGTCGTGGCGGGCGGTACGAGACTGACCCGGCCTGGGCGGACGCTGTGGTGCGTGCCGTCGACGGTGAGGTCCGCCTCGTACCGGTACAGATGCAGCTGCCACAGGTCCGGCAGGCGGAACACGTCCGTGTGCCCGGCCGGGCCGTGGACTCCGACGCCGACGTTCGCCACGACGGGCGGCTCGTCCAGACGCACCACGGCCTCACGCATGGTGAAAACCTACCAGTGGTGGGTGAGCCTGGCCCACGCACCGGACGCGGTCGCCTCCCTACCGTGGTGGCCATGACGACACCCCGAGAGCACCTGCTCAGCTCGGTGCGGATGGCGCACTTCGTCGCCCACGGCTCGCTGCGCATGGACGCCGTGGTGCCCGCGGAGATGAACGCCGAGGCCGTCGAGGTCTTCGACACAGGCATCCCACCGGTGCCGTACGGCACGCCGGTCCCCGACGCCTACCCCGCGGGATCCTTCCCGCGGCGCCTGGTCGAACTGCCCGCGATAGCGGGCGCCCTGCGCAGTCTCGTCGGACCCGATCCCCACGTCGACCACCACTTCGTGCACGTCCGGGAGCCGCACGAGGGCGGTGCGCAGCCGCTGCACGGGGACGCCGTCATCGACGTGCGGCCCGACGCGTTCGACGTGCAGCTCATGTACTACCCGCAGGACGTGACGCTGGAGATGGGCGGCACCCTCAGCGTGCCCGGCAGTCATCTGCGGCGTACGAACGAGAGCGACACCGGCCGCTACCAGAACCTGCGCGGCCAGAGCCGGCTGGTCTGCCCGGCGGGCACCGTGGTGTTTCTGCACCACGGACTGTGGCACGGCGGCCGACGCAACGACAGCGCGGTACGCCGCTACATGTTCAAGATCCGTTTCAATCCGACGGTGCGCCAGCGGCGGTTGTGGGACACCTCGGACCTGGCGGACCCGCGTGTGGCGCGGGAGCTGAACACCCTCTTCCCCTGGTACGAGGCCGCGACGGGACGCCTGGAGCTGTACAACCGCGTCCTGCTGTGGCGGGCGCTGACCGGTGACGAGGACTTCGACCTCGACCACTGGGTCACCCGCGTCTCCAACCGGCCGCAGGAGGTCCCCGCATGAGCACGCTCACCCCCGCCCCGGCCGGCGCCGCGCTCCGCCAGCAGGTGCTGGTGCTGTACCTGGACTCGTCGGCCCTGGACGCCCCGGTCGTCGGCTGGTCGCTCTACGACGGCACCGGCCGCACGTCCCCCACCACGGGCGACAGCGACGAGCCTCCCTACGGGACGGGCCTGGCCGCCCTGCGCGACGGCTGGCGCCTGTTCCAGGCGGCCCAGCTCATCCCGCCGTATCCGGGAGCCGAGTACGACGTGTCGTTCCTCAAGCACGAGTTCTTCTTCGAGAAGCTCGTGGACACCGGCGGCGGTGGTCGCGGCACCGGCCCGTGACCACCGCCGGAGGGCTGCTTACGGTCAGGACGCCGTGCCGGTGACCGAACTGCCCGACTTGGTGACCTGGTAGGTGACCTCGGTGCCGCTCCAGAAATGGAACGTCAGCGTCACCGGAGCGCCGTCGCGCAGTGCGCCGAGGAAGCCGGACGTCAGGATGATCCGGCCGCCCGGGTAGTCAGGCGAGAAGGCCCGGTTGAACTCCTGATACGGAGTCCAGTCGGTCTGACCGGCCGGGCTGCCGTCGGCGTACGTGGCCTCCATGGTGGCCAGCCTGTCGCCGCGGAACCGCGTGGGGACGGCGAAGGAGCCGGTGGTTCCGGTCGCGTCCGACAGCACCGCCGGGTCGTAGGTGATGACGTCGATCTGCCAGGGGACGCCCTGGGAGAACCTCGCCTGCAGGGTCGCGTTGACCCCGTAGGCCCGGTCACCGGCCAGCCGGGTGAGTGCGGTCGCCGTCAGCGTGAGCCGGCTGCCGGAGACGGTGTAGTCCCGGCCGGGGACCAGCGGGCTGCCTCCCTGCCGCAAATCCCGGAAGGCGGTGCCGTTCAGGTTCAGGGTGAGCGACCGGGCAGCGATCCCACCGGACTTGGGCAGGTGGACCGCGTCGGCGGACGCGGTGCCGGAGCGGGTCGTCCAGCTGGACTTGATCAGATCCATCATGCCCGGGTCCCGCCACTGCAGGGTGGTGCGGTCGACGAACGAACCGGCGTCCCACAGGGCGGTGGTGACCCCGCTGCGGCGCGCCTGGTGGCCGAAGTCCTCGAAGTACTTCAGTGCCTCGCCCCGGTTCACGGCGTCCGGGCGGGTGTAGTCCGGGTAGCTCAGCAGGCCGTACTCACCGAGGTAGACCGGGACGCCCCGGGCGACGAACAGGTCGCGCATGCGGGCGAAGGCGTCGGTCATGTCCTTCTGCGCGGTGGCGTCGTACCGGGTGCCCCCTGCGATGTTCACGCTGAACGGCCAGTAGCCGTAGTAGTGCACGGTCGCGACCAGGTTGCCGTCCCGCAGCGCGCTCATCGTGGCGGACAGGTCCTCCATGAGGGCCTGGGACGGTGTGCAGCCCTCCGTGGGCAGCACGAGCAGACGATCGCCGTTGCCGCCGCCCGAGGAGCGGACGACCTTGTGGAAGGACGTGTTCAGCTCGCGCAGGAGCTGCTTCTTCTGCGCCTCGGTGGCGTTGTTGAACACCGGCTCGTTGACGCTCTCGAACAGCAGCGTCCGCGGCGCGTCCCGGAACCTGGCGGAGATCTGGGTCCAGGTCGCGTCGAAGCGCGCGAGCACCTCGTCGTGGTCGGTGGGCATGTCCGCGATCCACTGCCACGAGTCGTGGTGGACGTTGAGGACGACGTAGAGCCCTTCGGCGAGCGCCCAGTCGACCACCTGCTCGACGCGGTTCATGAACGCGGCGTCGACGGTGTAGGGGGCGGTGGCGGACTGGTGGTCCTTCCACGTCACCGGGATGCGGACGCTGCGGAAGCCCTTCGCCCGGACGGTGGCGAACAACTCCCGGGTGACCGGCGGGTTGCCCCAGGACGTCTCGTCGGGGATGGCGTCCAGGGTGTTGCCCAAATTCCAGCTGGGCTACATCGCGGCTACGGCGTCCATGGCGGAGGCCGGAACCCGGACCTTCGGCCGCACGGGGTGCGCGGAGGTGTCGGTGGCGGCGAGGGCGGTGCCGCCGGTCATTCCCAGGACGACGAGCAACGTCAGCAGCAGCCCGGCCAGACGTCCGGGGCCGCGGCTGCGGTGGTGCGGGTGCCGTAAGTCCTTCACGGGCCGTTCCCTTCGGTGGGTGGGGCGTGCGGTTGGGCGTGAACGGACCGAGCGTCGAAGCGCTTCACTCACCGGGTGAAGTTAGTGGAGGTGTTACCGGCGGAACAAGGGCTGCGACAGCAGGAGAGGATGGTGTCACCGGATACGGCCGGCGGCCTGTCGGGCCGGTGACGCTGTCGATGCGCTTCGATAGCGGGAGAGGCGCCGACAGGCAGCGGCGGTGGAGGGGCATGCCGCGGCCGTGCGGGCCGCCTCCCCATGCGCCGGGAACAGGGCACAGTGGACCCATGGAGGAACGAGGACTGGAGCCCGACGGAACGATCGCACGCGAAGGCGCTCTCGACCGGGTGCCGGCGGCCTTCGTGCCCGTCGTCGACGCGGCACGCGCCCACATCACCGCGGAGTTCGGCACAACGCGCCTGCACAGCGCGTACCTCTACGGCAGCATCCCCCGCGGGACCGCCCTCCCCGGAGTCTCCGACCTCGACCTTCAACTCGCCCTCCACGACGAGCCCACGGCGGCCGATCGCGCCGGCGCCGACGCGATCGAGGCCGCACTCGACAGCGCTTTCCCGCAGATCGACGGCGTCGGGATCCTGCTGACCAGCGTGCGGCTTCTGCTCAGCGAAGCCGAGCTCCACGACGGCGGATTCTTCACCGCCTGCCTCTGCACCTCGCTGCTGGGTCCTGACCTCGCGCGCGAACTGCCCCGTTACCGCCCCACATCCCTGCTCGCGCGGGAGACCAACGGCGACCTCGCCCGTGTGCTGCCGCGCTGGCGTGCCAAGGTGGCCGAAGCCGCCACGGACGCCGATCGCCGGATCCTGAGCCGTGCCGTGGGCCGTCGTCTCGTCCGTACGGGATTCACTCTGGTCATGCCCCGGTGGGGCGGCTGGACCAGCGACCTGGACCGGTCCGCGGAGATCTTCGGCCGCTACCATCCCGAGCGCGCCGCGCAGATGCGTGTCGCCGCGGCCGTCGGTCGTACGCCCTCACCCGAACCGGCGGTGCTCGCCATGCTGGTCGACGACCTCGGGCCCTGGCTCGCGGCCGAGTACGCAGCCGTGCACGGGGAGAAGGCGGAGAAGGCCCCACCCGTCCGTGCCCCGTCATGAAGGCGTCGCGTCCTCCTCCGCCGTCGCGGCGCCGGCCGTCGTGGGGCGGCGTACGACCAGCTTGCTCACCTCGTACGACATCTCGGTCGTCCGCGGCTCGGGCGGAGGGTGGTAACGCCCGGCGCACACCGAGAGGTTGACGATGAGGTAGGCGTGCCAGCCGCGGCCCACGCCCCGTCCGTCGGCGAAGACGCGCGTGCCGTTCAGCCACCACTCCACCGAGCGGGCGCCGAACACGGTGCGCAGGTCGATCCACGCTCCGGGGCCGACCACGTCGTCGTGGTGGTAGCGGTTCGTGCCGCGCACGTGATTGGTGAATTCGAGCAGGTCCGGGTTGTCCGGGTGGTACTCGAAGACGTCGATCTCCTGATCGCCGTCCCGCCAGGTCCAGATCGCCGGCCAGGCGCCGATCTCCCTCGGCAGCCGCACCCGCGCCTCCAGCACGTCCCCGGGGCGGACGGTGAACCCCTCCTCGCTGCCCTCGGTGGTGAGCAGCCCGGTGTTCCACCGCCCGTCCTGCCGTCGCCTGGCCCGGAAGACGCCCGAGCGGCTGTACGCGGCGTCGGCCACCAGGTAGTCCAGCTTGTCGTCGCGCGGATTGACCGGGCCCCCGCCGGGATAGGCCCACGAACGGCCCGCGACCCACTGCGTGGTGGAGGCGAAGTCGGCCGTGAAGACGACGGGGGAGGAGCGCGGGCGGCCGTGAGCGGAGGGAGGGCCGGACGGCAGGGGTTCGGTCATGCCGGATGTCTCACCGGCTGATGGCCGGGTATGCGCCCGATCATGTCTTTACGGCAGCTTTGACCCTTTCGGGTGAACGGTGCAGGTCACGGTACCCAGGCGCCGATGGTCCCGGTCGGTCCGATGCCGGGTGTCGCGGCCCGGTGAGGCAGGGGCTATGTCCTCTTACCGGCCCATAAACCGCAGGGGGTTGATTGTCACTGCTTCGAAGGAAGGATCTCGCTCCGCCCGGTGGACGGGGTCCGCCCGGGGTTAGCTTTCTGCAGGTAGGCGGATCGCCGCGATCCCTCTCGATGCCCACTCCTCCCTGGCTCCCGGTCGGCGTGCTCATGTGTGCCGGACGCCCCGTCGTGCAAGGAGAAACTCCCCCCGATGACCGTCGACAGCAGCCCGGAAGCCCGGACCACCCCCGAGGCGCCGCAGCAGTCCCTCGGTACCGCCGCCGCCCGCAACCTCGCCACCACCACCAAGTCCGCCCCGCAGATGCAGGAGATCACCTCCCGCTGGCTGCTGCGCATGCTGCCCTGGGTCGAGGCCGACGGCGGCGCCTACCGGGTCAACCGGCGGTTGCGGCACACCCTCGGCGACGGGCGGATCGAGTTCGTCCAGGAGGGCGCCACGGTCCGGGTGATCCCCGGGGAACTCGCTGAACTGGCCCTTCTGCGCGGGTTCGAGGACGGGGACGTCCTCAAAGCCCTGGCCGGCCGCTGCACGCAGCGCGACTTCGCGGCGGGCGACGTCCTCGCCGAGCGCGGCAGCCCCGCGGACCGGATCCACCTGATCGCCCACGGGCGGGTACGCCAGACCACCGAAGGCAAATACGGCGGGGAGATCGCCGTCGCGGTGCTCGCGGACGGCGCCCACTTCGGTGAGAACGCGCTGCTGGATCCCGACGCGCGCCACGACGTCACGGTCACCGCCGAGACCCCCGGCACCCTCCTCACGCTCTCCCGCTCCGACTTCGCCGCCGTCCGCGCCTGCGCGCCCGGCCTCCAGGCGCACCTCGACGCGTACGGCTCGCGCACCCGGCAGCGGCAGAACAAGCACGGCGAGGCCGAGATCGCCCTCTCGGCCGGCCACACCGGCGAGGCCGAACTGCCGGGCACCTTCGTCGACTACGACCTCGAGCCGCGCGAGTACGAACTCTCCGTCGCCCAGACCGTGCTGCGGATCCACACCCGGGTCGCCGACCTCTACAACGGCCCGATGGACCAGACCGAGGAGCAACTCAGGCTCACCATCGAGGCGTTGCGCGAGCGCCAGGAGCACGAGCTGATCAACAACCGCGAGTTCGGGCTGCTGCACAACGCCGACTTCAAGCAGCGCGTCCAGCCCCGCTCCGGCCCGCCGACCCCGGACGACATGGACGACCTGCTCTGCCGCCGGCGCGGCACCAAGCTGTTCCTCGCCCACCCCAGGACCATCGCCGCCATCGGGCGCGGATTCAACGCCTGCGGTCTGTACCCCGACCACGTCGACCTCGGCGGGCAGTCCGTCCCCGCCTGGCGCGGTGTCCCCATCCTGCCCTGCAACAAGATCCCGATCAGCAAGGAGCAGACCAGCTCCATCATCGCGATGCGCACCGGCGAGGAGAACCAGGGCGTCATCGGCCTGCGGCAGACCGGGCTGCCCGACGAGTACGAACCAGGGCTCTCCGTGCGCTTCACGGGCATCAACGAGCAGGCGATCCTCTCCTACCTC
The DNA here is from genome assembly GCF_040611555.1 of Streptomyces sp. NPDC006624. NCBI lineage: Bacteria > Bacillati > Actinomycetota > Actinomycetes > Kitasatosporales > Streptomycetaceae > Streptomyces > Streptomyces sp. NPDC006624. The sequence goes on along the minus strand of NZ_JBEXOM010000023.1, from coordinate 9,601 downwards.
GTCACCACCTACTACTCCGCCGCGGTGCTCCTACCCGACGCCCTCGGCGTGATGGAGAACGTGCAGATCGCCCCCAGGCCGCACTGACGCCCTCACACGCGCGGCGGGTCCGCGCCCGTCACCCACCCCCCACGCACGCAACGGAGCGCCGACTCCGCCGCAGCAGCAAGGAGCCGCCGATGCCCCACGCCGGGCCCCTCGGACCACGTCCCCCCGAACGGCGGCCGACGCCGCCCCCCGCCGCGCCGCCTGCTCCCACTCCGCCGGCCCCCGGCCAACCGGTCACACCGACGGCCCGGCACTTCCTGGCCGCACTGCATCCGCCGGTCACCATCCCCGACCCGCCACCCGCCCCGACGCCCGACGGCGCCGTACCGGCACCACCTGCCCCGACGCCCGACGGCGCCGTACCGGCACCACCTGCCCCGACGCCCGACGGCGCCGTACCGGACACGCCCGACGCGACCACGGCCGCCCTCCGGCGGATCCTGCGCGGACCCACCGGACTGGGCACGGAGTCCCTCTCCCCGGCCCGCGCCCTCGCACCCCCGCTCCCGGACCCGGCGCCCGAGGCCCCCGCCCGGCCCGCCGCCGGGCGGGCCGTCCCCGGCCTGTACCACCACCCGGTCCCGGAGCCCGATCCCGTACGCGTCGAGGAGGTGAGCCGCCGCATCAAGCGCTGGGCCGAGGACGAGGTGCGGCTCTATCCCGAGGAATGGGAGGGACAGTTCGACGGCTTCTCCTTCGGCCGCTACATGGTCGCCTGCCATCCCGACGCCCCCACCGCCGACCATCTGATGCTCGCCACCCGGCTGATGGTCGCGGAGAACGCGCTGGACGACTGCTACTGCGAGGACCACGGCGGATCACCCGTCGGGCTCGGCGGGCGCCTGCTCCTCGCCCACACCGCCCTCGACCACCTCCACACCACCGCCGAGTACGCGCCGGCCTGGCAGAAGTCGCTCGGTTCGGACGCCCCGCGCCGGGCGTACCGCAGCGCGATGGACTACTTCGTCCGCGCGGCCACGCCGTCCCAGGCCGACCGCTACCGGCACGACATGGCCCGGCTGCACCTGGGCTACCTCGCCGAGGCCGCCTGGGCGCAGACCGGTCACGTGCCGGAGGTGTGGGAGTACCTGGCGATGCGCCAGTTCAACAACTTCCGCCCCTGCCCCACGATCACCGACACCGTCGGCGGCTACGAACTGCCCGCGGACCTGCACGCCCGGCCCGACATGCAGCGGGTCATCGCGCTCGCCGGCAACGCGACCACCATCGTCAACGACCTCTACTCGTACACCAAGGAACTCGACAGCCCGGGCCGCCACCTGAACCTGCCGGTGGTGATCGCGGAACGCGAGCGGCTCTGCGAGCGCGACGCGTACCTGAAGGCCGTCGAGGTCCACAACGAACTCATGCACGCCTTCGAGGCCGCCGCGGCCGACCTCGCGGCGGCCTGCCCCCTGCCCCCGGTGCTGCGCTTCCTCAAGGGCGTGGCCGCCTGGGTCGACGGCAACCACGACTGGCACCGCACCAACACCTACCGCTACAGCCTGCCCGACTTCTGGTAAGGAACGGACATCTCTGTGACCGCTGAAACGACCTCCACCGTCACCGCGAAGATCCCGGCCCCCGCGACGCCGTACCAGCGGGACATCGCCCGTTACTGGAACAACGAGGCCCGGCCGGTCAATCTCCGCCTCGGTGACGTGGACGGGCTCTACCACCACCACTACGGCATCGGCGCCGTGGACCACGCCGCGCTCGGCGACCCGGCGCACAGCGAGTACGAGAAGAAGCTCATCGCGGAGCTGCACCGGCTGGAGTCGGCCCAGGCGGAGTTCCTCCTCGACCACCTCGGCCCGGTCGGGCCCGACGACACCCTCGTCGACGCGGGCTGCGGGCGCGGCGGCTCCATGGTCATGGCGCACCGCCGCTTCGGCTGCAGGGTCGAGGGCGTGACCCTGTCCGCCGCCCAGGCCGACTTCGGCAACCGGCGCGCACGGGAACTGCGGATCGAGGACCACGTCCGGTCCCGGGTGTGCAACATGCTCGACACGGCCCTGGAGAAGGGCAGCGTCACCGCCTCGTGGAACAACGAGTCGACCATGTACGTCGACCTCCACGACCTGTTCGCCGAGCACGCCCGCTTCCTGAAGGTGGGCGGCCGGTACGTGACGATCACCGGCTGCTGGAACCCCCGCTACGGCCAGCCGTCCAAGTGGGTCTCCCAGATCAACGCCCACTTCGAGTGCAACATCCACTCCCGCCGTGAGTATCTGCGCGCCATGGCCGACAACCGGCTCGTGCCGCAGACCGTCATCGACCTCACCCCGGACACCCTGCCCTACTGGGAACTGCGGGCCACCTCCTCGCTGGTCACCGGGATCGAGGAGGCGTTCATCGAGTCGTACCGGGACGGCTCCTTCCAGTACGTCCTGATCGCGGCCGACCGCGTGTGAGCGCCGCCTCGCGGGGCGGGGGAGTGCCGGGACCTCACCGGCCGTCCCCGCCCCGCGAGGCGCACCTCCGCTCACCCGGCCCCGTCCTCCGGACGGCGCCGGGTGGCGAACGGCTCCGGCCGCGCGCCCGGGGTCAGCTCCTCAGGTGGGTGACCACCGCCGCCATCGCCCGGCGCAGGGCCGGGACGGTGTCCTCGGGCGGGTCGATCGTCTCGAAGGCGTGATGACCGCGGGGCAGGTCGACCACTTCCAGCCGCGCCGCACAGGCCTCGGCCGCGGTGACGAACGCCTCGACGGTGGCGGCGATCTCGGGTGACTCCAGCCCGGCGCGCAGCAGGACGAGGGGCAGCGAGCCCGCGCCGGCGACGGCCCGGGCCGGGTGGAACCGGCTGCCGGCCAGACCCCAGTTGGGCAGCGGCGCCAGGATGGGGTAGGAGGCGGCCACGCAGCGCAGCCAGGCCGGGGGTTCGGCCAGCCAGTCCGCGGACAGCGGACCGCCGCCGGAGAAGAACCACAGGGCGACCCGGTCGCCGTCCACCCGGGGATCGGCCCGCACCAGGTCCACCGCCGCGGCGACGTCCGCGGCGGCGCGTTCATAGTCGGCGACGTCGTGCAGGCGATGGTCGAGGGTCGCGCCGGCCACGCCCTCGGCGGCCGCCAGACGCGCGTGTCCCACCAGGGTCGGCCACTCGCGGGGTGTGGGACGGGCCCCGGCGGGCACCGGGCCGCCGTGGACGAACACCACGGCCGGCAGCGGCTCTTCGGAGTCGGGAACGTACAGGTCGACGTGTCCCCTGCGGTCTCGGGGCAGCTCGGGAACGTCCACCGGGAAGGGGCGCAGATGGGTGGGGGTCGCGCCGCTCCCGGCCGGTCGCAGACGGTGTCCCTCGCCGGCCGACGCGCGCAGCAGGACGTCCGCCAGTGCGGCCGGGCAGGACAGCATCGGCCAGTGCCCGGTGGGCAGTTCGAAGAAACCGACCTGAGGTTCGGCGAGCACCGCCAGCGCCGGGTCCCCGAGGTCGACGAGCTGTTGCACCAGGTCGATACCGGCGCCGTTGCGGGTGCACAGCACGCCCGTGACGGACACCGCGGTCGCCGCTCCGGTCAACCGCAGCGGCTGCACCAGGGTGCCCATCGGCTGCGGCGCGGCCAGGGCGGTCAACCGGTCCAGCGCCGCGTCGGGGACACCGGCGGTACTGCCCCAGCGCGCCCACTCGTCCCGGGCAGGCGGCGCCAGTTCACCTTCCCGCCCCGTGAGCCGGGCCCGCTCGGCCAGCTGCCCGCGCAGTTCCTGGTCCGGAACGGCGGCCAGCGCCGGTACCCCGTTCCGCGGCATCGCGCAGTCCAGATACACGATGCGGGCGACGCGCCGTGCGCGCCGGTCCGCGGCTCCGAGTGCGGGGTGGATGCCGTAGTCGTGCCCGACGAGCACGATCTCGTGTCCGGGGTCCACCGCGTCGATCGCCGCGATCACGTCCTGGACGTGCGTCTCCAGATCGACGGGCGGCGACCCGGCGGCCGCGGCCGCGTCGAGTCCCGTCAGCGCCACCGCGTGCACCTGCACCCCACTGCCCGCCTCGGCCAGCCGGGCGGCCGTCTCCCGCCAGACGTGGGCGCCGGTGAACAGACCCGCCACCATGATGAACACCGTCATGGATCACTCCTCCCCGAGTACGCATGACGCCGCGCCGTTCGCGTACGCCATGGTCCGCGGACGGGGCCTGCGCCCGGTCCGCGCGCCGGTACCGTAGGAACTCCCCCGGAGGGAGGTTCAACTGTCCACGTCACCTGAGCAGTTCTGGAGCATCGGTGAACTCGCCGAGCGCGCGGGCGTCACCGTCAAGACCGTCCGCTTCTATTCCGACCGGGGCCTGCTGCCCGAGTCCGCCCGCAGCGGCGGCGGGCATCGCCGCTACGGTCCCCGGGCGCTGGAGCGGCTGAGGCTGATCCGCTCCCTGCGCGGACTCGACCTGTCGCTGGCCGAGGTGCGCCGGGTCGTCGAGGACGGGGACGCGGCGGGCCGCGTGCTGGAGGACGCCGTCGCGGGCCGCCTGCGCGAGCTGGGCAGTGAGATGAGGGCCATGCGCTGGCGGGAGGCGGCGCTGCGGCTGGTCGGCGAGTGCCCGCCCGCGGAGCGGGCCGGCCGGCTGCGGCTGCTCGCTGCCGTGAGCACCCCGCCGAGCACGGCCCCGCTGGCCCGTTTCTGGCGCGCCTGGCTGCCGGCGCGGATGCCGGCCCGGGCGACGACGGCGTTCCTGGAGGCGGCCGTCCCGCAGCCGCCCGACGAGCCGTCCCCGACCCAGGTCCTCGCGTTCGCCCGGCTCCACGCGATGACGACGGCCCCCTGCCCGGACGGCCGGCAGCCCCAGCCGGCGGTGCACCGGGTGGCCGGAGCCCGCGGCGCGGCCGTGCTGTACGCGGGACTGGCCGAGGCGTTCGAACTCGCCGCGCCGCAACTGCGCCGGGGACGCGACCCGTACCCGGGGGAGGCGCTGGACGCCTATGTCGCGGCGTACGCGAGCGCCCACGGCAGCCGGGACACCCGCGACTTCCGCCGCTCACTGGCCACGCAGCTCGCGGCCGACCCGCGCCTGGACCGGTACTGGGAGCTGACGGCCGAGGTCCTCACCCCACCGGCCGGCCCCCCGGAGCCGACCCCGGGCTCCGCGGACGACTGGCTGCGCGGGGCGCTGGCGAGGGACAACGCGGAAGTGGCGTGACGCCTTATCCGTCCCGACAACCTGCCCCTCCACGGAGGGAGTTGACGACACCCGTATGGTGGAGGAGAAGCGCATCGATGCCCGCCCTGTGCTGTGAGCCGGGCGGCCGGACGGGGGAAGAAAGGTGCGTGCCCGATGACCGTCGGGCTCCTCTCCTCGATCGCTGCCCTGTGCTACGGCGGCACCGTCTCGATTCTCGCTCTGACCGCGACCTTCGCCCGGCGGCGCACGCTCCGGCGTGAAGCGCGCAGCACCCTTGCCGTCCTGGTGCGGGGGAGGGAGGCGGAGTCGCGGCAGGCTGACGGGGCGGCAGCCGGCGTGGACGGCTGAGGGAGCGTGGGGTGACCGGGCCGGCCGCCGGGGCGGATCGTCGTGATGGTTCTGTGACGGTGCGCAGTCGGGTGCCGGACGCGATCGGGGGTACCTGCGTCGCCATGGCACCCGAAACCGATCACACCGAGTCCGTACGAGCCCTGCGCCAGCTCCGCCGGATGCGTACCTTCTACGCCGGGGGCGCCGTCCTGTGGGCGGCTTCGGCCGCGACGTCGGGATGGGGCGACCCCGGAAGCCGGCAGATGTGGGTGTCGGTGGCGCTCCTGGCGGTCTTCGCCGCTCTGCTGGCCGTGACGTCCTGGTGGGTGTGGCGTCAGCAGCCCGCCGGACCGGCGGCACCCGGGCGTCACGCGGCACCGCGGAAGATGGCCGGGCGCCAGCAGGCCAGCGCCTGAGCCGGCAAGCGGACACCTTTGTTAGTCAAGTTTGACTAGGCTGTCCGGCATGACGGAGACCACCATCCCGATCCTGCCGTGCCGGACCGTCCAGCCCGTTCTCGACTTCTACACCGCCCTCGGCTTCGAGGTGACCTTCCAGCAGCGGAGTCCCCACCCGTACGCGGTCGTGGAACGTGGCGGCATCCAGCTCCACTTCTTCGCGATGAAGCGGTACGAGCCGGCCGAGTCGTACAGCACCTGCTACGTGCGCACCGATGATGTCGACGGGCTGCACGAGGTCTTCCGGGCCGGGCTCAAGGCGGCGTACGGGAGGGTCCCGACGCGTGGGCTGCCGCGCATCGGGCGGCTGACGGACACCTCGCACGGCATGCGGCAGTTCCTGGTGACCGACCCCGGCGGCAACTGCCTCCGCGTCGGGCAGCAGACGAGCCAGAGCGCGCATCACCGGCCCGCACCCGAGGGGACCTTCCCCCGGGCCCTGCACTACTCATCCCTGTTCGCGGACTCCCGAGAGGATCCCGCGGGTGCCGCGAGGATCATCGACCGGGTGCTGCGCGCCGAGGACGAGCAGCCCACGCCCGTGCAGCTGCTCCGGCTCCTCGTGCTGCGCGCGGATGTCGCCGGGCGTCTCGGCGACGAGGAGACCGCGAGGTCCGCCCTCGCCCGGGCCGCCGCCGTCCATCTCACCGAGCGGGAGCGGGAGTCGGTCCGTGACGACCTGGAGCGTCTCGACGACCTGGCGCGCCCCGACGGGCTGGAGCGTCTCGACGAGCCGGAGCGTCTCGACGAGCTGGGAGGCTGAGGCGCACGTGCGGGTGCCGGCCGCGAACCTGGCGTCCGGCGGTGGCGAGTTCGGTCCGCCGGGGCCGGGACGGTCGCGCTGAAGCCGCGACCGGCAGGGGACCGGCCCGGCGACGGCGTGAACCAGGCCCGTGTGCGACCAACCGCCCAGCGCACAAAGGTCGTTCAGCAGCCCGAGGAACGGCGCTGTCCGGGGACGTCCGCTTGCGGAGTGGGCGTCCTCGCCTCGGGGGAGCGGACGTCGGCCAGGGTCGTGGCCAGGGCCTGCCAGATGTGGGCCGACAGGTCGAGGTTGCCGGACGTCGTCGCCTGCCGTCCGAGCCGTTGCAGGGCGGCGATGCCCTCGTCGGCGCGGCCCGCCAGGATCATCAACCTGCCGTCGAGAACCGACAGCCGTACCCGGTCGCGGTAGGACAGCCGCAGGTCCTCCTCGGTGAGCAGGGCCCGGGTGAGGGCGCGGGCGTCGTCCAACCGGCCCTGGCAGAAGGCGAGCTGGGCCCTAAGCGCCCGCAGCTCCTGCAACTGGAGCGGGGTGCCGATCAGGTCGAGGACGGAGGCGGCCTCCTCCAGCCAGCGTTCGGCGGCGGCCACCCGGGGCGGTGACATCTGCAGCGCGGCGGCGGTGGCGGCGGCCCGCAACCGGGTCCAGAGGGTCAGATCGTCCTTGCCCTTCAGCAGGCCCAGGGCCGCCTCCAGACGGGCCCAGGCCGTGGTCTCGTCCCCCTGACGGTTGCTCACCACGGCCGCCGTCCACAGCGCTTCGGCCGCCTGCGTGGCGGTGGCCCGGGGCAGCAGCTCCCGCTCCAGCTCCACCACGTGCCGGCCGGCCGTCTCCAGATTGCCCAGCTCCGTCTCGATGCTGATCAGCACCATCAGGGCGGCCAGGGTGTCGGACACGCACAGCTCCGCCGCCCGGGCGATGGACACCGCCTCCTCCGCCGCCGGCTCGGCGGTGCGCATGTCGCCCAGGGCGCGGGCGCAGCGGGCGTAGCGCACACGCGAGCGGACCCGCAGCTCCGGAGCCTCCAGCAGATCGCCCAGCTCGACGAGTTCCAGCAGCCGCGTGCGCTTCAGCTCGTAGTCGCCGTCCCGGCCGGCGGCGCTGCTCAGCAGCCACAGCGCCTGCCAGCGGGCGGCGGGATCCTCGCCCGCGTCCTCCTCCACCGCGCGCAGCAGGGCCGCCGTGTCGTCCGTCCCGGGCGGGGCCGAGGTCACGGCGGCCAGGATCCCCGTCAGGGACCTGCCGTCCGACGGGCCGGTCAGCGCGGACGCGTCGACGCCGAGCCGGCGGGCGAGATAGGCCACGGCACGCTCGGTGGGGGGCCGTTCACCGGACTCCAGACGTGACAGGTATCCCGTCGACATGCCTTCACCGACGAGACCGGCCTGGCTCAGGCCCCGTGCCAGCCGGAGCCTCTTCAGCCGACGGCCGAAATGCGGCTGTTCGAGCATCTCCCCCTCTGTTCCCTGGCGCGATCGAAAGGGTCCCCGCGGCGTCTCCGACTGCCCGGTCGGGCGCGCGGGTTGTCAACACTTTAGGAAGCGCGGCAACGGGCGACAACCCGTTAAACGCAGGTCAACCGGCCCTCGACGAGGCGGTTCCGGACTCCCCGGGGAATGTCTGAATGGCGCCTTTCGCTGCCCGAATACCGCCCGATCGCAAGGGAGTTGACAGGTTGCCGAGGTCACTTGGCAAACCCTTGCCAGAGGGGTTGTCGAGCCTTAATCTCGATGGCACCCCCTTGATGTGATCCCTCTCTTCGTCATGTGGAGGTTTTCGTGCCGCGCAGTTCCCGACCGGGTTCCCGCCGACGGCCGGACGTACGGCCGGCCGGTCCGCCCGGTGGCTCGCCGTCGACACCGGACTCCGAGATCGAATGGCCATGACAACGTTATCCACGGCAGTCAGATGCCGGCCGCCTCGGCGCCGCTTCCTCTGCTCACCCTGACCCACCCGGGAGTCCGGCGCCCCGTCGCCGGCCGGCCCGGGACGACGCGGACACGCGGCCCGGCCACCGGCGAGGTGGTGCGTGCCGTCACCGGACGCTCGTCCACACCCCGGTACAGCGCATCGGTCCGTTCCGCGTCCGCACACCCTTCCCAGCCCCCCACGCGCAGGAAGAAGGACGGTACGTCCGTGGCGACCACGAGTTTCCCCGACGCCTCGCCCCGCAAGAAGAAGACCGCCGCCGCCCCGGCTGCCCCCGCCCGCCGCGACCCGACCGGAAGCGGCGCGCCGGGAACTGCCGCCCCGGCGGGTGCCTGCACCGCCCACGTGTCCCCCGGGGACCTGGTCGTCACGGCCGCGGAACCCGAATTCGCCCGCCAATTCGGCCTGAGTGCCGACGAGATATGCGGGTACGGTCTTGTCGACCTTCTCCGCTCTCCCGCTCCCGCTCGATTGCGGGAACGGTTCACCGCCCTTTCCTCGGGGCGTTGTCGCCGATTCACGGAAAGGGTGACGGGGCGCGACGACACCGGCCGGGAATTCCCGGTGGACGTCACCGCGGTCGCCGTCAGGAATCCCTCCGGTGAGATCGCCGGCGTCGTCGTCTTCCTGCGCCGGCCCGAGGACACGGCGTCCGGCGGGCCCGTGCTCAACGCCCTCGACGCGCAGGTGCTGGAGGGGGTGGCGAGTGGCGAGTCCACGGTGCAGATGGCCTCCCGTCTCTATCTGAGCCGCCAGGGAATCGAGTACCGCGTCGGGCAGATGCTGCGGCGCTTCGACGCGCCCAACCGGCCCGCCCTGGTGGCGCGGGCGCACGCGCTCGGGATGTTCGCCGCGGGTCAGTGGCCCCCGCGCGTCCTCACCGAACGCGTGCGGTAGCGGGGCGGAGAAGGGCTCGCCGAGCCCCGGGCGGCGGCCGTGGCGGTGACACACCGCCAC
>NZ_JBEXOM010000022.1:0-134507 GCF_040611555.1 Streptomyces sp. NPDC006624 | reverse complement strand
CACCAGATACGAAAAGACCGCCACCCCGTACGAGGCAGCGGTCACCCTCGCATCGTTCCTGCTCTGGGCAAGATCCGTTTGAAGACGGACCCTAGTACTCCGGTGCGGCTTCGCGACCCGCTGTCGGAGGCAGCGGCACGTGCCTCGGTGACGAGGCCCGGAGATCCGGGGATCATGGGTGGCCATGACCGAAAATTTGAGCGAAACAACTCCGGGTAGTGAGATCAGGGCGCTCCTCCGGGCCCTGGACGGACAGCGGCGTCACGTTCTCGGCATTCTCGACGGGCTCGACGCGAAGGATCTGCGACGGCCCGTGCTGCCTTCCGGATGGCACTTCCTGGGGCTGGTCCAGCACCTCGCGCTGGATGTGGAGCGGTTCTGGTTCGGCGCGGTCGTCGCCGGGGACGAGGAGGTCATCCGCGGTCTGACGAGCGGCGACGAAGCGTGGAAGGTAGCCCCGGAAGTGCCGGCGACCGACGTGCTCGACCGCTACCGGCAGGAGACGGAACTGGCCGATGCCGTCATCACCGCCACCCCTGCCGACGCCCCGTTGGCCTGGTGGCCCCGCGACCTGTTCGGCGAACCGCACCTGCACACCCTGCGCGACGTCCTGCTGCATGTCATCGCCGAAACTGCGTGCCACGCCGGCCACCTCGACGCGGCCCGAGAGCTGATCGACGGCCGCCGCTGGCTGGTCCTGACCTAGGAATCCCGGTTCGGCTTCGCGCTCCTCGTGCCCGAAGCCGCCTGCGGAACAAACGACCACCGCGTGATCGTCGAGGGTGGTGCGGACTGACGTAGAGGGCGCGGCGGCCGCGAGCCGTGGCAGTGCTCGATGCGGTGCGGCGTCGAGGAGTGCTTTCAGGCCGCCAAGGGCCGGGTCGGACTCGACCACTGACCGCTCTCGCCGCCGGCGCGGCACCGAGCAGCCTGCCCTTCCGGAGAAGCCGGCTCGCGTCAGCCACTTGATCACACACGCCGCCAGGCAGCAGCCCGCCGCAGCCACTGCCGACGCCGGACGGCCAGCGAACCAGCAGTCACGAAAAGGTCGGGCAGGCGACGCGCGGCGCCGTTCCGGCCCTTTTCGTGTATCGCTTTTCCCATTTAACCCCATTCAGTGCAGCCCTATTGCCCCATATTCACAACCGGAACAGCCGCATTCCATATACACACAGGCAGCTTCCGAGCTCTCTCCATGGCTCGACCATGGTCGACAATCGAAGAAACTGTGTAGTATCTGCGCAGTCAGGGGGACGGGGGAAGATGGTCATTCAACGAGAAAACCGACTTCTACAGGTGTGCCCAAAACGGCGCCGTTCCTCGAGCATTCGCAACCTAACGGACCGGCTTCTTCGAGGACTGTTCAGGAGTCATCTCAATGACCAGAGCTCTGCGGAATCACAACAAGCGCAGACAATCGGCGCTCACCCGCCTGCTGCAGGTCTTCCTGCTGTGCACCGGCTTTCTCGCCGTGCACGTCACCACGCCCACTCCGGCGCAGGCGTACACGCACTTGTGCGGCTCCTTCTGGGGCGTGGGCGGCAACGATCCCATCTCGTACCGCTACTACGACGTGAGCAGCACCTACTACAACGCTTTCAACAGCGCACAGGGCCGCTGGGACGACACCAGCGCGCCCGGCTTCTTCCGGTACGAGAAAAGCAACGGCGATCCCCAGATCGAGGTGCGCGACAAGTCGTACGCCTGGAGCGACTGGGCGCGCGCCACGTGGAAGGGTTGTACAGCCGGTTATTGGCTCTACGACGAGATACAGATTTCCTTCAATACTCGCACCATGGGGGGCCTGTCCGCCCGCGAGAAGAAAATTGTGGCCGAGCACGAACTGGGCCACGCCTACGGCCTCAACCACGTCTCCCTCACCTGCTCCAATCCCGGCCCGGCCGTTATGCGCCAGGGCACGGGTAAGTTCGGCTGCGGTGGTGACGGGCCCTGGTACGACGATGTCCAGGGCGTCAAGGCGAAGTACTGACGGCGAGCGAGGAAAACCATGATGAAGACCATGCGCACGCCCGCCGCGGTTGTCGGCCTGGCTCTCGCCTGTCTCACGGCCTGTTCGGGTCCCGGGTCGTCGTCCCAGGGCGCAGGCCGGGACCACGTGGAGGCTGACTACGCCCAATACGCCAGCGCCGAGGAAGTCACCACCGTCTCGGACATCGCCATCACGGGGTCCGTGCTGAGCGTGCAGACCAAGGAGTGCGACGAGGGCGGCGAGACCACCACCGAGCCGGCCATCGACCCGACGGCGGCGGACAGTGTGGACACCAACCCCGACCCGTCGGCCACCAGCGCACCTGACCCCACGGCGACGCCGTCCGGGATCGCGGGCGACCCGCCGGGCGACACCGAGTGCATGCCGATGGTGTTCCTGAAGGTGCGGGTCTCGGGGATGATGAAGCGCGGCTTCGGCGTCACCGAGGGCGACGAGATCGTCGTCGGGAACATCGACACCGACGCGGTGTCGATGGAGGGCACCACGCCGATCAGCGTGGGCAAGCAGTACGCCCTTTACCTGACGCAGCTTGCCGCGGGGGACCATCCCGGGATCACTTCAGTGCCCACGTTCTGGATCCCCGTCGGCGGGAGCCAGGGCGTGTTCCTCGTCGGCAAGGGGACCGTCCAGCCGTCCTCGGCCAACATCGTGGCGCTGACCTCCGCTGAGGCCGAGAAGATACGCAAGAGCTCAGGCACAACCCGCCCGGGCAAGCTCACCACGACCGTCACCGGTCTGAAGAAGGCGGCCGCGGTGGCCGCCGCCAAGGAGAAGGCCGAGCAGCGCAAGAAGTAGCGCCGCCGGGGCTCAGGTAAGAGGCCGGAAGCAGCCCACCGGGACAGCGGTGCCGATGCGGGCCAGCGCCACAGCGGCGGTGGTCCGCATCGACGTCGCTACGCCTGTGCCGTCGGGCGCCTCAGCAGCGCTCTGATCGGGCGCCACAGTTCCTGGACCAGCTCGGGGCTGCTCGCGACACCGTTGCCAGGGGCCGTGCGCCATATGAGGCCGTCGGGGTGGTGGAGGACCGCGGTGATCTCGTCCGGGGTCGGCGGGGCGGCGTTGCCGCGCAGGTAGACCGAGCGCAGACCGAGGTTGCGGAGCCTGGTCAGGGCCCGGGCCCGGTTCACGGAGTGGACGAGGACGCGGACGGCGCCGGGGCCGTGGGCGGCGGGGCTGGGCAGGTTCAGTGCCACCACCACCGTGCCGTTCGGCAGCTTGCAGAAGCCTCCTGCGGCCATGCGGTCATCCCCCCGTGTCGGTCGGTGTCAATAAGAGAGCCACAGGACGCACCTAAACACGGATCGGCGGTGACCCGCCAGTGGGTCACCGCCGATCATGTTCTGACCTGCAAGGATGCGGATTACCTACCCGCGGGGCCGACCTCCAGCTCGATCGTCGAGCCGTCCTTGGCCTCCTTGAGGATCTTGATCTTCGTGTTGGTGTCAGTGATCTTGACGCCCGCCGTGGGGTTCGACTCGTCGTAGTAGTCGTTCGTCCGGTCGTTGAAGACCGACACGCCCTTCGACCCCGGGATGTACTTCGCCACGTCCCCGTTGTGCAGCGTCATGCCGTCGGTGCGGTAGCGGCTGAAGGGCGAGTCGTAGGACTGGATGCGGTTGCGCATCAACGTGCCGTCGGACCACTTCAGCGCGGCCGGGTGCGAGTCGATCGGAAGAAGCAGACCCGTGCCGTGGTGCTGGCTGGTGTTGTTGTCCGCCTGGGAGGTGTCCCACTTCCAGATCAACAGGCCGTTCTGGTACGCGTAGTGCTCGACCCAGTCCGGGCGCTCGGTGAACCCGAAGTTGTACGGGCCGGTCTTCAGCGTCTTGTCGTACGACACGTACTGCCGGTTCTCGGCGATGTAGTACTGCGCGTAGTCCTTGGTGAAGGACGCGCCGATGCGGGAGAAGCCGGTGGCCTTCCACGCCTCGTCCGCGGTCTCGGCGTTGTCCGTGAAGACGGGCGCGCCGTCGGCGGTCACCGTGATGGCGTCGGCCGCGAAGCCCTTCTGGGCCACGCCGCCGTCGGTCTGGTAGCGGAAGCGCAGGTCGATCTTCTTGCCGGCGTAGGCGTCCAGCGGGAAGGCGAGCTTCTTGTAGCCGTCGACCGTGCCGGTGAGGGCCGGCTTGTCGCTGCCGTCGCGCGGGATCGGCCGGCCGTCCACCGTGCCGTCGAGGGCGGTCCAGTTGGCGCCGCCGTCGGTCGAGACCTCGGTGTAGAGGTAGTCGTACTCGGCCTCGATGTCGTACCAGCCGTCGAGGGTGAGCTCGGCCTTCGCCTTGCCGGTGAGGTCCACCGAACGGGTCAGCGTGTTCTTGAGGTTGTCACCGCTGCCGCTCCACCACTGGGTCTTGCCCTCGGCGGGGGTGACGATCTCGGTGGTGACCGCCTTCTTGGGCAGCTCCACCACCAGCGCCTGCTTGTGCTTGGTGTTGTACTCCGCGACGCCCAGCTTGTGCCAGGAGTCCACGCCGGCCTTGGCCCTGTCGTAGTTGAGCCAGCCCAGCTGGAGCTTGTCCCAGGCGGTCATGTCGCCGGGCAGGTCACCGATCTCGTTCCTGCCGGTGCCCAGCCACGAACCGGACGACATCAGCGTCCAGAAACCGGTGGAGTTCTCGCCGGCGTTGGTGTCGTAGTGGTCCGGCAGGCCGAGGTCGTGGCCGTACTCGTGGGCGTAGACGCCGAGACCGCCGTTCTCCGGCTGAATGGTGTAGTCGCCGACCCAGAGGCCGGTGTCGCCGATCTTCGCACCGCCGAGCTTGTTGTTCTCGGGGCCGGTGGCGCCGGCGTCGGTGCCGAAGGCGTACCAGCGGTGCGCCCAGATCGCGTCCTCACCCTGCGCGCCGCCACCCGCGGACTCGTCCTCGCCGGCGTGCACGATCTGGAAGTGGTCGATGTAGCCGTCGGGCTCGTCGAAGTCGCCATCGCCGTCGTGGTCGTAGCGGTCCCACTGGTCGTACTCGGCGAGCTCGGTCCTGATCCGCGCGTCGGTCTTCCCAGCCGCCTTCTGCTGGGCGACCCAGGCGCTCACGCCGTCCGCGACCGCGTACCAGGCGCAGTTGTCGGGTTCGCACTTGTTGGAGCCGTAACGGGCCTCGTTGTAGGGCACCTTGACCCAGTCGGAGACCTCGCCCTCGACCGAGTAGCGGCCCGAGGACTGCTTCTCGAAGTACGTCTTGACCGAGTCGACGCCCTTGCCCGAGCCGAAGTACAGATCCCGGAAGTAGTCCCGGTCGTAGTCGGCGCGCCAGGCGGTGGAGTTGTCCTTCTTGCGGTCCGGCTTGGGTATCTGGTTGTGCAGCGGGCCCGCGGTGCCGCCATAGCGGCTGTCGATCTTGTCGCCGAACTCGACCAGGATCGTGAAGATCTTGTCGGTCTTCTCGCGGCCGAGTTCGACGTACTTGCTGTCGCCCTTCTTGCTCTTGAGCTGGACGACCTTCGAACCGTCACGGTTCTTGACCTTGGTCTTGCCGGACAGGACCTGCTGCAGGGCCTCCTGACGCTGCGCCTCCTGCGTCTTGGACAGGGGGCCTTCGAGGTCGTGCTCTTCGCCGTGGCGTTCCGCCGGGTCGTTCCGGTCCACGGTGGTGGACCGGGGGGCGGAGGTGTCGTCGGCCACCGCGTGGGTCGAGGCGGTGGCGGCGGCCGCCGCGAGCGCCACACCGATGGCGGCCGCTCGGAACGTCCAGGGTCTACTGGTCACTTGAGTTCCTCCCCCGCGTTCGAGCGCGCGGAAGGAAGGGGTCCCGGGTCAGGTACGGTCCGCGCGCGCGTGATCAACGCGTGTAGTCAAGTGACGACATTTGACTAGAGGTTCATCAGAAAAGACAGACCTTGACTTGCACAGGTCAATTGCACTATGCGGAGTGTGCGTTCGTTTTACGGACAACCAACGGGATGCCCATCCGGCAGTGGGCGCGTGCATATGTCCACTGGGTGGACGCCATGAATCCGTGCGCCCCCTGTGCACCGTCCTTGTTGGTTAGGTCACGCTTACCGCTCGTTCCGCTCGGGCACCCTGCCGATTAGAGTCGCTTGGCGGAACGCCCGGAAGCCAGCGGAATGCCAGGCCGACGCCCCGTGGACCCCCACTTTCGAGGACATGATGGCCATGCCCCGTCCGACTGCCGCACAGCTCGCCTACGGTTCGTGCACCGTGATCTTCTCGACCCTCGCCATGCTGCTGCTGTCACAGACGAGTTCGGGTGCGGGGATCGCGGTCGTCGCCGTCGCGGCGCTCGCCCTCGGGCTGCTGGTCGCCCTGACGGTGCCGCCGCCCGGCAGGCAACGCCCGGCGGCGGTGGAACGCCCCGCACCGCAGGAGCCGGTACGGGCGCCCGTCGCCGCGTCGGCCCCCGAGCAGGTACGGGAACGGGCGGCCTCCTGACCGCCCTGCGCACCGTCAGTCCGTGCTGACGACCACCGTCTTGGCCGCCTTGTCGTGCAGGCCCTGCTTGTAGGGCCGGTCGAAGAAGCTCCAGCCGCCCGCGATCACGGTCCAGACGCAGGCGCAGCAGAAGGCGAACGGGATCCACAGCACGGCCGCGCGCACCAGCGCGGTCTGCACGGAGGGCGTGGCGCCGTTGTCCAGGTTGGCCACGCGCAGGTGCAGCAGCCTCTTGCCGAGGGTCTGGCCGGAGCCGGCGACGAAGGCGGTGTCGTAGGCGATGTAGAGCACCGCGGCGACCGTCGACTGCCAGAAGGACTTGCTGATCTCGATGCGGTCGCTGTCCAGGTCGTACTCGCTCACGCCGACGCCCCAGGTGAGCAGCCAGACCACGACACCCACCAGGATCATGTCGATGATGCGGGCGAGCGTGCGCTTGCCGCTGTCGGCGAGCGGGGGCATGCCGGCCAGGGGGTCGGTGGGATAGGAGCCACCGCCGTAGGGGCCGCCGCTCGGGGGGCCACCGCCCGGGGGTCCGCCGTAAGGACCGCCGCCGTAGGGGCCGCCTCCCGGGGGACCGCCGTAGGGACCGCCGCCCGGGCCTTGCCCGCCTCCCCCTTCGCCGCCCGGACCCGCGGGACCGCCCGGACCGCCCTGGCCACCGCCCGGGTACGGCGGCGGCTCGTCCGGGGGGCGCTTCCGGAACGGGTCGTCGTCGGGGGGATGCTGACCGGAGCCGGGGGGCGGTTCACTGCTCATGGCCCGAGTCGACCGCGAACCCCCGGGCTCCGCATCCGGCAGACGCCCGTCCGAGGTACGGACCCGGCACGGTCCCCCCGCAGGTCCGGCGGTGGTCCCACCCCGGTCTCCCGCCGGTCCCCCTCCGGTCCGGCGGCGGTGCCGCCGCGATCGCCGCTCAGCCCGCCACGAAGGTGTGCGCGGCCTTGTCGTGCCAGCACTGGCGCCACGGCCGGTCGAAGAGGCACCAGGCGACGCCGACGATCCCGACGACGAGCAGTCCGGGCACGCTGTAGACCAGCCAGCGGCGCAGGGCCGCGCCGAAACCGGGGGCCTCGTGGCCCTCGATGTCCCGTACGTCGAGGCCCATCAGCTTCTTGCCGAGGGTGCGGCCCCACTTGGCGGTGGGCAGCACCTCCGACACGACGCCGACGAGCAGCAGGACGGCCAGCACGATGCCCAGGTACAGGGACGTGGTGCCGTCGAGCAGCCAGACCGTGACCGTCTCGCCCGAGAGCCTGGCCGCCTCGATCTTGTCGTTGACGTGGTCGACGGCCCTGGTGCCGAGCGGGACGGCGGCCGCGGCGGTGACGCCCAGCAGGACGACGGTGTCCACGAGCCGGGCGGCGAGCCGCTTGCCGAGACCGGCGGGCCGGGCCGCGGCCTGGCGCCGGGCGACCGCCTGGAACGGGTCGTCGACCGGGGGCTTCCAGGGGGCGACGGGCTGCTCGTCTCCCCCGGCGAGCCGGTGCACCTGCTGCGCCCAGGACGACTGGCCGCCGCCGGCACCGGCGCTGAGGGGCGTGGCGGCGGAAGCGGCCGGCTGCGGTCCGCCGGGCCCGGCGGACTGCGGAGGGACGGTGGGGTTCGACGCGGGTCCGGGCACGGCCGCCGGAGCGGCCGCGCCGGCCTGGGCGGACGCCTGGGCACCGGCGGCCGCGGCCCCCGCCTGCCCGGCTGCGGCCCGCGCGGCCGCGGCCTTACCGGCGCCGAAGCCGGGCCGGTCCGAGCCGTCGGCGGCACCGGCCGGGCCGCCCTGCGCGCTGAAGGCGGGCCCCGCCGGAGGGCTCACGGGTCCGCTCACGGGTCCGCTCGCGGCGGGCCGGCCGGCGAAGGCGGGACCGGCCGGTGCGGACGCGGTCGCCGAACCGGTGCCCGGGGTCGCGGAGTTCGCCACCGGGGCCGCGGAACCGCCCTGCCCGCCGAAGCCGGAGGCCCCCGTCGAACCGCTGCCGGAACCGCCCGGGCCGGTCGGCGCGCCGGCGGAGCCGCCCGGGCCGCCGCCGGGACCGGACGTGCGCGGCGGCACCGGGCGGAACATCATCGTGCCGTCGTCGGGAGCGTCGGCCGCGGGCGTCTTGCCGCCTTCGGCCTGCCCCGCCGGGCGGCGGAACACGAACGTGCCGTCCGGCGCCGCACCCGCCTCCGGGCCGGACGGCGAGGCCGGGGCCGGGCCGTCGGTGCGGGCGGACGCGCCGGCCGGAGCGCGGTCGGCGTGCGGGACCCTCGGGTCGGCACCGGGCCGGGCCGCGCCCTGGGCGCCCTGGGCGCCCTGGGGTGCGCCCCACGACACGCGGCGGTCCTGGTCGCCGCCGAAGCCGGACTGACGGGAGCGGTCGGCGCCCCAGGCGGACGCCGGTTCGGGACGGCTGCCGTGCTGGGCACCGGCGGCGGCCGGATCCCCCGCCGGGTCCTCGACCGGGTCCTCGTCGAAGAAGTGCGGGCCGGTCTCCTCGACCGAGGCGGCCGAGGCGCCCGGCGGGACGGACGAGGCCGACGGGACCGGCGCGGCGGAGGCGGCCGACGACGGGGCCGCGACGGCGGGCTGCGCCGGCCCCGCCCCGGGCGGTGGCGCGAGCGACTCGCCGTCCTTGGGCGCCGGACGGCTCGTGCCCGGTACCCAGGCGGCACCGTTCCAGTACCGGACATATCCAGGAATGGACGGGTCCGGGTAATACCCTTCGCGGGGCCTGTCGTCACCGGGGGCCGGGGTTGGGGCGCTCATGTCCGTCGTCCCGTATCTGCTCGGGGGCCAAATGGGGGCCTCCACATCTATCAGACGAGCGCACGCCGCACGGCCGCTCCCGCCGGACCCGCCCCTTTCGGGCACTGATGTGCTACGGACCGCGCGGGGCCAGTTCGGCCAGTCCCTGGCGGGACGCGGCGACCGGCCCCGCGCGAAAAATCCCGCGAACACGCGTAATGGCGCCGCCCTCCCCCGCTCTCTTCCCCTGACCGGCCCTCACACGGGCGGCCGGACAGGGGAAGGAAGGACCGCCATGCACACCGTCGTGGAACGCGAACTGGAGTTGATGCTCGTCCTGTCGCCGGAGCACAGGATCCCGGTGCCGGCCCGGCTCGGGTACCTCACCGGCGATCCGTACGCCGTGCACGTCACCTTCCACATCACCTCGGAGCGGCCGGTGCACTGGACGTTCGCCCGGGACCTGCTCGTGGAGGGCGTGTTCCGGCCGTGCGGGCAGGGGGACGTGCGGGTGTGGCCGGCGAAGGCCGAGGGGCGCGGTGTCGTGCTGATGGCGCTGAGCTCACCGGACGGGGACGCGCTGCTGGAGGCCCCGGCGGCGCAGGTGTCGGCGTGGCTGGAGCGCACGCTGCGGGTGGTCCCGCCGGGGACGGAGGGCGAGCGGCTCGGGCTCGACGACGAACTGGCCCAGATGCTCGCCCGGTGAGGGCGGCGGCGTCAGAACAGCTTGCCCGGGTTGAGGAGGTTCAGCGGGTCGAAGGCCTGTTTCACGGCCCGCTGCATCTCCAGGCCGACGGGCCCGATCTCGCGGGCCAGCCACTCCTTCTTCAGCACGCCGACGCCGTGCTCTCCGGTGATGGTGCCGCCGAGTTCCAGGCCGAGGGCCATGATCTCGTCGAAGGACTCGCGGGCGCGCCGGGACTCGTCGGGGTCCGCCGGGTCGAAGCAGACCGTCGGGTGGGTGTTGCCGTCGCCCGCGTGGGCGACGACCCCGATGGTGAGCCGGTACTTCCCGGCGATCCGGTCGACGCCGTCGAGCATCTCGGCGAGCCGGGAGCGCGGCACGCACACGTCGTCGATCATCGTGACGCCCCGGACCGCCTCCAGCGCGGTGAGCGACAGGCGCCGTGCCTGCAGCAGCAGTTCGGACTCGGCCGGGTCGTCGGCGGGGACGACCTGGGTGGCGCCGGCGGCCTCGCACAGCGCGCCGACGGCGGCGAGGTCGGCGGCCGGGGCGGTGGTGTCGAACGCGGCCAGCAGCAGCGCCTCGGTGCTCTCGGGGAGTCCCATCTGCGCCAGGTCGTTGACGGCCTTGACGGTCGTGCGGTCCATGAGTTCGAGGAGTGACGGGACGTGGCCGCCCTCCATGATGCGGCACACCGCGTCGCAGGCGGCCGCGGCGGAGGCGAACTCGGCGGCCAGCACCAGCTGCTGGGGCGGCTTGGGGCGCAGCGCGAGGACGGCCCGTACGACGATGCCGAGGGAGCCCTCGGAGCCGACGAACAGCCGGGTCAGGTCGTAGCCGGCCACGCCCTTGGCGGTGCGGCGGCCGATGGACATCAGCCGTCCGTCGGCGAGCACCACGTCGAGTCCGAGCACGTACTCGGCGGTGACTCCGTACTTCACGCAGCACAGGCCGCCGGAGGCGGTGCCGATGTTGCCGCCGATGGTGCACATCTCCCAGCTGGAGGGGTCCGGCGGGTAGGAGAGGCCGTGTTCGCCGACGGCGCGGGACAGGGTGGCGTTGACGACGCCGGGTTCGACGACGGCGATGCGGTCGACCGGGTTGATCTCCAGGATGCGGTCCATCTTGGTCAGGGACAGCACGATGCAGCCCTCGGAGGCGTTGGCGGCGCCGGACAGGCCGGTGCGGGCGCCCTGCGGGACGACGGGGACGCGCAGGGCGGTGGCGGTGCGCATCACGTGCTGGACCTGTTCGGTCGTCCGGGGCAGTACGACGACGGCCGGGGTGCCGGCCGGGCAGAAGCTCGCCATGTCGTGGGCGTAGGAGGCGGTGACGTCGGGGTCGGTGAGGACCGCCTCGGCGGGGAGGCCGCCGAGCAGCAGGTCGACGAGGGTGCCGGTCGTCGCGGTGTCCTCGGAGCTGGGCGCTTCGATACGGCTCATGATCACAGGGTCGCACCCGGGGCCATCGGTGTGAACCCCGTCGGCGGCGGCCTTCGCCTGCCCGGGTGGGGTCGGGCCGCTGACGCACAGTGAGCGCCATGGAGAACCAGCAGGAAGGCCCCGAGCGGCAGGAGGGCGGCCCGGAGCGCCGCGGGCGCGTGCGGCGGGTGGTGACCGCCGCCGTCGCGGGGTGCGCCGTGCTCGGCGGGGTGTCCGCGCTGCTGCCGTGGGAGTGGCCCGGCGGGGCGTCCGCGCCGTCGCCGGGGGCGCCGGCCCTGGCGGCGGTGGGCGCCGGGGTGCCGGCCGCGCTGCCCGACCTGGCGGAGCTGGTCGCGGAGCGGGAGAGGCGGCTGCGTGCGCACCCGGAGGACGCCGCGTCCTGGGCGGTGCTCGGTGCGGCCTACGTGGAGCAGGGGCGGCGGCTCGCGGACCCGGCGTACTACCCGCGGGCGGAGCGGGCGTTGCGGAGGTCGCTGGCGGTACGGCCCAAGCGGAACACCCCGGCCCTGGCCGGACTCGCCGCGCTGGCCAACGCGCGCCGGGACTTCCCCGGCGCGCGGCGGTGGGGCGAGGCGGCGCTGGCGGCGCAGCCGCGGCGGTGGGCGACGTATCCGCTGCTCATCGAGGCCTGCACCGGGCTCGGCGAGCACCGGGCGGCCGAGCGGATGCTGGAGCGGCTGCGCGAGCTGCGTTCCGGGCCGGCCGTGCTGGCGCGGGCCGCGGCCGTCTACCGGGACAGCGGCCGGCGCGAGGACGCGGCGGCCGCGCTGGCGGACGCGGCGGCGGGCGCGGGGACGCCGGCCGAGCGGGCGGCGTATCTGGAGCGGGCCGGGCAGCTGGCCTTCGAGCGCGGTGACCCGGAGGTCGCGCTGCGGCACTTCGAGGAGGCGGTGCGCCTGGATCCGGACCAGCGGGCCGCGCGGGCCGGGCAGGGCAGGGCGCTGGCGGCGCTGGGCCGGACGGCTGCGGCGGTGCGGGCGTACCGGGCGGCGCTCGACGGGCAGCCGCGTCCCGAGTACGCCCTGGAGCTGGGTGAGTTGTACGAGGCGCTGGGCAGGCCGGAGGCGGCCCGGGAGCAGTACCGCCTGCTGCGTCAGCGGGTGCGCACGGCGGCGGCGGGCGGGGCCGACGAGGAGCTGGTGCTGGGGCGGTTCGAGGCGGACCACGGCGATCCGCGGGCGGCCGTGCGGCGGCTGCGGGCGGAGTGGCGGCGCCAGCCCGGCACGGACGTCGCCGACGCGCTGGGCTGGGCGCTGCACCGGGCCGGCCGGTCCGAGGAGGCGCTGTGGTTCGCGCGGCGGGCGACGGAGGAGGAACGCGGGGGCGCGGTGCGCAGCGCGGCGCACATGTACCACCGGGGCGTGATCGAGCGGGCGCTGGAGCGCTACGGGGCGGCCCGGCGGCATCTCGCGGAGGCGCTGCGCATCAATCCGGAGTTCTCGCCCCTGCACGCGCCCCTGGCGCGGGCGGCGCGGGAGGCGCTGGGCGAGCCGCCGGACGAGGACGTGCCGGAGATGGAAGGGCAGTAGGCCGTGCGGGTGCCCCGTGACACCCGCACGACCCGGCCGGGAACGGCGGGCTCAGAGGTTGCCGCGGCGCTCCTGCTCGCGCTCGATCGCCTCGAAGAGGGCCTTGAAGTTGCCCTTGCCGAAGCCCATGGAGCCGTGGCGTTCGATGATCTCGAAGAAGACCGTCGGGCGGTCCTGGACCGGCTTGGTGAAGATCTGCAGCAGGTAGCCGTCCTCGTCGCGGTCGGCCAGGATCTTCAGCTCGCGCAGGGTGTCGATCGGGACCCGGGTCTCGCCGACCCACTCCCCGAGCGTGTCGTAGTAGGAGTCGGGGGTGTTGAGGAACTCGACGCCGGCCGCGCGCATCGTGCGGACGGTCTGCACGATGTCGTTGGTGTTGAGCGCGATGTGCTGCACGCCCGCGCCGCCGTAGAACTCCAGGTACTCGTCGATCTGGGACTTCTTCTTGGCGATGGCCGGCTCGTTGATCGGGAACTTGACCTTGAGGGTCCCGTCCGCGACGACCTTCGACATCAGCGCGCTGTACTCGGTGGCGATGTCGTCGCCCACGAACTCCTTCATGTTCGTGAAGCCCATGACCTTGTTGTAGAAGCCGACCCACTCGTTCATGCGGCCGAGCTCGACGTTGCCGACGCAGTGGTCGATCGCCTGGAAGGTGCGCTTGGCGGGCGGCTGGACGATCGGCTCGGCCGCGACGTAGCCGGGCAGGTAGGGGCCGTCGTAGCCGGAGCGCTCCACCAGGGTGTGGCGGGTCTCGCCGTAGGTCGCGATGGCGGCCAGCACGACGGTGCCGTGCTCGTCCTTGACCTCGTACGGCTCGGCGACCGCGCGGGCGCCGTGCTCCAGGGCGTAGGCGTACGCGGCGCGCGCGTCGGGCACCTCGATGGCGAGGTCGACGACGCCGTCGCCGTGCTCGGCCACGTGCCGGGCGAGGAAGTGGCCCCAGTCGGTGGTGGGCTTGACGACCGAGGTGAGGACGAACCGGGCGGAGCCGTTCTCCAGTACGTAGCTCGCGGTCTCGCGGCTGCCGTTCTCCGGTCCGGAGTAGGCGACCAGCCGCATGCCGAAGGCGGTGGAGTAGTAGTGCGCCGCCTGCTTGGCGTTGCCCACGGCGAAGACGACCGCGTCCATTCCCTTGACCGGGAAGGGGTCGGCCTGCCGTGCGGTGTCGGGAGTGTGGTGTGTGGTCTGCGTCATAGCCGCAGGGTCTCCCCGCTCGGCAAGGTGCGCAATAGTTTGTGTTTCCGCTGGGCAATCCGTTCAGCGATACGGCCGTATCACCGGTCTTTCTGTACAGGATGACCACCTCGGGAGGCTGCCGTGGCGATCGATCAGCTGGACGGCCGGATCATCCTGCTGCTGGCACGCGAGCCGCGCATCGGGGTGCTGGAGATGTCACGGCGGCTGGGTGTGGCCCGGGGCACCGCGCAGGCCCGGCTGGACCGGCTTCAGTCGAACGGAGTCATCCGCGGATTCGGTCCCCAGGTGGACCCGGCCGCGCTCGGCTACCCGGTCACGGCGTTCGCCACGCTGCAGATCCGGCAGGGGCAAGGAACCGACGTACGGGCTCACTTGGCGTCCGTGCCGGAGGTGCTGGAGCTGCACACCACCACCGGCAGCGGGGACATGCTGTGCCGGCTGGTGGCCCGCTCGAACGCCGATCTCCAGCGTGTGATCGACCTGGTCGTCGGTTTTGATGGCATCGTCCGGGCCTCCACGGCGATCGTCATGGAGAACCCCGTTCCGCTGCGGATCATCCCGCTCGTGGAGCAGGCCGCGGAGGAGACCTGACGTAGGGGTGAGCGCGTGTGAACTTCTGGGAGTACCTGGTCAACCGGCACCAGCAGCTGCTCACGGACGCCTACCAGCACGCCAGCGCCGTCTTCCAGTGCATGGTGGTGGCCACCGTCCTCGGGGTGCTGCTCGGCGTCGCCACGTACCGCAGCGAGTGGGCCGGGAACCTCGCGACCACCACGACCGCCACCGTCCTGACCGTGCCGGCGCTCGCCCTGATCGGCCTGCTCGTCCCGATCGTGGGTCTGGGCGTGCCCCCCACGGTCATCGCGCTGACCCTGTACGGGCTGCTGCCGGTCGTGCGCAACGCGATCGTGGGCCTGCGCGGGGTCGACCCGTCGCTGGTGGACGCGGCCGACGGCATCGGGATGTCCCGCCCGGCCCGGCTGCTGCGGGTCGAGCTGCCGCTGGCCTGGCCGCCGATCCTGACCGGCATCCGGGTGGCGACCCAGATGCTGATGGGCATCGCCGCCATCGCCGCCTACGCCTCGGGGCCCGGCCTCGGCAACGTCATCTTCCGCGGCCTGGCCTCGCTGGGCAGCGCCAACGCGCTCAACCAGGTCCTCGCGGGCACGCTCGGGATCATCATCCTCGCGCTGCTGTTCGACGCCGCGTACGTGCTGATCGGGCGGCTGACCATTCCGAGGGGGATCCGTGCCTGAGACCGGCGACCACCACGGTGCCTCGATCGAGCTGGAGAACCTGAGCAAGCGGTTCCCGGGCAGTGCGCGGCCGGCCGTGGACAACGTGAGCATGGAGATCAAGGCGGGCGAGGTCGTCGTCCTGGTCGGCCCGTCGGGCTGCGGCAAGTCGACCACGCTGCGGATGATCAACCGGCTGATCGAGCCGACGGGCGGCCGCATCCGCATGGGCGGCGAGGACGTCACCGACATGGACCCGGTCAAGCTGCGCCGGAAGGTCGGCTACGCGATCCAGTCGGCCGGGCTGTTCCCGCACATGACGGTCGCCCAGAACATCGGCCTCGTGCCGGGGATGATCGGCTGGCCCAAGGCCCGGATCAAGGAGCGGACCGAGGAGCTGCTCGACCTCGTCGGACTGGACCCCGGCGAGTTCCGCGGCCGCTATCCGCGTCAGCTCTCCGGCGGGCAGCAGCAGCGCGTGGGCGTGGCCCGGGCGCTGGCGGCCGATCCCCCGGTGCTGCTGATGGACGAGCCGTTCGGCGCGGTCGACCCGATCACCCGCGACCACCTCCAGGACGAGCTGATCCGGCTCCAGCACGAGCTGCACAAGACCATCGTCTTCGTCACGCACGACTTCGACGAGGCGATCAAGATCGGCGACCGTATCGCGGTGCTGCGCGAGCGCTCGCACATCGCCCAGTTCGACACGCCCGAGGCGATCCTGACCAACCCGGCGGACGACTTCGTCTCCGGGTTCGTGGGCGCCGGGGCGGCGCTGAAGCGGCTGAACCTGACCCGGGTGCGGGACGTGGAGATCACCGACTATCCGACGGTCACGGTCGACGACCCGCTGCAGCAGATCCTCAACCGGCTGCGGGCCGGCGGCACCAACGAGGTCCTGCTGCTCGACCGGCGCGGCCGCCCCTACAAGTGGCTGCGGCGCGGCGACCTGATGCGGGCGCGCGGGTCGCTGGCCCGGGCGGGGACCCTGGTGCACGACACGGTCACCCGGGACGCGACGCTGCGGGACGCGCTGGAGGCGGTGCTCACCGACAACGCGGGGCGCGTCGCGGTGACCGGGCGGCGCGGCGAGTACACGGGCGTCGTCGACGTCGAGACGCTGATGAACTCCGTGCACGAACTGCTGGAGGCCGACCGGCTCGACGCGATGGAGCACCAGCACGAACTGGAGTCGCTGCGCGCCTCGCAGACCCAGGCGGAGCAGGAGGGCGGGGCCGGGGGCGTGACGGGCGCGGGTCTGGGAGGGGAGCGGTGACGGCCACGGAACTCGACGAGAGCGCCGAGCCCGCCGCGCGGGCGCCCGGGCCGCGGCGCCCGCCCACCCGCGTCACCTGGCAGAAGCTGACGGTGCTGCCCCTGTCCCTGGTGGCGGTGCTGCTCGCCACCTGGCTGTGGTTCCTGCAGGCCGACCTGGACGCGCTCACCCGCAACGCCCTGGTCGGGGGCCAGGTCTCCAAGGCCCTGTGGCAGCACATCCAGCTGACCGTGATCTCCACGTTCTTCGTGCTGGTCATCGCGATCCCGCTGGGCATCCTGCTGACCCGGGCGTCGTTCCGCCGGGCCACCCCGGTGGCGATGGCGTTCGCCAACATGGGCCAGGCGACCCCCGCGATCGGCCTGCTGGCCCTGCTGGTGATCTGGCTGGGCATCGGCCGCCGGGCCGCCCTGATCGGCATGATCCTCTACGCCATCCTGCCGGTGCTGTCCAACACGATCACCGGCCTGAAGGCGAACGACCCGACCCTGCTGGAGGCGGCCCGCGGCATCGGCATGTCGCCGACGGGGGTGCTGGCCCGGGTCGAACTCCCGCTGGCCGTACCGCTGATCCTGGCGGGCGTGCGGACGGCCCTGGTGCTCAACGTCGGCACGGCGACCCTGGCGGTCTTCGGCGGGGGCGGCGGCCTCGGCGTGCTGATCACCACCGGCATCACCAACCAGCGGATGCCGGTGCTGGTGCTGGGCTCGGTCCTCACGGTGGTGCTGGCGCTGCTGGTGGACTGGCTGGCGTCGCTCGCGGAACTGCTGCTGCGGCCCCGGGGACTGCAGCCGTGAGGGCCCGGGCGGGCCTGGCCGCGGCGGGGCTGCTGCTGACGGCCGCCGGGTGCGGACTGACCAGCGGCTCCCCCATGGCCGACGACGTGCGGCCCGGGTCGATCGGGCGGGGCGAGCCGCTGGAGGGCGCGTCGCTGACGGTGACGTCGAAGTCGTTCACCGAGGGCCTCATCCTCGGCGCCGTCATGGGCATCGCCCTGGAGGCGGCCGGGGCGGAGGTGCTCGACCGGACGGGCATCCAGGGTTCCATCGGCAGCCGCGAGGCGGTGCGCAAGGGCGACGCGGACGGCGGGTACGAGTACACGGGCACGGCCTGGATCACGTACCTCGGGCACAGCGAGCCGATCACCGATCCGCGGGAGCAGTGGGAGGCGGTGCGCAAGGAGGACGCGGCGAACGGCCTGGCGTGGCTGCCGCCGTCGCGGCTCGACAACACCTACGCGCTGGCGATGAACCAGCGCAACGCGAGGAAGTACGGCACGAAGACCATGTCGGACGTGGCGAAGCTGGCGAAGTCCGACCCGGACGCGGTGAAGCTGTGCGTGGAGGTGGAGTTCGCCAACCGGGCCGACGGACTGCCGGGCATGCAGAAGGCGTACGGCATGAGCCTGCCGGCGCGGAACATCACGCAGATGGACACCGGGATCATCTACACGCAGACGGCGAAGGGGAGTTGCCCGTACGGCGAGGTGTTCACCACGGACGGGCGCATCAAGTCGATGAACCTGGTGGTGATGGACGACGACCGGAAGTTCTTCCCCAACTACAACGCCGCGCCCATGATCAACGCGAAGACGCTGAAGGAGTGGCCGGCGATCGCGGACGTGCTGAACCCGGTGACGGCGCGGCTGGACAACGCGGTGGCGCAGGACCTGAACGCCAGGGTGGACGTGGACGGGGAGGATCCGCACCAGGTGGCGCTGGACTGGATGGTGGAGGAGGGGTTCGTCAGGGAGGGGTAGGGAGGGAGCAGGGAGGGGCGGGAAGAGTTGCAAAGAAAGCCTTGCAAGGATTCCTTTGCAAGGATAGCTCTGCATCGTGACCGAATCCCCGGAACCCCACGTACGGCAACTCGACGCCCGGTCCCTGCGCGGACTCGCGCACCCCTTGCGCATCCGGCTGCTGGACGCCCTGCGCTTCGGCGGCCCCGCCACCGCCTCCCAACTGGCGGCGAAGCTGGGCGAGTCCAGCGGTGCCACCAGCTACCACCTGCGTCAGCTCGCCGAGTACGGCTTCGTCGAGGACGCCCCCGACCGGGGCAAGGGACGCGAGCGGTGGTGGAAGGCGGCCCAGCGCGGCCTGCGCTTCGACGACGCCCTGCTCACCGACCCGGACCCGGCCGTGCGCGGGGCGGCGGACCTGTATCTGCACGAGGTCGCCACCACGCAGACCCGGGACGTGTCGACCTGGCTGGGGAACCGCGGCACCTGGCCCGAGGAGTGGAGCCGCGTCTGGGACATGAGCAGCTGGACGCTGCGCCTGACGCCCGAACAGACCCGGGAACTCGTCGGGAAGATGCACGAGCTGCTCGACACCTACCGCGACCGCGCGAGCGACGAGGACCTCCCCGGCGCCGAGCAGGTCCGCATCCACACCCACGCCTTCCCGATCAGGACGGACTGAGATGCACCCCGACATCCACCTCGCCCTGCACCACGCCCGCGCCGCGGAACTGCGCGCCGAGGCCGCGCCCCGCCCGGCACCCCGTCCCGGGCTGCGGACGCGCCTGGGCTGGACCCTCGTCGAGGTCGGCCTGAGGCTGGCCACCCGGCCGCGGGCGCTGCCGGTCTAGCTAGCAGCTCGGCACGGACCCCTTGCCCGTCTCCAGGGCGGTCAGGGAGTCGACGGTGCCCTTCAGCGTCGTGACCGGGATCAGCCGCAGTCCCTCCGGCAGCTCGGCGCGCGCGTCCCCGCACTCCGCCTTCGGCACCAGGAACACCGTGGCGCCGTCCCGCCTCGCGGCCTGCGTCTTGAGGGAGACGCCGCCGACGGCACCGACCTTGCCGTCCGCGTCGATCGTGCCCGTGCCCGCGATGACCCGGCCGCCGGTGAGGTCGCCGCCGGTGCCGTCGCCGTCGAGCTTGTCGACGATCCCCAGGGAGAAGAGGAGCCCCGCGCTCGGCCCGCCCACGTCGGCGAGCCTCAGATCGACCTCGACGTCCCGGGCGTCGAGTCCGAGGTAGTCCAGCGCGGCCTGCGCGGCCGCGTTCTGCGACTCCTTCATCTGCTTCTCGTTGTGCCGCTCGATCTCCTTGACGGTGTCCCCGCTCGGGTAGAGGGCGTCGCGCGGCATGACCGCCTCGTCAGTGCGGAACCAGCTGTCGACCACGTCCGGCAGTGAGACACGGGTGTCCGGCGAGGTCGCCATGATGGTCGTCATCCGCAGCTCGCCCCGGGTGTCGCGGGTCGGCGCCCCCGAAATGGTGATCACCGGCGTGCCCTTGTGCGCGCCGAGCACGTTCGCCGTCTCGCCCGGCTGCGCCACCGAGAACGGCAGCGGCGCGAAGACGGCCGTGGCGAGCAGGGCCACGACGGGCAGGGCACAGACGGCGAGGGCCTGGGGACGCGTGAGGCGAGAGAACACGGGGTCAATCTAACGCGGGGCCGCGTTGGCGCCGGGGCCAGGGCGTCTGGGGGCGGGGGCGGGGGCGTCCTGGGCCGGGGGCCCGGAGCCAGGGCGCCCAGGGCGACGGCGTCCGGAGGCGGGGCGTCCGAGGCGAGGTGTCCGAGGCGAGGTGTCCGAGGCGAGGGCGTCCGAGGCGAGGTGTCCGAGGCGAGGTGTCCGAGGCGAGGGCGTCCGAGGCGAGGTGTCCGAGGCGAGGGCGTCCGAGGCGAGGTGTCCGAGGCGAGGGCGTCCGAGGCGAGGGCGTCCGGAGCCGGGGCGTCCAAGGCGACGGCGATCAAGGCCACGGCGACCGGAGCCAAGGCGTCCAGCGCGACGGGCGTCCAGGGCCACGGCGTCCAGGGCCAGGGCGTCCAGGGCCAGGGCGGGATTCAGCTCAGCGCGTCCGCGACCTCGCGGGCCGCCTCCACCACCCTCGGCCCCACCCGCTCCGGCACCACGTCCGCCAGCATCACCACGCCCACGCTGCCCTCGACGCCGGTCACCCCCAGCAGGGGCGCCGCCGCCCCGCACGCGCCGGCCTCCAGCTCCCCGTGGGTGAGCGTGTAGCCGGGGTCGCCCACCGGGTGCTGCCGCGCCGCGAGGATCGCCTTGCCGGCCGCTCCCCGGTCCAGGGGATGGCGGAAGCCCGCCCGGTAGGCGACGTGGTAGTCCGTCCACGTCGGCTCCACCACGGCCACGGCGAGCGCGTCGGCCCCGTCGACCAGGGTCAGGTGCGCCGTCGCCCCGATGTCCTCGGCCAGCGACCGCAGCGCCGGCATCGCCGCTTCCCGTACGAGCGGGTGGACCTGCCGCCCCAGACGCAGCACCCCGAGCCCCACGCGGGCCCGTCCGCCCAGGTCACGGCGTATGAGGGCGTGTTGTTCCAGGGTGGCCAGCAAACGGTAGACGACGGTCCGGTTCACGCCGAGCCTGAGGGAGAGCTCGGTCACGGTCAGCCCGTGGTCGGTGTCGGCGAGCAGCTTGAGGACACGTAGTCCCCGGTCGAGCGTCTGGGAGGTCTCCGCGGTCACGACGCCCACTCCTTAGTGGTGAGGTCGGCGGCCCCCTGGTCGGCGGATGCGTCACCGAGTCCCGTCGGCGACGCGCTTCAGAGGCCGCCGATCGGCCGGCGGCCCGGCCTGTCCGGGCCGCGTCGCTTCACGGCTGCGCTCCGCGGCGGCGCTGCCACGGGGCGTGTGCGTAGCGGGACAGTAGCGAAGCCGGTTCGCTGAGCGGAAGGCTCCGTCCAGAATCCGGGCACGGTCCGGGGCGTAGTGCTGCCGTTTGGGACGGTATGCGCGCCCCCCAGGTTGTGGATCGCGGCTTGGGACCTGTCACTTCATGCGGGTGGCCCATTCCTGGACCTTTGCGATGCGCTGCCGCAGCTGCCCCGCCGTCGCCTCGGCCGCCGGAGGTCCCCCGCACACGCGCCGCAGCTCGGTGTGGATGACGCCGTGCGGCTTGCCGCTCTGGTGGACGTACGCGCCGACCATCGTGTTGAGCTGCCGCCGCAGCTCCATCATCTCCTTGTGGGAGACCACCGGCCGCCGCTCGGCGGGCAGTTCGAGCAGGTCGGCCTCCTCGTCCGGCTTCTTGCGGCTGTGCGCGATCTGCCGGGCCTGCCGCTTCTGCAGCAGCAGCTGGACCTGGTCGGGCTCCAGCAGCCCCGGGATGCCGAGGTAGTCCTGCTCCTCCTCACTCCCGGGGTGGGCCTGCATGCCGAACTCGGCGCCGTTGTACATCACCCGGTCGAAGACGGCGTCGGACTCCAGCGCCTCGAAGGGCAGCATGTCCTGCTCGCCGGTGTCCTCGTCCTGCTCCCGGTTGGCCTCGTCCATCTCCTTCTCGGACTCGGCGTAGGGGTCCTCCTCGCCCTCCTTCTTGGGCTTGTCGAGGACGTGGTCGCGCTCGCGCTCCATCTCGTTGGCGAAGGAGAGCAGGTCCGGCACGGTCGGCAGGAAGACGGAGGCCGTCTCGCCGCGGCGCCGGGACCGTACGAAACGGCCGACGGCCTGCGCGAAGAACAGCGGGGTCGAGATGGTGGTGGCGTACACGCCGACCGCGAGGCGCGGCACGTCGACGCCCTCGGACACCATCCGCACCGCGACCATCCACCGGTCGGTGTTGTGGCTGAACTCGTCGATCCGCTCGGAGGCGCCGGAGTCGTCCGACAGCACGAGGGTCGCCTTGCTGCCGGTGATGTCCCGGATCAGCTTGGCGTAGGCGCGGGCGGAGTCCTGGTCGGAGGCGATGACGAGGGCACCGGCGTCCGGGATGGCCTTCCTGACCTCGGTCAGCCGCTGGTCGGCGGCGCGCAGCACGGCCGGCATCCACTCGCCGCGCGGGTCGAGCGCGGTCCGCCACGCCTGGCTGATGGCGTCCTTGGTCATCGGCTCGCCGAGCCGGGCGGCGACCTCGTCACCGGCCTTGGTGCGCCAGCGCATGTTGCCGCTGTAGGAGAGGAAGATGACCGGCCGGACGACGTTGTCGGCGAGGGCGTTGCCGTAGCCGTAGGTGTAGTCGGCGGCGGAGCGCCGGATCCCGTCGTTGCCCTCCTCGTAGGTGACGAAGGGAATGGGATTGGTGTCGGACCGGAAGGGCGTACCGGTCAGGGCCAGCCGGCGGGTGGCCGGCTCGAACGCCTCCAGGCAGGCCTCGCCCCAGGACTTGCTGTCACCGGCGTGGTGGATCTCGTCGAGGATGACGAGCGTCTTGCGCTGCTCGACGCGGTTGCGGTGCAGCATGGGCCGGACGCCGACACCGGCGTACGTCACGGCGACCCCGTGGTACTCCCGCCCGAGCGGCCCGGCGCTGTACTCCGGGTCGAGCTTGATCCCTATCCGGGCGGCGGCCTCGGCCCACTGCTTCTTCAGGTGCTCGGTCGGCGCCACGACGGTGACCTGCTGCACGACGTGGTGGTGCAGCAGCCACGACGCCAGCGTCAGTGCGAAGGTCGTCTTGCCGGCGCCGGGGGTGGCGACCGCCAGGAAGTCCCGCGGCTGCTCCTGGATGTACTTCTCCATCGCGCCCTGCTGCCAGGCGCGCAGTTTGCTGGCGGTGCCCCAGGGGGCGCGCCCGGGGAACGCCGGGGAGAGGTGGTGCGAGGCGGTGCTGGTGCCGGCGGTGGTAGTCACGGTCTCCGTTGGGGGTCGGGCGGCTCGCTGGAGGAGCCTGACGGCTCGGCTACGTATGACAACCGGGCCACCCTACCGGCGCCTCACACCCGCCCATGCGCGGACCGGGCCCGGGCACCGCCGGGTGGGACCGACGTCACAGCCGCCTCAGCCGCCCCGCGATCCTCGCGACCTCCGTCTCCGCCCCGGAGGCCACGTCGACGACCAGCCCGTACGCCACGTCCTGGTCCACCGCGGTCAGGTCGACGCCGTTGAGGGCGAGGAAGGTGGCGGTGGCGAGCCAGGCGGTGCGCTTGTTCCCGTCGACGAGGGGGTGGTTGGCGGCGAGCGCGTGGAGGAGGGCGGCGGCCTGCTCGTGGAGGTCCTCGTAGGCGGCCGTGCCGAACATCCGGGCGCGGGGCCGGTGCACGGCGGAGGCGAGCAGGCCGGGCGCGCGGGCCTCGGGTGGCCGCCCGCCGAACGCGACCTCGGCCACGGCCGTGACCTCGCGGACGGTGAGGTGCCGGGTCATTCGCCCAGCCTGCGCAGCAGCTCGGCGTGCGCCCGGGCGAGCCCCTCGGCCACGGTGCGCACCCGCGCGCCCTCCGCGCGCAGATGCGCGCGGACGGCGTCCAGCGCCACCTCCTGCGGCGTGCGCCCCTGCGCGTCCGCGAGGTCGTCGAGAGCCTCGTGCAAGGCGGGGTCGAGGGGCACGCTCAGTCCGGTCACCGGCCGAGGGTACGGCGGACGATCACGGCACGGCGACCGGTTTCCCGCCGGTCACGGCACGGCGACCGGTTTCCCGCCGATCACGGCAGGGCGACCGGTTTCCCGGCGATCACGGCACAGTGACCGGTTTCCCGCCGGTCACGGCCGGTGCTGCCCGGACCGAGCCGCCTCAGCCGCGCTCCCTCAGCCTCGTCGACACCGCGCCGCCTCAGCCGCGCTCCCGCAGCCGCGTCGACACCCACGCCCCGGCCAGCGCCACCGCCGCCATCGGCAGGAACACCGCGGCGAAGGCGGCCGGGTGCGAACCCGTGGTGTGGGCGGTGGCGTGGGACACCGTGCCGCCGCCCAGGGCCGCGAAGGCGGCGCCTCCGGCGGAGAGCAGGACGACGTTGGAGAGGCCGTCGGAGATCTGCAGGGCGGCGGAGTTGCTGCCGGCCTCCTTCGGGGCGGAGAGCTTGAGCAGCAGCACGCTCGTGGAGGAGATGACGAGCCCCATGCCGAAGCAGCCGAAGCCCCAGGCGACGGCCACGGTCCACACCGGCACGGAGTCGATCAGCACGCTCGGCGCGGTGGCGACGGCAGCCGCCACCAGCAGCATCCCGGCGGTCGTCAGCCGCTCCCGGTACGGCTCCACGCGCGAGCGCGACTGCACCCACGAGCCCAGCGCCCACGTCCCGCCGCCAGCGGCGAGCGAGAACCCGGCCAGGGTCGGACTGAGTCCGCGCTGGGTGACGAGCATCAGCGGCACGAAGGACTCGGCGGCGATGAACGACCCGGCGGCCACACCGCGCAGCAGCACGACGGAGGGCAGCCCGCGGGCCGCCCGGTACGTGCCGCGCGGGAGCAGCCCGAGCACGGCCGGCACCAGCAGGGCGACGCCCGCCGCGCCGGGCAGCAGGGACAGCGGGCGCAGGTCCTGGGCGGCGTACTGGAGCAGCCCGGCGCCGAGGGAGATGGCGAGGGCGAGACGGATGCGGCGGCGGTCGAAGGAGGCCCTGGTGCCGGAGGAATCCGGCTCACCCGGCTCCCCCACCGGCCCGGACGCCCGGCGCCGTATCTGCGGCAGGGCGAAGGCGAGCGGCAGCAGGACGAGGACGGGGATCCCCAGGAAGACCCACCGCCAGCCGAGCTGCTCGGTCACCGTGCCGGCGGCGAGGGGGCCGACGATCGACGGCACGATCCAGGCCGCGGCGAACGCCGCCATGATGGCGGGCCGCAGCCGCTCCGGATAGGCCCGCCCGACGACGACGTACAGGGCGACGATCACCAGCCCGCCGCCGAGCCCCTGCACGGCCCGCCCCAGGATGAACACCCACATCGCCCCCGCGGTCCCGGACAGCAGCAGCCCGGCCCCGAAGGACGCGATGCCGGTCGTCAGCGGCCCGAGCGGTCCGCGCAGGTCCGACCACTGCCCGGCGAGCACCATCCCGAACAGGCTGGTCGTGAAGTACCCGGAGAACGCGAACGCGTACAGCGGGATCCCGTCCAGCTCCCGCGCGGCCACGGGCATCGCCGTACCGACGGCCGTCGCCTCGAAGGCGATGAGCAGCACCACGGAGACGATCCCGATGCTCAGGGCCCGATGGCTGCGCCCCAGCACACTCTCGCCGCCGCCCCGGGCGGCCGGGGGCGGCCCGACGGCATCGGCGTCGGCGACGGCATCAACGACATCCGCGTCACGCGGCTGGGAATCGGGCATGACGGCCAGCGTAAGGCCCGCAGCACCCTTTTACCCCTGTCCGGGGACGGTCCGGGACCGAGACCTTGGTCCTACTCCCCCGTGGCGGAGGTCAGAGCACCCCGCCCGCCCCGTCCTGGAACGCGTCCGTCCAGTAGTGGCGGGCCGGGTGGCCCGTCGTCACGCCCGTGGGGTCGACCGTCGACAGGACCTGGAGCATCGTCATGGCCAGCTGGTCGTACGCGTCGGTCGTCAGCTCGTGGGACGAGCCGGCGTCGATGGCCCGCTCCCGGTGCAGGAGCCAGAGGGTGAAGGCGAGGGTGGAGACGTCCGTGTTGAGGGGGTACAGCGTCGCCTCGGGCTCGCTCCAGTTCAGGACCGCGCCCGTGGCGCCGTCGACGACCAGGCTGTGGTCCTCGGCCAGGTGGCCGAGGCGCAGCAGGCGGCCGGCGTGCGGGGGCAGTGCGGCCGGGGTGCCGGCGTCCGCGTAGTACTCGGCCAGGGTCGGCGGGGGGCCGTCCGTGTCCAGGGAGAAGACGAACGCCTCCTCCGGCAGGCCCACCTGGCACAGGAAGCGGCGGGTCGGCTCGTGCGTGAGGGCCGAGGGGAAGTCGACGTCCTCGAAGCGGGCCACCTTGCCGGGGCCGAACTCCTGGTCCAGCAGGCGGTGCGGGAGGTCCAGGGAGAGGCCGGAGGCGCCGCCGCGGCCCGCGACCAGGGACAGGGGGCGGATGAGCGCCGCCATCTTCCAGAACGGGGCCGGCTCGCCGTCCGCGCCGTCGCGGAAGACCGCCAGCAGGTGCTGGGAGGCCTCCGCCACCGCCTTGAGGCCGTGGCGGCCCGCGTAGGAGGCGAACTGGCCGCGCAGACCCGCCAGTTCGTCCGTCGCCTCGGCGAAGCGCACCAGCGTCCGCAGCGAGGGGGCCAGGGGGCGGCGGCCCATCAGGTCGGGGCGGTCGTGCAGGAAGTACGTCGTGGAGATCTCGCCCGTCGCGCCGTCCAGCAGGACCGACTCGGTCGGCAGGCCGCCGGGGCCCAGCAGCCCCCCGATCACCAACTGCTCGCGCAGCTCCGCCGCGAGCCGGTCCTCCGCGCCGCCCGTCGAGTCGGCGACCGTGCGCAGGCCCTCACGGCGCAGCTCCGCGAAGCTCAGCACGCCGTTGTCCCCGGGCAGTCCGGGGCCGGTCAGCCAGTGCCGCGTCGAGGCGTGCGTCACCCACGGGTCCAGCTCGGCCTCGGTCAGGGTGATCGTCACCGGACCGGCGTCGGTCGTACTCATGGGCTCCCCCGCATGTGATCGCTCACCATCCCCTGGTGGCGCACGGCGCACCGCCCGCCCGGGCCCGGCAGCCGTCCCCCACTGCCCAGAACACTACGCCCGGCCACTGACAACGCCCCGGAGCGGCGACACGCGTCCGGTGACGGCGGTGCGTCCACCTCACAGGACGCTCAGACGACCCTCGCGCGTTCCCTTTCCGCCAGAATCGCCTCGACCGTCTCCGGCACCGTCAGTTCCGAGGTGTCCAGCCACAGTCCGATGCGCGGGGTCCGGGTGCGCAGCGCCTCGTCCAGCAGGCCGACGGACCAGCCGGCGCCGTACCCCGTCTTGGGGCGTTCCGCCTCCCGCGCGGCCACCGCGTCGGGGCGGGGGGCGAGGACGATCACGTACAGCGGGCGGGTGCGCACCCGGGCCGGGTAGGCACTCAGTTCCTCGCCCAGCACCACGTCCTGGACGATCGCCGTGAACCCCGCCTCCGCACAGGCGTCCGCCGTCGCCGCCGACAGGCGGTACCGCAGCCGGAGTTGCGCCGCGGCCCCGGGCCCGCCGCCGGGGACGTGCTCCTCGCGGCCGGAGACGATCATCCGGCGGAAGACGTCGCCGCGCACGTGCGCGGACCGCGGCAGCCTGTCCGCCAGGGCCTGCGCCACCGTGGACTTGCCGGCCGCCATGATCCCGGTGACCAGGACCACCCCGTGCAGCACGGGGTCAGGACCGTTCCGTGACCACCGCCGCCTGCGGGCGGATCGGCAGCCGGTTCACGGGGCGGCCCGTCGCGGCCCGGACGGCGGACGCGATGGCCGCCGGGGACGTCACCACCGGCACCGCGCTGACCGCCTTCGCGCCGAAGGGCGCGACCACGTCCCGCTCCTCGACCAGCCGGACGATGCGGATGTCGGGCGCGTCGAGGGCGGTCGGGAGGGCGTAGCCGGTCAGGTCGGGGTGCCGGATCAGGCCGCGGGGCGTACGGAGGTTCTCCGTGAGAGCGATGCCGACGCCCTGGGTCACGCCCGCCTCGATACGGGCCGCCAACTGCGCCGGGTTCAGGACCCGGCCCACGTCCTGGGCCACGGCCAGTTCCACGACCCGCACGGAGCCGATCTCGATGTCGACGTCCACCACCGCGCGGATCGCGGCGAAGGCCATGCCCACGAAGGCGTCGCCCTGGCCGGCCTCGTTCAGCGGCTCGGTCGGGTGCGGACGGCACTGGGCGGTGGCCCACAGCTCCTTGCCGTCCAGCGCCTCGGTGACGGTCGTGGACAGGACGCCGTCGTACGACGTGATCTTGCCGTCGGTGATCTGGAGCAGCTCGGTGGACATGCCGAACTTGTGGGCGAGGGGCTGCAGGAGCTGCGTGCGGACCATCTTGGCCGCGCGCTCCACCGCACCGCCCGACACCCAGGTGTGCCGGCCGCGGCAGCCCGCGCCCGCGGGGGGCTGGTCGGTGTCGACGGGCGCCACGTGCACCTCGTCGACGCCGAGGGTCTCCTGGACGATCTGCCGGGCCAGGGTGGTGAAGCCCTGGCCGGTCTCGACGGCCGCGCACAGCACGGTCGCCACGCCGTCGTGGACCTTCACGGTCGCGGTGGAGACCTCGTCGGCCCCCTCCGCGCCGAGCATGTGCACCATGCCCACGCCGTAGCCCACGCCCCGGCGCACCGCGCCCGGTTCGCCCGCGCCCTCGGGGCCGCCGGGCAGCAGCCACTCCTCCTCGGGGGTGTCCTTGGGCAGCGGCGGCAGCGGGAAGTCCCGGACGGCCTGCAGGAGTTCGGCGACGGGGGCCGGGCAGGTCACGGTCTGGCCGGTCGGCAGGACGTCGCCGGTGGCCAGGGCGTTGCGCAGCCGCACCTCGGCCGGGTCGAGGCCGAGCTTCTTGGCGATCTTGTCCATCTGCGCCTCGTAGGCGGCGCAGACCTGCATGGCGCCCTCGCCGCGCACATGGCCGGACGGGGGGTTGTTGGTGCGGACGGCCCAGCCCTCGATGAAGGCGTTCGGGACGACGTAGGGGCCGCAGGCGAACGCGACGGCGGCGGCCAGGGCGTCGGCGGAGGTGTCGGCGTAGGCGCCCGCGTCGAGCAGGATCTGCGCCTCGACCTTGACGAGTCTGCCCTCGCCGTCGGCGTGGTGGCGGTAGCGCAGCAGGGTGGGGTGCCGGTGGGTGTGGCCGAGGAAGGACTCCTCGCGCGTGGCGGTGAGCTTCACCGGGCAGCCGGTGCGCAGCGCCAGCAGGCCGAGCGGGAGCTGGAAG
The DNA here is from genome assembly GCF_040611555.1 of Streptomyces sp. NPDC006624. NCBI lineage: Bacteria > Bacillati > Actinomycetota > Actinomycetes > Kitasatosporales > Streptomycetaceae > Streptomyces > Streptomyces sp. NPDC006624. The sequence continues at coordinate 105,571 of NZ_JBEXOM010000022.1, read as the reverse complement.
CCCTGGTCCTCGCGGTCGGCGGTGGCGCCGGGGACGCCGGTGACGACGATCTTGACGCGTTCGGGTTCCAGGCCGAAGGCGGCGGCGGCCGCGTCGCGGTCGGCGTGCGGGTCGGTCGCGGCCAGGTACAGCTCCACGCCGCCGTCCGGGCGCGGTACGGCCAGCCCGGCCTCGGCGCCGATGGGCGCGGGGTCCTGGCGGCCGATGCGGTAGAGGCCCTCGACGACGATCTCGCCGGCCGCCTCCGGGGCGCCGTGGCGCAGCGGGATGTGCCGGATCAGGTTGCCGTCTGGGTGCAGCGGCTCGGCTTCGAAGGCCTGCTCCGGGTCGGTGACCGGGTCGAGCACCTCGTACTCGACGATGACGGCGGCCGCCGCCATGCGCGCGGTGTCGGGGTGGTCGGCGGCGACGGCGGCGATGGGCTCGCCGTGGTGGCGCACGACCTCGGAGGCGAAGACCGGGCGGTCGGCCGTGCCGCGGCCGTGCAGCGGGTTGCCGGGCACGTCCTCGTGGGTGACGACGGCGCGCACGCCGGGCATCTCGCGCGCGTGCGTGGTGTCGATCGACACGATGCGCGCGTGCGGGTGCGGTGAGCGCAGCACGGCCGCCCACAGCAGGCCCTCGGCCCACAGGTCGGCGGCGTACGGGAAGGTGCCCTCCGTCTTGGCACGGGCGTCGGCGGCCGGGAGCGAGGCGCCGAGGCCGTGCGGAAGGGGCTCCGGGGCGGGGGCGGCCTCCGCGGCCTGCGCGGTGGCTGCTTCGTTGCTCACGCCTGGCCTCCGTCCTGGCCGTAGGACTGGTCATGGGGTTCGGAGTGCGGTTCGGTGCCGTGCGGTTCCGGGGGCGCTCCGAAGGCCGACGCGTTCACGCCACCGGAGCCCGGGCCCGCCTGGTGCGGGATGCGGGCCTCGTCGGTGTCGCCCTCGGCGGGTCCGCCGTGTGCCTCGCGCTCGGCCACGACCTCCTTGACGGCGTCCACCACGCCCCGGTAGCCGGAGCAGCGGCACAGGTTGCCGCAGAGCGCCTGGCGGGTCTCCAGCTCGGTGGGGGCGGGGTTGCCCTCCAGCAGGTCGTGCACGGTCATCGCCATGCCGGGGATGCAGAAGCCGCACTGCACGGCGCCGCAGCGGGCGAGCGCCCGCTGCACGTCCGACGGCTGCCCGTCCTCGGCCAGGCCCTCGACGGTGCGCACCTCGCTGCCGGCGGCGGTCACCGCCGGGACCAGGCAGGAGGCGACGAGCCGCCCGTCGACCTGGACGTTGCACGCCCCGCACTCGCCCTGCGAGCAGCCGTCCTTGGCGCCCGCGAGCCCGAGCCGCTCGCGCAGCACGTACAGCAGGGACTCACCGATCCAGGCGTCGGCGACGGGCCGTTCGGCGCCGTTGACGCGCAGGACGAAGGAGGCGAGGGGGTGTTCCTCCTGGGCGGAGGCGAGGGATGCGCCGGGGGCTGTGCCGGCGGCCGGCCCGTCGGGGGCGGCGGCCTCGTCGGGCGGCCCGGCGGACGCCTCGTCCGTCCCGGGGCCGTCCGCGGCGGGTTCGTCCGGGGCGGGTTCGTCCGGGGCGCCGGGCGTCTCGCCGTCGGCGGCGTCCTGCTCGGGCTCCTCCTCCGCGTCCGCCGGGGCCTCATGGGGCTCGGCGGACCGTTCGGCGGGCTGGTCGGCCGGAGGCTCGGCGGCGGGCTGGGCGGAGGCCTCGGCAGGGCCGCCGGGGTCCTGCGCGGCCTCTGTGGCGTCACCGCCGGGCTCACCGGGCCCGGGAGCGGGCTGTGAGGACTGTGAGGACGCCTGACCGCTCTGCGGGGGCAGGGCGGCCTCCGCGGGCGCCGACGACGGGTACGGCTGGGGGGACGCCGCGGGACCGGCGTACTCGGGGTGCTGGCCGTGCTCGGAGTGCTGGCCGTGCTCGGAGTGCTGCCCGTGGTCCGGGTGCTGCGCCTGCTCGGCGTGCTGCCCGTGCTCCGGGGGCTGCCCGTGCTCCGGGGGCTGCCCGTGGTCCGCGTGCTGTCCGTGCTCCGCGTGCTGTCCGTGCTCCGGGTGCTGCGAAAGATGGAGGGCGGAATCGGGGCGTCCGGCCGGGTGTCCGGCGGGCCCGGGCTGCTCCGGCGCGTGACCGGGCGTGCCCGTCGGCTGCGCTCCCGGGCCGGTGAAGCCGGAGGGCGGCGCGCCGTGGCCGTCGAAACCGGGCTGCTGCGGGCCGTGGTCGCCGAAACCGGCCTGCCGGGGGGCGGAGCCTGGCGTGTCCGGCCGCTCCGGCGCGTCGTCGGCGAAGCCGGACGGCGCGTGCTGCCCGTGACCTGCGGGGCGCGCGTGCCGCGCGCCCGCCGCGGAGTCGTCGAAGCCGGGGTGCTCCGGCGCGTGGCCGGGCGTGGACTGCTCGGGCTGCTCGGACTGCTGGGCGGCGTGTCCGGCGTGCCCGGGTGCGCCGGGCGCGTGACCGTCCGTCGGCTGTCCGGGCTCGCCCGGGCCCGTCGCGTACGGCAGGTGCCCGTCGGGGTGATGGGAGGTCCGGTCCGGGGCGTATCCGGTGGCGGGTCCGGCGGCGCCGGGCTGCTCGTGCCCGTGCTCGGCGTGCCCGTAGGGCTGCTCGGGTCCCGGCTGCCCGCCCTGCTCGTGGCCCTGCGGGTACCCGGGCCCGGCCTGCTCCTGCCCGGTCTGCTGCCCCCACGGCTGTCCGGCCGCCTGGGCCGCCCAGGGCGCGGCAGCACCGCCCGGGAGCGTGGCCGGCGGCGTGCCGCCCCACTGCTCGACCAGGGAGGACGTGGTGAACTCGCCCGACTCGTCGGGAAGGTCGCCCCCGGCGACGGGGATGGACCACTGTCCGGTCACGTCATGACCGGGCGCGGTCCGCGCCGCCGAGGCGTCCTCGAAGTCCCACTGCCCGGTGCCGCCCGGGTTGTACGTGAAGCGGTCGTTCCCGCCGTGCTGCCCCTCCGGCGCGCCGGAGCCGTACGGCGTGCCGTAGGGCGCGTCGGGAGTGCCGTACGGCTGCTCCCCGGTGTCGTGGCCCTGCTGCTGGTGCGCGGCGTGCGGGTCGTGCCACTGGGCGCCGTCGGCGGGCGCGCCGGGCACCGGCCACGCGCCCGTGGCCGCCGGGTCGGTGCCGGCGGTGGTGGCGGGGGCGACCGTTATCTGCGGCGGGACGTAGCCGTGGCCGGGCGCGGCGAGCGGGCTGTCGGCGGCCAGCAGGGCGTCGACGCCCCCCTCGGGCAGTTCCACGAAGGCGGTGGCGCCGTCGTCGTACTCGCCCTGGGGCAGCGGGTCCCAGCGGCTGCCGCTCCGGGGCGTGCCCTCTCCGTGCTGGTCGTCGGTCACGACAGCGCCCTCCCCAGTGCTCGTCGGGCCAGCGCGGCGACGGTGCGCCGCAGGTGCAGTACGGCGGGCGGGAGCTGCGGTACGGAGCCGTCCTCACCCGGGGCCGCGTCGGGGATGCAGGCCGCGGCGACGTACTCCCCGAAGGCGCTCAGGGCCTCGGGGACGAGCGCGCGGTTGTTGTCCCAGTCGATGAGGCCGCCGACCCACTGCTCGGCCTCCAGGGGGCGCAGCGGCATCGGCGCTATGGCGCCCACCGCGCAGCGCACACCCCGGCGCGCGGGGTCCAGGACCAGCGCCACGGACGCGACCGCGCGGCCCGGGCCGGTGCGGCCGGTCGCCTTCAGGAAGACCTGCGGGGCGTGCAGCAGCGGCACGCGCACGTAGCCGATGAGCTCGCCGGGGCGCAGCAGGTCCATCCCGGCCAGCAGGTGCGAGACCGGGATCTCCCGGCGGGCTCCGGCGGGGCCCGCGATGATCAGGGTCGCCTCCAGGGCGGCCAGCACCGGCAGCGCGTCGCCGGTGGGGGCGGCGGAGGCGATGTTGCCGCCCAGGGTGCCCGCGTTGCGGATGTGCGGCGGTCCGGCGGCGCGCGCGGCGGCGGCGAGCGCCGGGATCAGGGCCGCGAAGTCGGGGCGGCCCATGCGCGCGTGCGTGAGGCCCGCGCCGAGCAGCGCGTGGCCGTCCTGGTACTGCCAGCCGCGGATCTCGCTGATCCGCCCGAGGCCCACCAGCGCGGCGGGCCTGAGCTGCCCGGAGTTGACGGCGGCCATCAGGTCGGTGCCGCCCGCGACGGGCACGGCGGCCGGCACGGCGGTGAGCGCCGCGACGGCCTCGTCCAGCGTCGTGGGCAGCGTGACGGCCTGCGCCGCCTGCGGTGCGTGCGTGGTCAAACCGGCTGCCCCTTCCCGCTGCCCCACCTGGTCCCACCTGTGCTGCCGTACGGTACGTGCTGACAGGGCGGACGTGGCAACTCTGGCACATCTTGGTGAGGGCCGAGGACACGGGTCCACTAGGAGGCATTCGCCCACCTCATCGGGGAGATGGTCCGTTTTCGCACGGGTTCACCGGTGCGTGGCGATTGGCACTTTCGGTGACCCTTGTGCGCTTTTTCCGTGGCCTGTTCGAGCTGTTCGGTACCCGGGGGCCCGCCGTCACCGGTGCGGCGGCGGGCCGTCGAGGGGGCGGCCGAGCACCCCGGGGCGCCGCTGCCACGGCAGCGGTCCCGCGGGTGGCCGGTAGGCGACGCCCAGGGCGTCGAGCCGCCGGTAGTGGGCGGTCATCCGGCGCTCGAAGCCGGCGAAGTCCCGTTCGGCGGGGGCGGGCAGGGCGCTCCAGGCGACCTCGGCGAAGGCCGCGAGCCGGGGGAACGCCTGGTAGTCGACGCGCCCCTGGTCCTCCATCACCTCGGTCCACAGGTTGGCCTGGGTGCCGAGCACGTGCCGGGCCTCCTCGGGCGTCAGCTCCGGGGGAACGGGCTCGAACCGGTAGACGTCCTCCAGGGTGCGCACCCACCCGATCGGTACCGGCTCGTCGGGGCCCGGCGCCTGACGGTGGTCCAGGTACACCTGCTGCTCGGGGCACATGACGACGTCGTGCCCGGCCCGGGCGGCGGCGATCCCGCCCGCGTAGCCGCGCCAGGAGGACACCGCCGCGCCCTCGGCCAGGCCGCCCTCCAGGATCTCGTCCCAGCCGATCAGCCGGCGCCCGCGCGCGGTCAGCCACGCGTCGAAGTGCCCGACGAACCACGACTGCAGCGCGTCCTCGTCCGCGAGCCCGAGTTCCCGGATGCGCGCCTGGGCGGCCGGGGACCGCCGCCACTGGTCCTTCGGGCACTCGTCGCCACCGATGTGGACGAACCGTGAGGGGAACAGCTCCAGCACTTCCTCGAGGACGCCCTCGTAGAAGCGCAGGGTGGTGTCCGTGGGGGCGAGCACGTTGGGGTTGATTCCCCAGGTGTCCCAGACGGAGAGGGCGGAGGTGTCGACGACGTCGGAGTTGCCGAGTTCCGGGTACGCGGCGATGGCGGCCTGGGAGTGGCCGGGTACGTCGATTTCGGGGACGACGGTGATATGCCGCTCGGCGGCGTAGGCGACGATCTCCCGGATGTCGTCCTGGGTGTAGTGGCCGCCGTGCGGCTTCTCCTCCCACAGGGGCGAGGCGCGGTGGCCGGTTTTCGTGCGGGCCCGCCAGGAGCCGATCCCGGTCAGGCGGGGATGGCGTCGGATCTCGATGCGCCAGCCCTGGTCGTCCGTCAGGTGGAAGTGGAAGACGTTGAGTTTGTGCGCCGCCATCAGATCGAGGTACCGCAGAACGCCTTCCTTGGGCATGAAGTGCCGGGCGACGTCGAGCATGAGACCCCGCCAGCGGAATCGGGGCGCGTCGGTGACGGTGACGGCCGGTACTTCCCACACCCGCCCGGCGTGGAGCGGCGCGCGGCGAAAGGCGTCGGGGCCGAGGAGCTGACGAAAGGTCTGGGCGCCGTAGAACACCCCGGCCGGTCCCCCGCCCTCGATGAGGACGCGCTCGGCGTCCACCGTGAGGCGGTAGGCCTCGTCCCCTTCGAGGTCCGGCCGGATGCGCAGCCGGACGCGCCGGGCGTCACCGGCCGCCGGGTCCAGCGGCAGGCCGGTCGCCGCGCCCACGGCCGTCCGCAGCCACCGCGCGGTCCGCTCGGCGCCGGGGCCCGCCTCGACTCCGGTCGCGGCGTCGAGCGGGAAGCCCGGCCCGCCTGCGGTCTCGGCGCTCAGGGGGGCCGGAATCAGCTTCGGCGTCTCAGGGGTCACGTCAGTCCTTCACCGCTCCGCCCAGTCCGGAGACCAGGCGCCGCTGTACGAGTACGAAGAAGACCAGGACGGGAATCGTCATCACCGTGGACGCGGCCACGACGCCGCCCCAGTCCGGGTCGTCGGGCTTGTAGAAGACCAGCAGGGCCATCGGCAGGGTCGACTGCGAGGTGTCGCTGATGATGAACGACTTGGCGAAGAGGAAGTCGTTCCAGGCGGAGATGAACGAGAACACGCTGGTGGCCACGAGCCCCGGCAGGACGAGCGGGAAAAGGATCTGCCAGAGGAATCTCGCCCGGCTCGCCCCGTCGATGTACGCGGCTTCCTCCAGTGCCTCCGGAACGGCTTTCACGAACCCCCGCAGCATCCAGATCGCGAAGGGCAGCGAGAAGGCGATGTGGGGCAGGATCAGCGAACCCAGGGTGTTCAGCTGGCCGAAGTCCCGCATGAGGAAGAACAGCGGGATCGTGAGGGCTTCCACGGGCACCATCTGGGCCACCAGAAACATGATCAGCAACGTTGTGCGGAGGCGGAAGCGGAATCGCGTCACGGCGGTCGCGGCGAGAAACGCGATCAGCGCGGAGGCGATCACGACACCGCTCGCGACGAGCAGGCTGTTGAGGAAGTAACGGCCGAATTCCCTTTGCCCGAAGACCCGTTGGAAGGAATCCAGGGAGGGCGCGAGGGTCCACGGCCGCGGCTGGCTCGACTCGATCTCCCCGGCCGGTTTGAAGGCGCTGAGCACCATCCAGTACAGGGGGAAGGCGACGACGGCCGCGATCAGCAGGGCGGAGGCCTCGGCGGCCAGGCGCCCCGGGCGGCGCACACGGACGCGCGGAAGATTCACAGTTCCTCCCCCTGCCTGCGCAGCAGCCGCAGGTAGACCAGCGTGACGGCGAGCAGGATCAGCAGTGTCACGACGCCGATCGCGGAGCCGAGGCCGTACTGCGAGGACGCGAAGGCCTGCTGGTAGGCGTAGACGTTGAGGACCAGGTTCTGGCCGGCGATGCCGCCGCCGTTCGTCATGACGTAGATCTGGGTGAAGACCTTGAAGTCCCAGATGACCGACTGGATGGTGACGACGACCAGGATCGGCCGGAGCATCGGGGCGAGCACCGACCGCCAGATCCGCCACTGCGAGGCGCCGTCGAGGGCGGCGGCCTCCAGCACCTCGGCCGGTACGGCGCGGATGCCCGCGTACACCGTCACCATGACGAACGGGAAGGAGCACCACACCACTTCCAGCAGGACGAGGAAGAAGGCGCTGATCCGGCCGTACGTCCAGGCGTGGTCGCCGAGGCCCAGGATCCGGTTGACCGGGCCGAAGTCCGGGTCGAACAGGAACAGCCACACCGTGGAGCCCGTCACGGCCGGGGTCGCCCAGGCGCCCAGGGCCGCCAGCATCAGCGCGAGCCGCGGTACGGCCCGCACCCGCGTGAGCAGCACGGCGAGGGCGCAGCCGGCCGCGAGGGTGGAGACCACGCAGGCCGCCGCGAACAGCACGGTGGCCAGCAGCACCTGCCAGAACTCCGGATCCCCGAACAGCCGGGCGTAGTTGCCGAATCCCTCGAAGGTGGCCGGCTCGCCGCCGCTGACCTGCGCCTGGGTGTACCGGAAGAGCGAGATCAGGCCGAGCTGGTAGATGGGGTAGACGAGCAGCCCGCCGAGGACGACGAGCGCGGGCGCGAGATACAGCCAGGGCGTCCAGCCGCCCGAGGTGCGCCCGGTCCGGCCCGCGCCGCCGCCGCGCGGTGCGGGCCGCCGGGCGCGGGGGCCGGGCGCGGGGCCCTTCCCGCGCGCGGCGGGCGAACGCGGCAGGCCCGTCGCCGGGCCGCCCGCGGGGGCGGCCACGGCGGGCGCGCCGGCCGGGTCGGCCCCGGCCGTCCCGGTGCGGTGATCCATCCGGCTCACCCGGCGGAGCCGAACGCGCTGTCCATCTTCCGCGCGGCGGCCTCCGAGGCGCCGGCCACGTCCTTCTTGCCGGCGATGATCTCCTGGAACATCGTCGGCAGGACGAGCTGGGAGTCGATCTGCGCCCAGGCGGGGGACGCGGGCACGAACGCGGTGCCGGCGGACAGGGTCCGGACGAAGGGCTTGACGAACGGCTCCTCGGCCGCGGCCTGCCGGCGCACGTCCGTGAAGGTCGGCAGGAAGCCCATCGCGTCGAAGAGTTCGCCCTGCGTCTTCTTGGAGGCGAGCCGCTTCATCAGGTCGACGGCGAGCGTGCGGTGCGAGGTGCTCTTCAGGACGCCGATGTTGTTGCCGCCCGCGAAGGCGGGGGCGATCGAGCCGGACTTCACGCCCGGCAGCGGGACGACGGCGTACTTGCCCTTGACCTTCCCGGCCTCGACGGCGGCGTGGCTGAAGTCGCCGCCGATCGCCATGCCGGCCTTGCCCGCGGCGAACGCGGAGACCGTGTCGTTGCCGCCCATGCCCGCGCACTTCGCGGCCGGGCAGTTGTCGTCGCCGAACAGGGAGGTGTAGGCCTCGATGCCCTTCCGCGCCGCCGGGCTGTCGATGGCGGAGGTGTACGAACCGCCCTCGCGGTCCGCGAGTTCACCGCCGTGGGCCCATACGAACGGCAGCGCGCCGTAGGTGTAGGCGCCGCCGACCGCCAGCCCGTACAGGCCGGGCTTCGCGGCGCGTATCGTCCGGGCGGCCGAGGCCAGTTCGTCCATCGACTCCGGGGGCTTCAGGCCCAGTTCGCGGAAGACGTCCGTGCGGTAGTACAGGGCGCGGACGCCGACGTAGAAGGGCGCGCCGTAGACCTTGCCGTCGACCGTCACGGAGCGCCTGGCGGTCGGGTCGGTGTCCTTCGCCTCGCTCCAGTCGCCGAACGCGCCGGTGACGTCGAGGAGTCCGCCGTCCTTCACATGGCCGGCCGTGTCGGTGTTGCCGTACTCCATGACGTCCGGAGCGGAGGAGGGGTCGTTGAAGGCGGCCTTGACGCGCTGGGCGCGGGTCTCGACCGGGATGTACTCGACCTCCACCTCGGTGCCCGCGTGGGCCTTCTCGAAGCCGGCGACGACCGAGTCGACGACCTTCTCCTTGGGGGCGTTGCCGACCTCCTGGAAGAGCCACACGCGCAGCGTGCCGGACTTCTCGTCCTTGCCGGAGGAGGTGTCGCCTGAGCTTTGGGGCGCGCACGCGGTGGCCACCAGGGCGGCGAGCGCGGTGAGACCGGCGAGACGGACGGGCAGTTTCATGGAGCGCTCCTCCGAGTGTGTTGCAACATGCGCAATGAATGTTTCGCTGTGCACAACACCCCGGAGGCTAGGGACTCGGGGAACACGCCCACAAGAGGTCTCAACCACTCTGTGACCGGCGGACGCGCCCTGCGCAACGCCCGAACAGCACAAAAGCCCCCAGGGCGCGCGAAACGCACCCTGGAGGCCTTACGCCGGGCGGACCGGGCCTACTTGTCGCCCTTGCCCTTGTCGTCGCCGCCGGCACCCATGGACTCGTAGATCTCCTTGCACATGGGACACACGGGGTACTTCTTCGGGTCGCGGCCCGGAACCCAGACCTTGCCGCACAGCGCCACGACGGGGGTGCCGTCGAGGGCGCTCGCCATGATCTTGTCCTTCTGGACGTAATGGGCGAAGCGCTCGTGGTCACCGTCACCGTGGGAGGTCTGCGGCGTCGGCTCTACGAGGGTCCCCGTACCAGTCCCGCGCTCGGGCTCGAGAGTGCTCATAGGCCCAAGGGTACTGAAGCTCACACCCATCAGTTGAGCGAAGGGTCGTCCGGATACGTGGCCACCATCGCCAGCTCGCTGCGCTGGCGGCGCAGCACCTCGCGCCAGAGCCTCTCGGGGGCCGGCGAGGAGACGTCCCCGGGCTCCGACTCGACCACGTACCAGGCGCCGTCGACCAGCTCGTCCTCCAGCTGGCCCGGGCCCCAGCCGGCGTACCCGGCGAAGATCCGCAGCGAGCCGAGGGCGGAGGCCAGCAGCTCGGGCGGGGCCTCCAGGTCGACCAGGCCGATCGCGCCGTGCACCCGGCGCCAGCCCAGCGGCGCCGCCTCCCCGGTCGCGCCGCCGGGGACGACGGCGACACCGAGGGCCGAGTCCAGCGACACCGGGCCGCCCTGGAAGACGACACCGGGCTCGACGGCCAGGTCGCCCCAGCCCTCCAGGATGTCCCCCACGTCCACCGGGGTGGGCCGGTTGAGGACGACACCGAGCGAGCCCTCCTCGTCGTGGTCGAGGAGCAGCACCACCGCGCGGTCGAAGTTCGGGTCCGCCAGGGCGGGCGTGGCCACGAGCAGCCGCCCTGTGAGCGAGGACACCTCGGTCATGCCAGACATGATCCCGCATCTTCCCTTTCCTTGGGGAGGCAATGGGGCAGGGGGGAGGGAACGCAGCTCAAGGCGACACTGATGCACCGCGGCGCGCACGGAAGCGGTCGTGACCCCCCGTGGCCGGGCCGGAACGGTTCGTGTTGTGACAGAGCTATGACGTGGCTGGGTCCGACGCGGGCTTACGGAAGGGGGGTGGAAGGCGATTACCCTTTCCCTCCTGGCCCCTGCCCGACTCCACGGAACGCGAGATTCATGACCGTCAACGACGATGTCCTGCTTGTCCACGGCGGAACCCCGCTGGAGGGCGAGATCCGTGTCCGCGGTGCGAAGAACCTCGTACCGAAGGCCATGGTCGCAGCGCTGCTGGGCAGCGCTCCGAGCCGGCTGCGCAATGTTCCGGACATCCGTGACGTGCGGGTCGTACGGGGCCTGTTGCAGCTGCACGGTGTGACGGTCCGTCCGGGTGACGAGCCCGGCGAACTGGTGATGGATCCGACGCGCGTGGAGAGCGCGAACGTCGCTGACATCGATGCCCACGCCGGTTCCAGCCGTATCCCGATCCTGTTCTGCGGCCCGCTGCTGCACCGTCTCGGCCACGCGTTCATCCCCGGCCTCGGCGGCTGCGACATCGGCGGCCGGCCCATCGACTTCCACTTCGAGGTGCTGCGGCAGTTCGGCGCGACCATCGAGAAGCGCGCGGACGGCCAGTACCTGGAGGCGCCCCGGCGGCTGCGCGGCACCAAGATCCAGCTGCCCTACCCGTCCGTCGGCGCGACCGAGCAGGTGCTGCTGACGGCCGTCCTCGCCGAGGGTGTCACCGAGCTCTCGAACGCGGCCGTCGAGCCGGAGATCGAGGACCTCATCTGCGTCCTGCAGAAGATGGGCGCCATCATCGCGATGGACACCGACCGCACGATCCGCGTCACCGGTGTGGACAAGCTCGGCGGCTACAACCACCGCGCCCTTCCGGACCGCCTGGAGGCCGCGTCCTGGGCGTCGGCGGCGCTGGCGACCGAGGGCGACATCTACGTCCGCGGGGCGCAGCAGCGCTCGATGATGACGTTCCTGAACACCTACCGGAAGGTGGGCGGTGCCTTCGAGATCGACGACGAGGGCATCCGCTTCTGGCACCCCGGGGGCCAGCTGAAGTCCATCGCGCTGGAGACGGACGTCCACCCGGGCTTCCAGACCGACTGGCAGCAGCCGCTGGTGGTCGCCCTGACCCAGGCCACGGGCCTGTCCATCATCCACGAGACGGTCTACGAGTCCCGCCTCGGCTTCACCTCCGCGCTGAACCAGATGGGCGCGCACATCCAGCTCTACCGCGAGTGCCTGGGCGGCTCGAACTGCCGCTTCGGCCAGCGCAACTTCCTGCACTCCGCGGTCGTCTCGGGCCCGACCAAGCTGCAGGGCGCGGACCTGGTCATCCCCGACCTGCGCGGTGGCTTCTCGTACCTCATCGCGGCGCTGGCGGCCCAGGGCACGTCCCGCGTCCACGGCATCGGTCTCATCAACCGCGGCTACGAGAACTTCATGGAGAAGCTCGTCGAGCTGGGCGCGAAGGTCGAGTTGCCGGGCAAGGCGCTCGGCTAGGAGTACCGCGCGCACGCGCAGTGACGTCAAAGGGGCGGCCACCCGGTTCGGGTGGCCGCCCCTTTGAGGTCTCTCACTGCGTGTCGTACACCGCCGGCGTACGAACGGCAGGGTTACTTGCCCTTGGCGGCTTCCTTGAGCTTCGAGCCCGCGGAGACCTTCACGCTGTACCCGGCGGGAATCTGGATGGGCTCGCCGGTCTGCGGGTTGCGGGCGGTGCGAGCGGCACGGTGGGTGCGCTCGAAGGTCAGGAAGCCGGGGATGGTGACCTTCTCGTCCCCCTTGGAGACGATGTCGCCGACGACGTCGGCGAACGCGGCCAGCACGGCGTCGGCGTCCTTGCGGGTCACCTCGGCGCGGTCGGCCAGCGCGGCCACCAGCTCACTGCGGTTCATGTTCTTACTCCCGTGTTCATCTTGCCGTTGAGGCGTCAGATCGAAGCCGATGCTGCCAGGGTCCTCGATGAGTCCCCGGACCCGGGTCCGTCGTCAGACCCTCGCGCCCAGGGAGGCATCCTGCCTCTACCTGCGGCGGGAAAGCCAATCCGGCACCCGCATGAGTCGTGAGAACACCCTGGGGGGGTCACACGTAAGAGGGCCTGAGCCTGGCCGCCACGATAGGGCTCCGCAGGTGGTGGGAGTCCTGCGACGCGCCGGTCTCCGGGCCGCGTGGGGATCCTCACAGTCCGGGGGCCGAGGCCCCCGGACCCCTCTTCCCCGGCCCGGACGTGCTCCCGGTCTCAGACCCGGGTGGCGCCGGCCGCCGCCGCGCCGACCGCCTTGGCCGCTTCCCGCACCGCCCCGGCGACCGCGCCCGCGACCTTGTCGTTGAAGACGCTCGGGACGATGTAGTTCGGGTTCAGCTCGTCCTCGGTCACCACGTCCGCCAGCGCCTTCGCGGCGGCCAGCATCATCTCCGTGTTGACCGTGCGGGACTGCGCGTCCAGCAGGCCGCGGAAGACGCCCGGGAAGACCAGCACGTTGTTGATCTGGTTCGGGAAGTCGGAACGGCCCGTGGCGACAACGGCCGCGGTCTGGCGGGCGATTGCCGGGTCCACCTCGGGATCCGGGTTCGCGAGCGCGAACACGATGGCGCCGTCGGCCATGGCGGCCACGTCATCGCCGTCGAGGACGTTCGGGGCGGAGACGCCGATGAAGACGTCCGCGCCGCGCACGGCCTCCTTCAGGGTGCCGGTGAGGCCCTCGGGGTTGGTGTTGTCGGCGATCCAGCGCAGCGCCGAGTCCGGGGCGGCGTCCACCAGGTCCTCGCGGCCGGCGTGCACCACGCCGTGGATGTCGGCGACGACGGCGTTCTTGACGCCCGCGGCGATCAGCAGTTTCAGGATGGCCGTACCGGCGGCGCCGGCGCCCGACATGACGACGCGGATGTTCTCGATGGCCCGGCCCGTCACGCGCAGCGCGTTGGTCAGGGCGGCGAGGACGACGATCGCGGTGCCGTGCTGGTCGTCGTGGAAGACGGGGATGTCGAGGGCCTCGCGCAGCCGGGCCTCGATCTCGAAGCAGCGGGGGGCGGAGATGTCCTCGAGGTTGATGCCGGCGAAGCCCGGGGCGATGGCCTTGACGATCTCGACGATCGCGTCCGTGTCCTGGGTGTCCAGGCAGATCGGCCAGGCGTCGATCCCGGCGAACCGCTTGAACAGGGCCGCCTTGCCCTCCATCACGGGCAGCGCGGCCTTCGGGCCGATGTTGCCCAGGCCCAGTACGGCCGAGCCGTCCGTCACGACCGCAACGGAGTTGCGCTTGATGGTCAGGCGGCGGGCGTCCTCGGGGTTCTCGGCGATGGCCATGCACACGCGGGCCACGCCGGGCGTGTAGACCATGGAGAGGTCGTCACGGTTGCGGATGGGGTGCTTGGACTGCATCTCGATCTTGCCGCCGAGGTGCATCAGGAACGTACGGTCCGAGACCTTGCCGAGCGTGACGCCCTCGATGCGGCGGAGCTCCTCGACGATCTCGTCCGCGTGCGCGGTGGACGAGGCCGCGATGGTCACGTCGATGCGGAGCTTCTCGTGACCGGACGCGGTGACGTCGAGGCCGGTCACCGAGCCTCCGGAGGACTCCACGGCGGTGGTGAGCTGCGAGACGGCGGTTCCGCTCGCGGGCACCTCCAGCCGGACCGTCATCGAGTAGGAGACGCTGGGCGCCGTTGCCATGGCCGACTTCCTCTGCTTTCACCTGACGCTGAGTTGTGCCGTCCGATCGTCGCACCTACCGCTGAGTAGCGGGTAGCCGCCCTCGATTGCGAACGTTTTGTTCGCGGAACCGCCCAGAAAGAAGAGACCCACGTCACGCGGACGTGGGTCTCTTCATGAAGCAGGTGGCACCGACCCGCCATGCTCGCCTCGCGGCAAGTGGTCGCTCGTAGCGACGAAGGTTGGGCCCGGGGGCTTGGATCGAGCCGGTGCCACGTCCAGGCTAACAAACGGATCCCGTAAGGCCATTCCCTCACCGGGAGTTCATTTCGCCGGTTGGTGGGTAACCCCGCTCAGTCCCTGAGCAGGTCCGGCACACCGGCCGCGTCGGGCACGTCCCGCTCGGCCGAGACGACGGTGAGCTGCTGGGTGGCCCGGGTCAGCGCGACGTAGAGCACCCGCAGGCCGGCCGGGGACTCGTCGGCGATCTCCGCCGGGGAGACCACGACCGTCGCGTCGTACTCCAGGCCCTTGGCCTCCAGGCTGCCGAGTGCCACGACCCGGTCGCCGAGCCCGGCGAGCCAGCGCCGGGCCTCCTCGCGGCGCTGCATGGCGACGACCACGCCGACCGTGCCGTCGACCCGCTCCAGCAGCCGGGCGGCCTCCGCGCGGACGGTGTCGCCGAGCGTGTCCTCCACGACCGTGAAACGCGGCACGACCCCCGTGGAGCGGACCGCCCTCGGGGAGGTGGAGCCGGGCATCGCCAGGGCCAGGACCTTCGCGGCGAGGTCGGCGATCTCGGCCGGGTTGCGGTAGTTCACGGTCAGCTCGAAGCGGCGGCGGGGCCGGCTGCCGAGCGCCTCGTCGCGTGCCTGGGCTGCCTCGTCCGGGTCGGACCAGGAGGACTGGGCCGGGTCGCCGACCACCGTCCAGGTGGCGTGCCGGCCGCGGCGGCCGACCATGCGCCACTGCATGGGGGTGAGGTCCTGGGCCTCGTCGACGATGACGTGCGCGTACTCGGTGCGCTCCTGCGCCAGGCGCTCGGCCCGCTCGCGCTGGGACTCCTCGCGCACCGGCATCAGCTCCTCCAGGCCGGTGAGCTGGTCCAGCGGGTCGAGCTCGCGCCTCCTGCGGGGGCGGGCCGGGGCGCCGAGGATCGCCTGGAGCTCGTCGAGCAGCGCGATGTCGTGCACGGAGCGGCCGTCCCGCTTGAGGGAGCGGGCGACCTTGCGGATCTCGCCGGGGTTGAGGATCCGCCGGGCCCAGCGGCCCAGGCGGCGCTCGTCGGACATGGCGTCCAGGACGGCCGCCGGGGTCAGCTCCGGCCACCAGGCGTCGAGGAAGGCGAGGAAGGCGTCCTCGGAGGTGATGTCCTCGTCGAAGGAGGAGCGCAGCTCGGCGGCGAGTTCCGGGTCGGTGTGCCGGCCTGCCGCGCCGGAGCGCTCCCACAGGGCGTCCAGGAGCAGCTTGCGGGCGCGGGGGCGCAGCAGGTTCACGGGGGCGGTGCCGCCGAGGGCGGCGCGGCGGATGCCGTCCAGCTCCCCGGCCTGAAGCTCCAGGCGGCGGCCGAAGGCGACCACGCGCAGCCGGGTCGGCGCCTCGCTCCGTTCCAGGGCGCCGCGCGCGGCCTTCCGCAGCACCTTGAGCATGCGGTACGACCCCTTGGCCCGGGCCACCGACGGCGCGTCGTAGACGGTGGCCTCGCTGCCGTCGACCAGGGAACCGATCGCGCGGATGGCGACCTGGCCCTCCTCGCCGAGGGAGGGCAGCACGCCCTCGGTGTAGGCGACGAGCAGCGGGGTGGGCGAGACGATCAGGATGCCGCCCGCGTAGCGGCGCCGGTCCTGGTAGAGGAGGTAGGCCGCGCGGTGCAGGGCGACGGCGGTCTTGCCGGTGCCCGGGCCGCCCTCGACGTAGGTCACGGAGGCGGCGGGGGCGCGGATGACCAGGTCCTGCTCGGCCTGGATGGAGGCGACGATGTCGCGCATGGTGTGGCTGCGGGCCTGGCCGAGGGCGGCCATCAGGGCGCCGTCGCCGATGACGGGCAGCTCGCGGCCGTCGAGGAACGCCGTCAGCTCGGGACGCATCAGGTCGTCCTCGACGCCGAGCACCCTGCGGCCCTTGGAGCGGATGACGCGGCGGCGCACGACCCGGCCCGGGTCGACCGGGGTGGAGCGGTAGAAGGGGGCGGCGGCCGGGGCGCGCCAGTCGATCACCAGCGGGGCGTAGTCCGTGTCGAGGACGCCGATGCGGCCGATGTGCAGGGTCTCGGCGATGTCGGCGGTGTTGTCCGCGCGGACCGCTCCCTCGGCGGGCTCGACGGCGGTGTACGCGCCGTCGGGTCCCTTCTTGCCGTCCTTGCCGGACAGCAGGTCGATACGGCCGAAGAGGAAGTCCTCGAACTCGTTGTTGAGACGGTTGAGGTGGATGCCCGCCCGGAACACCTGGGCGTCGCGCTCGGCGAGCGCGCCGGGCGTGCCGACCTGGCCGCGCTGGGCCGCGTCGTTCATGAGGAACTCCGCCTCGTGGATCTTCTCCTCGAGGCGCCGGTACACCCGGTCCAGATGTTCCTGTTCGACGCTGATCTCTCTGTCTCTCAGGGAGTCGAGCGCGGTTCCCTGTTGAGCCTGAGCGGCCACCGGGCCCCCTTCTGACGTGCTGGGCAGCCGTCTACCGTACGCGAAGGGGACCCGGAAAGGCTACGCGTCGACCTCGACGAGCCGCTTGCCGTCGAAGGTGACGACCTCGAAGTGGTCGATCTCGTTCGGCTCGAAGGCGGCGCCGCCCTGGACGTACAGCGGCTCCTTGGCCTTGTCCGTCTTGGCGTCCGGGACGCCGTAGCCCCAGTTCGGGACGGACCAGGAGGAGAGCGTCTCCCGCTCGCCGTTCTTGCCGACCGCGACGAGGGCGCACTTCAGCGGGCCCTTGACGTTCTTCAGCTCCAGGACCGTGCCCGTGCCCCAGTCCTTCTTCTGCAGGGCGACGGTCGCGGAGACCTTGGTGGTCGGGTCCGTGGCGGAGATCTTGTCGGAGATGCCCTCGAAGGCCTCCTTGGCGGGGCTCGCCGCGAGCGGGCGGTTCTCCGCGCCGCCGCTGTCGCCGTCCGCGCCGTTCGTCGCGACCGCGACGAAGGGACCGCCGATGATCAGCGCACCGGCCGCGGCCACCATGTAGAAGCTGCGGCGGCGCTTCTGGGCGCGGCGGTCGGCGACCTCGTCGACCAGCTTCTCGACCAGGCGCGGCCGGGGCTTCGCGGACAGCGACTCGCCGATGGCGGGTGTGCTGCCGGAGCCGGGCAGGTCGGCGAGGGCGGCGAGCATCGGCTCCATGCCGGCCAGCTCGTCGAGCTGCTGGGCGCACCATTCGCAGGTGGCGAGGTGGGCTTCGAAGGCGGTCGCTTCGGCGTCGTCGAGGATGCCGAGGGCGTAGGCGCCGACGGTCTCGTGCTCGTTCGGCACCGGAGATCCCTGCATGGGACCAGACATACCCATGCCTCCCGTACCGAACCCTTGGTTACCCCCGTAAACACTCATCACGCCGTCACCCCCCGCTCCTCCAGTGCCAGCTTCATCGAACGCAGGGCGTAGAACACCCTGGAGCGGACCGTTCCGCTGGGTATGCCCAGGGTCTCGGCCGCCTCATTGACGGTACGCCCCTTGAAGTACGTCTCGACGAGCACCTCCCGGTGAGCGGGGGTCAGGTCGTCGAGTGCGTCCGACAGAGTCATCAGCCACAGCGCCTTGTCGATCTCGTCCTCCGCGGGGATGACCTCCAGCGGCGACGGGTCGACCTCCTGCGGCCGGGCCTGCCGGCTGCGGTGGCCGTCGATGACGATGCGCCGGGCGACCGTCACCAGCCAGGGGCGTACCGAACCGGTCGCCCGATTGAGCTGACCGGCGTTCTTCCAGGCACGGATGAGCGTCTCCTGGACGACGTCCTCGGCGCGCTGCCGGTCTCCGGCGACCAGGCGCAGGACGTACGCCAGCAGGGGGCCGGCGTGTTCACGGTAGAGCGCACGCATCAGCTCCTCGTCGGGTTCCGAGGGCTGGGACATGCGATGTCGGGCCCTCGGTGCACGTTCATTGGCCACGACGGAATCCTTGCGCACGCCCACCTCCGATGTCCGGGGGTTCCCCCAGTCGGTCGCTCGACATGCCGTACGGACGGGGGGCGTTGCGCGTTCAAAGAGAGGTGACACTTTTCTTCGGAGTGACGTGACGAGGGGGACATGGGTGCACATTCCCACCCCGCGATCTTTACATTTCCGCCACAACGGACCGATCACGCCAGGCTTTCCCTACGGGAGCGTAGGTAAACGACGTGTAATCGAAATCACTTCGACAGCGCGGACGCAGAACTGGCATATAGGACGGGGAAATTGAATGCAGGAACCACTCAATTCCGTTTTACGCGCGGGCGAGTGCCGCACGGCGGCGGTGCCGGGCGACGCGCTCGCGGTTTCCGCAGACCTCGCTGGAACACCAGCGCCTCCTGCGCCCCCGTGAGGTGTCGAGGTACACGATCCGGCAGTTGTCCCCCTCGCACTGGCGCAGGGCGGCGCGGGCGACGGGGTCGGTGAGCAGGTCGACGGCGTCCCGGGCGACGGCCCCGAGCAGGGCGGCGCAACCGGGCGGTCCGTCCAGCCTCCGCACCAGACCGCCGTCCTCGCCGCGGACGGCGCGCGGGGCCGGGGGCGCGGTGCGGGCCAGGTCGTTGACCCGCGCGAGGGCGACGTCGTACGTCGTCATGCCGCAGCCCGACCAGCCGCGCACCAACCGGTCGATCTGGCCGCGCAGTTCGCGGAAGGCAGCCGGCCAGGCGGCGTCGGCCCGGGTGAGGGCGGTGCCCGCCGGGACGAGTCCGGAGCCGGTGATCCAGGCCCGCAGCACCTCCACGGAGTCGAGCCGTTCCTCCGGGTGCGCGGTGGCGAGCAGATCCAGGCAGATCCGCCCGGCGTCGAACCGCAGCTCGTACGGGGCCGTGGCCGTACCCAGTGCCATGTGCCTGTCACCGCCTAGGGTTCCCCGCGGCCGGGCGGGGTTCGGTGCGACGCCAGTGAGAGGGCCGGGAAACCGTTCCCTCCTACAGTGCCTGCCCGCGGCTGCCCCGGAAACCCCTCGGTACGGGGCGGGACGCGATCCCGCCCCTGCCTTCCGAGGGCCTTCGGGGCCCCCGCCCTCCCCCGGGGTCGGCCAGCCGCTGCACGCGTCCGCGCACTTCGCCTCCGCCGGAGGGTGCAGGGCCGGGCGGGTGATCGCGCGTGACCACCGCCGGGGGCGGCACGGGCACGTTCGCGTACTTCGCCTCAGCCACCGGGTTCCAGGCCAGGCGACAGCCGCGATCGACCACCGTCAGGGGCGGCACGGGCCACGACCCGGCCCGGGCGGCGGGTCCGCGCCCGCGGGCGGCACGGGCCTGAACCCGCCGCGACCAGGACGGCATGGCCGCCGATCTCCCCCGAGGCCCGGCCCGCCGACCGCCTCACACCCCGCCTACCTCGCTTCCGCCGCCGGACCCGAAGCCCGGCGACAACCTCCTTCTGCCACCGTCCGGGGCGGCGCGGGCCACGACCCGATCCGGGCGGCGGGTCCGTGCCCGCGGGCGGCACGGGCCTGAAGTCGCCGCCGACCGAGACGGCATGGCCGCCGATCTTCACCGATGCCCGGCCCGCCGGTCGCCTCACGCGTCCGCGTACTTCGTCTCCGCCGCCGGGTCCAGGGCCAGGCGGTAGCCGCGTTTGACCACCGTCTGGATCAGCTTCGGGGTGCCCAGGGCCGTGCGCAGGCGGGCCATGGCCGTCTCCACGGCGTGCTCGTCACGGCCGGAACCCGGCAGGGCACGCAGCAGGTCGGCGCGGGCCACCACCCAGCCCGGGCGGCGGGACAGGGCCCGCAGGAGGGACATGCCGGCGGGCGGCACCGGCCTGAGGTCGCCGTCGACCAGGACGGCGTGACCGCGGATCTCGACCCGGTGCCCGGCGATCGGCAAAGCACGGGCCCGCGTGGGGAGTTCCTGGCACAGGAGCTGGACCAGGGGCCCGAGCCGGAAGCGTTCGGGCTGGACCGTGTCGATGCCGCGGGACTGCAGGGGCAGGGCCGTCACCGGGCCCACGCAGGCCGGGAGCACGTCGTGGCCGAGCGCGGCCAGGAGTTCGGGGAGCAGTCCGCGGTCCTCCGCCCGGGAGAGCAGGGAGGCCGCGGCCGGGGCGCTGGTGAAGGTGAGCGCGTCCAGGTTGCGGGAGACCGTCGCGTCCAGGAGGCGGTCGACCGGGGCGAGGTCCTCCGGCGGCATCCAGCGGTAGACCGGCACCCCGACGACCTCGGCCCCGCCCTCCCGCAGCGCCTCCACGAACCCGGGCAGCGGCTCGCCGTGCAGCTGGATGGCGATGCGCAGCCCGTCGACGCCCTCCTCCAGCAGCCGGTCGAGCACCTCCGCCATGGACTCCGACGACGGCGACCACTCCTCCGTCAGACCGGCGGCCCGGACCGCGCCCTTGACCTTCGGCCCGCGCGCCAGGATCCGCACGCCGCCCAGCCGCGCCAGCAGGTCGTCGCCGAGGCCCCAGCCGTCGGCGGCCTCCACCCAGCCCCGGAAGCCGATCGCGGTGGTGGCGACCACGATGTCCGGCACCTGCCGGATGAGCTCCTTCGTCGCGTCCAGCAGCTCGCTGTCGTCGGCGAGCGGCACGATCCGCAGGGCGGGGGCGTGCAGGACGACGGCACCGCGCCGCTGCAGCAGCGCCCCCAGCTCGTCGGCCCGGCGCGCGGCCGTCACACCCACGGTGAAACCCGCCAGGGGCCCGTGGTCCGGTCGCTGTTCTTCCTCGTACATGGCTGTCGTCCCGCACTCGAGTCGTCGTACTGCGTGGGTACGGCGTACCTACATGCCGATCGAGCCTGTCAACGGCTCGTGACAGGCCCGGATCGGCTGGATGTCGCTGGTGTTACGTCACACCTCGGCGTAGCTGAGCTGCGGCTTCGCCTCCGAGGTCGCCGACTCGGCGGGTACCCGGGGTGCCGTGCGGCGAAGGTATACGGCCCAGGTGATCACGAAGCAGACCGCGTAGAAGGCGAGGAAGGCGACGAACGCCCCGGTGCCCGAACCGTAGGAGAGGAAGGACTGGCGGAAGGCCAGGTTGATGCCGACGCCGCCGAGCGCGCCCACCGCGCCGATCAGCCCCATGGACGCCCCCGACAGCCGCCGCCCGTACGCCGCCGCCGCCTCGCCCGTGAGCCCCTTGGCCAGGGCCTTGTTCTGGAAGATGCCGGGGATCATCTTGAACGTCGAGCCGTTGCCGAGCCCGCTGAGCACGAACAGCACCACGAACGCCGCGGTGAACAGGGCCAGCGACTTCTCCATGGAGGCACCGATCAGGACGGCCGTCGCGACGCCCATCGCCACGTAGTTCCACAGGCTGATCTTCGCGCCGCCGTAGCGGTCGGCGAGCCGGCCGCCGAGCGGACGGATCAGCGAGCCGAGCAGCGGGCCGATGAAGGTGACGTACGCGGCCTCCAGCGGGGTGCGGCCGAACTGGTTCTGCAGGACCTGGCCGAAGGCGAAGCTGTAGCCGATGAAGGAGCCGAAGGTGCCGATGTAGAGGAGGGACATGATCCAGGTGTGGGCGTCCCGCGCGGCGTCCTTGGCGGCACCGGTGTCGTTCCTGACGTTCTCCAGGTTGTCCATGTAGAGCGCGGCCAGCGTGGCGGCCACGACGATCAGCGGGATGTAGACGCCGAGCAGCACGCGCGGACCGCCGCCGGCGCCGATGATCGCGAGCGCGGCCAGCTGGATCACCGGTACGCCGATGTTGCCGCCGCCCGCGTTCAGGCCGAGCGCCCAGCCCTTCTTCCGCAGCGGGAAGAAGGCGTTGATGTTCGTCATGGAGGAGGCGAAGTTGCCGCCGCCGATGCCGGCGAGCAGGCCCACGAGCAGGAACGTGGAGAACGAGGTGCCCGGCTCCATCACGGCGAACGCCGCCACGGTCGGGATCAGCAGCAGGGCGGCGGAGATGATGGTCCAGTTCCGCCCGCCGAAGAGCGCGACGGCGAAGGTGTAGGGGACCCGGACGACCGCGCCGACCAGCGTGACCATCGAGGTCAGCATGAACTTGTCGGCCGGGGTCAGCCCGTACTCGGGGCCCATGAAGAGCACGAGCACGGACCACAGGGTCCAGATCGAGAAGCCGATGTGCTCGGACAGGACGGAGAACCAGAGGTTGCGGCGGGCGACCTTCTCGCCGGTCTCCTTCCAGAACGTCTCGTTCTCCGGATCCCAGTGCCGGATCCAGCGTCCGCCCCTGCTCGGGGGTTCGGGTGCCGTGCCAGGGCCTGTCATGACGCCTCCACTTGCTCCGGGACTCGGTCGTTCTACGAGTGGCTGGTCCCGAAGGTAGGGAGGGCGCGTTTCCTGCCTGTGGCAGCGGGTGACCGCGAGGGAACGTTGCTCTCACCCCGCGCCGGAGCGGGATGAGAGGTCCCGGCGGGCGTCCGGGTCAGCGCTGAGGGGGCTGCCAGTTGGGATTCTGCTGGGGATAGGGCTGGTGGTGGGGGCCGGGAGGCTGAGCAGCGTAGGGGCCGGGGGCGGGCTGTCCGCCGTGGGGAGCGGGCGCGGGCTGGCCGCCGTACGGGCCCGGAGCCGGCTGACCGCCGTAGGGAGCGGGCGCGGGCTGTCCGCCGTAGGGAGCCGGTGCGGGCTGACCGCCATAAGGGGCCGGACTGCCGTGGGGAGCCGGGCTGCCGTAGGGAGCCGGTGCGGGCTGGGCCGCGTGCGGTGCGGGCTGGGCGTACGGGCCGGGCATGCCGCCGGGCTGGGCCGGGACGCCGTACGGGCCGGTCTGCCCCGGCCCGCCGGCCTGCGGTCCGCCGTACGGACCGCCCGCGAACGGGTTGCCCTGCCCCGGCAGCTGGGCCCCCGGCGGCAGGTAGCGCGTCCGCCCGTTCTCGTCCGAAACCGGTACGAAGCCGGCCGCCTGCAGCCGTCCGGCGAACTTGGCGTTGCGCTTGCGCGTGACCACCAGGCCGATGCCGAAGACCGCCATCAGCAGCAGCCACACCACCGCGGCCACCTCGAAGTCGCCGGAGTCGCCGCCCGCGCGGAAGGCCAGGACCACGCAGCCGATGGTGACGCCCAGGGCGCCGTAGCCCATGCGCTTCTCGGCGTTCTTGCCGGTGAGGTCGAAGTTGATCCTGGCCTTGAGGAGCTCGAACGCGTCGGGCACGAGCGGCGGCAGGGAGACGCCGTCGGCGGCACCCGGGTACTGGGCCCAGTTCTGCGCGGCCCGCGCCCGGGCCTGCGGACCGGGGTCGGGCAGGAGCAGCATGGTGAGGGCGCCGTTGCGGCCGCTGCTCTGCCGGACGTCGGCGTACTCGTAGCCGAACTGCTGGGCGATGCAGGCCAGTCGGGCGAGTTTCTTCACGGACGCCATCGGGCTGGTGAGCTCCACGGGTTCACCGCTCGCCATCAGCCGCAGCATCTTCTGCGTCTGCCGTCTGCTCATCCCCACCGCTCCCCTGGCCACCCTGTTCACAAGCGCAACTCGGGCAGTTTTCCACACGGGTCGGGCCCCGCGGAACGGGACCCCGTCGGCCACAGCCGGGGCCGCTGCCGCGCCGCCAGGTCCTCCGCCCAGCCGAACGCCAGCACGCAGGCGCCGATCAGCACCCACACCAGGACCAGGACCGGCCAGACGCTCTCCAGCAGCCACGGGACGTGTCGCTCCAGCACGGTGACGCTCCACAGCCGGTCCCACAGGGTCGCGGCGACCAGGATGCAGACGTTGTGCCAGAGGTAGATCGTCACGGCGCGCGAGTTGAGCAGGGTGATCGCCCCCGACCAGCGGCGCAGCCGGCGCGGCCACTCCGACCAGGAGGGGCTGACGTGCAGCAGCAACAGCACCGTGCCGAAGGACCACAGGGCCTGCGCCAGGGGCATGCTGTCCAGGTCGTTGCCGGGTCCGAAGCCGTGGTGCAGGGCGTACCAGAGGCCGGCCAGCGCGATGGCGGGCGCCACGGACGGGACGAGGTAGCGCGGCAGCCTGCGCAGGACGCCCTCCTGGTGGGCCATGCCGATGATCCAGCAGGCGCCGAAGGTGGAGAAGTCGGTGAGCGCGGAGGGGAGCCGCTCGCCGGGCAGGGTGAGCCAGCCCTGCTCGAAGGCGACCGCCAGGGCGACGGGCGCCAGGATCGTGACGGCGGGCCGGGCGCGCAGGGCCTTGAGGATCAGCGGGGAGAGCAGGACGTACCAGAGGTAGGCGCGGAGGTACCAGAGCGGGCCGGCGAGTTCGGCGGCCCAGTTCTCGCCGACGAAGCCGTGGATGCCGGGCAGTCCCTCGGCGTACGGCGGGTCGCTGAGCGGGACGATCCAGAAGGCGAGGTGGAGCCACCACCAGCCGGGGTGCCCCTCGGCGTCCGGCCCCCAGCCCTGCAGGACCATGCCGGTGACGCCGACGGCGCCCAGCAGCCACAGCGGGGGCAGCAGCCGCCGCATCCGGCCCCGGATCACCCGCACGGCGGGCCGCTTGAGCGAGCGGGCCATGAGGTTGCCGGCGAGCGCGAACATCACACCCATCGACGGGAACACCAGCGGCAGCCAGGCCCAGCCCGTCAGGTGGTACAGCACCACGCGGAACAGCGCGAGGGCGCGCAGCAGGTCGAAGTAGCGATCGCGTCCGGGCCTGCGCGCCGCGGTCTGCTCCTGCGGCGCGGTCTCGGCGGTGACGGGAGCGGTGGTCATCCGACCGGCCTTTCGTCCATCTGCTGCTGGGGCGTGCCCGATCCGCCGGGCAGGCCGACCGCGCCGGTGCGCCGCAGCTTCTGCCAGCGCAGCCGACCGCCGGTGAGGGCGGTGATCCAGGACTGGAGCAGGACGACGTACATGAGCTGGCGGTAGAGGATCTGCTGCAGCGGCAGCGAGATCAGGTGGGTCATGCGCTCCTTGTCCAGGTGGAACGCGTAGGCCGCGCAGACCGCCTGCACCGCGAGGACGCCCAGCCAGGCGCCGATGGTCTTCTCGGTCGGGCCGAACACCAGGCCGTACAGCAGGAACACGTCGATCAGCGGGGCCAGCAGCGGCGCGACCACCATGAACAGCGACACCAGCGGCAGCCCCACCCGCCCGAAGCGCCCGGAGTGCCCGCGCTCGACGAGGCTGCGGCGGTGCTTCCAGATCGCCTGCATGGTGCCGTACGACCAGCGGTAGCGCTGGGACCACAGCTGCTGGACGGACTCCGGCGCCTCGGTCCAGGCGACGGCCTTCTCGGCGTAGACCACGTGCCAGCCGTCGCGGTGCAGGGCCATGGTGATGTCGGTGTCCTCGGCGAGCGTGTCGTCGCTCATGCCGCCGACCCGCTCCAGGGCGCTGCGCCGGAACGCCCCGACCGCGCCGGGGATGGTGGGCATGCAGCGCAGCACGTCGTACATGCGGCGGTCGAGGTTGAAGCCCATCACGTACTCGATGTGCTGCCAGGCCCCGATGAGCGAGTCGCGGTTGCCGACCTTGGCGTTGCCGGCGACGGCGCCGACGCGCGGGTCGCCGAAGGGCTGCACCAGCTCGCGGACGGTGGTCGGTTCGAAGACGGTGTCGCCGTCCATCATCACGATCAGGTCGTGCCTGGCGTTGGCGATGCCGCGGTTGAGGGCGGCGGGCTTGCCGGCGTTGAGCTGGCGCACGACGCGTACGCCGGGCAGGCCGAGGTTCTCCACGATGCGCGCGGTGCCGTCGCTGGAGCCGTCGTCGATGACCAGCACCTCGATGGGGTGGTCGCTGGCGACGAGGGAGCGGACGGTCTGCTCGATGCACTTGGCCTCGTTGTAGGCGGGCACGAGCACGGACACCGGTTCCGTGACGGTCTCGCCCCAGCGGAAGTCGCGGCGGCGGACCCGGCGGGCGTGCGCGACGGAGAGGATCAGCATCAGCCCGAGCCGGGCGAAGACCAGGACGCCGACGACCGCGAGGCCCGCGACGAGCACGTCGGTCGTCTTCTCGGAGGCCTGCACCAGGAAGACCCACGCCTCGCCCTTCAGCGACTCCAGTCCGGCGACCGGGGTGTGCGCGCTGGGTGCCTGCAGGGCGCGGGTGAGGGTGTGGAAGCGGTACCCCTTGTCCTGCAGCCCCGAGATGTACCGGTCGAGCGCGGCCACCGTCTGGGAGCGGTCGCCGCCGGAGTCGTGCATCAGCACGATGGCGCCCTTGCGGCCCTTCGGCGTGGCGTTGCTGATGATCTTCTCGACGCCGGGCCGCCGCCAGTCCTCGCTGTCGGTGTCGTTGACGATGGTGATGTAGCCCTTGCTGCCGATGTACTCGGTGACCGGCCAGGAGTTGTTGTCCATGTTCCGGGCGTACGACGAGTAGGGCGGACGGAACAGCGAGGTGCGGATGCCGGCCGCACCGGCCAGCGCGAGCTGGTTCTGGGACAGCTCCCAGTCGACGCGGCTCTTGCTCTGCAGCGACAGGTCGGGGTGGTTGAAGGTGTGCAGCCCGATCTCGTGGCCCTCGTCGACCATGCGCTGGACGAGGTCCGGGTAGCGGGAGGCCATGGTGCCGGTGATGAAGAAGACGGCCTTGGCGTCGTGCTTCTTCAGCACGTCGAGGACCCTGGGCGTCCAGACGGGGTCCGGCCCGTCGTCGAAGGTGAGGACCAGCTCGCGGTCCGGGAGGTCCAGGCTGGCCGGCTTCCCGCTCCGGGTGTCGATGACGGGCCCGCCCTTCAGGATCTCCTCGGGCACCCGGTCGTTCGCCGCGGGCGGCCCCACGCGGTGGTCGGCGAGGATCTCGCTGTGCACGTACCCGCGCAGCATGAGCATCGCCGCCAGGGCGACGAGGACCAGCAGGGGCAGCAGCAGGCGCATGGGCAGGCGCCGGCGCCTTGAGCCGCCAGGGGCTCGGGACGCGGGCCCGGAACGGCGGATTCGGGATGCCATGGGTGGTGGTACTCCGGGTGGTGCGATCGGGGTGGTACGGGGACGGGTTGCGGCGGGGAGAAGGGCCGGCGGGCCGGGGCGTCCCGCCCGCCCGGGGTGGGGGCGGGCGCTTCGGCGTCCGGGGCTCGGAGCCGGGGGCCCGGGGCCCGGGGGTCCGGGGGTCCGGGGTCCACTGGTCGAGCGGACACCGTGCGAGCGGTGCGGTGACCGCCGGGCACCGGGGTGCCGCCGGCGGGTCACCGCGATGAGAAGGGTGTCCGCCCGGGCCCGCGGCGACGGCGTCGTCGCCCGGTGGCCGGTGGCCGGCCGTCCGGCGCCCGGCGTCCGGTGTCCGGCCGAGAACGGGTGCCGGGTGCCGGGTGGCCGGGTGCCGGGTGGCCAGGTGCCGGGTGCCGGGTGCCGGGTGGCGGGACGCGGCCTAGGCGGCGGCCGGTGTCTCGGTCACGAGCGGGTCCGCGACCGGGCCTTCCGCGACCGTGCCCGTGCCGCCGTCGTCGGCGGCGCCGGTGGTCTCGGTCGGCTCGGGCGTGGGTTCGGTCGTCGGCGTCGCGGCGGTGGACGGTGTGGTCACCGGGTCCGCCGGTGCGGCCGGGGTCGGGGCGGTGCCGCCGCCGGTGCCCGGCCTCGGAGTGGTCCCGGTGGCGGTCGGCGACGGCTTCGCTGACGTGCCGGTGCGGCCGGCCCCGGCGGTGGCCTCGGGGATGACGGCGGTCGGGGCCGGCGCGGGTGCCGTCGTGCCGCCCGTGCTCGGCGTGCCGCCGGGGGCGGTCGCCCCGGTGTCCCCGGCCGGGGCCGAACCCTCCGGCAGCGGCGGGCTGTCGACCTGCCCGGCCGGCGGGTTGTCCTTCTGGCCCGGCACGGGCAGCCAGGGCGCGTCGGAACTGCCCGACATCAGGGTGGCCACGATGACGACGGCGTACGCCCCGCAGGCCAGGGCCACGGCCATGCCGATCCGGCGCAGGCGGCGGCTGCGGCGGCCGGACTCGTCGACGAAGACGGGCCGGTCGGCGGGGGCTCCGGAGCCGGTGCCCTCCTTGACCTGCCGGACGAACCCGTCGCCGAGTTGCACGGCGTCGAGCTGGACGGTGACCTCGTGCGGGTCGTGGGTGTGCTCGCCGCCGGGTTCGGACGGGTCGCTGTCCTCCGGCTCCTCCCAGGGGTCGCGCACGGCGGGCCGGGGTGCGCGATCCACGGCGGGCCGGGGCGCGGGATCCGCGGGACGCGCGCCGCCCTCGCCCTCGCTCTGCCGCGGAATGGCGCGCAGTATCTCCGTGGGGGCGGGCAGTTCGCGCGTGGTCCCCCGGGCTTCACCGCCGGCCAGGACCTGCGTGGCTCTCTGCTCCCGGACTCTGCCGTCGGCGGATACGTCACCGGTCGTCGACGCGGCCTCAGGCCATTCGGGTTGGGCGTTTTCCCGCCACTCTTTCACGCGCACGCACTTCCCCCCATGGGATGGTTCAGGTGCGCTTACGACCTGAGCACCCGTCGTCGGACCGGGCCCCCACCCGTCCGAGCGCCCCCCATTACCACACCGTGCTCAGGCGTCGAATGTAGCGCACGCGCAGGTTCTGTGTGCGCGTCGTGTCGAATCGTGGCATTCGTGAGACGCCATGAGGACATCGTCGACGGCCGGAATCCATCCCCCCGCGGGCCGCCGCAGCCACCCCTCCTCGGCGCTGAGCAGGGCCGCCGCCCGGCGCAGCGCGTCGAACGCCGGGTGGGTCAGGCCCTTGCGCCACACCAGCGACACGGGCGACAGCGGCACGGGATCGACCAGCGGCCGGACCACGGTGGACGGCAGCGCCGGGAATCCCACCACCGCCAGAACGGGGTTACGGGTCCGGGCCATGAGCCGCTGGAACTCCTCCTCCCCCACGGCCAGCGGGGCCGGTGGCGCGATGTCCACGCCCCGCCCCTCGAACAGCAGCCGCGCCAGGCCGGTCCACTCCGGCGTGCGCGCGTTGCCGGCGCCCGCGTAGACGGTCTCGCCGGCCAGCTCGGCGAGCGGTACCCGCGCCCGGGCGGCCAGCCGGTGGTCCTCGGGCAGGACGACCGCCATCGGCTCGTACCGGACGGGCTGGTGGGCGAGCCCGGCCCGCAGCGCCGGGTCCAGCCCGGCGAACCGTCCGAACGACGCGTCCAGCCGGCCCGCGAGCAGCTCGCCTGCGGCTCCGGTCAGGCCGCTCTCGTAGCGGGCCATCAGCTCCTGGGCGGGGGCGAGTTCGCGCGCCCGGTGCAGCACGCGGCGCGGGGTGGCCAGGCCCGGGGAGTTGAGGTCGACCAGCAGGGGCCGGGCCTGGCCGAAGGCGGCGAGCAGGTCGTCCTGCGCCCGCAGCGCGCGCCGGGCGTACGGCAGCAGCCGCTCCCCGTCGGGCGTGAGCGTCACCTGCCGGGTGGTCCGTACGAACAACTCGGCACCCAGCTCCCGCTCCAGCCGCCGCACGTCCCGGCTGAGCGCCTGCTGCGCCAGGTGAAGCCGGGCCGCGGCGCGGGTGAAGTGCAGCTCCTCGGCAACGGCGACGAATGCACGAAGAAGCCGGGGGTCGACGTGGGCAGGCATGCGGTGAACCTACAGCGGGGGTGGGGTGGGATGCCGAGGGGCCGGTGGGCGCGGAAACCCGCGTGCTCGGGAGCCGTAGGCTCAGGGCGTCAACTCCCGCTCGAAGGAGACGAGTTCCCTCGCCGAGGGCGGCAAGCGGTTCGTCCTGCCCACGGCGGGCGCCCGGCCGTGGCCCTCCGGGAACCGGGGGGCCAAAAGCCGTGGACTCGGCAGCCGGCAGGCCCCGACAGTCGTGGATCCCGAAAACCGGCAGCACCCGAAAGTCCTGGCCCGCGGGCCACAGCCCGACCAGGCCCGGCCGCCCGGTGGCCCACAGCCCGACCAGGCAAGGCCCGGCGGCCCGTAGGCCTACAGGCCCGCCGTCTGCCAGGGCTCCCCGGGCCCGTCCTTCGCGGCGTCCGCACCCGGCGTCTCGCGCTGCGGGGCCAGCCCCACGCGGTGCCGGGGCGTCGACCGCAGCGGCGGACGCGTCAGGGTGATCTGCCGGACGATCTGCTGGAAGCAGGCCAGCGCCGCGAGGCCGGGCAGGGCCGCCGCCGCGGTGCCGAGGACCGTCCTCGGTGCCTGGGCGACGCACAGCAGCACGGCGACGCACGAGAAGACCAGCACCACGCACCAGGAGTGCACGGCACGGCGCTGGTGCAGCGCGGCGCGCAGGACCGACAGGGAGCCGACCAGCCAGGGGCCGTACACCAGCAGGGGCCACCAGGCGCGCAGGCCGCGCTCCGCGGGGGACGCGGCGACCAGGCGCAGCGGGTCGTAGGCGGTGATGCCGCTCAGCAGGCTGACGGCGCAGGCGATGACGGCCGCCAGGGCGGCGACGAGGAAGCTGGTGGTGCGCAGCACGCCCGGGACTTTCCGGGTGCGGACCTTGCGGTGGCGCCGGGGGACGTCCCGTACCGGCGGCAGTTCCTCGGTGATGTCCTGGAGCCGCCGCATGTGGGGGTCCTGGCCGCCGACCGCCACCACGGCCGGTGCCTCGTCCCGCGGGGCGGGGATCCGCGGCGCCCGGGGCCGCTCGCCCAGTGCTTCCTCGAGGATGAAGGCCAGTTCCTCGGCGGGGTCCCAGGTGGGGTCCGGCGGAGTGAGGGGGGTGACGAAATCCCGGGTGGGGGCCCGGTGCCGCCCGGTGCCCTCGAATTCGTTGTCGTACATCGCGCGGCCCGCTATTCCGCGAGTGCGAAAGCGGGCCGTTCCGTGGCGCTCATCCACCGCCGGGCGAGGTCTTTTTCCAGCGCGCTCATGGCGTCGATGAAATCCCGCAGCACCGCTTCGGTCACCTGCAGCGTGACCGGGCAACCACCCTTGGTGAGGGTCCCGTTGACGGTGGCCGACGAGTGCGCCGGAGCCGGAATGTAGGTGTACGGGCCGAGCGTTACCGCCCAGCCGTCTTTCCTGGTCGCCTCGGTCATGTACCGACTAACCGTCGGCTCACTTCACCGGATGCGCGGCAAACGAGTGAAGGATTTTCGCGAATGAGCATCTTTTCCGTGCACTATGAGGAGCATGAGGAATCTCCATAGCAATGTATGAAGAACAAGGAGCGAATACTTCTCGCCACGGCTTTTCGGCCCGGCCGCGACCACCCGCCGGGCGGATTCACATCACAGGTGCGTGAGTCGGCACCGAACAGGTGTTGGACCGGGTGATCACCCCCGGGTGACGGTGGGGGCATGGCCCAACTCACCGCCCAAGTCGCCCCGTACCGCAGCCTGTTCCGCCTGCCGGGCGCCCGTGCGTTCACCGCCGGCAATCTCATCGCGCGGCTGCCGATGGGCATGTTCAGCGTCAGCGCGGTCATCATGATCGCCGGGACGCGTGGCTCGTACGCCCTGGCCGGCGCCGTGACGGCGACGGGGCTCGCGGCGACCGCGGTGGCCGGGCCCTGGATCGCCCGGCTCGTCGACCGCCACGGCCAGGCCCGGGTGGCGCTGCCCGCCGCGGCCCTGGCCGCCCTCGGCTCCCTCGCCCTGCTGCTGTGCGTGCGCCAAGGCGCCCCCGACTGGACCCTGTTCGCCTCCTACGCGGCGACCGCCACGACCCCGAACACCGGCGGCATGTCCCGGGCCCGCTGGGCGTATCTGCTGGACGGCGACCCCAAGGCCCTGCACACCGCCAACTCCTTCGAGCAGGCCGTGGACGAACTGTGCTTCATGCTGGGCCCGGTGCTCGCGGCGTTCCTGTGCACGGCGCTGTTCCCGGAGGCGGGCACCCTGGTCGGCGCGGTGCTGCTGCTGACCGGCGTGGTGCTGTTCACGAGCCGCCGGGCGACGGAGCCGCCGGTCCGGGCGGGGACACCGGCGAAGGCGCCGCTGCGCGCCCCCGGCATGCCCCCGCTGCTCGTGACCTGTCTGGCGATGGGCGGGGTCTTCGGCGCGACGGAGGTCGTCACGCTGGCGTTCGCGGACGCGCAGGGGCACGGCTCGGCGGCGGGCGTCGTGCTGGCGCTCCAGGCGGCGGGTTCCTGTGCCGCGGGTCTGGTCTACGGCGCCGCGCGCCCCACCGGCCCGGCCGCGGCCCGGCTGCCCTGGTGCGTGGCCGCGATGACCGCCCTGCTGGCCCTGCCGCTGCTCGCCGCCGCCCTCACCGGGTCACTCGTCCTGCTGGCGGCCGCCCTGCTGGTGGCCGGGATGGCCACGGCCCCGACGATGGTCACCACCATGACGCTGGTCCAGCAGCGCACCCCGAAGGGCCGGCTGAACGAGGGCATGACCCTGGCGGTGACCGGCCTGCTCGGCGGCATCGCCGGGGGCAGCGCGCTCGGCGGCTTCACGGTGGAGCACGCGTCGGCGACGGCGGGCTACGGAGTCCCGGTGGCGGCCGCCGCGCTGGCTCTCCCGCTCTCCCTGTTCGGCGTGTCGAACCGCTTCACCGTTCGACGCACGCCCCATTGACGCTCTCCCGCACCACGCCTACGTTCGGTCGTCGAAGCGCTTCGACATCGGGCGGCGGCAGAGTGAGGGACCCCCACATGAAGTTCACCGACGGCTACTGGCTGCTGCGCGAGGGTGTCACCGCGGCCCACCCGGCCCAGGTGCTCGACGTCGAGGAGACCGACGGCGCCCTCGAGGTCCACGCCCCGACCCGGCCGATCCGCTCCCGCGGCGACCTGATGACCGGCCCGGTCCTCACGCTCCGGGCGCACAGCCCTCTGCCGGACGTCATCGGCCTGACCCTGACGCACTTCAGCGGCGACCCCTCCCACCGCCCCGCGTTCGAGCTCCCGGCCGCCGCGACCGTCCCGCGGATCACCTGCGACGACGAGCACGCGACCCTGACCTCCGGCGACCTGTCGGTCCGGGTGGCCCGCACCGGCCACTGGAACGTCGAGTTCCGCGCGCACGGCCGTACGCTCACCCGCAGCGGCCCCCGGAACACCGGCATCATGCGGGACCCCTCCGGCGCCCACCACCTGCGCGAACAGCTGGTCCTGAACGTCGGCACCTCCGTCTACGGCCTCGGCGAGCGCTTCGGCCCGCTGGTGAAGAACGGGCAGACGGTGGACATCTGGCAGTCCGACGGCGGCACCTGCAGCGAACAGGCCTACAAGAACGTGCCGTTCTTCCTCACCGACGCGGGCTACGGCGTCTTCGTCGACCACCCGGGCCGGGTGTCCTTCGAGGTCGCCTCGGAGGTCGTGTCCCGGGTGCAGTTCAGCGCCGAGACCCAGGAGCTGACGTACTACGTCATCCACGGCCCCACCCCGAAGGACATCCTGCGCCGGTACACGGCCCTGACCGGCCGCCCGGCCCTGCCGCCCGCCTGGTCGTTCGGGCTGTGGCTGTCGACGTCGTTCACCACCTCCTACGACGAGGAGACGGTGACGTCCTTCATCGAGGGCATGCGGGAGCGCGAACTGCCCTTGTCCGTCTTCCACTTCGACTGCTTCTGGATGCGCGAGTTCCACTGGTGCGACTTCCGGTGGGACGACCGGGTCTTCCCCGACCCGGAGGGCATGCTGGCCCGGCTGAAGGCGCGTGGCCTGCGCGTCTCCGTGTGGATCAACCCGTACATCGCCCAGCGCTCCCCGCTGTTCGCCGAGGGGAAGGCGCTCGGGCATCTGCTCAGACGCCCGGACGGCGGCGTCTGGCAGTGGGACATGTGGCAACCCGGCATGGCGCTGGTCGACTTCACGTCACCGGCCGCCCGCGACTGGTACGCCGCGAAGCTCCGGGCGCTGCTCGCGCAGGGCGTGGACTGCTTCAAGACCGACTTCGGCGAACGGGTCCCGCTCGACGTCGTCTGGTCCGACGGCTCCGACCCGGAGCGGATGCACAACTACTACACGTACCTGTACAACCGCACGGTCTTCGAGGTGCTGCGCGAGCACCGCGGCGAGGAGGAGGCCGTCCTGTTCGCGCGCTCGGCGACGGCGGGCAGCCAGCAGTTCCCCGTGCACTGGGGCGGCGACTGCGAGGCGACGTACCAGTCCATGGCCGAGTCGCTGCGCGGCGGGCTGTCCCTCGGGCTGTCCGGCTTCGGCTTCTGGAGCCACGACATCGGCGGCTTCGAGGGCACCCCGTCCCCGGCCCTGTTCAAGCGCTGGCTGGCCTTCGGCCTGCTCTCCTCCCACAGCCGCCTGCACGGCAGCGGCTCCTACCGCGTCCCCTGGCTGTTCGACGAGGAGTCCGTGGACGTGGCCCGGCACTTCACCCGGCTGAAGCTCCGCCTGATGCCCTACCTCTACGAGGCGGCCCGCACCGCCCACCGCGAGGGCCTGCCGGTGATGCGGGCGATGGTCCTGGAGTTCCCGGACGACCCGGGCTGCGCCCACCTGGAACGGCAGTACATGCTCGGCCCGGACCTGCTGGTCGCGCCCGTGTTCGACGACGAGGGCGACGTCACCTACTACGTCCCCGAGGGCACCTGGACGCACTTCCTCACGGGCCGGGCGGTGACCGGCCCGCGCTGGGTGCGCGAACGGCACGGCGTGATGAGCGTGCCCCTGCTGGTCCGGCCGGGCGCGGTGCTCCCCGTCGGCGCCCGGGACGACCGCCCCGACTACGACCACGCGGACGGGGTGACGCTGCGGGCCTACGGACTGCGGCCCGGGGAGCGGGTGACGGTGCCGGTCGGGGACGTGACCTTCACGGTCGTACGCGAGGGGGACGTCCTGCGGGCCACGTGCAGCGACCCCGCTGCGCCCTGGGCGCTGGCCGCCGGTGCGCGCGAGGCCCGGGCCCTGCCGGGGACGGGCGCCCTGGCCCTGGCCGCGGAGCCCGCCTGATGGTCGGGATCAAGGACGTGGCGCGACGGGCCGGGGTCTCCCCCAGCACCGTCTCCTACGCTCTGAGCGGCAAGCGCCCGATCTCCGACGAGACCCGGCGGCGCGTCGACGCGGCCGCCCGCGAGCTGGGTTACCGGCCCCCGGCGGCCGTCCCCGCCCCGGCCGGTGGCCGGTCCCGGATCCTGGCCCTGTCGGCGCCGCTCCGCCCCGGTGTGCACCCGCCGGAGGTGATGCGGTCGGCCGTCTCGGTGGTGACGGCGGCCCGCCGTCACGGTCACGACGTCCTGCTCCTCACCCAGGAGGAGGGCGAGCGCTCCCTGCGCCGCGTAATAAGGACCACCCCGGTGGACGGGCTGATCCTGATGGACGTGGGCCTGGAGGACCCGCGCCTTCCCCTGCTGCGCTCGCTGGACCGCCCGGCGGTCCTGATGGGAATCCCGGCGGATCCGCAGGGTCTGACCTGCGTCGATCTCGACTTCAGGGCGGCCGGGGAGGCGTGCGTGGAGCATCTGGCCGCCCTGGGGCACCGCACGCTGGCGCTGGTCGGCTCGCCGCCGGAGGCCTACCTGCGCCGGACGGCCTCGGCGCACCGCCTGGTCGAGGGCTTCACGGCCGCGGCCGACCGGCACGGCCTGGGCTCCTGCGTGCACCCCGCCGAGTCCGCCCCGGGGAGCGCCGGCCGTCTCGCGGAGCGGCTGCTGCGCGAGCGGCCCGCCCTGACGGCCGTGGTCGTCCACAACGAACCCCTCCTGGACCCGCTGCTCAGGGCCTTCCGGCGGCTCGGCGCACGTGTGCCCGGCGACCTGTCGGTGGTCGCCGTCCGTCCCGACGAGCAGGCGCCGGCGCCCTGCGTCCCAGTGACGTCCGTGTCCCTCCCGGCCGGGGAGCCGGGCGCCCGGGCGGTGGACCTGCTGGTGGACAGGCTGCACGGGGCGTCCGCCCCGGAGGTGGTCCTGCTGCCGCCGCTGCTGACGGTGCGGGCCGGCTCGGGCCCGGCATGACGGACCGCACCGCCGCCCGCGCATGACGAAGGCCCCGCCGCTCGGAAGCGACGGGGCCTTCGCCCACATGGGATGAGTGGAGATGGCGGGAATCGAACCCGCGTCCAACGGTGCGGAACCAGGGCTTCTCCGTGTGCAGTCCGCTTCGCTTTTCTCGGCCCCGGAGATCACGCGGACAAGTCTCCGACGGGCCCAGTCACTGTTTGGTTTCCCTCTTCACCCCGTGACCGGGATCAAGGTTTAGTTCCCTAGCTGATGCCAGGATCCGGGTCGGGAACAGCCCCGGGCTGACACTCCCTTTGTAGGAGGCTCGCTCTGCTACCTGAGATCAGGCAGCGAGGGCGAAGGCCTGCTGGGAGGAATCGCGCTTGGAATTGGCGATTATTTTTTTCGGCCTGTGGTTTACGAGATCATGGCCGCTTCCTCGACACGCTTCCCCTGCTTCGACAGCCGCTGTCGAAACCGATCATCCCCATGTTGTTTTTTCAAACCCCTCCTGGGAGGGGGGCCTGCACCCTCACTGGGGTGCGGATGCCATCGTACGTGACCAACGCACGACCGTGCCAGCCTATTCCCGGGGGTCAGGCCCGCTGCTTGCGGCGGATCGCGGAGATCGTCCGCTCGGCCTCGCGCCGGTCCTGCTTCTCGCGGAGCGTCTGCCGCTTGTCGTACTCCTTCTTGCCCTTGGCCAGCGCGATCTCGACCTTGGCCCGGCCGTCCTTGAAGTACAGCGCGAGGGGCACGATGGTGTGACCCGTCTCGCCGGTCTTCGACTCCAGCTTGTCGATCTCGGCGCGGTGCAGCAGCAGCTTGCGCTTGCGGCGGGCGCTGTGGTTGGTCCAGGTGCCCTGGCTGTACTCCGGCACGTGCACGTTGTGCAGCCACGCCTCGTGGTCGGTGAGCTGCACGAAGCCGTCGACCAGCGACGCCCGGCCCTGGCGCAGCGACTTCACCTCGGTCCCGGTGAGGACCAGGCCGGCCTCGTAGGTGTCGATGATGTGGTAGTCGTGCCGCGCCTTCTTGTTCTGCGCGATCAGCTTGCGCCCTTTTTCCTTAGCCATAGTGCCGCCATTTTCGCACTACGCGGGGGGTCCGCGGGAAGTCGATTACGAAGGGCTGCCGAGGCCGCGCAGTACGGTCTCGGCCCGCTGGAGTGCCTCGTCGCCGGCTTCCAGGTCGGGCGTGATGCCCCGGCCGTCGACCCCGCGGCCGGAGGGGGTGCGGTAGTGGCCCACGGTCAGCTCCGCCACGGAGCCGTCGGGCAGCCGGCTCGGCATCTGGACCGAGCCCTTGCCGAAGGTGCGGGAGCCCACGACCAGCGCCCGTCCGCGGTCCTGGACGGCGCCGGTGAGCAGCTCTGCCGCGCTCATCGTCCCGCCGTCGACGACCGCGACCAGGGGTCTGGTCGTGTCGCCGCCGGGCTCGGCGTGCAGGACGCGCTCCTCGCCGCCGACGCCGTAGGTGGCGACGAGGCCGCCGTCGAGGAAGGCGGAGGCGGCGGTGACGGCCTCGGAGACCAGGCCGCCGGAGTTGCCGCGCAGGTCGAGGACGATGCCGCCGCCGGGCGGGGCGTGCCGGACGGCCTCGCGGACCTGGTCGCCGGAGCCCTTGGTGAAGGTGTCGACCCGGATGACGGTGACCGAACCGGCGGTCTCCCGCACGGTGACCGAGTCGGTCGAGAGCTGGGCGCGGCGCAGGGTCTCGGTCCAGGTGCGCGAGCCGCGCTGCAGTCCGAGGCGGACGGTGGTGCCGGCGGAGGCGCCGGTGGCGTCCCCGCGCAGTAAGGAGACGACCTCCGTGACGGGCCGGCCGTCGGTCCGGTGGCCGTCGACGCTGCGCAGCCGGTCTCCGGGACGGATCCCGGCGGCGGCAGCGGGCGAGCCCTCGCGCACCTTCGTCACCGCGACACGGCCGTCGTCCCGGCTGCGGGCCCACAGGCCGACGCCGGTGTACTGGCCGTCGAGGGCGTCCTCGAACTCCTCGTACTCGCCCCGCGAGTAGACGGCCTCCCAGCGGTCCCCGCTGCGGCTGACGGCCCGCTTCGCGGCCTCCACGGGGGACTTGCCGTCGGCCATCGCCTCCTCGGCCGCCCTGGTGACCTCGGCGTGCCGCCCGGCCGGGCTTCCCGAAAGGGCCTCGCCCGGTGCGGACTTCGGGCCGGCCTGGGGCAGGGTGCCGGTGGCCGCACCGGCGACGAGCACGCTCGCGAACACCAGTGTCAGGGCGGCCCCGCGGCGGATGCGGCGGGGCTGACAGAACGGGTCACGACCTGACATGCCGGTGAGTCTAGGACAAGGGAAAGGGCCGTACGGCCGGTTGACCGCACGGCCCCTCTTGGGATGCGTCACACCTTCAAGTACTTGCGCAACGCGAAGAACGCGGCCAGCGCGGGCATCAGCAGGCTGGTGACGAGGATGAGCGGCAGGTACTTGAACACCGCGTCCCAGCCGATGAAGTTGATCAGGTTCAGCTTCTCCGACAGGGCGAGTCCGTGGTCGATGATGAAGTACCGGGCGATCACCAGGAAGGCGCACGCGACCGTGCCGCCGATGAGCCCGGCGACCGCGGCCTCCATGATGAACGGCGCCTGGATGTAGAAGCCCGAGGCACCGACCAGGCGCATGATCCCGGTCTCGCGCCGCCGGCTGAACGCGGAGACGCGCACCGTGTTGACGATCAGCATCAGCGCCACGACCAGCATGAGCGCCATCACCGCCCGCGCCGCCCAGTTCATGCCGTTCAGCAGCTCGAAGAGGTTGTCGAGGATGCCCTTCTGGTCCTGCACCGACTGCACGCCGTCCCGCCCGTCGAAGGCGGTCGCGATGACCTGGTACTTCTGCGGGTCCTTCAGCTTGATGCGGTAGGACTCCTGCATCTGGTCCGGCGTGAGGGAGCTGGCCAGCGGGGAGTCGCCGAACTGCTCCTTGTAGTGCTTGTAGGCCTGGTCCTGCGACTCGTAGGTGACCGTCTGGACGACGTCCATCTTGTCGAGGTCGGCCTTGATCTGGTTCTTCTGGTCGTCGGTCACCGCGCCCTTGGCGCAGTTGGGGTCGGACTCGGCGTCGCTCTTGTTGCAGAGGAAGATCGAGACGTTGACCTTGTCGTACCAGTAGCCCTTCATGGTGCTCACCTGGTCGCTCATGAGCAGCGATCCACCGAACAGCGCCAGGGACAGGGCGACGGAGACGATGACCGCGAAGGTCATCGTCAGATTGCGGCGGAGACCGACTCCGATCTCCGACAGTACGAACTGGGCGCGCATGGCGTCTGGTTAAGCCTTTCCGTGCAGCCGGTCGGTCGTCAGTGCTGGTAGCCGTAGACGCCGCGTGCCTGGTCGCGGACGAGGCGGCCCTTCTCCAGCTCGATGACGCGCTTGCGCATCTGGTCCACGATGTTCTGGTCGTGCGTGGCCATCACCACGGTCGTGCCCGTGCGGTTGATGCGGTCGAGCAGCTTCATGATGCCGACGGAGGTCTGCGGGTCGAGGTTGCCGGTGGGCTCGTCGCAGATGAGCAGCTTGGGCCGGTTGACGAAGGCCCGCGCGATGGCGACGCGCTGCTGCTCACCGCCGGACAGCTCGCCGGGCATCCGGTCCTCCTTGCCGCCGAGCCCGACGAGGTCGAGCACCTGCGGCACGGACTTGCGGATCTCGCCGCGCGACTTGCCGATGACCTCCTGCGCGAAGGCGACGTTCTCGCCGACCGTCTTGTTGGGCAGCAGGCGGAAGTCCTGGAAGACCGTCCCCAGCTGGCGCCTGATCTGCGGCACCTTCCAGTTGGAGACGCGGGCGAGGTCCTTGCCCAGGACGTGCACCTGTCCGTGGCTGCACCGCTCCTCGCGGAGGATCAGCCGCAGGAAGGTGGACTTTCCGGAGCCGGAGGACCCCACGAGGAAGACGAACTCACCCTTCTCGACCTCCAGGGAGACATCCCTGAGGGCGGGGCGGGTCTGCTTGGGGTAGACCTTGGAGACATTGTCGAATCGGATCACGGATGCACCACGGGTCGCCGGGGGTAGATGAGCGTGACCATACGCGAACCGGGGAGCCGACCGCAGTCACCGGTGGCGCATGTGCGGCGCTTGTGCCTTTTTGTGCCCGGGAGAACCCGGACCCCGGCTCTCCCGGCGCCCGCGCGGCCCGTGCCGGAACCTGGCACAGTGGAGGGGGGAACATTCCCCACCCGACGAACGTTGACCACGTGGAACCGGCGCAAGGAGGGCGAGCGCATGACGTACGACCGGCTGGTGTGCGCGAACTGCGCGGCGCCCGTGAACGAGGGCCGGTGCCCCGTGTGCCGTGCGAACCGTGAGCGGATGCAGCAGGAGAACTTCCTCGGGAATCTCAGCCCGATGGCGCTGATCGCCCTGTTGACGGTGCTGATCGCGGCCGTGGCGCTGCTGGCGCACCAGACGGCGTAGCGAAGGGCTCGCGCACGCGGCGCGGGCGGGACGAAGACGAAGACACGGCCGAGGGCCCGGAGCGTGACGCTCCGGGCCCTCGGTGTCGCACTGTGCGCACGGTCCGTGCGGACGCGGCCACCGTCAGGCGGCAGCCCCGCCACGGCCCGCGACGAGGCGCGGCAGCAGACGGAAGCCGACACCGCCGGCGATCATCGTGGCGGCGCCGATCACCAGGAAGGTGGTCTGCGCGGCACCCGTCTCGGCGAGCTCGTCGCCGCTGCCCTGGGCCTGCGGGGCCGGGGTGTTGTCCGAGCCGGTGTCGGTGAGCGCGGAGGAGCCCTCCTCCTGCGGGGAGGTGCCACCGTCGGGGTCGGCGTTGTTGCCGCCGCCGTTGCCACCCCCGTTGGCGTTGCCGCCACCGTTGCCGCCGCCGTTGCCGTTCCCGTTGCCCGGGTCGGACGGCTGCTGCGTGGGCTCCTCGGTCGGCTCGGTGGGCTCGTCCGTGGGCTCCTCGGGAAGGGTCGGCTCCTCCGTGGGCTCCTCGGTCGTAGGCGGCGTGTCGGTCGGGAGGTCCGTCGGGACGTCGGTGGGGACGTCGGTCGGGACATCCGTCGGGGCCGGGGTCGTCGGGTCGTCGTCGCCGACGTTCACGCCGACGTTCACGCCCAGGTCGAGAGCCGATGCGGCGCCCGCGGCGGTCAGCGAGGCACCGGCGGCGATCACGGCACCGGCCGCGATCCGCGCGACACGGATCCGTGTCTTCTTGGTCATGTGGTTGCTACCCCCAGTAGCTCATCGTCATTAGGCAGCGTTCGGGGCTGTGCTCGACGGGGACGACCGCAGTGTCGAGGGCCCCCGGTTCACATGCGCCCCAGAGACACGCATGCCGCGCTTCACCCTTCCCATTTTTCAAGAACACGTCAAGGCCGTTTGCGGGCGCCATGTCCAACTACGGGGGCTATGCCGGGAGTCTGAGCGTGTGAGTGTGATGCAAAACCCAGACATGCGGGCACGGAAAAGGCAACTGCCGCCCGGTGGGCGGCAGTTGCCTTGTCGACAAACTTACTTCTCCTGCTGCTTGCGCCAGCGAATTCCGGCTTCCAGGAACCCGTCGATCTCGCCGTTGAAGACGGCCTCGGGGTTGCCGACCTCGAACTCGGTGCGCAGGTCCTTGACCATCTGGTACGGGTGCAGGACGTACGAACGCATCTGGTTGCCCCAGGAGTTGCCGCCGTCGCCCTTGAGGGCGTCCATCTTGGCCTGCTCCTCCTGGCGGCGCCGCTCCAGCAGCTTGGCCTGGAGGACGTTCATCGCCGTGGCCTTGTTCTGGATCTGTGAGCGCTCGTTCTGGCAGGAGACGACGATGCCGGTGGGCAGGTGGGTGAGGCGCACCGCGGAGTCGGTGGTGTTCACGCCCTGGCCGCCGGGACCGGAGGACCGGTAGACGTCGACTCGCAGCTCGGACTCGTCGATCTCGATGTGGTCGGTCTGCTCCACCACGGGCAGGACCTCCACGCCCGCGAAGGAGGTCTGGCGACGCCCCTGGTTGTCGAAGGGCGAGATGCGCACCAGCCGGTGCGTGCCCTGCTCGACGGAGAGCGTGCCGTACGCGTAGGGCGCCTGGACGGCGAAGGTGGTCGACTTGATGCCGGCCTCTTCCGCGTACGACGTCTCGATGAGCTCCGTCTTGTAGCCGCGCTGCTCGGCCCACCGCAGGTACATCCGCTGCAGCTTCTCGGCGAAGTCGGCGGCGTCGACGCCACCGGCCTCGGCGCGGATGTTCACGAGGGCCTCGCGGGAGTCGTACTCACCGGACAGGAGGGTACGGACCTCCATCTCGTCCAGCGCCTTCTTCACGGCGACGAGCTCGGACTCGGCCTCGGCGCGGGTGTCCGGGTCGTCCTCCTCCTCGGCCATCTCGAAGAGGACACCGAGGTCGTCGATACGACCGCGCAGGGCCTCGGCCTTGCGCACCTCCGCCTGGAGGTGCGACAGCTTGCTGGTGATCTTCTGCGCCTCTTCGGGGTTGTCCCACAGGGACGGCGCGGCCGCCTGCTCCTCGAGCACGGCGATGTCTG
The DNA here is from genome assembly GCF_040611555.1 of Streptomyces sp. NPDC006624. Classification (NCBI taxonomy): domain Bacteria; kingdom Bacillati; phylum Actinomycetota; class Actinomycetes; order Kitasatosporales; family Streptomycetaceae; genus Streptomyces; species Streptomyces sp. NPDC006624. Next base: position 63,244 of record NZ_JBEXOM010000022.1, on the reverse strand, counting down.
CCCTCAGCTTGTCGAGGTCCAGAACGGCCTCGATCGACTCCATGGTCGAGGAGAGGGACTTGAGCTCTTCGGATACATCGACGACTGCCACGCCCTCCAGCGTAACGGCTCCGCCCACCGGCCTTCGCCGGGCCGTGGGGGCCGGGGGACGTGGAGGTGGGTTGCGGGGCGGCTTGTGGAGGGGGCGGTGGGGGAGGTTGGGGGAGGAGGCGGGAGTGGCAGGAGAGGGCAGGGGGTGGGGGCGGGGCAGGGGGGATGTGCGGTGCCATGGCTCCCGCGCCCGGTGGGCCCGGGCTCAGGTGCGGCGCCTTGCGCTCGCCGGTGGCGCGTCCGGGGGTGGCACCGCGCCCGGGCCTGACCGGGACAGGGGCGGCAGGAGGGCCCGGGGGCGCTCCGCGGGCCGCCGAGGGCCCGAGGTGCTGCGCGGCTGGACCCTGTGGCGGCCCGCCGGTGGGCTGTGCCAGGGCCGAGGCACTGCCCGGCTGGTCTCCCGCGGCGGGTAACCGTGCCGCAGGCGCGCCCACCCCGCATGGCGGCCGGACGGGGACCGGATCGCTTGGGTGCGCACGCCCTGCGGCCGCCCGGGCGCCGGCTCGTCCTGCGGCCGGTTTCGCAAGCACCGCAGTCGCCGCCCGGCCTCTCCCAGGCAACCCCACGGGGACAGGTGCGCCAAGCCCGCGTACCCCGTGGCGACCGGGGCTCCGGGCTCGCACTTCAGTCGGTCGACCGCCCAGCCCTCGGAGGGACGTACAGACCCACCCGCTTCCCCGCCCCGCCCCTCAGGGTGACTGCGGTGCCGAGTTGCGGGTGTCCTGGGGTGGGGTGTCCGTGTCGTCGCCCGAGGAGGAGAGCCAGGCTCCTACGCCGATCGCCGTGGCCAGGGTCACGGCGCCCGCGCCCAGGGCCAGCCTGCGGCGGCGGGTGACCGCACGGTTGCGGGCCGAGCCGGGGCGCGGGGCGCCGCTCGCGCGTGGGGCGCGGGCCGTGCCGTGGGCGCCGCCGGCCAGCTCGTCGGGGGCCGGCACGCGCATCGAGGTGTGGGTGTCCCGGTTGGAGTCGGCCGGCTTCGCGCCCGGCACCAGGGGGACCGCGCCCCGGCGCCGTATCCGCTCCCCGGCCGGTGCCGGCCCGGCGGGCTCTTCCTCGCGGTCGGTCTCCTCGGTCTGCTCGGTGTCGGGCTCGTCCACCTCCAGCGGCGGCATGCCCGCCAGCAGCGGCAGCAGCTCCCGCAGCCGTGTCCCGAGCTCCGAGGCCCGCAGCCGGGAGGCCGGGGCCTTGGCGAGGCACTGCACGAGCAGCTGCCACAGCTCGTCGGGGATGCCGGGCAGCGGGACGACCGTCTCGGTGACGTGCCGGCGCAGGACCGCCCCCGGGTGGCCGCCGCCGAACGGGGTGAAGCCCGCCAGCAGCTCGTAGAGGACGGTGGCGAGCGCGTAGATGTCCACGGAGGCGCGCGGGGGCAGGCCCTCGACGATCTCCGGGGCGAGGTAGTCCGGCGTGCCGATGATCTTCGTGGCCTTGGTGCGGCGCGGGGTGTCGATGAGCTTGGCGACGCCGAAGTCGGTCAGCAGCGCGCGGTGGGAGCCGCCGGGGCCGAGCGGGCCCTGCATGTCCAGCAGGACGTTCTCCGGTTTCACGTCCCGGTGCACGACACCGGCGGCGTGCGCGGCCGCCAGCCCGTCGGCGACGTCGGCGGCGATCGCGACGGCCGCCTCGGGCGCGAGGCGCCGGTCGCGCTCCAACCGGGTCCGCAGGTCCGTGCCGCGGACGAGGTCCATGACGAGGGCCAGGTCGTTGCCGTCGACGACCAGGTCGCGCACCGACACCACGTGCGGGTGCTCCAGACCCAGCAGGGCCGTGCGCTCCTGGACGAAGCGTCCGACCAGTTCCTGGTCGGACGCGAGGTCCTCGCGCAGCAGCTTGATGGCGACGGGGCCTTCCGGTCCCTCGCCCAGCCACACCGTGCCGGCGCTGCCTCTGCCCAGGATCTGGTGGGCGGTGTACCGGCTGCCGATCTTCCGTGCCAAGGCTGCTCCTACCGACGCGTGTTGTCGCTAAAACTACGCGTCCGAGGAGCCAACCTTCACCGGGGAGGCGGAAATCACCCGCCAGGTGTCGACAAATCACCAACCTCGCGGGGCGGTTCCGGTCAGTTCGTGCCGGAACCGCTCCCGCCGAGCTTCTCCAACCAGCCGGTCACCGTGGAGAACCAGTCGGTGAGCTGGTCCCAGTAGCCCTTGGTGGTGCCGATCCACTCCTGGAGCGGGCTCAGTTCCCAGATCAGCCATCCGGCGACGAACAGGATGACGATCGTGAACAGGCAGCCCTTGAGGCAGCCGAGCCCGGGGATCCGCATCGGGTTGGCGCTGCGCTGCCGCGGCTGGCGGGGCTCGCGCTGGGGCCGCTGCGGCTGGGCCGGCGGCGGCGCGGGCGGCGCGTAGCGCTGCGGCGGCTGGGGCTGCTGCGGCTGCGGGGTGTGATGCCGGGGCTGCTGCTGCGGGTAGCCGTAGCCGGGCCCGGGCGGCGGCGCCTGGCGGCGCGGGGGCTGCTGCTGCGGCCGGGCGACCTGGCGCTGGGGGCGGCGGCGCAGCGGGTCCTCGTTCGGGTCGAGGTACTGGACCTGCGTCTGCTCGTTGCGGTCGCGGGCCGCGCGCAGCTGGTTCTGCCAGGGGTGCGGGTCCTCGGGACCGCCCTGCTGGTTCTGCTGTCCGGGGTGGCCGGGCGAGCCCGGCGGGACCGGCGGCATGACGGCGGTCGGGTCGGCCGCGCCCCGGTGGGGCATGACGGCGGTGGGGTCGGCGGCGCCGGCCGGCCCGCCGGTGTGCGGCAGGACGCTGGTCGCGGCGTTCGGGTCGTACGCCCCCGCGCCCTGCGGCAGGACCTGGGTCGGGTCGGCCGCGCCGGGGGTGTCCGGCACGGGCGCGGGCGCCGGGTCGGGCGCCAGGAGCACGCCGACGCCCTCGGCGGCGGCGATCTGCGCGGAGTTGGCGTGCACGCCGATGCCCTCGGCGACGACGCGCAGGCCGCGGGCGAGGTTCTCGGCGCTGGGCCGCTCGTCGGGGTTCTTGCGCAGGCAGCGCTCGATGACCGTCCACAGCGGGTCGGGGACCGTGGAGGGGCGGCGCGGCTCGGCGCTCAGGTGCTGGTGCAGCACCTCCAGGGCGGAGCCGCCGGCGAACGGCGGCCGGCCGGTGACCAGCTCGTAGAGCAGGATGCCGGCGCCGTAGATGTCGACGGCGGAGGTCTGCGGGCGGCCCTCGGCGGACTCGGGCGCGACGTACGCGGGCGTGCCGACGAACTCCTGGGTCCGGGTCAGGCCCGGGGAGTCGGCCAGGCGGGCGATGCCGAAGTCCGTCAGCAGCGGGTGCATCCGCCCCTGGTACTGCTGGAGCAGCACGTTCGCCGGCTTGAGGTCGCGGTGGACGACGCCGTCGGCGTGGCTGGCGGCGAGCGCGTCGGCGATCTGGGCGGTGAGCAGCGCCGCCGCAACGGGTGTGAAGGGGCCGTTCTCGCGCAGGTAGCGGTGCAGGTCGGGGCCCTCGACGAGGTCCATGACCAGCGCCAGCAGCTCGCCCTCGACGACCAGGTCACGGACCCGGACGATGTTCGGGTGGGTGAGCCGGAGCAGGACGGAGCGCTCCCGGAGGAACCGCATGACGATGTCCGGGTCGCCGGCCAGCTCCTCCTTGAGGACCTTGATCGCGACGGTCTCACCGGGCTGTCCGGGCACGGCCGCCTCGGCGCCCGCGGTCTCGCGCTGGCGGGCCCGCCAGACGGTGCCCGTGGCGCCGCGTCCGAGCGGCTCCTCGAGCAGATACTTGCTGCCTACCGGCCGCACGTCATGCGCTCCCTGGTGCTTGCCTTGCCTGCTGGCCTGTCCGCCCCACTGTAGTGCCGGGGCGTCCCGGACCGGAGTGTCGTCTTTCTGTGCGTCTTACGTATCCGTGCTCACACTCGTTCGAAGCAAAGACGCTCACCTCGGTCTCACGGTTGCCGTGAGTGGACGTGACCGATCTCAACCGGTCGCCTGTGGGTCATCTCTCAGGCACTTTTGCGGGCAGAGCCGACCAATCAAGATCACTTGTTCCGGAGCGAGCAGCGCGGTGTCAGTGGCAGGTGCGAGGATGCGTGCAGTACTGGCCGACGTGCCGGGGCGGGGTTGGGGGACTCCGCGCCCGGGCAGAAGGGACCGCTGACGGCGATGCAGATCCGGTTGACCGTCATAGACCCGCAGGGCCCGTCGGCATCGGCGCGGGACCGTGCCCCGCGCACCGACGTGCTGGTCACGGCCCCCGCCGGTACGGCGCTCGCGGCGGTGGCCTCGGCGCTCGCCCAGGTCGTCTGCGGCGGTGACGGTTCGGGCACGCCGGTGCTGTACGCCGGGGAGCAGCGGCTCGACGCCCAGCGCTGCACGCTCGGCGAGCCCCCGCTGACCGACGGTGCCGTGCTGTCCGTGGGCGCGCCCGGCGAGCCCGAGCCGCACCCCGAGCTGGAGGACGCCCCCGCCCAGCTCCAGGTGGTCGCCGGACCGGACGCGGGCGGTGTCCATCTCCTGCACGGCGGCGAGGTCCGCATCGGCCGCTCCGCCGACGCCGACGTGCCCCTCGACGACCCGGACGTCTCCCGGCTGCACTGCGCGGTGACGGTGAGCCCGGACGGCCGCGTCTCGGTCGCCGACCTGGACTCCACGAACGGCACGACGCTGGACGGGACCCGCGTGGGCTCCCGGCCGGTCCGTCTCGCGCCGGGAGCGCTGCTGCGCATCGGCGAGTCGGCCCTGCGCCTCGCTCCGGCCGGGGGGCCGGGGGGCCGGGTGGAGACGGCCCCGGACGGGGAGGGCCATGTGCGCGTCCCCGGGCCGCCCGGAGACGCGGCGCACGCACCCGCGGCCCACGCGCCCGCGCCGGACCCGGCACCGGCGCGCCCTTCCGGTCCCACAGGTCATACGCGCGGGGCGGCGGCCTCGGGCGGGCCGGGCGCCAGGCCCGGTGAACCCGCCCCGGTGCCCGGGCAGGGCGGCGTGCCACGGATCGAGACCGGGACCGCGATCGGGGACGGGATCGCGATCGGGGACGGGATCGCGGGCGCCGTCGCGGAGGATGCGCGGGGCGACCGTTCCCCCGTGCCCCCGGCTGCGGGCGGCACGGCGGCCATGGGCTCCGCCTCCTCCAGGGACCAGGCGCGCCCGGCGTCCGGTGAGCCGGCGCGCGCGGCGTCCGCCGAAGGCGCCGAGGGCGCCGAGGGCGTGGTGCGGGCCCCCCGGCAGCGGGGTGCGTCACCCGCGGGGCTCGGGGACGGGGACACGCATGCGGGCCGGGCCGGGGCCGCGGGCCCGGGCGGGGCACCCGGTGACGGCACCGCGCCGGGTACCCGGGGCGCGGACGGCCCGGCGGGCCGGGGAGCGGCGGCTCCCGCCGGCCCCGACGCCCCGGCGCACCGCTCCTCGGCCTCCACCCCCGACCGCGACGCCCCGGCGCACCGCTCCTCGGCCTCCGCCCCTGGCCCCGACGCCCCGGCGCACGGCTTCTCGGCCTCCGCCCCCGGTCCTTCCGGCTACGGCGCTCAGGACTCCGGTTTCCCGGCCCCCGGGCCCGCCGGCTCCCCCTCTTCCCTCGCATCCACTGCTTCCACCGCTTCCGCTTCCCCCCGGAACGATCGCTTCGGCAACGGCAGCACCCACGGCGACGGCGACGGCAGCACCCACGGCGACGGCCGGACCTCTCCCACACCTCCCGCCCCCGCCTCCCCGGACGAGCAGGCCGGCCGCGGGCGCAAGGGCACCCCCCTGCGGGGCACGGACGTACCGCCCGGGACGCGCAAGCGCGGCGGGCTCGGGGCGTGGGCCAGGCGGCTGGCCGGAGGACGCGGGGACCAGGCCGCCACCGCGCGGGAGGAGTACGCGGCCGAGCCGGCCGGTGCGGCGGCCGAGCGCCCGGTCCCGGGGCCGGTGGCGCCGGAGACCTGGCCCGACCCGGCCGCACTGCTGCTGACGGCGCTGGGGCCGGGCCCTCGGCTGTGGGAGCGCGGGCCGGGCCACCCGGAGGCGCTGGCGGTACGGCTCGGCACGGCCGACCGCGCGGCGCCGGACGGCTCGGGGCTGCTGCCCGCCGTACCGGTGACGGCCGGACTGCGGGAGGTGGGCGCGCTGGGGCTGGCCGGGCCGCGGGCGCGGTTGTCCGGGCTGGCCCGTGCCGTGCTGGCCCAGCTCGCCGCGCTGCACTCCCCCGACTCGCTGGAGATCGTCCTGATCGCCGCGGACCGCTCCCGGCCGCTGGAGGAGCGCACGGCCGAGTGGTCCTGGCTGGGATGGCTGCCCCACGTCCGCCCGGGCCACGGTCAGGACTGCCGTCTGCTGCTCGCGCACGACCGTGAGCAGGCGGCCGCCCGTACGGACGAGTTGCTCCGCCGCCTGGAGGACCAGATCGCGGACGCGGGTGCGGGTGGTGGTCCGGTCCCCGGCAGCCCGCCCGGCCGGTCCATAGGCCCCGGCGTCCAGGACCTCCCCGGCGTCCACGACGGCACCGGCCGACCGTCCGGCGCCGCGACGGGCAGCGGCCGGCCGGCCGGCACCCCCGGCCCCGCCGGCCCGTCGGCGCCCGCCCCGCGCGGCGGCAGCGGCCCCCGCCGCCCCTCCTGGGCCCGCGACGACGTCCCCGACGCCCCGGCCGTCCACCCCGGCCCCTACACCGTCGTCGTCGTCGACGGCGACCCCGGCGGCGCCGGCCTCCGCGAGTCCGTCGCCCGGCTGGCGCTGGAGGGCCCCCGGGCCGGTATCCACGTGCTGTGCCTGGCCGAGACCGCCGCCGCCTCCCCCGCGTCGCCCGTGACGGACACCTACGAGGCGGCCTGCTCGGCGGCGCCGACGTTCCGGCACTGCGGCGCGGTCGCGCTGCTCAGCGGGGACGTGGCGACGGCCCTGCGCCTGCTGCGCGTGGCCCGGGTCGCCGGAGACGGTTCCCCGGCCGGGCCCGTGGGGCACGGCACGGTCGCCACGGTCGACGCCGTCTCCCCCGCCTGGGCCGAGCGGTTCGCCCGGGCGCTGGCACCGCTGCGGACGGAGGGCTCGGCGGGCGACCGGCAGCCGCGTGTCTCCGCCCCGCTGCCCCAGGCCGCCCGGCTCCTGGACGAGCTGGGCCTGGCCCGGGCCACCCCGGCCTCGCTGATGGCGCGCTGGGCGGACGCCGCCGACGACGCCGACGCGCTGGGCGGGCGCGTGCGCGCGGTGCTGGGCGCCGGGCCGCGCGGCCCGGTCACCGCCGACCTCGCGGCCCAGGGACCGCACCTGCTGATCGAGGGCCCGCCGGGCAGCGGCCGTACGGAGCTGCTGCGGGCGGTCGTCGCCTCGCTGGCGGCCGCGGAGCGGCCGGACCGCCTGGGCATCGTGCTGGTCGACGGCCGGGGCGGCCCGGGCGCGGGCGGCGGGCCGGGCGAGGGCCTGCGGATCTGTACGGACGTACCGCATGTCGGCACCTACCTCACGGCTCACGACCCGGTGCTGATGCGGGAGTTCGCGCAGTCGCTGAGCGCCGAGCTGAAGCGGCGCGCCGAGTTGCTGGGCCGGTCCGACTTCGCCGAGTGGCACACCGGGCGCGAGCTGTCGGGCCGTATGGTCGCCCAGCGCACGGCGGCCGGCCGCGGCCCGCAGGCAGCCGACGCCGGGGCCGGGGACCTGGACAGCCCGTCCAGCTCCACCCTGCGCCTGCGGCCCGGTGCCGCGCGGCGGCAGGCCGAGGCCGCCGCGCCGCCGCTGCCCCGGCTCGTCGTGGTCGTCGACGACCTGGACGCGCTGGTCTCCCCCGCCCTCGGCTCGACCGGGCGGCCCGCCGCCGGGTCGGTGATGCGCGCCCTGGAGGCCGTGGCCCGGGAGGGCGAGCGGCTCGGTGTGCACCTGGTGGCGGCCACCGGCCCGTGCCCCCGTACGGCGGAGACGGAACCGGCCCGCCGGGCCACCCTGCACGTCACGCTCGACGCGCCGGCCCCCGGCCCGGACGAGCCGGCCCCCGGCCGGGGAAGCCTGGCCCGGCCGGACGGGCGGAGTGTCCCGTTCCAGGGCGGGCGCGTGACCGGGCGGATCCCCCGGACGGCGACGCTGCGCCCCACGGTCGTCCCGCTGGAATGGCACCGCATGGGTGACCCTCCGGCCCGGCGTCCGGTGCGGGAGCTCGGAAACGGCCCGACCGACCTGGCACTGTTGGCCAGCGCGCTGGAAAGGGCGGCGCGGGAGGTCGCGGCGGCACGGGTGCCGTCCCTTCTGTGACGAGGAAGGGTCCCGCCCTGTGCCGGGCCCTCACCCCTGGTCACGGAGGAGTCACGATCCCCCGCTTGACAGCTGACGCCATCTTGCCGCCCCCGCACACCCGGGCGTAGACCAGATCGCACGGGAGCGCGCTCGACGTTCGACGAGGACGAAGAACGGGGCAGTCATGCGCATGACGAGCAGCACCATCCGGACACGCTGGTCGCCCGAGCGGGACAAGGCGACCCCCCGAAGCCGCAGAGCCACCAGGGCCGCGGCAGCCGTCGCCGCGGGAGCGCTCGCGCTCTCGCTCACCGCCTGCGGAGGCGACGACAACGACAGCGGTGGAAGCCCGGGCACCGACGGCACCACCAGCGACGTCACCCTTCCGAAGCTGGACGGGACGAGCCTGGAGATCGCCGCCGTGTGGACCGGCGCGGAACAGGCCAACTTCAAGAAGGTCCTGGCGGAGTTCGAGAAACGCACCGGCGCCGAGGTCACCTTCGTGCCGGCCCAGGACCCGATCATCAACTTCATCGGCTCGAAGGTGGCCGGCGGGCAGCCGCCGGACATCGCGATGCTGCCGCAGCCCGGCGCCATCAAGCAGGCCGTCGACAGGGGCTGGGCCAAGCAGCTCGGCTCCGAGGCCCTGAAGGAGCTCGGCGAGAACTACTCGCAGGGCTGGCAGGACATCGGCAAGGTGGGAGGCAAGCAGTACGGCGTCTACTACAAGGCCGCCAACAAGTCCCTGATCTGGTACAACAACCAGGTCTTCGAGAACGCCGGGGCGAGCGAGCCGGAGACCTGGCCGGACCTGCTCAAGACCGCGCAGACGGTCTACGACTCCGGCGTCACGCCGTTCTCCGTCGGCGGCGCCGAGGGCTGGACGCTGACCGACTGGTTCGAGAACGTCTACCTCTCCCAGGCCGGACCGGAGAAGTACGACCAGCTGGCCAAGCACGAGATCAAGTGGACGGACCCGTCCGTGAAGGACGCGCTGACCACCCTCGCGCAGGTCTGGGGCAAGCCGGACTACATCGCCGGCGGGGCGCTGCAGACCGACTTCCCGGCCTCGGTCACGCAGGTCTTCACCGGCGGGGACCAGCCCAAGGCGGCCATGGTCGCCGCGGGTGACTTCGCCCAGGTCAACATCCCCGAGAACATGAAGATCGGCACGGACGCCAAGGTGTTCCCGTTCCCTGCGGTCGGTGACAACGGCCCGGTGGTCTCGGGCGGCGACGCGGCCGTGATCCTGGAGGACTCGAAGGGGGCGCAGGCGCTGGCCACCTGGCTGGCCTCGCCGGACGCCGCGGAGATCCAGGCCAAGCTGGGCGGCTATCTGTCGCCCAACAAGAACGTGCCGAACTCCGCCTATCCGAACTCGGTGCAGCAGAAGATCGCCAAGGCGCTCATCGACGCCGGTGACGACTTCCGCTTCGACATGTCCGACCAGGCCCCGCAGGCCTTCGGCGGCACCCCCGGCAAGGGCGAGTGGAAGATCCTCCAGGACTTCCTGAAGAACCCGAAGGACATCGCCGGGACGCAAGCGAAGCTGGAGGCCGAGGCGGCCGCGGCGTACGGGGACTGACGGGATGACGTCGGCCACGGCGGCAGGGGGCGCCAAGCCCCCTGCCGCTCCGAAGTCGCGCAAGAGTGTGACCGGCACCCGCAGGACCGTGGCGGCGCTGTTCCTGCTGCCCGCGCTCGTCCTGCTCGGCGCGCTCGTGGTGTACCCGATCGGGTACTCGGTGGTCCGCAGCTTCTACGACCAGTCCGGCGACGGCTTCGCCGGCATCGACAACTACACGGCCCTCTTCACCGACGAGGGCATCCGCACCGCGCTGAAGAACAACGTCATCTGGGTGGTGTTCGCGCCCACGGTCGCGACGGCGCTCGGCCTGATCTTCGCGGTGCTGTCCGAACGGGTGCGCTGGGGAACGGCGTTCAAGCTGGTCGTCTTCATGCCGATGGCGATCTCCATGCTGGCGGCGGGCATCATCTTCCGCCTGGTGTACGACCAGGACCCGGACAAGGGCGTGGCGAACGCGGTGTGGGTGGGCGTGCACGACACCTTCGCCCAGTCGTCGGCGTTCCCGAAGGCCCACCCGGGCCGTCAGTCGCCGCTGGAACCGGCCGGGGGCGGCGCGTTCATCACCACGTCGCCGGTCAGCGCCGGTGAGCCGGTCTCGCTGCCGCTGGTGGGCGTCGCGCCGGGCCAGATGCCCGACGGCGCGGAACCGGCCGCGGCGGCGAAGCCCTCGCCGGACAAGGTCACGGGCACGACCTGGCAGGACTTCACCCGCGGCCAGGGCGTCGGCAAGCTCAACGGGATCGACCCCGCCGAACTCGGCTACGCGGGCATGAAGATCGAGGCCGTGAAGGACGGCAGGGTCGTGGCCTCCACCACGGCCGGCGACGACGGCACCTTCACACTGCCCGCCGCGGCCGACGGCGCCCGGCTCCGGCTGCCCGAGAGCAACTTCAAGGAGCCCTACAACGGCCTGGACTGGCTCGGCCCGTCCCTGGTCACCCCGTCCATCATCGGCGCGTACATCTGGATGTGGGCGGGCTTCGCGATGGTGCTGATCGCGGCCGGGCTCGCGGGCGTGCCCCGGGAGCTGCTGGAGGCGGCCAGGGTCGACGGCGCCAGTGAGTGGCAGGTGTTCAGACGGGTCACGGTGCCGCTGCTGGCGCCGGTGCTCGCGGTCGTCACCGTCACCCTGATGATCAACGTGCTGAAGATCTTCGACCTGGTCTTCATCATCGCCCCCGGCTCCGCCCAGGACGACGCGAACGTGCTCGCCCTGGAGCTGTACCGCAAGGGCTTCTCCGAGGACCAGCCGGGCATCGCCAGCGCCATCTCGGTGTTCCTGCTGCTGCTCGTGATCCCGGTGATGTGGTTCAACGTACGGCGGCTGAGGCGGGAGGTGCGGCGATGACCACGGACGCGGGCCCTGTGCCCGGCAAGGCGGCGGAGCCCTCCGGTACGGCGAACGCCGGGCGCTCGCTGGGGTCGCGGCTGGTCGAGGGGGTCAGCGGCGGCCTGGTGCGGGTGTTCCTCGTCGTGGTCGGCCTGTTCTGGCTGGTCCCGACGATCGGTCTGCTGCTGGCCAGCCTCCGCTCACCGGAGGACATCGCGGCCAGCGGCTGGTGGAAGGTGTTCACCGAGCCGTCCCAGATCACCTTCGACAGCTACGCGAAGCTGCTGGAGAACGACGACATCACCAGCAGCCTGCTGAACACGGTGTGGATCACGGTCCCGGCGACCCTGCTGGTCGTGATCATCGGCTCGCTGGCCGGCTACGCCTTCGCCTGGATGGAGTTCCCGGGCCGCGACTGGTGGTTCCTGGGCGTGGTGGGCCTGCTGGTGGTGCCCGTGCAGGTCGCGCTCATCCCGATCGCCGAACTCTTCGGCACCATCGGCGTCTTCGGCTCGGTGCTCGGCGTGGTGCTGTTCCACGTCGGCTTCGGTCTGCCGTTCGCGGTGTTCCTGCTGCGGAACTTCTTCGCGGAGATCCCGCGGGAGCTGCTGGAGGCGGCGCGGCTGGACGGGGCGGGCGAACTGCGGCTGTTCTTCCGCGTCGTGATGCCGCTGGGCGCTCCGGCCATCGCCTCGCTCGGCATCTTCCAGTTCCTGTGGGTGTGGAACGACATGCTGGTCGCGCTGATCTTCTCGGACTCCGGGAGCCAGCCGATCACGGTCGCACTCCAGACCCAGGTACGGCAGTTCGGCAACAACATCGACGTGCTGGCACCCGGCGCGTTCATCTCGATGGTGGTGCCGCTGGCCGTCTTCTTCGCGTTCCAGCGGCAGTTCGTCTCCGGCGTGATGGCCGGTGCCGTCAAGTAGCACTCGTGACACCGTAGTTGACGGGGCGGGCCGGACACGGTCCGCCCCGTCGACATTCATCCGGATGCCGTAGCGACCGTAACCAAGTGGCCCCACCGGCCGTTCCCGGGCCGAACGCCCGCGCCGACCGATGGATGGCCTCTTGCCCAGGTTCAGTGTCATTGTCCCCGCGTACCAGGTTCAGGCGTACCTGCACGAGTGCCTCGAATCGGTGCTCTCCCAGTCCTGTCCCGATCTGGAGCTGATCGCCGTCGACGACTGCTCGCCGGACGCGTGCGGCGCGATCATCGACGAGTTCGCCGTCCGCGACGCGCGCGTACGCCCCGTGCACCTGCCGGAGAACCTCGGCCTGGGCCCCGCGAGGAACGCGGGCGCGGCCCACGCGAGCGGCGACTACCTGCTGTTCCTCGACGGCGACGACACCCTCACCCCGGACGCCCTGCGCTCGATCGCGGACCGGCTGAAGGAGACGGGCGAGCCGGACGTCCTGGTCTTCGACTACGCGCGCACCTACTGGACGGGCGAGGCGGTCCGCAACCAGGCGGCCCCGCAGCTCAGCGAGGAGGGCCGGGCCCCCTTCACGCTGGAGGACCGCCCGGGCCTGCTGCGGCTGCTGATGGTCGCCTGGAACAAGGCGTACCGGCGGGAGTTCGTCGAGGCCAAGGGGTTCGCCTTCCCGCCCGGCTGGTACGAGGACACGCCGTGGACGTACCCGGTGCTGATGACCGCGGAGTCGATCGCGACCCTCGACCGGGTCTGCGTGCACTACCGGCAGCGGCGGCAGGGCAGCATCCTGCGCACCACCAGCGAACGGCACTTCGACGTCTTCGAGCAGTACGACCGGGTCTTCGCGTTCCTCCAGGAGCGGCCCGAACTCGCGCGGTGGCGGCCCGTGCTGTTCCGCCGCATGGTGCACCACCTGGGCATCGTGTACGCGCGGCGGGACCGGCTGCCCCGCGGCTCGCGCGCCGACTTCCTGCGCCGGGCGCGCGCCCACTACCGCCGCTACCGCACCCCGGGCGCCCCCGTCCCCCTGCGCGCCCGCGTTCACCACACCCTGATCCGCTTCGGCCTGCACCGCACCTACCGCACGCTGCAACTGGCCTCGGCCCTGCAGCGCGGCCTCGCCGGACTCACCGGGCGGTGCGGGCACGGGCTGCGCTCCGCCGCGCTCCGGGTCCACTACCGCGTCCAGCGCTGTCTCCCGCTGCGCGCCGACCGGGCCGTCTTCACCGCGTACGACGGCCGCGGGCACAGCTGCAACCCCGGCGCGCTGGAGAGCGCGTTCCGCGAGCTGGCGCCGCACATCCGCACCGCCTGGGTCGCCCGCCCCGAGCACCACCACACCGTCCCGCCCGGCCCACGCCGCCTCGTCCCCGGCACGGCCGCGTACTGGACGGCGCTGGCCCGCTCCCGCTACCTGGTCAGCAACACCGACTTCGACCCCCGCCTGGCCAAGCGCCGGGGCCAGGTCCTGCTCCAGACGGGGCAGGGCACCCCGCTCGGGCACATCGGCCTGGACCTGCAGGAACGCCCGGCCGCCGCCCGGGGCCGCGACTTCGCCCAGCTGCTCAGGGGCGTCGACCAGTGGGACTACGTGCTGTCCGCCAACCGCCACACCACCCTCACCCACGAGCGCGTCCACCCGGGCCGCTACACCACGCTGGAGTACGGCTACCCGCGCAACGACCGGTTCCGGACCGCGACCCCGGCGGACGTGGCCCGGCTGCGCGGCTCGCTCGGCATCCCCGAGGGCGCGGTCGCGATCCTCTACGCGCCGACCCACCGCGCCTACCGCCGCTCCCAGCGGCACACCCTCGACCTGCAGCGGATCGTGCGCCGCCTGGGCCCGCGCTTCGTGATCCTGGCGCGCGCCCACCACGCCTACGGCGCCCCGCTGACCACCACCGGCGGCCGGGTCGTCGACGTCAGCGGCCACCCGAGCGTGGAGTCGCTCTGCCTCGCCTCGGACGCCCTGGTCACGGACTACTCGTCGCTGATGTTCGACTACGCCAACCTGGACCGTCCGATCGTGATCCACGCCGACGACTGGGAGGCCTACGAGGCGGTCCGCGGCACCTACTTCGACCTGCGCGCCTTCCCTCCGGGCGCGATCGCGCGCGGCGAGGACGAGCTGACCGACATCTTCGCCACCGGCCACTGGCGCGGGTCCCGCTCGGCCCAGTTGCGGGCGGCGTTCCGCGAGCGGTTCTGCACCTACGACGACGGCCGGGCCGCCGAGCGGGTGGTCCGCCGGGTGGTGCTCGGCGAGACGGACCTGCCGCCGGTCGTGCCGCTCCGCGAACGCCGTCCGGTGCCGTCGGCGGCGGCGTCGCTGACGCGCGAGCCGCTGACGTCGGTGCCGCAGCCGGCCGGCCCGCCCGCCGTCCCCGACCGTCTCTGACCGCCCCCGTCCCACGGTTCTCGCTCCGGGAGTCCCCATGCCCTCCAGCCCGTCGCGGCCGACCCCGAGCCGGCCGCCCTCCTGGCGCCCGTCGGGGCGGCCGGGACGCCGGGGCGCCGCCTGACGAGCCGCCCGCCGCAGACCAGCACCCGAGAATCCTCGACAGAAAGAGCAGAATGCCCCGCTTCAGCATCGTCGTCCCGTCCCATGGGGTCGCGGGCCGGCTGTCCCAGGCGCTGGACTCCGTCCTCGCCCAGTCGTTCGGCGACTTCGAGCTGATCCCCGTGTGCGACGCCCCCGACGCACCGGCGGCGGACGTCGCCGCCGGGTACGCCGAGCGGGACTCCCGGGTGACGCCGGTGCACTCGCCGCCGTCGGCCGGGCTGGCCGGGGCGCGCAACACCGGGCTGCGGGCGGCGGTCGGCGGCCATGTGCTGTTCCTCGACGGCGACGACGTCCTGGTCCCCGGGGCGCTGGCGGCGCTGGACGACCGGCTGCGCGCGGTGGGCGACGTGGACGTCCTGTACACCGAGCACGAGCGCACGCCCTGGTGGGAGGGCGAGCCGGCCAACCCGGCCGCCGCGCTGCTGGCCAGGACACCGGACGGGGCGTTCTCCCCCGGCCGGGCCCCGCGGCTGACGGGTGTGGTGCTCCCGGCGTGGAGCGCGGTCTACCGCCGCGCCTTCCTCGTCGAGCGGGACGTCACGTTCCCCGGGAACCACTTCACCGACGTGGGGTTCGGCGGGCTGGCCGCGCTGCGGGCGGAGCGGGTGGCGGTGCTGCGCGCGGTCGTCGTCCGGCATCTGCTGCGCCGGCAGGGCAACCGGCTGGGCCTGCCGGGCGCGCACCACACCGAGCTGCTCGACCAGGCCGAACTGGTGCTGCGGCAGGCCGCGCGGCAGGATCTGGCGGCCGAGCGGCTGCACCCGCTGTTCGAGCAGCTCTTCGCCGCCGTGCTGAAGACGGCCGCCCACCCGAGGCGGCTGCCGGCCGGGCGCCGTGCCTTCTTCCGCCGGGCGAGCGCGCTGTACCGGCGGCACCGCCCCGCCGGTTACCGGCCGCCCGGGGGCAGCCTGGGCGTCCAGCACCGGCTGCTGGCGTCCGGCTCGTACGCGGCGTTCCGTGCCCTGCGCGCCGCCAACCGGCGGGCCGCGCGGGCCGCCGCGCTGCTGCCCCGCCCGCGGGGCCTGCGCACCCGCCTGCGGTACGCGGTGTGGCGGCGGCTCCCGCTCGACGAGAACCTCGTCGTGTACTGCGCGTACTGGGGCCGCGGCTACGCCTGCAACCCGGCCGCGATCCACGCCAAGGCGCGCGAACTCGCCCCGCACCTGCGCGCGGTGTTCCTGGTGGAGCCGGACGCGGTGGGCGGCATGCCGCCGGGCGTGGAGTACGCGGTGATCGGCAGCCGCAGGTACTGGGAGGTGCTGGCCCGGGCGAAGTACCTGGTCAACAACGCCAACTTCGCGGACGCCGTGGTCAAGCGCCCCGGCAGCGTGCATCTGCAGACCCAGCACGGCACACCGCTGAAGAAGATGGGCGCCGACCAGGCGGCCTACCCCGTGGTGGCCGCGGCGACGGGGAGCATGGCGAAGCTGCTGGCCCGCGTCGACCGCTGGGACTACAACCTCACCTCCAACCGGCACTCCACGCAGATGTGGGAGCGGGCGTTCCCCAGCACCCACGAGACGCTCGAGTACGGCTATCCGCGCAACGACGTGTACTGCACGGCGTCCGCCGGGGACGTCGCCCGCGTCCGCGCGCAACTGGGCGTGCCCGAGGGCAAGAAGGCCCTGCTGTACGCCCCCACGCACCGCGACTACGCCACCGGCTTCGCGTCGGGCCTGGACCTGGCGGAGTTCTGCGAGGCGATCGGCGACGAGTACGTGGTCCTGCTGCGCGCCCACTACTTCTACGACGGGGGGCCGGGCCGCGGCGGCGGCCGGATCATCGACGTCACCGGCCACCGCTCCTCGGAGGACGTGTGCCTGGCGGCCGACGCGCTGATCACCGACTACTCGTCGATCATGTTCGACTACGCCAACCTGGACCGGCCGATCGTCGTGTACGCCGACGACTGGGACGTCTACCGGGAGACCCGGGGCGTCTACTTCGACCTGATGGAGTGCCCTCCCGGCCGGGTCGCCCGCACGCCCGGGGAGCTGGCGGCCGTCTTCCGCGACGGCGGCTGGGCCGACGAGTCCGCGGCGGCGCTGCGGGCCGCTTTCCGGGAGCGCTTCTGCCAGTTCGACGACGGGCGCGCCGCGGAGCGCGTCGTGCGCCGGGTGCTGCTGGGCGAGCCGCCCGCGTCGATCCCGCCCGTGACCCCGCTCGCGGAGCGGATCCCGGCCCCCGCGGCCGCCACCCCCGTAAGGAGCTGACCGAAGAAGTGCCCCGCTTCAGCATCATCGTCCCCGTCTACAACGTGCAGGGCTTCCTGTACGAGTGTCTCGACTCGGTGCTCGGACAGTCGTACCGCGACATCGAGGTGATCGCCGTGGACGACCGCTCGCCCGACGGCAGCGGCGCGATCCTCGACGAGTACGCCGCCCGCGACGCCCGGGTGCGGGTGCTGCACCTGCCGGAGAACGTCGGCCTGGGCCGGGCCCGCAACGCCGGTGTGGAGGAGGCCACCGGCGACTACGTCCTGTTCCTGGACAGCGACGACCACTACACGCCGGGCCTGCTGGCGGCCGTCGCCGCGCGGCTGGAGGCGACCGGCGACCCGGACATCCTGGTCTTCGACCATGTCCGCACCCACTGGTGGGGCCGGGGCGGGCGCAGCGAGGCGGCGGACCTGCTGGCCGCGGCGGGCCTGGACACCTTCTCCGTCCGGGAGAGCCCGCAGTACCTGAACCTGTTCCTGGTGGCCTGGAACAAGGCGTACCGCCGGTCCTTCTTCCAGGAGCACGGCCTGCGGTACGAGCCGGGGCTGTACGAGGACGCGCCGGTGACCTACCGGTCGATGGTGCTGGCCGGGCGGATCGCCTGCCTGGACCGGATCGGCGTGGAGTACCGGCAGCGCCGGCAGGGCGCCATCACCAAGACGCCCGGGCGGCGGCACTTCGAGATCTTCCCGCAGTACGAGGGGCTGTTCGCGTTCCTGGAGCAGCGCCCCGACCTGGACTGGGCGCGTCCGCTGCTGCTGGAGCGGGCGCTGGACCACATGCTGTTCGTGCTGGCCCGCGAGGACCGGGTACGGCCGGCCGACCGGGGTGACTTCTACCGCGAGATCCGCGCCTTCCACCGCCGGCACCTGTCCGAGGGCGGCTTCGCCGAGCCGGACGGCTGGCGGGGGGTGGAGATGCGGCTGCTGGCGGCGGCGCCCTACGCCTCGTACGCGATGGTGCGCGGGCTGCGCGACCTGCGGGCGTCCGCGCTGGCCGGGAAGCGGAAGGTGGCGAGTAAGGCCTCGGGCGGCGCCCTGCGCGCCTGGTACCGGACCCAGTCGAAGCGGCCGCTCGATCCGCACCTCGCCGTCTACTCGGCGACCCACCACCGGGGCGTGACCGGCGACCCGGCCGCGATCTACGAGAAGGCGCGCGAGATCGCCCCGCACATCCGGGGCGTGTGGGTGGTGCGGGAGGACGCGGTGGACCTGCTGCCGCCGGGCGTGGACCACGTGACGCCCGGCTCGCGGCGCTACCACGAGGTCATGGCACGGGCCACGTACTGGGTCAACAACGTCAACTGGCCCGGCACCCTCGCCAAGCGGCCGGGCAGCGTCCACATCCACACCCACCAGGGCACCCCGCTGAAGTACATGGGCGCGGACCTGCTGACCAAGCCGGGCGCCCGGCACGGCTTCGACGTGCCGCAGATGCTGCGCCGGGCCGATCGCTGGGACTACAGCCTGGTCGCCGGGCGGCACGCGGAGCTCGCCTGGGAGCGGGCCTACCCCTGCCACTTCACCTCGCTGCGCACCGGCAGCCCGCGCAACGACGTCCTGGTCGGCGCGGGGCCGGAGCGGGGCCGGCAGGTGCGGGAGCGGCTCGGCATCCCCGCCGGTCACACGGTCGTGCTGTACGCGCCGACCCGCCGCGACTACCGGCGCGGCGGCCACGTCGACCGTTTCGACCCGGCCCGCTTCGCCGAGGACCTCGGCCCTGGCCACACCCTGGTCGTCCGGCTGCACCCCTCGCTGGCCCAGGGCGTGGCCCGCGGGCTGGGGCTGTCCGACCTGCACCGGCGGGGCGTGGTGGTGGACGCGACGGACGAGCCGCACGTCGAGGAGGTGATGCTCGCCTCCGACGTGCTGGTCACCGACTACTCGGCCCTGATGTTCGACTACGTGCTGCTGGACCGGCCGGTCGTCGTCCACGCCGACGACTGGGGCGCGTTCGCGGCCAGCCGGGGCGCCTACTTCGACATCACCGCCGACGCGCCCGGGCACGTGTCGCGCTCCTACCGGGAGCTGGCCTGGCTGTTCGCCTCCGGCACCTGGCAGGACGCGGAGGCGGCCCGGCTGCGGTCCCGGTTCCGGGAGCGGTACTGCGAGTTCGAGGACGGGCGGGCCGCCGAGCGGGTGGTCCGGCTGCTGATGCTGGGCGAGCGGTCCGGCACACCGCTGCCCGCGGCCCGCCGGACCGACGGCGTGAGCCCCCGCACCGAGGTGCTGGTCGAGCGATGAGGACGCCCGCCGGCTCCGGAACCGTCCCCTCCGTGCCCGGTCAGCGGGCCGGCTCGGTGCGTCCCCCGGCCGCCGCCGAGCGGCTCGGTCCGGTGCACTGGTGGCACGCGGCCCTGGTCGCCGTGCCCGCCGCGGCCCTGTTCGTGCTGGGCTACCGGCGCCGCTGGATCTGCGACGACGGGCTCATCTACCTGCGCCCGGTCCGGCAGATCCTGGCGGGCAACGGGCCCGTGTTCAACGTCGGGGAGCGGGCGGAGAGTTCGACCGGCACCCTGTGGCAGTGGCTGCTGGCGCTGGCCACCTGGGTGACCGGCGAGGACCCGGCGTTCCTGGCGGTGGGGCTCGGACTGGTGCTGAGCACCGCCGGGTTCGGGCTCGCCCTGTACGCCACCTGCCGGCTGCACCGGAGCGCGGGGCTGCTGCTGCCCGGGGGCGTGTGCGTGCTGCTGGCCGTGCCGCCGTTCTGGTCGTACATGACCTCCGGTCTGGAGAGCGGTCTCGGCGCGTTCTGGACCGGGCTGTCGTGGTGGCTGCTGACGGGCACCCGGCGCGGCCAGGACGCCCGGGTGACGTACGCGGCTGCCCTGGTGTTCGGGCTGGGGCCGCTGGTCCGGCCCGATCTGGCGGTGGTCACGGGGTGCTTCCTGGCGGCGCAGTGGTGGGTGCTGCGGCCCTCGGGGCGGGGCACGGCGGCGATGCTGGGTTCGGCGGGGGCGCTGCCCCTCGCCTACGAGGTCTTCCGCGCCGGGTACTACGGGATCCTGGTGCCGCTGCCCGCCATCGCCAAGGAGGCGAGCGCCAGCGACTGGAGCCGGGGCGCCGGGTACGTGCAGGAGACGCTCGGGCCCTACTGGCTGTGGCCCGTCGTCCCCGTGCTGGGCGCGCTGGCCGTGCTGCTGGTGCGGCGCACGCGCGGGCAGCGGCGGGACCGCGTCCCGGGCCGCGCCTCCCTCGCGGTGCTGCTGGCGCCCTTCGCGGCGGGCCTGCTGCTCGCCGGGTACGTCGTCCGGGTCGGCGGCGACTACATGCACGCGCGCATGATCCTGCCCGCGCTCCTGCTGCTGCTCCTGCCGGTGCTGGTGGTCCCGGCGAACCGGTTCACCGGTGCGGCGAGCGCGCTGCTGGTGGTGTGGCTGTGCGCGGCGGTCAGTCCGCTGCGCACGCCGTTCGACGTGCGCAGCACGCCCGGCTCCTTCAACGTGCGCAGTTCCGACGTGGAGGGCCTCGGCGACCACAACCCGGTGCGCACCGCCACCTGGGTGGACAACTGGCCCGCCCTGCCGGAGGGCCGCCGCATGCTGGCCGAGGCCGCCCGGTCGCCCCGGCCGACGCTGCTGTACTTCGACGGGGAGCGGCGGCTGCACGCGACGCCGATGCGCGCGGACTCCCCGTACCACGTGGTGATCGTGGGTCGCCATCTCGGCGTCACGGGGGCCGCCGCGCCGCTCGACGCCTACGTCAACGACGCCTGGGGGCTGGCCAGCCCGATCGGCGCGCATCTGACGCTGGAGCGGTGGAGCTGGCCCGGGCACGAGAAGTTCCTGCGCAACCACTGGGTCTTCGCGGAGTGGGCGGCCGACCGTCCACCGGCGCGCGACCTGCGGCGTGCCGGGGCCTCGCAAGAGACGGTCGGGGCGGCCCGGGCGGCGCTGGGCTGCGGGCGGCTCGCCGAGCTGAGGGAGTCGGTGCGCGCGCCGCTCACCGCCGAGCGGTTCTGGCGGAACCTCACCGGGGCCTACCAGCGGACGCAGTTCCGGTTCGCCCGCTGGCCGGCGGCGGCGGAGCAGGCGCTGTGCGACGGCCGGTCGGCAGGTGGGCGAAGCGGCCTCACCCGATGAAGTGACGCCGGGTCAGGGGGTGCGGACGGGCGGGAACATTCGGCGCATGCCCCACACCCTCGCCCTTCCCCCCGTCCTGTGAGCGCCCCGAACGTCGTCCGGCGGACGGTGCGCGGCGCGACCGCGCTGCGCGGCGGCCGGTACGGGCGGCCGACTCCGTACCAGGTCTTCGGCGCGCTGTTCTGGCTGGTGATGACGCTGGCGTACTGGCGTGTCCCGCTGTGCTGCGACGCCGGGCAGCACGCGGCGGTCGTCGAGCGCCTCAAGGCGGATCTGCTCCACCCGGCGCACAGCATGGCGGACCTGCCGGGCGAGGGCAGCCCGTACTACGGGCCGTACGCGGTGGCGCAGGGCGCGCTGGCGCGGCTGACGGGGCTGAGCGGCTGGGAGGTCGTGAAGCTCGCCGGCCCGGTGCACCTGGTGGTGCTGCTGGCGGGGCTCGGCCGTTTCGTCCGGACGATCTCCCCGCGCCCGTGGGCGCCGGTGTGGGCCCTGGTCTTCATGACGCTGCTGTGGGGCACCACACGGATCCTGTGGAGCGGCTACCTCGGGCTGATGCCGATGACGGTCAACCTGGGGTATCCGTCCGCGCTCGCCATCGGCCTGACGTTCTGGGCGTGGGCCTGGACGGGCAGGCGCGCGCACGACGACACCACGTCGGTCAGGTTCGTCGGCCCGAGCGGCCTGGGCGGCTGGTGGGGGTACGCCGGGATCGGCGCGCTGTACGCGCTGATCCTGCTGACCCACCCGGTCACGGCGGCCGCGGCGCTGACGGGTGCGGTGGCGGTGGTGGCGTCCCGGCAGCGCGGCTGGCGCCGGGGGGTGGCGGCGCGCTGGGCGCTCGCCGGGGCGGTGGGCACGGCGGTGGCGCTGGCGTGGCCGTACTACGACGTCTGGGAGCTGGTCGGCGACACCGGGCTGGACGCGATGCACCGGCAACTGTACGAGCGGTTGTTCGCCAACTCCTGGCTGGCGCTGCCGGGCCTGCCCGCGCTGTGGGTGCGGGCACGCCGGTCGGCGCGCGATCCGCTGGTGCTGATGTTCCTGCTGGAGTGCCTGCTGCTGGCGTACGGCTGGGTGAGCGGGCACTACACCTACGCCCGGGTGCTGTGGGCGGTCCTGGTGCCGCTGCAGTTCGCCCTGGCGGTGGAGCTGGCGGCGCCCCGGCCCTGGAAGCGGGCCCGGCGGGTGCTGGGCGGGGTGGCGGCGGCGGGGGTGTGCGCCGGGTTCGTCACCGTGCACGCCGGGGCGGTCGTGCCGCGCTCGGTCGATCCGGTGGGGTTCGCACAGCCGACGCGCTGGCCGTCGTACGACTGGGCGGCGCGGCACATCGGGCCGGGCGAGGTGGTGATCACCGACGGGTATCTCGCGAGTCACGCGATCGCCGGGTACGGGCCGAACCTCGCGGCGCCCATCTGGCCCGACCCCGCCCTGGACGAGCGGGAGCGGCAGCGCCGGGCGGCCGACGTCCGGGCCTATCTCGCCCCCGGGTCGACCCGCGCCGAGCGTGCCGCCGTCGTCCGCCGCTACCACGTGCGCTGGCTGCTGCTGACGCGCTGGCACCCGGTGCCCGAGGAGGCGGTGGTGGTGGCGTGGAGCAGACGGACGGGGGAGGTGCTGGCGCGGGTCGGGGGGTGAGGCGCGGGGCGGTTACTCGATGACGAGGTCGACGTCGATGTTGCCGCGGGTGGCGTTGGAGTACGGGCAGACCTGGTGGGCCTGGTCGACGAGCTTGCGGCCGGTCGCCTCGTCCACGCTGTCGGGGAGCTCCACGCGGAGGGTGACGGCGAGCCCGAAGCCCTCACCCTGCTTGCCGATGGAGACCTCGGCGGTGACGGCGGCGTCGCTGACGTCGACCTTGGCCTGGCGGCCGACGAGGCCGAGGGCGCTGCCGAAGCAGGCCGCGTAGCCGGCGGCGAAGAGCTGCTCGGGGTTGGTGCCCTGGCCGTTGCCGCCCAGCGCCTGCGGCATCCCCAGCGCCAGGTCCAGCACGCCGTCGGAGCTGACGGTGCGGCCCTCGCGGCCGTGGGTGGCGGTGGCGACAGCGGTGTAGAGCGCGTCCATGAAAATCCTTCCCTCTCACATGTCACGGTGCGGCGGCCCGCTTCCGGGCCGCCCGACAGCCATGATTAAAGCACGCAATTAAGTTGTGCGCAATTGAATGGTGGGCCCGAGCTACCCTGGACGCATGAACACGCCGGACGACGACTGGCTCCGCCTGGACCAGCAGATCTGCTTCTCCCTGCACGCGGCCTCGCGCGCCTTCAACGGCGTCTACCGCGGGATCCTCAAGGACCTGGGGCTCACCTACCCGCAGTACCTGGTGATGCTGGTGCTGTGGGAGCACGGCGAGCTGCCCGTCAAGAAGCTCGGGGAGCATCTGCGCCTGGACTCCGGCACGCTGTCGCCGCTGCTGAAGCGGCTGGAGGCGGCGGGTCTGGTGACCCGGGAGCGCAGTGCCCGCGACGAGCGGTCGGTGGAGGTGCGGCTCACGCAGGAGGGCCGTGCGCTGCGGCGGCGGGCGGTCGAGGTGCCGCGCCGGATCGCCTCCTCGACCGGCTTCGACGCCGCGGAGATCCGCGCCCTGCGCGCCCGCCTGGACGAACTCACCTCCGCGCTGGACGCCGCCGCCCTCGCGGACGCCCCGGGCGGTCCGGCAGCCGGGCCGTCGTAGCGGATCCGGGCGGCACGCCGGCCGGGTCCGCAGGCACACCGGCAGGGCTCCGCCGGACGTGGAGGCGCAGCACGACCCCGTCCCGCATGTGTTCCTCCCGGACGGTGAAGTCGGCCGCCAGAACGGCGAGCTTGGCCCGTTCGACGGGGTCAGGCGGCGACCAGCGCGGGTCCAGCACGGACGTCTCGGCGACGACCCAGACGCGGTCCACCGAGGCGAGCCGCCGCCGCAGCTCCGCCGGGGTCGCCTCACGGCCCCACAGCGTCCCGGAGCGGGGCGCGGACTCCCGCAGCGCGATGTCCCGCACCCGCCGGAACCCCTTCGGGTAGGCCAGCGCGGCGAGCCTGCCGACCGACGGCACGAACAGCACCGGGTCGCCGGGGCGCATCTGGCGGACGGCGAGCGCGGAGACCACGGCGAGGTTGTCCGGGCGGTGCGCGGCCGCACGGTCCTGGCGGTGGACGGGCAGCTGGTGCAGGAAGGCCGCGGTGAGGGCGAGGGCGCCGGTGACGCCCAGCAGGGCGCGCGCCTGCCGGCCGCCGACCCGCATCCGCCGCCCGTCGAACCGCACCCGCCCCAGCGCCCCGGCCACCCGCCCGGCTCCCGCGGCGACCAGCAGCGAAGCGCCCGCCAGCGCGTACAGCACGTACCGGTCGTGGTAGAGCGGCCGGGCCTGCGACACGGTCAGCAGGATCGCCGGGGGCACGAGCAGCAGCGGAGCCGCGACCGCCGCAAGCCGCCGCTGCCGGAGCCCGGCGGCCATCAGCAGCAGGGACACCCAGAACACCACCCCGGTCCGGCCGGGCACGACGTTCCGCGCCAGCCGCTCGACCCTGTCCCACCCGGGCTCCACCAGCCACGCCACCTGCCCGGACTGCCCCTGCGACACCCACACCATCGGCAGCAGGAGCGCCACCGCGGCCCCCGCCGCCCGGCCCCAGCGGGACCACACCCGGCGGGGCACCCGCATCAGCGCCAGCGTCGCCGCGTGCGCGCAGAGCACCAGCACGGCCAGCTCGTGCAGCACACAGGTCACCGCGACGACCGCCCCGTACGGCCACCAGGTCCGCCTCCCCGCCCCCTCCACGGCCTTCACGAGCAGCAGCGTCGCCGCCGCCGCACCGGCCGCGACGAGCGCGTAGGAGCGCCCCTCCTGGGCGTAGTGGCCGGTCATCGGGGTGATCGCGTAGAGGAGGCCCGCCCACAGCCCGACCCGCGGGCCCGCCAGGCGGACGCCGAGGGCGGCGACCAGGCCGGCGGTGGCCGTCGCCGCGCACACCGACGGCAGGCGCAGGACGACCTCGTCCGGGTGGACCGTCAGGACGGCGTGCATGAGCAGGTAGTACAGGCCGTGCACCGCGTCCACGTCGTGCAGCAGCCGCCAGATCTGCGGGACCGTGCGCTGCGCGACCTGGAAGGTGACGCTCTCGTCGCCCCACATGCCGCCGCGGTCCAGGCCCCACAGGCCGAGCGCGAGCATCACCGCCATCGGGACCACCACGGGCGCCGCGCCCGTGCCGAACCGGCCGCTCCCCCTCGACTGTCCGATCGTCACGGCCCGATTCTGCGCCGTAGGGTCCGTATTGATGGCATTTAGTGGTGTGTTATCACTTTCATGTCATTCGCCCGGCTTACGATCCCTCGTGATGCATGCGGAGAGAGACGCCGAGAGGGACACCGGCAGGAGCGGGACCGGCCCGCCGGCCGGTGTCGCCGTCGTGGTCATCGGCTACGACGACGCCGCCCATGTCACCGGCGCCGTGCGCTCGGCGCTCGCCCAGGGCCCGGCCGTGCGGGAGGTCGTGGCCGTCGACGACTGCTCGGCCGACGGCAGCGCCGCGCTGCTGGACCGGCTCGCCGCGACGGAGCCCCGGCTGAGGGTGATCCGCCGCCGGGTCAACAGCGGCGGCTGCGGCACCCCGCGCAACACCGGGCTCGACGCGGTGACCTCGCCGTACGTGATGTTCCTGGACAGCGACGACGTCCTGCCGCCCGGCGCGGTCGACGCGCTCCTCGACGCGGCGACGGGGGCGCACGCGGAGGTCGTGAGCGGTCTGTGCGTACGCCGGGAGCTGCCCTCGGGGCGCGAGGTGCCCTGGCAGCCGCGCCTGTACGCGCTGCACGCCGCGGTACCGCACCCCGCCCGCCGCCCCCGCCTGGTCCACGACACGCTGTGCGTCAACAAGCTGTACCGCACCGCCTTCCTGCGCGAGCACGGCATCCGCTTCCCCGAGGGCCGCTTCCCGTATGAGGACGTCGTCTTCACCGCGCGCGTGCTGGCCGCCGCCCCGCGCGTGGCCCTGATCCCGGACCGGGTCTACGTCTGGCACGTGCGGCGGTCGGCCGAGCGGCTGTCGATCTCCCTGGACCGGGCCGGCGTCGCCAACTGGCGGGCCCGCACCGAGGCCTGCCGGCAGGCGTACGAGATCCTGCTGGGCGCCGGGCAGAAGGAACTCGCGCGGGCCGCACGCGCCAAGTTCCTCGACCACGACCTGCGGATGTACCTGCGCGAGCTGGGGTTGCGTGACGCCGCGTACCGGCGCGCGTGGTGGGAACTGGCGCGGGCGCACCTCGCGGAGTACGACGCGGACGACTGGGCCCGCAATCCCGCCGCCCCCGGCCGGCTGGCCGGACGGGTCGTGCTGGCGTCCCCGGAGCCGCGCGACCTGCCGCGGCTGCGGGAGCTGGCGGCCCGCCCGGCCCGTCTGTACCCGCCGTACGCCCGTGCCGCCGACGGCACGCCCGTCTGGGCGGCCGACCTCCCCCAGGTCTCCCTGGAACCCCTGCTGACCGCCCCGGTGCGCGCGCTGCCGCTCGCCGTCGACGCCGGGCTCCGGCCGCGCGCCCGCGGCGGGACCCGGCTCCGGCTGCGCCTGCACGAGCTGTACGGACGCGTGGCGCAGGCGGGTCCTGAGACGGTGCAGACGCAGTGGGTGCACCGGGACGACGGCGGTGTGGTCGCGGGCGGCAGCGCGGCGCTGGTGCCGGGTGCCCCCGCCGCCGGGACCGCCGGGCCGGAGGGGGCCGCCGGCACCTGGTCGGCCGAGGCCGCCGTCGACCTGGCCGCCCTGGCGGCGGCCGGGGCGGGGACCTGGGACCTGCGGCTGCGCATCCGCTTCCGGGACGGCGTGAGCCGGGACGTCACCGCGCACGCGCTCACGGGCGCCGGTCTGCTGCGCCGTCGCGCCGTCCCGAGCGCCCGGCACGGCGTGGTACTCGTACAGCCGTACGCCACACACTCCGGCGCGCTGGCGCTGCGCCTCGCACCCGGCGCGGGCGGCGTGCTGTCGGTCGTACGCGGACGGCTGCGCCGGCTGCTTCACTGAGATCCGCGTCAGACGCGCACCACCACGGACGAACGCACGAACGAGGGGACGGCCGCACATGACCTGGTTGATCACCGGCGGCGCCGGTTACATCGGCGCCCACGTCGTACGGGCGATGACCGCTGCGGGGGAACAGGCGGTGGTGTACGACGACCTGTCCACCGGTATCGCCGAGCGCGTGCCCGACGGGGTGCCGCTGGTGGTGGGCTCGACGCTGGACGCCGGGCGGCTCGCGCGCGCCCTCGCGGACCACGAGGTCACCGGCGTCGTCCATCTCGCGGCGAAGAAGCAGGTCGGCGAGTCGGTCGAGCAGCCGCTGCGCTACTACCGGGAGAACGTCGAGGGCCTGCGGACCCTGCTGGAGGCGGTGACGGCGGCGCAGGTGCCCTCCTTCGTCTTCTCGTCCTCGGCGGCGGTGTACGGCATGCCGGACGTGGACCTGGTCACCGAGGAGACGCCCTGCGTGCCGATGTCGCCGTACGGCGAGACCAAGCTGGCCGGTGAGTGGCTGGTGCGGGCGACGGGCCGGGCCACGGGGCTGTCGACCGCGTCCCTGCGCTACTTCAACGTGGCGGGCGCGGCGGCCCCCGAGCTGGCGGACACCGGCGTGTGCAACCTCGTCCCCATGGTCTTCGAGAAGCTCACGGAGAACGCCCCGCCGCGCATCTTCGGCGACGACTACCCGACCCCGGACGGCACCTGCGTACGCGACTACATCCACGTCGTCGACCTGGCCGAGGCCCATGTGGCGGCCGCCCGGGTGCTGCGCTCCTCCCCCGGCCGGGACCTCACGCTCAACATCGGGCGGGGCGAGGGCGTCTCCGTGCGGGAGATGATCGACCGCATCACCGCGGCCACCGGCCACGATCTGGCGCCCACGGTCGCCCCCCGCCGCCCCGGCGACCCGGCCCGGGTCGTCGCCTCGGCGGACCGGGCCGCGAGCGAACTGGGCTGGAAGGCCCGGCACGACGTCCAGGACATGATCACCTCGGCGTGGGAGGGCTGGGTGCGGCTGCACCCGCAGGCCCGCCCTTGACCGGACGGCCCCTGACCGGCGCCGCGTCTCCGCCCGGCGGGCCCGGTCCTACAGCGCCCGCAGCCCTTCCGCCGTGGCCCGGGCCAGCGCGTCCAGGTAGCCCTTCGGGGGCCTCGGGCTGCGGATCACCACCGAGCGCCAGTACAGCGGGCCGGAGATCAGGTCCAGGGCCAGGTCGCGGTCGAGGCCCTCGCGCAGCTCACCGCGGCGTTCGGCCGCCGTCACGATGCCGGTGGCGACCCCGTCCTGCCCCTCCCGCAGGGCCTTGCGCAGCGCCTCGGCGATGTCCGGGTTGCGGGCCGCCTCGGCCTGGAGGTCGGGGATGACCTGTGAGGCGACGGGGTGGCGCAGGGCGCGGGACGTCACCTCGTAGAGCAGCCGCAGGTCGCCCTCCAGGGAGCCGGTGTCCGGCACGGGCAGGCCCTGTACGGCCAGAGCCGACACGATGTCCAGGACCAGGTGCAGCTTGGAGCGCCAGCGGCGGTACACCGCCGTCTTGCCCACCCCCGCCCGGCGCGCGATCCCCTCGATGGACATCCGCGCGTAGCCGACGGCCGCGAGCTCCTCGAAGACCGCCGCCCGGATCGCCTCCGTCACGTCCTCGCGCAGCACGGCCGCCCCCGCGGGGGCCCGGCGGCGCCGGGGCTGCTGGGGCCCGTCGGGCTTCGTCGTCATGCCGACAGCATAGGGCGGGACGACGGAACGGTTGCGTCCCGACGTCCGCCCGTCGTACGCTCGCGTTGCGACGATACGGTCCCGTCCCGACGTAAGAGGACCGTGTGAAGCCGTGAGGAATCCGGTGAGAGCAGGACTCCGGTGAGAGCCGCCGCCTGCCGGCCTGCCGCCCCCTCTTCCCGGCCCCCGGTCCCACACCCCACCCCCCTCCCCCGAACGAAAGCAGCGGATGTGAGCCAGGTCCTCGACACACCGCCCCAGATCCCGGCCCCGGTCCCGGTCCCGGCCGGTCCCGACCTCGCGGCCCTCGCCGCCCGCCACGGCCTCTCGGTCAGCGGCGCCCGGCCCTCCCTGCCCGCGTACGTCCGGCAGCTGTGGGCCCGCCGGCACTTCATCACCGCGTTCGCCACCGCCAAGCTCACCGCCCAGTACAGCCAGGCCAAGCTCGGCCAGGTCTGGCAGGTGATGACCCCGCTGCTGAACGCGGCGGTCTACTACTTCATCTTCGGCGTGCTGCTCGGCACCAAGCACGGCGTGCCGGACTACGTCCCGTTCCTGGTGACGGGCGTGTTCGTGTGGACGTTCACGCAGAGCTCGATCATGGCGGGCACCCGCGCGATATCCGGCAACCTCGGCCTCGTCCGGGCCCTGCACTTCCCGCGCGCCGCGCTGCCGCTGTCGTTCTGCCTGCAGCAGCTCCAGCAGCTGCTGTTCTCCATGGCGGCCCTGGTCGTGATCCTGCTCTGCTTCGGGGTGCCGGTCGGGGTGTCCTGGCTGCTGGCGGTGCCGGCGCTGTTCCTGCAGTTCGCGTTCAACGCGGGTGTCTCGCTGGTCATGGCCCGGATGGGCGCCAGGACCCCCGACATCGCCCAGCTGATGCCGTTCGTGCTGCGCACCTGGATGTACGTCTCGGGTGTCATGTGGAGCATCGACCAGCTGGCGGACAAGGACCGGCTGCCCCGCGCGGTGACGCTGCTGCTGGAGACCAACCCGGCCGCCGTCTACATCGACCTGATGCGCTTCGCCCTGATCGACAGCTTCCACGCGGACCGGCTGCCCTCCCACGTGTGGGCGATCGCCGTGGGATGGGCGCTGGTCGCCGGGGTCGGCGGCTTCATCTACTTCTGGAAGGCTGAGGAGACGTACGGCCGTGGCTGAGCACCCGAGCGAGAAGATCCCCACCGTCGTCGCCGACGGCGTCGACATCGTCTACCGCGTCAACGGCACCGGCGCCGGACGCGGCTCCGCGACCGCCGCCCTCAACCGCATGCTGCGCCGCAAGCAGACCGAGAAGGCGGCGGGCGTGCGCCGGGTGCACGCCGTGAAGAACGTGTCGTTCGTCGCCTGCAAGGGCGAGGCGATCGGCCTGATCGGCACCAACGGCTCCGGCAAGTCGACCCTGCTCAAGGCCGTCGCCGGGCTCCTGCCCGTGGAGAACGGCCACATCTACACCGACGGCCAGCCCTCCCTGCTCGGCGTCAACGCGGCCCTGATGAACGACCTGACCGGCGAGCGCAACGTGCACCTCGGCGGCCTGGCCATGGGCATGTCCCGCGAGCAGATCAAGGACCGCTACCAGGAGATCGTCGACTTCTCGGGCATCAACGAGAAGGGCGACTTCATCACCCTGCCGATGCGGACGTACTCCTCGGGCATGGCCGCGCGGCTGCGGTTCTCCATCGCCGCCGCCAAGGACCACGACGTGCTGCTCATCGACGAGGCGCTGGCCACCGGCGACCGCTCCTTCCAGAAGCGCTCCGAACAGCGCATCCGCGAGCTGCGCAAGCACGCCGGCACGGTCTTCCTGGTGAGCCACAACAACAAGTCGATCCGCGACACCTGCGACCGCGTGCTGTGGCTGGAGCGCGGCGAGCTGCTCATGGACGGCCCGACCGAGGAGGTCCTCAAGGAGTACGAGGCGTTCACCGGGGACAAGTCGGCGAAGCCCAAGCCGAAGCCCAAGGCCGCCGTTCCCTCGTGAGGCGCAGCCCGGCCGGTCCTTTCGCCGCATCGGTGCCACCATGACCGCATAGGCGTGTCTGGTGAGGAGGAGTCCGTGATGGCCGAACTCAGCGTCATCGTGCACGGGCCGAACGTGCAGGACCATCTGACCGAACTCCTCGACTCCCTCGCCGCGCACCCCCTGCCGGACGCCGAGGTGATCGTGGCGGCGGTCGGCGACTGGGCCCGGGAGACGGCCGAGCGGCACGCCCCGGACGTCCAGGTGCTGCCGCTGCCGGACGGCACGGGCGACGCGGCGGCCCGGGCGGCAGGCGCGGCCCGGGCCGGCGGACGCTGGCTGCACTTCGTGCACGCCAAGGACGGCCTGCCCGCCGGCACCCCGCGCACCATCGCCGAGCGGGTGGCCGGGCTCCCGCCCGAGGTGGACGTCCTGCTGACGGACCACCTGCGCAGCACCTGGCACACCTCGGGCCTGCCCTCCCCGGACGGCCCCCTGCTCGCCCGGGCGGGCCGCGCCGACCTCGCCCTCGACGACTGCGCGCCCCTGCTGCGCCTGACCCCGCTGCTCGGCACCCGGGTCCTGCGCGCGGACTTCTGGCGGGCGCACGAACAGCGGCTGACCACCGACGACGAGCCGTACGCGGCCCTGGCCGTCCTGCTGCTCGCCGACCGCGTCGCCTGCCTGCCGCATGTCGGCTACGAGGACCGCAGGCTGCGCCCCGCGAGCCTGCCCCCGGTCACCGCCGAGCAGCGCTACGGCCTCGTCGCGCGCTACGAGTCCCTCCTCGACCTCACCCGCGACCGCCGCTCCGCCCACACCGTGCTCTACGAGGTCATGGTCCGCGACTGCCTGCGCACCTTCGCCCGCGGCGGCATGGAGGAGGACGTCGCCCGGGAGTTCTTCCGCCGGGCGTCCCTCGCCGCCCTGCGCCGCCGCCCCGAGGGCCACCGCCGCCCCGGCGGCCTGGAAGGGGTCCGCCGCTCCCTGCTGGAGGAGGGCGCCTACGGCAAGTACCGGGCGTTCCAGGCCGTCAACCGCACCCGCCGCACGGCCAGGTCGGCCGTCCGGACCCGCAGGCGCCAGGTGGGCGCCAAGCTCCGCGACCACCAGTACCGCAGGGCGCTCGGCCGCCCGGTCGACCCGCACCTCGCCGTGTTCTCGGCGTACTGGAACCGCGGCGTGGCCTGCAACCCCGCCGCGATCGCCGCGAAGCTCGCCGAACTCGCCCCGGGGATCCACGCGGTGTGGGTGGTGTCCGAGCAGAACGCGGCCCTCCTCCCGCCGGGCACCGACCACGTCGTGCCCGGCACGCGCCGCTACTGGGAGACGCTGGCCACCGCCAAGTACCTCGTCAACAACGTCAACTTCCCCAACGCGGTCGTCAAGCGCCCGGACGCGGTCCACGTCCAGACCCACCACGGCACCCCGCTCAAGCGCATGGGCATCGACCAGATGGCGTTCCCCGCGGCCGCCCAGGGCCTGGACTTCCAGGCGCTGCTGGAGCGCATCGACAAGTGGGACTTCAGCGTCTCCGCCAACAGCCACACCACCCGCATGTGGGAACGCGCCTACCCCTCGCGCTACGTCTCGCTGGACTACGGCTATCCGCGCAACGACGTCTACTACACGGCCGGAGCCGCGGACGTCCGCGCGGTGCGCGACCGCCTCGGCATCGCCCCGGGCCACCGCGCCGTCCTCTACGCGCCGACCCACCGCGACTACGAGGCGGGCTGGACGCCCCGCCTGGACCTCGCCACCCTCGCCGACCGGCTGGGCGAGGGCACGGTGCTGCTCGTGCGCGGCCACTACTTCTACGGCGGCGCGGCCTCGCCCCTGACGCACCTGCGCCGCACGGGCCGGATCATCGACGTCTCCTCCTACGAACCGGTCGAGGAGCTGTGCCTGGCGGCGGACGCGCTGGTCACGGACTACTCCTCGATCATGTTCGACTACGCCAACCTCGACCGCCCGATCGTGATCCACGCCGACGACTGGGAGACCTACCGCACCACCCGGGGCGTGTACTTCGACCTGATGGCCGAGGCCCCGGGCCCGGTGGCCCGCACCCAGCAGGAGCTGACGGAGATCCTCGCCGGCGACGCCTGGCACGACGACAACGCGGCGAAGACCCGGGCCGTCTTCCGCCGCCGGTTCTGCGAGTACGACGACGGCCGCGCCGCCGAACGCGTCGTACGGCGCGTCTTCCTCGGCCAGGACGGGCCGGACCTGCCGCCGGTGCTGCCGATCGAGGAACGCACCCCGGCCCCCACCCCGCGGGAGGCGACCGCATGAGCACACCCGACGTCACCGTGACGGTCATCGTCTACAACGACGCCGAACGCCTCACCCGCGCGGTCGACTCGGTCCGCCGGCAGACCCACGCCGGCCTCGAGATCATCATCAGCGACGACCACTCCACGGACGCCACCCCGGCGGTGGCACGGCGGCTGGCGGCCGAGGACCCCCGCATCCGCCACCTGCGCCTGGAACGCAACAGCGGCGGCTGCAGCGCCCCGCGCAACCGCGCCCTGGAGATCGCCCGGGCGCCGTTGCTGATGTTCCTCGACAGCGACGACGAACTCCCGGACAACGCCGTCGAACTGCTGCTCGCCGCGCACCGCGAACGCGAGATCGACTTCGCCATGGGCGCGGTGCAGCGGATCCGCGTCGACAACGGCCGGCGCTCGACGTGGATGCCGCACCTGGTCGCCGAACGCCGCACCCTGGAGGGCATCGAGGCCGACCCCCGGCTGCTCTTCGAGCACCTGTCGACCAGCAAGATGTACGCCCGGGCCTTCCTCGACCGGCACGACCTGCGCTTCCCCGAGGGCATCCACTACGAGGACCAGTTGTTCTCGGTGCGGGCGTACTGCCTGGCCAAGGCGTTCACGATCATCCCGGAGCCGGTCTACCGCTGGTACGTGGCGCCCTTCGCCGCCTCCGACGCGGCCTCGATATCCAACCAGCGGCACAAGCTCGCCAACGTCCGCGACCGGATCCACGTCCAGCACCTCATCGACAGGTTCCTCGCCGAGAGCGGGCACGAGTCGCTGCGCGAGGACAAGGACCACAAGTTCCTCAAGCACGACTTCCGCATGTACGCCGGTGACCTGCCCTACCGGGACGAGGAGTGGCTGACGGCCTTCGCGGACCTCGTCACCCCCTACCTCGACACCCTCACCCCGGGCGCGTTCGCCCGCCTGCCCCGCGCGGAACGCGTGGTCCTCCAGCTGATCCGCGACCGCCGCCTCGCCGAGGCCGGGACGGCGGCCCGCGGCCTGGGCCACGGGGTGGCACCCCGGCAGGTGACGACGGACGAGGAGGGCCGCACGTACTGGGGCGACCGGATCCCCCCCACCGCCTGGTCCCGCCGCGAACTCGACCTCTCGGATCTGGAGCTGGACACCCGCCCCTTCCCCGCCGCCCAGTTCCGCCACGAGATCACGGAGATCACCCGGGGCCCGGGCGCCTCCGTCGACCTCACGATCCGCACGTACGACCCCGCGCTGCGCCTCCCCGTCGGCCCCCAGCGCGCGACCCTGCTGATCGCCCCCGGCGGCCGCCGCCTGCACGTCGCCTTCCGGCTCTCCCCGGTCGGCCCCGGCCTGTTCGAGGGCCACGCCCATCTGGACCTCGCGGCCGCCTCCCTCCCGTTCCAGGGCTTCGCGGGCATCCGCCACCCCCTGCTCCGCCTGCACCACCGGGGCCTGACCAACACCGGCCTGCTCCTGGCCCCGCTGGTCTTCCCCGCCCTGACCGCCCGCGTACCCCACCACCGGCTGACCGTGGAACCGGAGGGCCACGGACCGGGCCGGCTGCAGGTGCGCTGGGAGCCGGTCGGAGTCACGGCGAAGGTCATCCGCCCGATGGTCCGCAGGGTGGCGAGACCGCGCGTGAAGCGGGCGGCACGCCTGCTCGCGAGCGCGCTGAAGTGAGCCGCCTCGGCGGACGGCCATGACGGAACGCCCCGGGCCGGTCCGCACCGGCCCGGGGCGTTCAGGACGCCGTGCCCGCTACGAGTGCGTGCGCAGCAGCGTCCTCATCGTGCGCATCGCCACCGACAGGTTGGCGAGGTCGAACGCGTCGGAGCCCTGGATCTCCTCCAGCGTCGTACGGGCGCGGCCGAGGATCGCGGCGTTCTTCTGCTCCCAGGCCTTGTAGCGCTGCTCCGGCGTCGAGCTGCCGTTGCCGACCGCCAGGACGTCGGCGGTCAGCGCCGCGTGCGCCGCGTACAGGTCCTCGCGGATCGCCGCGCGGGCCATGGACTGCCAGCGGTCGGAGCGGGGCAGCTCGATGATGCGGTCCATGAGCTGGGTGATGCGCAGCCGGTCGGCGAGGTCGTAGTACACCTCGGCGACCTCCATCGGATCCCGGCCCATCCGGTCGGCGATCGAGACGATGTCCAGCGTGGGGAAGGCGGAGGAGAACCCGGCCACGCGCGTGGCCAGGTCGTCCGGGACCCCGGCGCCCGACAGCTCGTCGAAGATCTTCTGGTACCACTCCAGGTCGGCGCCGCGCAGCAGCTTCGGCAGCTGGCCCCAGACCTGCTCGACCCGGTCGGCGAAGAAGTCGATCGTCTCGGCGAGCTGGAGCGGCTGCGGCCGGTTGTTGAGCAGCCAGCGCGTGCCGCGCTCCACCAGGCGGCGGGAGTGCAGCCGGATCCGGGTCTGGACCTCGGCCTCGACCTTGTTGTCGAGCGCCTCGACGCCGTCCCACACCGGTGACTGGCGGAAGATCGCCCGGGCCGCGGTCTGCGCCCGCACGATCTCCTCCAGCGACGCCCCGGTCTCCTCGCGCAGCCGGTGCAGATACGTCGTGCCGCCCGTGTTCACCGTGTCGTTGACCAGCACGGTCGTGGTGATCTCACGGCGCAGCGGGTGGCTGACGAGGTGCTCGGGGAACTGCTCGCGCAACTCGGTCGGGAAGTACGCCTGCAGCAGCGTGCTCAGGTACGGGTCGTCCGGCAGCGAGGTGTGCAGCAGCTCCTCGGCGACCGTGATCTTCGTGTACGCCAGCAGCACGGCCGTCTCCGGGCCGGTCAGGCCCTGGCCCTGCGCGAGGCGTTCGCGAATCTGCCGGTCGGTGGGCAGGAACTCCAGCGCCCGGTCGAGGTCGCCCTCCCTGACCAGGTGCTTCATGAAGCGCTGCTGGGCGTGGAGCATGGCGCTGGACTGGGCGAGGGCGTTGGCGATCGCGGTGTTCTGCGCGTAGTTGTTGCGCAGCACCAGGCGGCCGACCTCGTCGGTCATCTCGGCGAGCAGCTTGTTGCGCTGCTTGACGGTCATGTCGCCCTCGGTGACCAGCCCGTTGAGCAGGATCTTGATGTTCACCTCGTGGTCGGAGGTGTCCACGCCCGCGCTGTTGTCGATGGCGTCGGTGTTGATCCGGCCGCCGTGCAGCGCGAACTCGATCCGGCCGAGCTGGGTCAGGCCCAGGTTGCCGCCCTCGCCGACGACCTTGACGCGCAGGTCCTTGCCGTCGACGCGGATGGCGTCGTTGGCCTTGTCGCCGACGTCCGCGTTGGACTCGGCCGAGGACTTGACGTACGTGCCGATGCCGCCGTTCCACAGCAGGTCCACCGGGGCGTGCAGGATCGCCTTCATCAGGTCGGCCGGGGTCAGCTTGGTGACCTTGGCCTCGATGCCGAGGGCCTCGCGGATGTGGGCGTTGACCGGGATGGCCTTGGCCGTGCGCGGGAAGACGCCGCCGCCGGGCGACAGCAGCTCCTTGTCGTAGTCCTCCCAGCTGGAGCGGGGCAGCTCGAACAGCCGGCGGCGCTCGGCGTAGGAGGTCGCGGCGTCCGGGTTCGGGTCGATGAAGATGTGCCGGTGGTCGAAGGCGGCCACCAGCCGGATGTGCTCGGAGAGCAGCATGCCGTTGCCGAACACGTCGCCGGACATGTCGCCGATGCCGACGACCGTGAAGTCCTCGGTCTGGGTGTCCACGCCCAGCTCGCGGAAGTGCCGCTTGACGGACTCCCAGGCGCCGCGGGCGGTGATGCCCATGCCCTTGTGGTCGTAGCCGGCGGAGCCGCCGGAGGCGAAGGCGTCACCGAGCCAGAAGTTGTACTTCTCGGCGACCTCGTTGGCGATGTCGGAGAAGGTCGCGGTGCCCTTGTCGGCGGCGACCACGAGGTAGGTGTCGTCCTCGTCGTGCCGGACCACGTCCGCCGGGGGGACGACCTCGCCCGCCACCATGTTGTCGGTGATGTCGAGCAGCGCCGAGATGAACGTCTTGTACGACGCCACGCCCTCGGCCAGCCACGCGTCCCGGTCCACGGACGGGTCCGGGAGCTGCTTGGCGACGAAGCCGCCCTTGGCGCCGACCGGCACGATGACGGTGTTCTTCACCATCTGCGCCTTGACCAGGCCGAGGATCTCGGTGCGGAAGTCCTCACGCCGGTCGGACCAGCGCAGACCGCCGCGCGCGACCTTGCCGAAGCGCAGGTGCACGCCCTCGACCCGCGGCGAGTACACCCAGATCTCGAACGCCGGGCGGGGCGCCGGCAGGTCCGGGATGGCCTGCGGGTCGAACTTCATGGAGACGTAGTCGTGCGGCTCGCCGCCGTCCGCCTCCTGGAAGAAGTTGGTCCGCAGCGTCGCCTTGATGACGGTGAGGAAGGACCGGAGGATCCGGTCCTCGTCGAGCGAGGCCACCTGGTCGAGGGCCGCGTCGACCTCCTCCAGCAGGGCGTCCACGATCTCGTGCCCGGCCCGCTGCCGGTCGGGCGACATCCGCGCCTCGAACAGGGAGACGAGCAGGCGGGTGGTGTGGACGTTGTTGCGGAGGGTGTCCTCCATGTAGTCCTGGCTGAACGTCGACGCGGCCTGGCGCAGGTACTTCGCGTACGCGCGCAGCACCATCGCCTGCCGCCAGGTCAGCCCGGCGCTCAGCACGAGG
This sequence comes from Streptomyces sp. NPDC006624, assembly GCF_040611555.1. Classification (NCBI taxonomy): domain Bacteria; kingdom Bacillati; phylum Actinomycetota; class Actinomycetes; order Kitasatosporales; family Streptomycetaceae; genus Streptomyces; species Streptomyces sp. NPDC006624. Next base: position 25,715 of record NZ_JBEXOM010000022.1, on the reverse strand, counting down.
GCGTTGAAGCCGTCGTTCTCCGCCTTGCCGGTCCAGGTGGCCGCGAAGGCGTCCTGGAACCGCTCGCGGGCGTCGTCGCCGAAGTAGTCCGCGCCGCCGCCCTGCGGGCGGGGGATGCGCAGGCCGAAGTCGTAGATCCAGGCCACGCTGCGGTCGGTGCAGCGCAGCTCGTAGGGCCGCTCGTCGACGACCTCGACGCCGAGCCGGTTGAGGACCGGCAGCACCGCGGACAGCGAGATCGCGTCACCCGTGCGGTAGATCTTGAAGCGGCGCTCCTCGGGGGCGGCGCCCACCGGCTCGTAGAGGCTGAGCGCGAAGTCCGTGCCCTCCTCGGCCTTCAGCTGCTCCAGGTGGACGAGGTCGGCGACCGCGGCGCGCGGGTTGTGGTCGGCCTTGTAGCCCTCGGGGAAGGCGTGCGCGTAGCGGCGCATCAGTTCCGCCGCTCGCTCCTCGCCCAGCTCGGCGTTGAGCGCCTCGGCGAAGGAGTCCTCCCAGGAGCGGGCGGCCTCGACCAGCCGGGCCTCGATGCGCTCCTTGTCGGAGTCGGACAGCTGCGGCAGCTCGGTGCCCTGCGGGACGCGGACCACGAAGTGCAGCCGGGACAGGATCGACTCGGTGTTCCAGGCCGTGAAGTCGACGCTGATGCCGCCGAGCTCCTCCTTGAGGATCTCGATGATCCGCAGGCGGACGGCCGTGGTGTAGCGGTCGCGCGGGAGGTAGACGAGGGCGGAGTAGTAGCGCCCGTACTCGTCCTGGCGCAGGTAGAGCCTGAGCCGGCGGCGCTCCTGGAGGTACAGCACGGACGTGACGATGGCGCGCAGCTCGTCGACCGGGGTCTGGAACAGCTCGTCGCGCGGGTACGTCTCGAGGATCTGCAGCAGGTCGCGCCCGTCGTGGCTGTTGGGCGAGAAGCCGGCCTGTTCGAGGACCTCCTCGACCTTGCGCCGGATGACCGGCACGCGGCGCACCGACTCGGTGTACGCGGCCGAGGAGAACAGTCCGAGGAAGCGCCGCTCGCCGATGACGTTGCCGTCCGCGTCGAACTTCTTGACCCCGATGTAGTCCAGGTACGACGGCCGGTGCACGGTCGACCTGCTGTTCGCCTTGGTCAGCACCAGCAGCTTGTGCTCGCGCGCCTTGGCCCGGGCGTCGGCGGGCAGCCGCTCGAAGGACGGGCTGACCGGGTGGCTCTCCTGGTCCGAGTGGTGCGGGTCCGCGCGCAGTATGCCCAGACCGGTGCCGGGCACGGCGGCCAGCGAGTCGTCGTCGCGCAGCTGGTACTCGCGGTAGCCGAGGAACGTGAAGTGGTCGTCGGCCAGCCAGCGCAGCAGCTCGCGGGCCTCCTCGACCTGCGGTCCGGGCAGGTCGTCGGGGATGGGCTCGTCCGGCAGGCCCTCGGCCAGCCGGAGCGCCGCGTCCCGCATCTTGCTCCAGTCCTCGACGGCCTCACGGGCGTCTGAGAGCACGCGCAGCAGGTCGGCGGTGATCTGCTTCAGGTCGGCCCGGTCGGTCTCGCGGTCGATCTCGACGTGGATCCAGGACTCGACGTGCGCGTCGTGCGGGAGGTCGCCGATGCCGGTCGTCGGCGTGGGCAGCACCTCGATGAGCTTGCCGGTGACATCGCGCCGCACGACGAACTGCGGGTGGATGACGACGTGGATCCCGCGGCCCTGCCGCGTCAGCTCGTTGGTGACGGAGTCGACGAGGAAGGGCATGTCGTCCGTGACGACCTCGACGACGGAGTGGCTGCAGGTCCAGCCGTTCTCCTCCACGGTGGGGGTGTGGACCCGCACGTTGGCCGTGCCCTGGGGGCGGTTCTCGGCCAGCCGGTAGTGGGATACGGCGGCTCCGAAGACGTCGACCGGGTCGCGGTCGGTGAGGTCCTCCGGGGCCGTGTGCAGGTAGTAGCGCTGGAGGAACGAGAGCAGGGACTCGCGGTCCGGGGCTTCGGGGGCGTCCGGGGTCTCCTCGCCCGTCGACCCGGTCGGTAGGTGCCCCCCGACCGGGCCGTTCTCAGCTACCCGGGCGGCCCTCTCGAGCAACTCGGCCTTGGCTTCGTCCAGCTTGGTCTGCATTGTCCTCTGGCTCCTGTCGCGCGCCGTTGCGTGACGTAGAAGGAAGTACGGCCTCTGCGCTTACGACGTCACGTCGTGTCACGGGGTATCCGGTCTGTTCCGACGCTATGCCGCAAGGTGAGAAAAGCGGGGGTGTCTGAGCCATTCTTGAGCTGTGCCACCGGTGTGACGCTGCTCTCGGCGACGCCTGGGTCCGGGTGGTGCTCGGCGTCCAGGGAGTTCTCGATGCCCCGTCCCGCCCGCGAGGACCAGCGATTGCCGCCCGGACACGGATGTCGTCCGTGCTCTCCGGGCGCAGGGCAGGGACGACGGCGTCCCCGCGAACTATCGCGCTGATCACGCCACTAAGGCTATCGCTCCTTACAGGGGCTCCGTCATGAGCCGTATGTGTACAAAACCAGCCCTCGAAGTTTGACGTTCTGCACAGTGTCGCTACGGGCGGGGACGGTCCGGAGGCATCCGGCCGTCCCCGGCGGCCACACCAGGAGCGGTCACTACGCCGCGAGCCGCTCGGCCTCGGCGACGGCCTCCTCCAGCGTGTCCACGACCGGCACTCCCACCGCCTCCAGGCTCGCCCGGCTGTGCGAGCCGCCGGTGTACAGCACCGCCCGCGCCCCCACGTGCAGGGCGGCCACCGCGTCGTCGGCGGCGTCCCCGATCACCACCGTGCGCTCCGGCGCCACCCCGCTGAGGGACCCCAGGTGCCGCACCATGTGCTCGGCCTTGCTGCCGCCCGACGGGCCGGTGCGCCCGTCCACCCGTATGAAGTGCGGCTCGATCCCGAACCCGCGCACCAAGGGCACCAGCTCCTCGTGCACGTACATGCTCAGGATCGACTGGCTGCGACCCGACGACCGCCAGCCGGAGAGCAGCTCCACGGCCCCCGACGTGAGCTCGCAGGTGGTCCGGTGCTCCGCGTAGTACCGATGGAAGATGTCGTCCATCAGCTCCCACTCGGCCTCGGTGGGCAGCCGCCCCATGAGGCGCTCGTAGAACTTCGGCACCGGCACGCAGTACAGCTCCCGGTACTTCTCCAGCGTCAGCGCCTCGAGCCCCAGCTCGGCGAACGCCGCGTTCGTCGCCCCGATGATCGCGTCGATGTCATGGAACAGCGTGCCGTTCCAGTCCCAGACAATGTGCGCGCCCGTCTTCGTCCCCATGCACCAAAACGTACCCGGCCCCACTGACAATCAAGAGGACGGCGCCTCAACGCGCCCCCTGCGGGACGCTCAGTCCCCGCGGCCCACCAGGTTCGGGATCTCCTGCGTGGCGTACCACAGCAGTTCGTGGTCCTCGGCCCCGTCCACCACGAACTGGGCGTCGTCGTCCCCGCCGTCCGCCGCCGGCAGCGCGTCGGCCGCGGCCGTCACGTCGGCCTCCGCGTCCACCGCGTCCACGTGCACGGACGCGGCCTTGGACAGCGCCACGGCGCCCGAGACCCGGACCTCGCCCAGCGCCGCCGGGTCGAGTCCGCGGTCGGGGTCCGCGCTCGCGGCCCGGTCGGGCACGTCCACGGCGACCACGACCCGGCGCCGCGGCGCCTGCGGATCGGCCGCGAGCAGCCGCAGCGAGGCGAGGGCGGCCCGGCTCAGCGCCGCGTACTCCAGTTCCTCGGTGTCCTCGGAGAGGTACCACTCGCGCAGCCCGGGCGTCACGGCGTACGCGACGAACGGCCCGGCGCCCAGTTCCCCCGTCTTGTACGCCTCGGCGAGACCGGGGAGGGTCAGGGGCACGTAGACACGCATGGGCTGGCCGCTTTCGTGGTCGTCTCGTGGTCGGAGGGCTCCGGAGAGGTCTTCAGGATACGTGCGGGACGTCCCCTTTCGAGTCCCGCCCCATGGCCCCGAAGACGTCCACTCCGGTCCGGAAATTCACCCACCCCACCCCGCCTGTCCAGGGCGTTGTCCTCCTTCATCACCCGGATAGGTGAAGTTTCCGGCCCCTGCGACCCGGCGCCGCCTTCCTTGCTCCGGCCCCCCTCGACCCCGTACAAGATCCCCGACCGAAGTTACTCATCGGTACCGACCGGACCTCCGCGTCCGGCCCACGAACGGGGACCCCCATGCGCAAGGTCATGACCAGGGCACACCACGCCCGCCTGCTCCGCGGGACGAACGGCACGGCGCAGCCGGCCCGGGGTGCAGCGTCCGCCCAGCGGGCGACCAGCACCGCACCATCGGGCCAGGAGGCCACCAGCACCACGACACCGGCCCAGGAGGCCACCCCCGCCCACCAGGCGAACAGCCCCGCCTCACCCACCCGAGGCGCAGCCACCGCCCAGCGGGCCACCAGCACCACGGCACTGGGTCAGGGAGCCACCAGCACCACGACACCCGCCGAGCAGGCCATCACCGCACGCCGGACGGGCAGCTCGACCCCACCCGCCCAGGCCACCCTCACCACCCGGCAGGCGAAGAACAACCCTCACCCCGCTCAGGACCCGGCCACCGCACGCCGGACCGGGAGCAGCACCACCCCGCCCCGCATCCCCGGCGGCGGGCGTCGCATGCCGGCGGCCGGTGATCGTCCTCCGGGGGCCGCCCGCGCCAGGCGTGGCCAGAGCCGTCCCGCCGACACCCGCCCGCCGACCCTTGCGGGCACGCGCTCAGCAGCGCGCAGGACGGTCCGCGGCAGCGCCCCGGCCCCGGCGGACACCCGCACCCCGGTGACGCCCGAGACCGGCCCCCGCGTCCCGTCCCAGACCCCGCGCCGCCCGCTGTACCACCCGCTGCCCACCGACCGGTTCGCCGATCTCCTCGTCGCCGTCCTGAGCGGCCACCGGCCCGTGCACTCGATGCTGCGCCACACCCGCGGACGCGCCTACGACGAACTGGCCCGGCTGGCCGAACGCGGCCCCCTGCGCACCCGCGGCGCCCGCCCCGTCGTCCGGGACATCGGCTACTTCGAACCCCGCCCGGGCGCCATCGAGGCCTTCGCCCGCATCGGCGCCGGAGACCGGCTGCGCGCCATGGCCTTCCGTCTGGAACTCGGCCAGGACCTCCGCTGGCGCTGCACAGCGGTCGAGCTGGGCGGCCCGCGTCGTCCGCGCGCGGACGACGACTGACCCCGCGGCCGCCCGGGCACGGCAAGCCGAAGGGCCGGGCACCCTCAAGGTGCCCGGCCCTTCCCTTCAAGCCGCTACGACGCTTCGCCGGCCGTCACTTCTTGCGACGCCCGCGGCTTCGCGCCTGCTTGCGGCGCTCCGCGCGGGTGAGGCCGTCGGCCTCGGAACGCACCGGCTCGTCGTCGGTGGCGAAGTCGCCCTCGATCGTGCCGCCCTCGCCGTCGACCGTCGGCGCGGAGAAGTGGAGGTTGCGCCGCTGCGGGACGTCGAGCCCCTTGGCACGGATCTCCGGACGGGCACCGGCCTGCGCGGGCACCGCGTCGTGCTTCTCCAGGTCGGCCACCGGCTTGGCGTCCTCGACGGGGACCTCCTCGACCTGCTGCTCGACCTGGACCTCCAGGTTGAACAGGTAGCCGACGGACTCCTCCTTGATGCCCTCCATCATCGCGGTGAACATGTCGAAGCCCTCGCGCTGGTACTCGACCAGCGGGTCCTTCTGGGCCATCGCCCGCAGGCCGATGCCCTCCTGGAGGTAGTCCATCTCGTAGAGGTGCTCGCGCCACTTGCGGTCGAGGACCGACAGCACGACCCGGCGCTCCAGCTCACGCATGATCTCGGAGCCGAGCTGCTCCTCACGCGCCTGGTACTGCTCGTGGATGTCGTCCTTGATGGAGTCGCCGATGAACTCGGCCGTCAGACCGGCCCGGTCGCCGGCCGCCTCCTCCAGTTCCTCGATCGTGACCTTGCACGGGTAGAGCTGCTTGAACGCGCCCCACAGCCGGTCGAGGTCCCAGTCCTCCGGGAAGCCCTCGGCGGTCTCGGCCTGGACGTACGCGTCGATGGTGTCGTCCATGAAGTGCTGCACCTGCTCGTGCAGGTCCTCGCCCTCCAGGACGCGGCGGCGCTCGCCGTAGATGACCTCACGCTGGCGGTTGAGGACCTCGTCGTACTTCAGGACGTTCTTGCGCGTCTCGAAGTTCTGCTGCTCGACCTGCGACTGGGCTGAGGCGATCGCGCGCGTGACCATCTTGTTCTCGATCGGCACGTCGTCCGGCACGTTCGCCATGGACATCACACGCTCGACCATCTGCGCCTTGAACAGCCGCATCAGGTCGTCACCGAGGGAGAGGTAGAAACGCGACTCGCCCGGGTCGCCCTGACGGCCGGAACGACCGCGCAGCTGGTTGTCGATCCGCCGCGACTCGTGCCGCTCGGTGCCCAGCACGTAGAGACCGCCGAGCTTCTCGACCTCGTCCTTCTCCGCCTGGACGGCCTTCTCGGCCCGCTGCAGCGCCTCGGGCAGGGCGTGCGCCCACTCCTCGATGTGCTCCTCGGGGTCGAGGCCGCGCTGGCGCAGCTCCGCCTCGGCGAGGTCCTCGGGGTTGCCGCCGAGCTTGATGTCCGTACCGCGGCCGGCCATGTTGGTGGCCACCGTGACACTGCCCTTGCGGCCGGCCTGGGCGACGATCTGCGCCTCGCGCTCGTGGTGCTTGGCGTTCAGCACCTCGTGCTGGATGCCGCGCTTGCTGAGCTGCTGCGAGAGGTACTCGGACTTCTCGACGGACGTCGTGCCGACGAGGATCGGCTGGCCCTTGCGGTGCTTCTCCTCGATGTCGTCGACGACCGCCTCGAACTTGGCGACCTCGGTCCGGTAGATCAGGTCCGACTGGTCCTTGCGGACCATCGGCCGGTTGGTCGGGATCGGCACCACGCCGAGCTTGTAGATCTGGTGGAACTCGGCGGCCTCGGTCATGGCCGTACCGGTCATGCCGCACAGGCCCGGCTGTTCCTTGCCGCTGTGGTCGTGGCGCTTGTACAGGCGGAAGAAGTTCTGGAGGGTGATCGTGGCGAGCGTCTGGTTCTCGTCCTTGATCGGCACCCCTTCCTTCGCCTCGATCGCCTGGTGCATGCCCTCGTTGTAACGGCGGCCCGCGAGGATACGTCCGGTGTGCTCGTCGACGATCATGACCTCGTCGTCGATGATGACGTAGTCCTTGTCCTTCTTGAAGAGCTCCTTGGCCTTGATGGCGTTGTTCAGGTAGCCCACCAGCGGGGTGTTCACCGACTCGTAGAGGTTGTCGATGCCCAGCCAGTCCTCGACCTTGGCGACACCGGACTCGTGGATGGCGACCGTGCGCTTCTTCTCGTCGACGTCGTAGTCGCCGGTCTCCTCGAGGCCCTTGAGCGGCTGGCCGGCCTCGCCGCGCTTGAGGCGCTTGACGAGCTTGGCGAAGTCGCCGTACCACTTGGTCGCCTGGTCGGCCGGACCGGAGATGATCAGCGGCGTACGGGCCTCGTCGATGAGGATGGAGTCGACCTCGTCGACGATGGCGAAGTTGTGGCCGCGCTGGACGAGCTCGTCCTTGGACCACGCCATGTTGTCGCGCAGGTAGTCGAAGCCGAACTCGTTGTTCGTGCCGTACGTGATGTCGCAGGCGTACTGCTCGCGGCGCTGAGCCGGCGTCATGTTGGCGAGGATGCAGCCCACGGTCAGGCCCAGGAAGCGGTGGACGCGGCCCATCATCTCGGAGTCGCGCTCGGCCAGGTAGTCGTTCACCGTGATGATGTGAACGCCCTCGCCGGACAGGGCGTTCAGATACGCCGGCAGCGTGCCCACAAGGGTCTTGCCCTCACCGGTCTTCATCTCCGCCACGTAGCCCATGTGCAGGGCGGCGCCGCCCATCATCTGCACGTCGTAGTGACGCTGGCCGAGGACGCGCTTGGCGGCCTCGCGGACGGTGGCGAACGCCTCGGGCAGCAGGTCGTCGAGGCTCTCTCCGTCGGCGTAGCGCTGCTTGTACTCATCGGTGAGGGCCCGCAGCTCGGCGTCGGAGAGGTCGACGAAGTCCTCTTCGATGGAGTTGACCTGGTCCGCGATGCGGTGCAGCTTGCGCAGGATCTTGCCTTCGCCTGCACGCATGATCTTCGAGAGGACGGACACGGGGGTTGGTCTCCTTGCCGGTCGGGCCTGGGACGGTCGGTTACCACTTGACTTACTGAGCAACGGCCATCGTATGCGAGGACCCCGCCGCGCCGGGAGGGCCTGCCGTGACGGCACCGTCCGCTGCTTCGATTCTGTTTCACGTCTGCTTCGAAGGGGACAACGTCCGAGCCCTTCGGATAGTGCCGCACCCTTCCACCGAATTGCACAAAGCGTGACCGCACCTCACCCTCGGTCGTTCCCGGCCGGTCGGTCCTGACAAACGGATGGCGGTCCCGCACGTGCGCCGAGCAGAATCGGCCGATGGACCCCGTCACCCTCACCACGGACCGCCTCCTGCTGCGCCCGGTAGGCCCCCAGGACACCGACGCGGTGTACGACGCCTGTCAGGACCCCGACATCCAGCGCTGGACCACGATCCCCTCGCCCTATCTGCGCGAGCACGCCCGGAGCTTCACGGAACAGGTGGCTCCGGACGGCTGGGCGGACGGGTCGATGTTCACCTTCGGCGTCTTCCTGCACTCCGGAGAACTCGCGGGCATGCTCGGCATCACCCTGCGCGGGCTCGGCATGGGGGAGGTCGGCTTCTGGGCCGCGAAGGAGCACCGCGCCCGCGGCCACATCACCGAGGCCACCCTCACCGTCTGCCGCTGGGCCTTCGTCCACGCCGCGATCGACCGCGTCGAATGGCGCGCGGAGGTGGGGAACCACGGGTCGCGCGCGGTGGCGGAACGGGCGGGCTTCACGATCGAGGGCACGCTGCGCTCGGCGACGAACAACAACGGAGTACGCCGGGACACCTGGGTGGGTTCGCTGCTCCCGTCGGACCTGGGCCTCCCGTCGACGGCCCCGTACCTGCCGGCACCGGCCTGACGGCGGCTGCTCGGCGAATCCCGCAGGTCACCCCCCGTTGTCAGTCCCACCCCCTATCGTGCGGAACCATGACCACCCCGCACCCCACGGCAGATCTCTCCGCAGACGAGGCCCGCAGAATCGCGCTGCGCGCCCAGGGCTTCCTCGGCGCCCCCGACCGCCGCTCCGGCGTCCGCGGCGTCCTCCGCCACCTGGGCGCGATACAGCTCGACACGATCTCGGTCCTGGCCCGCTCGCACGAACTCGTGCCGTACGCCCGCCTGGGCGCGGTGGGCCGCAAGACGGTCGAGGACGCCTACTGGAAGCCTGCGATCCCCGGCACGCCTCCGGCGCGACCCCACGCCTTCGAGTACTGGTCGCACGCCGCCTGCATCCTGCCCATCGAGGAGTGGCCCCACTTCGCCTTCCGCCGGCGCGCCTACCGCGACCGCCCGCACTGGAACCAGGAGCTCCCCGACGGCACCTACGACCAGGTCATCAAGCAGCTCCGCGCCGAAGGCCCCCTCACCGCGACCGAGTTGGGCGGCGCGAAGAAGACGAACGACTGGTGGGACTGGTCGGGTTCCAAGGTCGCCGTCGAACGCGCCCTGATGTACGGCGAGGTCGTCTGCGTGGAGCGCCGCGGCTGGAAGCGCCTCTACGACCTCGCCGAGCGCGCGATCCCGGAGGCGCTGCTGCACGACGAGCTGGACGACAGGGAGTGCCTGCGCCGACTGGTCCGTCTGGCGGGCCAGTCCCTGGGCGTGGGCACCCGTGCGGACATCGCCGACTACCACCGCCTCAAGGCGGAGCAGGTCGACGCGGTGATCGCCGACTCCGGTCTGGTCCCGGTCACGGTGGAGGGCTGGGGCAAGCCCGCCTGGGCCGACCCCGCCGCCCTGGAGACGACTCCGCGCGGCCGTCACCGCACCACACTCCTGTCCCCCTTCGACTCCCTGATCTGGGAGCGGGCCCGAACTGAGCGGATCTTCGGCTTCACGCACCGCCTGGAGGCCTACGTGCCCAAACAGAAGCGGATCCACGGCTACTTCGCGATGCCGGTCCTGGCCGGCGGCCGGCTCGTCGGCCGGGTGGACCCGGCCCGCGAGGGGCGCACACTGGTGGCCCGCCAGGTCACGCTCGACGGCCCGAAGGCGGTCCCGGCCGTCGCACAGGCCCTCGTCGAGGCGGCGACCTGGGTGGACTGCACGGATGTCCGCGTGGAACGGGTCGACGCACCCGATCTGCGCGAGCCGCTCGTGAGCGAACTGGCCCGCGCGACCGGCTGACGGAACCGGCCCGCGCGACCGCCTGACGCCCGGGACGCCCCGGATGCCGCTGCCGGCCGGACGCCCGGCCGTCAGCGGATCTCGAGGATCTTCTCCCGCATCGCGTACACCACGGCCTCCATCCTGGAGTGCAGCTGCAGCTTCTCCAGGATGTTGCGCACATGGTTCTTCACGGTGTTCTCGGAGATGAACAACTCCTTGGCGATATCTCGGTTGTTCATCCCCGTCGCCACGAGCTTGAGGACTTCCAGCTCGCGGTCCGTCAGGCGCGGTGCGGGCACCAGCCGGCGCTCGTCGGTGCGCTGGATCATCGACTTGAACTCGGTGAGCAGTTTCGACGCCATGGACGGGCTGATCTGCGACTGCCCGTCGGCGACGGCCCGAATGGCGGTGGCCACCTCGTCCGTGGAGATCTCCTTGAGGAGATAACCGGTCGCTCCTGCCTTGATGGCGTCGTAGAGATCGGCTTCCTCGTCGCTGATCGTCAGCATGATGATCTTCGCGCTGGGCGCCACCTCCTTGATGGAGGTGCACGCCTCGATCCCGCCCCGCTTGGGCATCCGCACGTCCATCAGGACGATGTCGGGCAGCAGGTCGGCGGCCTTCTCGACGGCCTCGGCACCGTCGCCCGCCTCCCCGACGACCTGGATGTCCTCCTCGGCGGCGAGCACGATCTCCAAACCGCGGCGGAACAGGGCGTGGTCGTCCACCACGAGGACTCTGATCGGTTCCTTGCGTGGAGTCCCCGAGTCCGGGCCGGTGCCGACGACGCCGTCGTCGGCATCCCCGTCACGCATCGGTCCGAAGCTGTCCGCCATCGTTCCTCCCCCTGAAGGCTGTGGCCTGAGGTCCTGAGCCATCGCCAACCCAGAGCAACGACCCACCGGTTGGGCCGTGGCCGCCATGATTTCATGCCCGGACGGCGCCGGGGTGACGGAGCGGGGCGCGAAGTGGTCGCACAGGGGTGCCCCTGGGGGCGCACACGCGCTCCAGGGGCACCTTCTCCGCTATCAACCGGCACGGTCAGCCGCCGAGCGCACCGCCCGCCTCGGGGGAGTGCGCCTGTGTGACCATCGTGTCCGTCCGGAGGTGGATCACGCCGTAGTCGTAGGCGTGCCGTCGGTAGACGACACTCGGTTCCTTGGTCTCGGAGTCGACGAACAGGTAGAAGTCGTGCCCGACCAGCTCCATCTCGTAGAGAGCCTGGTCGAGGGTCATGGGCGCTGCGACGTGGGTCTTCTCACGGACGACGATGGGGCCGTCACCCTGTACTTCCAGCGAGCCGATCTTCTTCGTGGGGACGGCCGCCTCCGGCTCCTCCTCGTGAGCGGGGACCGCCTCGCCGTTCCCGTTGAGCGTCGCCACGCCCGGGACGTGGTCGGCGACCTCCGCGGCCGGGATCCGGCGCGCACCACGGCGCGAGAACCGCTTGTCGTGCTGCCTGCGCAGCCGGGCTTCCAGCTTTTCCGCCGCCAGGTCGAGCGCCGCGTACGGATCGCTCGCCGCTGCCTCCGCCCGGATCACCGGACCGCGGGAGCGGAGCGTGATCTCCACTCGGTCACAACGGTCGGCCTGTCGGGGGTTGGGCTCCTTGGACACCTCGACGTCGAGGCTGATCACCTTGCCATCGAGCTTCTGGATCTTCTCCAGCTTCAGCTTCTCGGCCACGTGCTTCCGGAACCGCTCGGGCACCTCGGTCTTGCGGCCCTTGACGACGATGTCCACGCAGAACTCCGTTCCCGGATCGCTCCGCTGCGGTGCGGAGCATCTCCCTTTTGCACCAGGTCCCGGGGTGTCCCGGAACCTCGGACTCGGTGACTTCCACCTCCTCCCCCGAGGGCGAGATCTCCACTCCACCGTCGCGAGTGATGAACGAAAACCCGCAGTACGGCATTCGGATTTAAGAGGTGTGGCCTGCGGCTTTCCCTCTGAACCGAACATATCTCGCCCGGACGGATGTCGTCACCCTCTACTGCGGCGTACCTCCGTTCCGGTGAAAAGGCCCTCTCATTACCTGCAACGACACAAGATCTCAGTCAGTTCCGGTTTATTTCGAAAGAGTCCGGTGGCGCCGCGACCACTGCCGCGCACACCACGTCGCCGACTCCGGCGGCGCCGTCAGCGCCCGCCATTCCCTGCCTGCCGGGCCGCCGGCCCGTCCTCTCCCGCCTTGTTCCGACGTACTGTTCCTCTCTGCTTTCCCACGTCTCTCCCCCGTACACGGCCATAGTCCTCCGAGCGTGGGAAATCAGCCCCGATCGCGGTCCGTACGGCACCCCGTGCGGCACCCCGTGCGGCACCCCGTACGGCATCGGTTGCCCGAGGGCGACCGCACGCACGGCCCGCGCGGCCTCCGCCAGGGACGCCCCCGTGGTCATCACGTCGTCGACGAGGACGACCGGTCCCGCCGTCAGCAGCCCGGCGCCACCGGGCACCACCGCCAGCGCGCCCGCGAGATTGTCCAGTCGCTGACGGGAGTTGAGCCCCGACTGGTCAAAGACGGCCCGCCGCTGCCGCAGCACGCCGAGCACCCGGGCCGGAACCCCGCCGCGCCGCAGCTCGGCCGCCGCCGCGAGGGCGATCCGCCGCGCCGGGTCATGCCCCCGGGCCCGTACGGCGCGCCGCCCGGACGGCACGGGCACGAGCAGCACGGTGTCCCCGGCCCGCCGGGACCACCGCTGCCCGCCCGGTGACCACGCTCCCCGGAGCCCCGCCCGCACGGCTCCCGCCAGCGCCGCGCCCAGTGGACCGGCCAGAGCCAGAGCACCCCGTTCCTTGTGGGCCAGGAGCGTCGCCCGGACCTCGTCCGCGTACCGGGCCGCCGCGTGCACCACGGGCAGCCCGGGCGGCTCGGGCACCGGCCGGACGCGCCGCACACCGGCCCCGTCCAGCACCGCGCGGCACCGGGCGCACAGCACCGCACGAGGCGCCCCGCAGCCGCCGCACTCACCCGGCAGCACCAGGTCGGCGAAGTCCTGCCACCACCCCCGCATGGACACCACTGTGACGCCCCGGCCACGGCCCTGCCACCCCTGTGGAAAACCGCCTGTGGACAACCGGGGGCGCCTGCCGGTCACCGCACCGCTCACCCCGGATAGACCGGCGCCGTCCCCTTCGTCACCTTCTGCCACTGCGCCCCCGAGGGCAGCCGGACGATCCCGTCCACCGAGTACGCCACCAGCGGCAGCTCGTCGTCGTCGGCGGCGGTGACGTCCTTGACGCCGGTCAGGGCCGCGGGCGCCGGTACGTCCGGAGTGGAGCCGTCGACCTGCACGTAGCGCATCTGCTGCACGCCCCCGTGCTCGCGCCCGACCACCACGAGCCGGCTGTCCCCGGCCCACGACATGGCCGTGACCTCCTCCAACTCCGGTGTCGCGGAGCGCAGTTCGACCACCCGGACGGCCGGCTCCTCGCCCGGCTTCCCGTCCCGCTCGATCAGCCCGACCAGCAGGGTCTTCTTGCCGTCCTTCTCCACCACCAGCGCGATCCGCACGCCGTCGGCGGCCACCCGTACGGACTGGATCCGCCCGTCCAGGGACGGCGTCCGGACCTCCACCGGCTCGCCCTTGCCCTCCTCGAGCAGCAGCAGCCGCGGACGGTCGGGGTCACGGTCGGCCACCCACAGGCCGTCCTCCGCGTCCCAGCTCGGCGTCGTCAGCCGCTCCGCCTCGCTCCCGCCCTGGCTGCGCAGCACCGGCTCCCCGAGCGACCCGCCCGAGACCAGCGAGCCCACGTACAGCGAGCGGCCGTCGAGGCTGACGCCTGCGGCGCTGCGCTCGTCGCGCGAGACCGCCACCGACCGCAGTGCCGTCTCGCCCTCGCCCAGCGCTCCCGGCGCCGGGTCCGCCTCACTGTCGTCGCTGCCGGCGGGGAGCCGTACGAGACGGTCCTTGCCGTCGAGGAAGTACAGGTAGTCGGGATGGCGCGCGGAGCTGCGGACGGCCGCCGCGTCGGCCGCGTCCTGCGTGAGCGTGCAGAGCTCCGTCCCGCCGGCCCGCAGCTCGACCTCGTCCACCGCGGGACTGAGGGTGCGCAGCGTGAACAGCAGCTGTGCGGCCATCTCGTCGCAGCGGTTGGCGCCGATGCCCGCGGCCTTGTCGTTGAGCGGGACCGTCAGCCGGTTCCGGTCGTCGGGCGTGAGGGCTCCGGCGTCTTTCGCCAGCGCCGTGCCGGTCGGGAAGCTGGAGCGCACCACGGGGTTGAGCCACCGCGTGGGCCCGCTGAGCAGGGAGCGCACCATCTGTGTCATGGGCTCCACGCGCCGCCGCACGTACACGGGGTCCGCGACCGCCGTCGGCTGGGAGTCCGTCCCGGCCGCCACCGAGTTCGAGGCGAAGTAGTACTTGCTGACCGACATGTAGTTGCGCTGGAAGTCCGACTGACCGATGAGGACGCCCTGCGGCAGCGCGTCGATCCGCCACTGCCCGCTCTTCTCGTCCTGCTTCAGATGCACGGTCCTGCCGTACGGCCCGGTCGCCGGCGCGTACGCCTGCCGCGCGTCCACGGTGGCCACCTTGGTGCCGGTCAGCCGGAACGAGATCTGGCGGGTGTCCTCACCGCCGCCCGTGCTCTCCGGCTTGGCACCCGGCCCGTCCGTGAGCACCGTGGTGGACAGCTCCGGCCGCCAGGTCTTCGCCGCCTCGCCCGTCAGGTACTGGCGGGCGGTCTTGTAGTGCGGATCGTCGCTGGTGAGCGCCTCCAGGAAGCCCTGCACGATCTCCGAGGGCGCCGCGTCCTCCCCCGGCGGCACGGCGAACACCCGCACCTGCGTCTCCTGGCGCGGGGTGGACTCCACATCGCGCAGATCGCCGCTGTCCGGCATCGAGGCGCACCCCGCCAGCACCAGCACACCACCGGCGGCGTACGTCATCACACGCGCGGGCCTGCGCCGGCCGCGCCCCTCGCGGTCAGCGCCCACGAGATCCCTCCCCTTGCCTGTTCGCCTCTCCCGGCCCGGTCTCCCCACCGGGCGGCGCGGCGGCGTCGTCCCGCTCCGCTCCCCGCGGCCCGCCCACGACAGGACCGCGGGCCTCGCTCCGCGCCGGGCCACTCGCCACACCGCTCCCGACCGAGACGACGGGCCCGGCGGACACCGTATGTCCGGGCGGCACCGTGTGTCCGGGCGGCACCGTGGATCCGTCCGTCACTGACGATTGGCCGGTCACTGTCGGTTTGTCGGTCGCCGTGGATCCCGTGGATCCCGCGGAACCGACGGAGGCGGCGGGTCCGTCGGAGCCTCTCCCGCTCATCACGCCGTTGCCGCCCGCCCCCGTCAGCGCGCTCGCACTCGCACTCGTGCCCGCGTCACGCGCCGGCCCGGCCGCCGCCTCCGGGTCGTCCTGCCGCCGGTTGCCCGAAGCCGGGCGCGGCACCACACGAGCGCCGTTGCCGGGCATCGCCGTCGGATCGGCGGTGGGAGCCGACGCACCGGCCCTCGGCGGTATCGGGTCCCGGTGCGACGCGGCGGGCGCCTGCCCGTTCGCCGACTGCGCCGGTACGGTCGCCCGCTTCTCGCCGTCCCCGCCGCCGCTCGGCAGCCCGGCGTCGTCGAGCCCCCGGTTCCGCCGCGAGTCCTTCGGCTCCAGGGGTATCGGCGAGCCCCGCAGCGGCTCGTCCGCGGTCCTGGGCAGGGTCAGCCGGAACTGCGAGCCGCCGCCCGGCTCGCCCCACGCCTGGAGCCAGCCGCCGTGCAGCCGCGCGTCCTCCAGGGCGATGGACAGCCCCAGACCCGTACCGCCGGTGGTACGCGCGCGTGCCGGGTCGGCCCGCCAGAAACGGCTGAAGACCCGGGTCGCCTCCCCCGGCTTGAGCCCGACCCCGTAGTCCCGCACCGCGACGGCGACGGCACCGCCGGCCGCGGCGAGCCTGACCACGACGTCCTTGCCCTCGCCGTGCTCGACGGCGTTGACGACGAGGTTGCGCAGCACCCGCTCCACGCGCCGGGCGTCGGCCTCGGCGACGACGGGCTGCTGGTCGCCCAGGACCCTGATCCGCGTGCCCTTGCGCTCCGCGAGCGGCTCGGCCCCGCTGACCACCCGCCGGACGACGTCCCTGAGGTCGATCGGCTCCGCCTCCAGCGCCGCCGCACCCGCGTCGAACCGGCTGATCTCCAGCAGGTCCGCGAGCAGCGACTCGAACCGGTCCAGCTGGTCGGCGAGCAGCTCCGCCGACCGCGCGGTCACCGGGTCGAAGTCCTCGCGCGCCTCGTGGATGACGTCGGCGGCCATCCGCACGGTCGTCAGCGGCGTACGCAGCTCGTGCGACACGTCCGACACGAACCGGCGCTGCATCCGCGACAGGTCCTCGAGCTGGCTGATCTTCAGCTGGAGGTTCTGCGCCATCTTGTTGAAGGCCTCGCCGAGCCGCGCGATGTCGTCCTCGCCGGTGACCTTCATCCGCTCCTGCAGCCGCCCGGCCGACAGCCGCTCGGCGATCCCCGCGGCCATCCGCACCGGCGTGACGACCTGCCGTACGACGAGCCAGGCGATCGCCCCGAGCAGCACGACGACGAACAGTCCGGCCGTCGCCAGCGTGCCCTTGACCAGGCTCAGCGACTTCTCCTCCTGCGTCAGCGGGAAGAGGTAGTACAGCTGGTACGGGTCACCGTTGGGGTCGTTGACCTGCTTGCCGATGACCAGGCCCGGCTGGGAGTCCTTGGTGGCGCTGTTGTAGGTGATGCGGGTGTAGCTCTGGGCGGCCGTCGTACTGCTGCCGACACGGTCGCGCAGATCGGTGGGGACGCTCGTGCTCCAGTTCACCTCGCCCGAAGCGCGCGGTCCGCGTCCCCCGGTGCCGTCCGCGTCGGAGGCCGGGAGCGTGACCACGTCGAAGGCGCCCTGGCCGCCGCTGGACAGTGAGGAGACCAGGTCACTCATCCACTGGATGACGTTCTGCGCGGGACGGCCGTCCGCCGTCGCGACGTCGTCGCCGCTGCCGCTCGCCGCCTCGTCGGCCCGCTGCTTGGCCACCGCGAACCCGCCCGCGGCCTGGCTCTGGGACGCCTTCACCTTCGCGTCCAGCAGCCCGTTGCGCACCTGCCCGATGACGACGAAACCGAGCAGCAGCACCACGCCCAGCGACATCAGCAGCGTCGTGACGACGACCTTGAGCTGGATGTTGCGCCGCCACAGCCGCATGACGGGCAGCAGCGGCCGCCGTATCCACCGCATGAGCAGGCGGATGACCGGGCTGCCCTGGACACCGCCCTGGAGCAGCAGCCCGCTCTCCAGGAACCGTCCCCATCGCGAGCCGGACCCCTTGCGCCCGACAGGCCGCCCCGGGCGGCCCCCGGACCGGCCGGGCGCCGAAGCGGCACTGTCGCCGGGCATGTCAGCTCGGTCCTGCCTTGTACCCGACACCACGGACGGTCACCACGATCTCCGGCTTCTCCGGGTCCTTCTCGACCTTGGAGCGCAGCCGCTGCACATGCACGTTCACCAGCCGCGTGTCCGCCGCGTGCCGGTAGCCCCAGACCTGCTCCAGCAGCACCTCACGCGTGAACACCTGCCACGGCTTGCGCGCCAGCGCGACCAGCAGGTCGAACTCCAGCGGCGTCAGCGCGATCGACTGCCCGTCCCGCTTCACGGAGTGCCCCGCCACGTCGATGACCAGGTCACCGATGGCGAGCTGCTCCGGAGCCGGCTCCTCCGACCTCCTCAGCCGCGCCCGGATCCGGGCCACCAGCTCCTTCGGCTTGAACGGCTTCACGATGTAGTCGTCCGCGCCCGACTCCAGGCCCACGACGACGTCGACCGTGTCGCTCTTCGCCGTCAGCATCACGATCGGCACCCCGGACTCCGCCCTGATCAGACGGCACACCTCGATGCCGTCCCTGCCGGGCAGCATCAGGTCGAGGAGCACCAGATCGGGCTTGGCCTCACGGAAGGCGGCCAGCGCCTTGTCGCCGTCGGCAACGAAAGACGGCTCGAAACCCTCACCACGCAGCACAATGCCGAGCATCTCGGCCAGTGCGGTGTCGTCGTCGACGACAAGGACTCGTCCCTTCATAAACGACATCATCCCATTCTCATAACGGTGGCGAAGGCAGTGGTGAGGTAGGTCACCGGCCAGTGACCATAGTCGCAGCAAGCGCCACTGTCTGCCCTCGCCCGCCCGGCCGATGATCTCGACGACGGGTACGCACCCGCCGAGGACCGCGAACGGCACCACCAGCGCACGGGCGCTCCACCGCCGGACGGCACCACCCAGCAACGGGCGGGCGCACCCTCCACCGCCGGACGGGCACCACCCGCCGGCACCCGGGCATCACGCACCGGCAGCCGGGCACCATCCACCGACGGACGGAACGACGAGCGGGCAGCCGGAGCCCCGGGGAGCGAAGCCGCGGAAGCGGAGACCCCCCGAACGGCCCGGTCGGTTCAGGACGCCGAAGCCGAGCTCAGCTCCTCGATGCCGAGCGCGACCGCGCACACACCTCGGCGAGCGCCTCGGCCGTCACCGGGGACACGACCCCCTCCTCCGTCACGATCGCCGTGACCAGCTCGGGCGGGGTGATGTCGAACGCCGGGTTGTACGCCTGCGTCCCCAGCGGCGCCACCTGGATCCCCCCTCCCGCCTCGGCACCGGCCACCGGAGCCTGCGGCGCCACCAGCTCGGTCACCTCGTGCCCGGGCCGCTGCTCGACCTCGACGGACGCGCCGTCGGGCGTGTCCAGGTCGACCGTCGTCACCGGTGCCACCACGATGAACGGCACATGGTGGTACCGCGCCAGCACCGCCAGCGGATAACTCCCCACCTTGTTCGCCACCGAGCCGTCCGCCGTGATCCGGTCCGCGCCGATCAGCACCGCGTCCACCTCGCCGGCGGCGAACAGCGACCCCGCCGCGTTGTCCGTGAGCAGCGTGTACCCCATCCCGCTGCGCGCCGCCTCGTACGCCGTCAGCCGCGCGCCCTGCAGCAGCGGACGCGTCTCGTCCACCCACAACCGCCGCAGCCGGCCCACCCGGTGCGCCGCGAGCGCCACCGCGAACGCCGTCCCCTCCCCGCCCGACACCAGCGCACCGGTGTTGCAGTGGGTGAGGATCCGGTGCCCGCCGCCGGGCATCAGCTCGTCCAGCAGCGCCAGCCCGTGCTCGGCCATCCGCGCACTGGCCTCGGCGTCCTCCCGGTGCAGCTGCCGCGCCGCGGCCAGCGCGGCCGCTGCCGCCTGCCGGACGTCACCGCCCTCGGCGAGCACAGCCTCATGAGCCGCCTGCGCCCGGCGTACCCCGACGGCCAGGTTCACCGCGGTCGGACGGGCGCTCGCCAGCGCGGACGCGGCGTCGTTCACGTCGAACCCGCGCATGGCGGCGAGCGCGACACCGTAGGCGCCCGCGATCCCGAGCAGCGGCGCCCCGCGCACGGCCAGCGAGCGGATCGCCTCCACGAGCGCGGGCGCGTCCGTGCAGACCAGCTCGACTTCCTCTGCCGGCAGTCTGGTCTGGTCGAGCAGGACCAGAACCGGGCCTTCCGGCGGTTCCTCCCAACGGATCGCCGGGATCTCGATCGGCCGCTTGTCCTCGCCGCTGTACGCGTACTGATCAGCCATGCCGTCAGTCTGCCCCCTATCCGGCGGACAATTGAAGGTACGCACGCCGTACCGCGGCCGGTCACACCAAGACCACCCCATGGCACGATGGCTGCCAACCTGCCGCCGCGACCGCGGACGGGCACCGTGAAGGAGCGATGATGAACGACACTCCGGGCTGGGCCTCGCCCGGATCCGCCCCGTCCGACGGGCAGAAGCCTGACGCGTCCGGCCCTGCCGAGCCCGCAGACCGCCCCGGCCCCGCGGACCAGCCTGGCCAGGCCGGCCAGACCCCGCAGGGCACCGGCCCGCAGTGGTCCAAGGAGCAGCCGCCACCGGCCCAGTGGTCCGCCCCCAGCGCCCCCGGCGGCCCGGCCGTCCCCGGCCAGGCACCCCCGCCCCCGCCGCCCGGCCCCGGCTGGGGCAACCAGCCCCCCGGCGGCTACGGACCCGGAGGCCCCGGCGGCTACGGCCGGCCCGGCGGCCCCGCTCCGCACGGCGGCTGGGGAGGCGGCTGGGGCGGCCCGCCGCCCGCCGCCAAGCCCGGCGTGATCCCGCTGCGCCCGCTCGGCGTGGGCGAGATCCTCGACGGCGCGGTCTCCACCATGCGCACCTACTGGCGCACGGTCCTGGGCATCGCGCTGACCGTCGCGGTCCTCACCGAGATCATCGTCGTGCTGTTCCAGGGGCTCGTCCTCGACGACTCCAGCACCGAGGCCCTCAACGACCCCAGCGCCACCCTCAGCGAGCTGAGCCGCGCCATGAGCGACGCCCTGCTCAACTCCACCGTCATCTTCGTGATCTCCCTGGTCGGCACGGTCATCGCCACCGCCCTGCTCACGACCGTCACCAGCCGTGCCGTGCTCGGCAAGCCGGTGACCATCGGCGAGGCCTGGCGCGACGCCCGCCCTCAGATCCCCCGGCTGTTCGGCCTCATCTGCCTGCTGCTGCTCATCACCGCCGGACTCGTCACCGTCGGCACCCTGCCCGGCATCCTCGTCGGCGTCGCCGTGAACGGCGGAGCGGGCGTCGCCCTCACCGTCCTGGGCGTCATCGGCGCCGGCATCGTCGCCCTCTGGCTGATGGTCCGCTTCTCCCTCGCCTCGCCCGCGCTGATGCTGGAGAAGCAGGGCATCAAGAAGGCCATGAGCCGCTCCGCGAAGCTCGTCCAGGGCACCTGGTGGCGGATCTTCGGCATCCAGCTGCTCGCCACGATCATCGCGAACGTCGTCGCCTCGATCATCGTCATCCCCTTCACCTTCCTCGCGGCGGCCCTCAGCGGCGACGGCCTCACCGGCTGGCTCGACAGCGGCGTCGGCAGCCTCGGCTGGACGTTCCTCATCGTCAGCGGCATCGGCTCGGTGATCGGCTCCATGATCACGTTCCCGATCACGGCGGGCGTCACCGTGCTCCTCTACATCGACCAGCGCATCCGCCGCGAGGCCCTCGACCTCGAACTGGCCCGCGTCGCCGGAGTCCAGGGCTACGGCCCCGCCGCGCCCGGCACCACCCCGGGGAGCTGATGCGGTGAGTTCGGCGGGGGAACCTCTCACCACGGCGCTGCCGCGCGCCACCATACGGACGCTGCTGAGCGCCGGCGACACCTCCGTGCTGTCGCCGGCCCGCTCCGCGGACGAGCCGCCCCTCACCATCCCGCGCGACCCCGCACGGGAAGCGGCCCGGCGCGAGTTGTCCAAACGGATGTACCACGAGGACGACCCCAGCCTCGTCCAGCGCGCCCTCGACGCCTTCTGGGACTGGCTCGGCAAACTCCTCAACTCCGCCTCCACCGCCACCCCCGGCGGCACGCTCGGCCTCGTCGTCATCATCCTGGCCGTCGTCGCCGTCCTGGCCGCCGTCTGGTGGCGCCTGGGCACCCCCCGCCGCCGGCCCACCTCGTCCCCCGCCCTGTTCGACGACCGCCCCCGCAGCGCCGCGGACCACCGCGCCGCCGCCGAGGCACACGCCGCCCAAGGGCACTGGAACCAGGCCGTCCAGGAACGCATGCGCGCCCTCGTCCGCGCCCTCGAGGAACGCGCGCTCCTCGACGTCCGCCCCGGCCGCACCGCCGACGAGGCCGCAGCGGAGGCCGGCCGCGCCCTCCCCGCCCACACGGACCGGCTGCGCACCGCCGCCCACGACTTCGACGACGTCACGTACGGCGGCCGCTCGGCGACCGAGCAGTCGTACCACCGCATGGCGGAACTCGACCGCGATCTGGAACGCACCAAGCCCCAGCTCGCGACGAGCAGCGCGAGCACGGCCCCCCACACCCGCCAGGGAGCCGCCGAATGACCACCGAGGCCACGCTCCCGTCCACCTCGGCCTCGCCCACCGCCCGCCAGGTGTGGACCCGCGCGCGCGGCATCGCGCTCGCCCTCGTGGTGCTCCTCGCCGGAGCCGTCGCCATCGCCGTGATCCGCTCCGACGCCCGCCACGGCGAACTCGACCCGCGCTCCGCCGACCCCAACGGCAGCCGCGCCGTCGCCGAGCTGCTCGCCGACCGCGGCGTGGACACCCGCGTCGTCACCACCCTGGACGAGGCAGCCACCGCGACCGGCCCGGACACCACCCTCCTGGTCGCCGTCCCCGACCTGCTGACCCGCGGTCAGCAGACCCGGCTGCACGACGCGTTCGCCGACTCCGGCGGCCGCACCGTCCTGGTCGCCTCCGGCAGCGCCTCCGTCGAACGGCTCGCACCCGGCGTCACCGCCGACCCCGCCATCAGCCTCGACTCGGCGCTCGCCCCCGACTGCGACCTGCCCACCGCGCAGCGCGCCGGCACCGCCGAAACGGGCGGCGTCCGCTACACCACCACCCACCTCGACGCCGACTCCTGCTACCCCAGCGAGCGTCTGGCAACCCTGCTGCGCATCCCCGCCGAGACAGGGGGCGGCGACACCGTCGTCCTCGGCGCCCCCGACATCCTCCTCAACGACCGCCTCGACGAGCAGGGCAACGCCTCGCTCGCCCTCCAACTCCTCGGCTCCCGCCCCCATCTGGTCTGGTACCTCCCCTCGCTCTCCGACACCTCGGCCACCGGCACCGACGACGAACGCGGCTTCTTCGACCTGCTCCCCTCGGGCTGGCTCTGGGGCACCCTGCAGCTCTTCATCGCCGCAGCCCTGGCCGCCCTGTGGCGGGCACGCCGACTCGGCCCCCTGGTGCCCGAGAAGCTCCCCGTCGCGATCCGCGCCTCCGAGACCGCCGAAGGCCGCGCACGCCTCTACCGCAAGGCCGACGCCCGCGACCGCGCCGCCGGCGCTCTCCGCTCCACCACGCGCACCCGCCTCGCCCCCCTCGTAGGCGTCCCCGTCACCCAGGCGCACTCGCCCGAGGCACTGCTCCCCGCCCTGTCCGCCCGCCTGAACGGCGAAGGACAGGACCTGCACGCACTCCTCTTCGGACCACAGCCCAGCGACGACGCAGCACTCATCGCACTCGCCGACCGACTCGACGCCCTCGAAAGAGAGGTACGCCGTCCATGATGGACCCGACCACTGACAACGCCGGGCAGAGCGGGGACCCGGGCACCGCCCGGGCCTCCCTGGAAGCCCTGCGCGCCGAGATCGCCAAGGCCGTGGTCGGCCAGGACCCCGCCGTGACCGGTCTCGTCGTCGCCCTGCTCTGCCGCGGCCACGTCCTGCTCGAAGGCGTCCCCGGAGTCGCCAAGACCCTCCTGGTCCGCGCCCTCGCCTCCGCCCTCGAACTCGACACCAAGCGCGTCCAGTTCACCCCCGACCTCATGCCGAGCGACGTCACGGGCTCCCTGGTCTACGACACCCGCACCGCCGAGTTCTCCTTCCAGCCCGGCCCGGTCTTCACCAACCTCCTCCTGGCCGACGAGATCAACCGCACCCCGCCGAAGACCCAGTCCTCCCTCCTGGAAGCCATGGAGGAACGCCAGGTCACCGTCGACGGCACCCCCCGCCTCCTCCCCGACCCGTTCCTGGTCGCGGCGACCCAGAACCCGGTCGAGTACGAGGGCACCTACCCCCTCCCGGAAGCCCAGCTGGACCGCTTCCTCCTCAAACTCACCATCCCCCTCCCCTCCCGCCAGGACGAGATCGACGTGCTCACCCGCCACTCCGAGGGCTTCAACCCCCGCGACCTCAAGGCCGCCGGCGTACGCCCCGTAGCGGGACCGGCCGACCTGGAAGCTGCCCGCGCCGCCGTCGCCAAGACGACGATCTCCCCCGAGATCACCGCCTACGTCGTCGACATCTGCCGCGCCACCCGCGAGTCGCCGTCCCTCACCCTCGGCGTCTCCCCCCGAGGCGCCACGGCCCTCCTCGCCACCGCCCGCGCCTGGGCCTGGCTGACCGGCCGCGACTACGTCATCCCCGACGACGTGAAGGCCCTTGCCCTCCCCACGCTCCGCCACCGCGTCCAGCTCCGCCCGGAGGCCGAAATGGAAGGCGTGACAGCCGACTCCGTCATCAACGCGATCCTCGCCCACGTCCCCGTCCCCCGCTGATGGCACTCACCGGACGCGCGGCCCTCCTCGCGGCCCTGGGCTCCCTCCCCGTCGGGATCTGGGAGCCCAGCTGGACGGGCATCCTGGCGGTCAACGCCCCCTTGGCCCTGGCCTGCGCCTGCGACTTCGCCCTGGCCGCCCCCGTACGCCGCCTGGGTCTCACACGCTCCGGCGACACCTCCGTACGCCTGGGCGAGACCGCCGACGTCACCCTCACGATCACCAACCCGTCCCGCCGCCCCCTGCGCGGCCACCTCCGCGACGCCTGGCCCCCCAGCAGCTGGCAGCCGGGCACGGAGACCACGGCGTCCCGCCACCGCCTCACGGTCCCCGCGGGCGAACGCCGGCGCGTCACGACCCGCCTGCGCCCCACCCGCCGGGGCGACCGCCAGGCGGACCGCATCACCGTCCGCTCCTACGGCCCCCTGGGCCTCTTCTCCCGCCAGGGCGCGCACAAAGTGCCCTGGACGGTACGTGTCCTGCCGCCGTTCACCAGCCGCAAGCACCTGCCCTCGAAGCTGGCCCGTCTCCGCGAACTGGACGGCCGCACCAGCGTGCTCACCCGAGGCGAAGGCACCGAGTTCGACAGCCTGCGCGAGTACGTCCCCGGCGACGACACCCGCTCCATCGACTGGCGTGCCACAGCCCGCCAGACCGCCGTCGCCGTCCGCACCTGGCGCCCCGAACGCGACCGCCACATCCTCCTGGTCCTCGACACCGGACGCACGTCAGCGGGACGGGTCGGCGACGCACCCCGCCTCGACGCCTCCATGGACGCGGGCCTGCTCCTGGCGGCCCTCGCATCCCGTGCCGGCGACCGAGTCGACCTCCTCGCCTACGACCGCAGAATCCGCGCCCTCGTCCAGGGCCGCTCCGCGGGCGACGTCCTTCCGTCTCTGGTCAACGCGATGGCGACGCTGGAGCCGGAGCTGGTGGAAACCGACGCCAGGGGCCTCACGGCCACGGCACTGCGCTCGTCCCCCCGCCGTTCCCTGATCGTCCTGCTCACCACACTGGACGCGGCCCCGATCGAGGAGGGCCTCCTCCCGGTCCTCACCCAGCTCACCCAACGCCACACGGTCCTGGTGGCCTCGGTCGCCGACCCGCACATCACCGCGATGGCCACGGCACGGGGAAACGTCGACGCCGTCTACGAGGCCGCGGCAGCGGCCCAGGCCCAGTCCGAACGCCACCGCATGGCGGAACAACTCCGCCGCCACGGCGTCACGGTCGTCGACGCCACCCCGGACGACTTGGCGCCGGCCCTGGCGGACGCCTACCTGGCGTTGAAAGCAGCGGGCCGCCTTTAAGCATCGCCCTTCCAGCATCCATTCGGCTCCCGAAAGGGAGCCCAGAACGCAGAAAACCCCCGCATCATAAGATGCGGGGGTTTTCCCAATAATTGTTCGGCGGCGTCCTACTCTCCCACAGGGTCCCCCCTGCAGTACCATCGGCGCTGTAAGGCTTAGCTTCCGGGTTCGGAATGTAACC
>NZ_JBEXOM010000021.1:0-140518 GCF_040611555.1 Streptomyces sp. NPDC006624 | reverse complement strand
CAGGCAGGACGGCAGGCGGGACGAGGCAGAGGAGGGGCGGACACCCGGCGGACACCCGGCGGACGCGCGGAGGAGGGACGGGGGGCAGCGGGCGGTCACGTTGCTTAATTGGATTTACTGCGGTAGAGTTTGAGGCGTCGGGGCGAGTGATCACGCTCGTCGCCTCACCGCACCCCCTCAGGATCGCGCCTACCCGAGCAGGAGGTCTCAATGAACAAGCTGGTGATCGGTCGCACAGCCGGAATCGTGCTGGGCCTCCTGCTCGGGCTCGCGGCCCTCGCGGTCCCCGCATACGCCCTCTACGCACTGCATACAGAAGGCATGTCGGGCCTGTCGGCTGTGATCGGTTCACACCCCGGCTGCCGCTAGAAATTCTCTCGGGGGCGGCCGCCACTCCGGCCGACCCCACCCCGTCCACCAACCGACACCCTCCACCTGGAGCACTCATGCCCGCTCTCGCGAACTTCGATCTCGACGCGCTCAACTCGGCGACCAAGTACCCCTCGATCCTCACGTACCACGAGCTCGATCCGCGCAGCGGCGGGCTGCTGGAGACCGCGACCGCCTTCAGCGGCGACGTCATCCTCACCGAGAAGATCGACGGGACGAACGCGCGGATCATCACCCTCCCCGGCGGCGACTACTTCCTGGGCAGCCGGGAGGAACTGCTCTACGCACGCGGCGACAGGGTCTGGAATCCCAAGCTCGGGATCGTCGAGGCGCTCCGCCCGCTGGCCGAGCGGATCAGCGCACCCGCTGACGGCATCCGCGTGTACTACCTGGAGGTCTACGGCGGCAACAAGATCACCGCCGCGAGCAAGCAGTACACCGGCGGAACGACACTGGGGCACCGCCTCTTCGACGTGGCGGAGATCGACGCCGCAACCCTGGAGCTCCCGCAGGCCCGGATCGCGAGCTGGCGCGACGGCGGCGGCCAGTACTTCCACACCGAGGACGAACTCACCGAGACCGCGACAGAGGAGGAGATCGAGATGGCGCCCCGCCTGGCCAGGGTCGCGGCCAGCGAACTGCCCACGGGCATCGATGAGATGCAGGCCTTCCTCACCCATCACCTGTCCAAGACCCTGGTCGCCCTCGACCCGGACGCTGGTGGCCGCCCCGAGGGCATCGTTCTGCGGACCACGGACCGCTCTGTGATCGCCAAGGCCCGGTACCAGAACTACGCGCGCACCCTCCAGCTCCGCGCCAAGCGCAGCTGACACCCCGCCCTTCCGGGGGCGTCAAGCGGGGCGGGAGGGCAGCCTCCCGCCCCGTCTGTCGGTGCCCACCAGAACCGTGCTGAGCCCTCATCACGCTGGCCCCCCTGGCCCCTTCGCCGATCGGATAGATGACGTGGATCCCGTTAGCGCAACCCTTGCCGGCCTGATCGGCCGCTACCCCTGCGCCTACAGCAACCGCACACAAGCGCTCCATCAGGCGCTGATCGTGCTCGGTAACGGCATGGTGTGGAGGCACGGCCTCCTGGTCGACCGGGCCGGAGACCCGCGAGACTGCAGGGACATCCACCAACGTTCCCGGCTCACCGCAGCCGAGACCAAGTTGTACGCCGCGGCCGGCATCACCCCGTCCACGGAACAGATCACCGGCGCCTGCCCGGCCGAGCCGGTGCGCGCCCGGGCCGCCGAGCTCGCCCATGAGCCAGGGCCGCTGGACCGCGAACCCTACCCGCCCAGCCTCCAGATCCCGCTGTTCCTCATGCCCGCGGACGCCGATCCGCACTGGCAACACGCCGCGCGCGAAACCGCCGCCGTCGTGGCGCCCTTGTGGCAACAGCCGTCCGTGGCTGTGCTTGCCACCGAGAACGAGTACACCGCCCACCAGCGCACAGCCGCCCTGGAGCGCATTGCCGCCCTGCTCACCTGACCCGTACCGCCAAGGCCGGCGCGGCACACGAGGAGGACGGCGGGCGGCGGGGCGGTAATGGCACGTCAGTTCTCTATTGCATAATTGGAATTACTGCCGTAGGCTTAGGCCAGGTCGGGGCGCAGGCAGCTCGCACGCTGGTCAGCACTCCCCGCCCCCCATCCCTTCACCGCTTGGAGTACCGATGCGCCCCACGCTGATCGATCCGTACACCTTCGTCATCCGCCGCCTGTTCCTGGCCTTCCTCCCCGAGGCCGAACCCGGCGAGTGCATGTGGTGCGAGGAAGGAAATCGGCCTGGCGAGCGTCGGTCACTGGATCAGCTGTTCAGTGAGGAATGGATCGGCGACCCGGGCGTGAGCCTCACGAAGAAGCTGGCGGCCCTATTCGCAGAGCTGGGCTTCTGCGGCTTCGAGGCCACCAACGAGGAGCGGGAAGCCTGGACGGCGGCCAACGGCGGCCCCGATAGCGCCGCTTCGCCGGTGGAGCGCGCGGTCCGCCAACTGCACTGGGACACAGTCATGGCGGGGGTGCTGCAGGAGCACACGTCGATCTTGGGTCACACCCACCGGTACCTTCCTGAGATACACCACCGACTCGCCGAGTGGTTCATTTCCCTTGGATACCCGGCGACCCTCGATATCACCATGGATCGCCCCGGACTCCACGACTTGCCCTGACGGGGCAGGCATCATGATTGGACCGGGCCCGACTACCCCGGAGGCCTTGTGACCACCCCTACGCCCTCATCCGCGTCCGCACCGACGATCGCCGATCGAATCCGCACGCTGGCCGAACGCCGTGACGCACTCGGCCGACCGCTCGTCTACGAACACCTGCCCGCCATCCTGGACGGCTCCCGCCTGCCCAGCTCCCTCGACATCGCCCTCATCGCGACCGAAGCCGACGTCCTGGTTGAGCTCCTGCTCGGCACACGCCCGCGCAGGGCCGTCCTCACCTACGCCGACCTCTGGATGCTGCGGTAGCCGATGCGCGGCCGCAAGCCGATCCGAGTCACCGGGCGCACCGCAGCCCCTCGACCGTCCTGGCTGGCCCTGCCGCAGCGGCCAGCCGGCGCAGGCCGACCGTGCGGCGGCGCGACCCCCCATCGGCAAGTTGCTTAATTGGATTTATTTCTGTAGAGTGGAGCTTGTTGTCAGCCAGTCCGCCCGACTTTCCGACGGGCGCACCTGACAGCCTCCCCGAGCGCCCTCAGGAAGGAATCCCCCATGAGCAGCACCCGCACCAACGACGTCCGTGCCGAGCGTGACCGCCGGATGCACGCGGAGAGGCTCACGACCGCTGCGCATGCGGGTAAGTCCAACGCGCTGCGGCGGGGCACCACCTCGTTGGAGCGACTGCGGGCGCCGGAGCTGACGGCTGAGAACGTCCGCATGGACGGGTTCTTCGAGGCCATCACGCTCGCCCAGTACGAGACCGGACTGTGGCAGGCCCTCCTCGACACCCTCCAGTCGAGCCGCGACGCCGTGGCCACCTGGCACGGCCAGATGGCGAAGGCGGAGCTCGAAGCAGAGCGTCCGGAGGGCGGCATGGGCAATCCCGTTGCCGATGCCCGCCGTCACCTGTGGCTCGAAGCCAACCGCAACTTCGCCCGGGACGCCGCCGACTCCTTCCGTCGCGTCAGCTGACCCATGCGGGCCGGGGCCCCGCCGCGCGGCGGGGCCCCGGCCCGCGACCCCTTGAAGCATGCCGGCGGTGGTCGCCGACTACCTCAGCGCCCCCGCCTCGCTGCGCTACGACCGCTACTCGCAGGAGCGCTATGGGCGGCATCACGACAGCAAGTGCAACCGGCGCCGGCGGCCCCGGCCGCGCCCACGGCCCATCAGGGCCGCGCCGCGACTGCGAGTTGGCGGAGCGGCCCTCCCCCTACTGATCGATTGGACCCCATGAACGACTTCCGCCCCACCGACGCCGCCCTGGCCGGCCTGCGCCTGGACCCGCACGCCCGTCATGTGCCCGCCTGGATGTACGTCCAGCGGGCCGGGGACGGGACGGTCTCCTTCGTCGGCTCCAGCCGCGTCAGCGAGCCGGGCGGCCATGTCAGGGACGCGGACCACCCGCTCCACTACGGCAGTGCCCGCACTCATCAGCTCATCGTGGGGGAGTTGGTGGTCCGGCCTCATTTCATCGTCGGCACCGACGTCCTGCGCGGTCAGGGCCTGGGCGGCATCGCGGCGCTGGGCGGCCACGACCTCGCCCGGTATCTCGGCTGCGGGGACGTGGTCCTCGACCCGTACGGCAAGCTACCGCTCTAGTTGCTTAATTGGATTTATCGCTGTAGAGTAAGGTTCATCGGGTCGGCCACTTCGGGCCCGCCCTACTTCTCCGGAGGTTCAGACATGCAGCAGCGCATCAGGCATCTTCTGTCCACGGCGATCGCCAGCTTCCACGTGTCTCATCGTGCGGGCGACCCGTTGCCCCGCGACCGGTTATGACCGCGCGGCACGCGCCGCCTCCGCCCCCGCCCCACTCCGCCCCGGGCGGGCTTCCCCCGCCCGGGCCCCAGTACCGGGCGCGGCCCGCGCCCCTTCGGCGCGGGCCGCGCCGTTTCCAAGGAAGCCGACATGCCGCTCGACCTGACCTTCCCCGGCAGCCTCAACCGCGAGCCCCACTACCGCCGATACCTCCGGCCGGACGGGACGATTCACGTCGTGTGCGTGCAGGACTTCGACTACAGGGACTACGACGCCTCCCGGTTCGTCGACGAGGACACCTTCCCCACCAGCGTGGAAGCCGAGACCGCGCCGATCTCCACCTGGCGGCTGGTCCACGCCGTCGAGCGCGGTGAGGACCAGGAGACGCGGGCGCAGGCCGCACGGAACCTCGAAGCGGTCCGCTGCCACGTCACCACGCCCGGACACCGCCCGCAGTGCCGTCCGCACGACTGCCGGTGCGGCTGTCCTCGAACCCAAGACTGCCAGGACTGCCACCGTTGCGTGTGCTGGCGCTCCGCGTGCTGCGCCGAGCAGCCACAGAACCACTGACAGCCGAAGGACATGGGAGCGGGGCGGGAGGCAGTGCCTCCCGCCCCGCTCCCATGTCCTTCGGCCGGCCTGCACCTCGAGCGCGGGACCGCTCAGGCGCCGAGGCCCACATAGGAGACGTACGTGTAGGCACCCCAGTCGCTGTCCAGGTCGGCGATGACGTCGTCCCAGATCTCCTCGAGCTTCTCGCTGTCACCCTCCCGCATGGCGTCTACCGCGTCGTCCCAGATGTAGCGGACGTTCGGCAGGAATCGGTGCGCCTGTTCGCCCATGAGGTTCCGGCGCCGTGCGGGCTCGTCGACGAGATCCTGGTTGATGGGGTGGATCTCGATGGACGTGCCCCGGCCGCGGTTGTTCAGGTGCTGCTTGAAGGCCCCCAGGTTGTTCAGGAACCGCTCGGTGCGCAGGTTCCAGTACGCGGTGTCGATCTTCTCCTTGTTCGCGGGCAGTGGCTGTTGCGTGCCGTCGAACCACTTCTTCATCGTGCGCGGTGTCACGTCGATGCCGGCGTCGGCCATGGCCTGCCGGCCGGCGTCGCTGTCGAGGTAGTTCAGCCGCGCGTTCAACCCGCGGTTCGTGGTGACCGGGGAGCGGATGCCACCCTCGCGGATCTGTCGGGACAGGGCTTCCTCCATGGCCGCGCCGAGCGCTTGGCCGCCGCGGACGTTCTCCGGGGAGCGGTTCGCGCCGAGGCGGCCGAAATTCCTCCAGCCGCTGTCGTCGTACGGCATGGGTTAGTTCTCCCCGAGGGTGTAGAGGCGCTTCTTCTTCATCTCGCCGGGCATCCGGCCTTCTTTCCAAATCTTCTGCCAGTCGCCGACAAGGTGGATCTCGTCTACGCCGGCGACCTGCACCAGCGTAAGGCCTTCCTGATAGGCCCGGTGGGCTTTCAGCCAGAGGCTCGCGAAAGCCTGCGACCGGATGATGTGGACCCAGTCGGCTCGCCGGAGTTCCTGGTTCTTTCCTGATTCACCGATAGTTGAGGTAAATCGGGAGTACATCGCCTTGACGTACTCCTCGGTGGGCTTGTCGGATTCCTGGATTGCCTTGGTGCGTGCCTCGTTCAGGATGCGGCGGAACTTCTCCAGCAGGGCTTCCGTTCCGCCCGAGGTCCATGATTCCAGAATCCTCGGCGGGGCGGATAGGCCGAGTTCGTTGCAGCGGATCAGGAGCCGGACGGTGGCTTCGTCCAGCAGGTACGGGCCCGGCTCGACCCGTCCGCCCAGCGGGTTCGGGAGGTCCTCGTGAGGCCATTCGAAGTGGTCAACGCGGTGGATGCCGGACTCCTTGGGGAGGAACCCGCGGGTGTGGTGGCGCAGTGCGCCGATCGGCAGGTGAGTCTTGAAGGCTGACAGGTAGGCGCAGTTGGTGTCGAGGGCCGTCACGTCCAGCGGCTTTTGCATGCCCTTCTTCACCGCTGTTCGCAGGGCTTCATTGCGCCACTTGTGGCGCCCTTCCCAGATCTGGTCGGATTCCTTCTGTGACGGCTTGGAGAGGAATTCCAAGGGCTCCGGGTACACGGAATGCTCGTATGTGGCGCCGACCCTGGAGAGCTTGAACAGGGCCATGGCGTCCGGCACGGCCTTACGCTTGAGTAGCTTGATCGCCTCGTCGACGTCGCCGTTGGTCTCCTGGAGCGCCTGGTCCACGGCGGCCGCGATCTTGTTGGTGAAGAAGGTGTAGGTGCGACCGCGCCGGACGTTGCCGGTGTCCTCCGGCGGCACCGTGGTGTCCTGGAACGTCGCCGATGTCTCCTCGTCCGGGTCGTACGGAGCATCGGCGGGGATCTGGTGCTCTTCGGTGTCCCGGGCCGGCTCCTGGACCGTCAGGGAGGCGGCGGGTGCAGGTACGGCCGCCGGGGTGATGCCGGCGGCGGCCGCGGCGCGGGCGTAGGCCTCCAGTGCAGCCCGGAGCTCTTGTGTCTCCTCGGTGTGCGGAAGTCGCAGGCGCTGGCCGGCCAGGGACGCTGTGCGTGCCCTCGCCTCGTTGATGGCCTGGTCGTCGCCCGTGCGGAGCGCGTCTCGCAGCTGGGACAGAGCGGATCGGGCGGTGAGGGACAAGGGCCCGGCCTCGGTGAGCAGGGGAAGGGCCGCGGCGACCAGTTCGGTCTCCGCCGGCCCGAGCTCCTTGGTGGCCGCCGGTGTGTCCTGCGGGTCCGGCGCCAAGGTTGTGGGGCGTTCCGGGCGGGGCGCGGAAACGGCGCCCGGCATCGGCGGGCGGGCGGCGGCGTATGCGGTCAGTGCCGCTGCCAGGCGTCGGCCCTCGTTGGTGTCCGGGACTGTCGGGTGGCGGGCGGCAAGGTCGGCCACCGAAGTCCGCAGGTCGTCCAGGTCGCCATGGTCCCCGGTGCGGGCCGCTTGCCCGAGCGCGGACAGCGTGCCACGCAGTCGCGCGCCGATACCTTCTGCTGCCCCGGAGATGAACGGGTGCGCCGCCTGAAGGAGTTCGTGCTCGATCTCGTCCGTGATGCCGGCGCTGGGCGTCATGGTCGGGGTGGGCGGGTTGGGGTCGACGGCCTGCGGTGCCGTGGGCTCCGCGGCCTCGAGCGGATCGGTGAAGCGGGCACACGCCAGGTCCGCCCGCAGTTCGGTGCTCGCCAGGATTCCGAAGTCGCGTTCGGCGTAGGTGACTTCTGCCCGCTCGTCGATCCGTGTCACTGTCAGGGTGACGTCGGCGTCCAGCGCCGCGACGAGGGGTGTCTCGTCTGTGTCGACCGCGGCCACGACGGGGATCTTCAGGCGACGCGCCACGTGGGTCAGCGCCTGTGCTGCGGCCGGCAGGGCCCGCCCGGACAGGGGCACCGATGGGTCGTGGACACGCTGCAGTCGGTCCACTACGACCAGGGCGAGCCCGTCGACGTCCTGCGCGGCCTCGGCAATGTCCGATGCGGTCAGCCCGGCCCCGTCGTCGATGTGCCAGACGTTTCCGCCCAGACGCGACAGCAATTCACCCACGCCGTTCGCCTTGTCCTGCTCGTTTTCGGTGAGCTGGCCAGTGCGCAGGGCGCGGTAGTTCACCCCGGCCTCCGCCGCGATGACGCGCATCGCCACATCGGTACGGGTCAGACCGGATGCCGCGTAGAGCACCGGGAGCTGTCGGCGCAGCGCCGTGTCCCGCGCTGCGGCTGCCACCAACAGTGAGGGACCCGCGCCCGGGGCGCCCGCCACCAGCGTCAGCTTCCCGGGCTGCAGGCCGGCCACGACGCGGTCCAGGGCGGGGATTCCGAACCAGGCTGCCTCCGTCGGCGGCGTGTCGGATCCCTGAGGGGCCAGCACCTCCTGGAGGACGGCCTCCAGGGCCGCCACCGGCCGACGGCTCACCGCTCCGGTTCCGGCCTCGAAGTTGGCTGTCGGCTGCTCTGCAGGCGGTGCGTCGGCCCCGGGCGGAGGTTCGGCCGCGACAGCGACCGAAGCGACTGAAGACCCGGTGTCGGCAGGCGCGGCCGACAGCTCCTCCGGGACCGCGGCATCGGTCCGGAGGTGATCGGCCGACGGTGTCACGCCGGGCTGGTGTGCGGTGGCTCTGGCCGCCTCGTTGCGGGCCATGAGGACCGCGAGCGGCTTCCCGTTCCGCGCCACCACCACGCCGCGCGCAGCGTCCTGTGCTGTCGGCTTGGCCACCTCCTCGACCAGGGCGTCGAGTTCGCCGAGGACGTCGTCCGCGTCGTGCACGGGCCACGTCTTGAGCAGGCCTGCATGTTCAGGGTTCAGCGCCACGACGGGGATCAGCACCGCGCGGGGCGCCGTCGTGGACCGCGACCGGTACACCTCCACCCACACCTCGCCTGCTTCGGCTTCGTCCAGCAGCGACGTCCAGTCCCGGGTCACCTCTCGTACCGACAGCGTGATCTGTCGGCGCCCGGGCGCGGGAATCCGGATCGGGCCGCCGTCGTCAGGGAGCAGCGCGGCATTCACCAGTACGGCAACCGGCGTCTTGTAGTCCAGCAGGACCTGCGGCGTCCCCGGGGTGCCTTGGCCCCCGCTCCCCGCGGCCGCGGCCACCAGGTCCCCCAGCTTGGGCCGGGCAGCCGTTTTGGACAGCGACGGCCATCCTCCGACCTGCGCCCGCGCCGCCGCATCGAGCGACTTCAGCGACACCAGGGCGGCCCGGACCTCCGTTCGCCCCGTCCCCTTGGTCACGACCGTCACGACACCGTCTCGTGCCTTGTCTACGAGGGGATACAGCTGCGTCCGCGCCACCGAGACGCGCAGCACCTCGGGCGCGCCGTCGGGGCCGGCGCCTGCCCACACGGGCCCCGGCTCCGCCTTCGTCGCGTCGGGCGGTACAGAACGATCAGACATAAAGCGCTCCAGGAGACGAGGCATCCCGATGCGGCGTGGCCGCCGCAGCAACACAAGAACCCGTAACAGACTGTCGGGTCGGCACCGTAACAATAGCCCCGCAGCCACCACGACACCCGCAGAATACGTAACAAATCCCGGAACGCGGGAGGGCGGCGCGCCGCAGAGTCCGTAACACCCGGACGGCAAAGTTGCTTAATTGGAAATATTGCCGTAGGGTTTCCCGTATGGATCGCACCGCACTCGCCCGCCGCTCAGCCACTGCGCTCGCCGCCCACGCCCCACACGTCACCGGAGCGGTAGCGCTCGCCGCCCTCGCGCTGCTCGTACTCCCCTTCGACGGCCCGATGGCCAAGTTCATCATCGGGTTCCTCAGCGGAATCGTCGGCGGCAGGCTCGGCCCCCGAGTCGCCGCGCACCTGTCCAGCAGCAAGAGCTGACCGTCCCCGCGCGCGGGGGCGTGTGCTCGGCCCCCGCCGTCTGATCACCCTCACCCGGGACCTGCGACCGCAGGTCCCGGCCGGAAGAGAGAAGCGACAAGCATGCAGATCACGATGCCGTGCGGACTGGGAATCGGCCCCGGCGGACAGTGCTCCGCCGCCATGTGCTTCAACGCGGCGACCCACGTCCTGGAGCACCACACCGACTCCGGCGTCTGGCGCGCGGGGGCGTATTGCACGCCCTGCCTGAACCGGAAGGTCCGGCCGGCCGCGCAGGTCGCGACGGCCGACGAGCTCGACATCATGTACGGGCGCACCGGGGGCATGAACGGCCTTCCCGATGACACGTGGAAGATCCGTGCCTTCGCGCCCGACGAGCTCGCGGAGCTGGAGGCGATCCGCAGCGGCGCCCTCCTCAGCCTGTACGTGGGACCCGGCAACTTCATCTGGGCGACCCAGGCCGACATCGAGGCCGACCGTGAACGGCGCACCGCGGAGGAGGAGGCCGCCAAGCAGGTCAGGCGGAGCCGCTCTCGCCTGTGACGCACCGGGCGCACCGGGTGCGCGCGGACACCGGACACGGGTGCCGGTCCACACCCGAGGCCCTCAGGCGGGGCCTGCGCACGAGGGGCGCTGCGTGGACACCGCCCCGCCGTATTGCGTAATTGGATTTACTGCTGTAGTATTTGAATTGTTGGCGCGGCAACCACTGCGAGCGCCAAGCGCCCACCCAACTCCCGGAGGTTTCCAGTGGCCAGCAAGCGCAGCATCCGACAGCTTCTCTCCGCCGCAACCGCTGCCACGTTCGGCGCCAGCCTGACGCGCCGCCCCGCCCCGGAAGTAGGCGCAGAGAACGAAGGCCGCCGCAGCGAAGCCGTCGAGATCGCGTCGCCCCTCGACCCTCGCACCTACGGCAACCACCGCTTCCACGGACAGGACGGCGTGGTCGAGTGCTGACGGGTCGTGGGGCGGGGGGTCATGCGAGACGCCTCGATTCCCCGCCCCACGACCGTCACCTTCAGTGGATCACCCGCAGGCGCCTTTCCCGCCCGACACACCTCAGGAGGCTTCGATCATGCGCAAGTGCAGAGCGTGCGACACCGTCAACGACCCTACGGAAAGGGTCTGCATGGTCTGCGACACGCCCTTCCCCCTCTCCCGCGTGCGCATCAACCTGACCGGCCGCAGGCGGCCGCGCCGGGCGCTGAAGGCGGGTTGACCGCGCCCGGCGGGGGAGGTGATCTCGCCCCTCCAGCAGGTGAAGGCGAGATCACCTCCCCCGCCCCGTGCTGCTCAGGCATCCTGTCGGGGCGGTGAATCCACCGCCCCCGAAACCGAAACCCCGGAGGTTCACACCGTGAAGAAGTTCGGAACCATCCCCCGCGCCCCGTGGCCTCGCTGGGCCCTCCTGTGGGGCGCGCCGTGCGTCGCCGTCGCCTTGGGCTCGATCGGCACCGGCCTCATGGTCGGCGCGCGCTCCGCCACCGGCACCGCCCTCGTGATCGTCGGCGCCGTCGGCGCCCTGTTCGCCTTCGTGCTCACCATGCCCCGGCGCACCGACAGCCACGAACCGGGGTGATTTCACCCCGCACCGTCGCCCCCCCCTGGCCGCTCGCCCCGAGCGGCCATCAGTATTTCCAATTGCACAATCGCCGCTCGCGGGCCTCCGCCCGCACCCCGGCCGCCCGCACCGCCCCCGGCCGCCGTGGCAAGCCCCGTGGGCCCGGCAGCCGTCGAGCCACCCGCCACAACCCAACGCACCGCCGCAGCCAGTCGCACCCCCTCCAGCCTCACCCTGTCCGATGCCGCACCTGTCGTCTCCACCGCTCGCTGGTCTCTGTGTCCGTCCTTCATTCGTCGTCCGTTCTCCGTGTGTGCTCTCCTCCGCTGCTCTGCTCTCCTCCGTTCTGCTCCTCTGCTCCTATTCCTCCTCAACCGCCGGCCTCTGGTACCCCTTCGCACGTGCTGATGCTTGGCCAACTAGCCCTGTAGGGAAGTAGTCGGCGTGCGTGGCGGTTCGGAATTCACGCCCTGAGCTGGAGTTTTGCACCTGTCGACTCATGTCTGCGGCGGAACCCAGGATGACACCTAGGGCGCGACCCGGGGCATGACCTAGGACGCGACCCAGGATGTGACTCAGGGCGCGACCCGGCGATACCGGCCAGAACGATGCGCCGCGCCTCCCGGGCAACGAGCCGCGAGGCGCGGCCCGATTGGGCTGCCGCCTCGGTGGAGCCCTCTCCCGATCACCACGGAAGCCGGGGCCGGGGCAGGGGCGGAAGGGTGCCTGCCGGCAGCCGCCGTTCGCGTCGCCCGGCCCGGGCCGCGGCTTCCACGCAGACCTGCGTACGGCGCCGGGAACGTCGCAGAGTCCAGCCAGGGCGAATTCTCCCCGCCGGTCGGCGTGAGGCAGGGAGGTGAGATCACCCCTCGTCAGAGGTGAGCCGGGGTGATCTCACCTCCCCGCCCGTACGTAGGGGTGTTCTCTCCCCCGTCAGAAGCTGAGGCGGAATCACCCCCAGGCGCGCCGGTGCCCTGGCCGTCCTCCGGCAGAAGGGGGAGACGGAGGTGATTCCGCCCCCGGGACTCGTGACCGTGCTCAGGCCGGCAGGTCCACGGGCGCCAGACACCCGCAGAGGTGGCGCTCCCCCCGGCTGTACGTGAAGCCATGGCCGTGGCAGTCGGAACAGTCCGGGTCGTGCGCCTGGGGTGCGCCCGCGGTGCAGTCGATGGGTTCGGCCCAGACAGGCACGAAGATGCCGTCGCCCTGGTCGTCCCAGGTAAGGGTGGCCATGACAACTGCCGTCCCGCCGCAGCCGCCGGGGCAGTCCGGCTCGTGGGACTGTTCGATCTCGTCGGGGTGCTCGTCGAGGTAGGTCTCCAGCAGGTACTGGCGCGCCTTCTCGTCGCTCGTGCGTGGGCGGCCGTCGCTTTCGCGCACGAGGTGGCCGGCGCGCGCGGCGGCCTGCGCGGCGGCGCGGTCGGCAGGCGCAAGCGCCGCGGCACACCAAAGCAGCAGGCCCCGTGCGATGTGGTGCGCGCGCACCTGGGTGGCCGTCTGGACGGAGTCGCCCCGCCGTCGGCACTCCCTGGCCACGGTGTCCGTCCAGAGCATGGTGCGGACGAGCCGCGACTCCGTCGGGCAGTACAAGGGCATGTCCGCCCGCTCGGGGGCCGGGTTGTGCACTGCCGTCAGTCCGGCCGCCGGCTGCGGCATGACGTCGGTGCGGCCGTGCAGGGCTGCGTAGTTGGTGCGCAGGTAGTCGATTCCGGACCGGGGAGTGGTGGGCAGGTGGAAGCCGTCGTGGGCGAGGAGGTTGGTCCCGAGCCCGCGTGCCGCCTCGTGAACGTCCAAGTCGTGGGCGCCGCGCAGTGCGAGGACGTCGTACAGTGCGCCGAGGTGGATGAGGTGGACGCGCTGGATCCGGTGGACCTGGTCGTCGCGGAAGGTTCCCGGGTGCTCGAAGATGGTGTCGCGCTGTGCATGGGCCCAGCAGGCCTCGAGGATCATGCGTTGGACGGAGGCCTGCTCCTGGGCGTACGCAGCGACGGTGTGCTCAGGCAGTGGTGGCAGGGAGGCGGGCACGGGTGTTCTTCCTGGTCGGTGGGTGGGGGTGGTGTGCGGGGATGAGCGCGGTGCAGTCCGTGATCGTGACGCCGTCGAGGTGTCCGAGGTCGTCGTAGGTCAGCTCGACTTCGAGTTGCCCGTGTTCCGTGAGCGGCTTTCGGCACAGGCCGCAGGGCACGCGGGCGAATGCGCCAGCCGGGTGTGCGGCGAGCTGGCGGACGTGCCTGCGCTCCAGGACGAGTTGGGCGGGCCGGCCGTGCGGGGCGGAGCGATTCCCGTGCGCGAGGTGAAGAAGGGCCTCGGCGGGGTTGAACGTGGCTGGTCGTTGCGGGCGGGTCATCATGAGCTCCTGTGCCGTCGGAAACGCCCGGGGGCCCGGCAACGCCGGGCCCCCGGGCGGTCGAAGTTCAGAAGTGGTCGCCGATGTCGACGCTGTTGTACTCCTCGCGCGAGACGGTCTCCCAGTCGGTCTCCTTGCCGTCCTGCAGCTTCAGCTCCCACTTCGCGGGCTTCTTGTATCCCTTGAAGACGCGCACGGTGGTGGTGCCGCACGGTGCGGAGGGGACGCCCTTGTCGGGCGTGCGGACGCCCGGCGTCGAGCGCGGCGGGTTCTTCGAGGTGTCGGTACGCGGCGGGTTCTTCTTCGAGGTGTCGGTGCGCGGCGGCTGCGGTGCGTCCGGCTGGTCATCGCTCGTGTCGGCGGGCAGCTTGGGCTTGGGCTTGGGACCCGGCTTGGCGAGCGTGGTCCGGACCGTCTGGGTGCGGGTGGACCGGCAGGGGGCCGGCCGCTCGACCTGCTCGTAGACGGGGTCCTGGGCGGCCCGGCTGCGCTTGTCGATGACCTTGCCGTGGTCGAGGTCGGTGTCGGAATCCTCGCATCCGACGAGGGTGAGAGCTGCGGTGGTGACGATGGTCGCGGTCGCGATGACCGACCGCACAGCGGCGGAGCGCACGATGTGTCCTTGGGTGTGGTGGCGTTGGGTACGGGAGGGGCGAGCGGGCGGTCGAACGACGGTCGAGCGACCGCCCGTCGCGTGTCAGGCCCGGGGAAGGCCCGAGACCAGGCGGTTGTAGAGCTCGGCGTTCGACAGGGCCAGCGGGTCGGAGCCGACGGCGCTGACGCCGGTGTTGCCCGGGAGGCCGGAGAGGACGCCGAACGCTTCCGCTTCGCCGAACGGGACGAACTGCCAGCGCACGTTCTCGCCCTGCGTGGACCGGAGGAAGTCCCTGGTCGCGGGCGCGTCCTGCGGGGCGCCGTCGGTCTGGAACACGACGAAGGCCGGCGTGCCCCTCTTGTAGGCACGGGAGGAGCGGTAGTGGGCGAGCACGGCCTCCATGGCCGGGCGGTAGCGCGTTCCCCCCATGGTTCCCAGGGAGTTGTGCAGCTGCCCGATGCGGCCCTGGTGGGCGCCGAGCTTGACGTCGACGAGAGCCTGCGGACGCCGGAGCAGGCCGCCTCGCGCGATGGTGTGCATCTCGGTGGAGAAGAAGCCGACCGGGACCTTGCCGTCGTCGTCCAGGTGCGCGGACAGGCTGAGGATCTGGTCGCTCAGCCGCTGGACCGAGCCGTCGTTGAAGAAGTCCGTCATCGAGAGGGAGCGGTCGATCACGAGATAGACGGCGGCACGGCCGCCGAGGCGGTCGCTCTCGCGGAGACTGGTCTCGGCGTCCTTGTACATGTCGATGAGGTCGGGCGCGGTGCCGGCGACCTTGTCGAGGCTGATAGCCGAGGTCTTCTGAAGGGAGTGGGTGGCCACGAGTTTGCTCCTTGGCGGGGTGGTACCGGCGAGTGGGTCATGCATAGAGGTGTGCTGCGCGCGGGCCGTGTGACAGGAGGCGTGGGATTTCTTGCGCCGGGCCCGGGGCTGTGTGCCCCGGGCCGTGCTCGGCTTCCGCTGTCAGTGGGGCAGAAGTTCGTCGAGGAGGCGGTCGATGTCGACGGCCTTGGACTCCTGGCCTGCGGCGACAACCGCGTAGGTCTTGGCGAGCCACTCCTTGATGGGGGCTGCCATCCCTTCGAGGCGTGCGTATCCGTCGGGGGTTTCCAGTTCGATGCTGATGCTGCGGTCCTGAAGCGGGCCGACCGGGGTGATCTTCACATCGCCGAGCCCGGCGGGTGCCGTGATGCCCTGGGCGAGCAGCTCCCGGGCGAACGTCCATCGCACGACCTCGTCGGGCGTGACGTCGAAGGAGAACTGCACCGCGTAGGGGTCGGTGTCCTTGTAGTAGAGCCGCACGGGGACCGGCACACGTGTGTCCGGGTCAGCCACGAGCGTCATGTGAGTCTTCAGTTCCAGGCCGGGAAAGCCCATGGGTGATTCCTGTTCTTCGGCGGGAGGCGCACGGCGAGGCGGGCGGCGGAAGGCAACGCCCAACCGATACTCAAACAGTACAGCTATATTTCCAATTAAGCAACACCCTTAATGTGGGTCCGCTGATCGACGACCTCTGCCCCGGCAGTCGAGGAGCGCAGCAGGCCCTGGGGGCGGATCTTGATCGACTGAACGGTCTGCGCAGGTCGCCATCGGCTTCCGATCGCCACAGCGACCGATCGGATCGGCTGCCCTGAGCCGATCGCGACCGGTCGGGATCCGATGCCGGCCGATCAGCGGGCCATTCATGACAGGGCCTCGATCGCCTCCTTGAGGGCGGACAAGTAGAGGCCGCGGGGCGAGCCGTCCAGCTCCCGGATCCGCTCGGAGGACAGGTCGACCTGCGAGGCGTCCAGCTCGCGGCGCAGGGCCTTGCCGAGTTCGCGGAGCCGGTCGATGTCGCTCTTGTCGTCCCAGCGCCCCCAGCGGTCGGCGTCGTGTCGCCGCAGATGGGAGTGCAACTGGTCGTAGGTGAGATAGGCCGGATCATGCTCCAGCGTGAACGCCTCCCGCAGGATGCGGACAATGCCGGGCAGGGGCTCGGCGCCGCCCTGCTCGGCGGCAGGGGTG
The DNA here is from genome assembly GCF_040611555.1 of Streptomyces sp. NPDC006624. Lineage (NCBI taxonomy): Bacteria > Bacillati > Actinomycetota > Actinomycetes > Kitasatosporales > Streptomycetaceae > Streptomyces > Streptomyces sp. NPDC006624. Next base: position 124,379 of record NZ_JBEXOM010000021.1, on the reverse strand, counting down.
CCAGAGTCCAGGAGTTCCAGGAGCTCGTGCCACGCGTCGAGCAGTCCTGCCTCGTCGAGGGTGAAGGTCAGGTCCGGCCGGCCCGCGGCCGCACGCTCGGCTCCGATCCTGGCCGCGTACTGCGCGGTGACTTCCCGCACCTGGTAGCGGACCGGGCGGTCGGGCATACCAGGCAGGCCCTGCGCGTACAGCTGGCCCGCATCGTTGACCTCGGTGTGGGTGGCTGCCCGCAGAAGATCTGCGCGGTACCCCTCGGCGATTGCTCCCCCGCCCAGCAGCTCCGTGACGTCCACGCGCCGGCAGGCCCCCAGCAGCTTGCCGGACAGCTTCGGACCGATGGCCTCGCCGAGCCAGTCCCGGGTGCCGAACTGGCTCCCGCCGATCACCCAGATCGCTTCCTTGCGCCCGAGCAGGAGCAGTCGGATCAGCAAGGTCTTCGCCTGGGCCGACAACTGCGCCCACTCGTCGACGAACACGACGATGGCCGGGTGCTCGGGCGAGACGCGCCATTTGTTGCCCCAGCCGTAGCGGGCGCGCTGCCGGGCGCGGGCCGGGCACAAGGTGAGGAGGAGGAACTTCAGGGTTGCGACGATCTTCTCGTCGTCCATGCAGGCGTCGAGCGTGATCGCCTCGCCGAGGTCCCCGACGCCGGTGCCGACCGGGTCAAGGTTGAAGGCGACCGCGTCCTTGCAGGCCGTGACGACCTCGGCCATGGCCAGCATGACGCCTGACTTGCCGGCGCCGGAGTCGGCGACCATCAACAGCATCAGCCCTGCGAGGGCGAAGGCGAGCGGCTTGGCGTCCATGGAGACGCCGTAGTCAGCTGGGTCGAGGATCGACATCGACAGCGGCGCCCGGTACGGGACGTCGCCGACCAGTTCCGGGCTGAACGGCGAGCGTTGCATCATGCGGACCGTGCAGGCCTCGCCGGCGTCTGGGTCACCCTCGATCAGCAGGCCGTTACGACGCAGTCTGAGCAGGGTGATCAGTCCCTTGTAGGTGTCGTCCTTGTTGAGGTCGTCAGGGGTGCCGGTCTTGAACGAGACGCGGGCGGACCAACCCCACGGCTCCTGGGTGACGTCGGTGACCTGGTCGACGTCCTGCCCTTCGTGCAGCAGGGCGCGGTGGAGGGCTTCGCCGGCCTCGGCAGGGGTGGTGGCCTGCGCGATCGGGAACGGGGTGAGGTCTTCCTCGGTCTCGTCGGCCGGTGCGCTGCCGGGGGTCTCGGGTGCCTTCAGGGCAGGGAGGTCCAGTTCGGGCAGCAGCAGGTCCTCGGGGACGGGTCGCTCGGCGAGTTCGAGCGGATGGTGGGTCAGCCACCACCCGGCGGCGGCAAGCACCGGGGCCGCGGCCAGCAGTGTGGAGGGGATGCTGGCCGCCACGAGCCCTGCGAAGCCCAGGACGGGCAGCAGGGCGCTGAAGCGGCCGAGCGCCATCAGGGAGCGGGCCCGGCGGATCTGCTCCGCGGTGGGCTGCTCGGGAGTGAAGGGCACCGACTGCAGTGCGTCCAGGCCGTTTCGGCGGCGCCTGAGCTCGCGGCTCAGGTCACGGATCGCCTGCTTCTCGGCTGCCTCCAGACCGTACGCCGCGGCGTCCTCGAGCCTGCGCTGGAGCTTCTTCTCCAGGCGGTGGACTGCGGTGAGGGCCTCCTCGCGGCGGGCGTGGTCGGCTTCCAGGGGCCTGTTGACGATCCTGCGGCGGATCTCGTCGTCGGACATGTAGCCCACGCGCAGCCAGTGCCGTGCCGCGGACAGGGCGTTCCGCAGGCCGGGGAGGATCTGGCCGGCGATGGCGGCCGCGGCGGTGCGGGCGCAGTGGGCCACGCGCCGGGCGGCGGTCGACGATCGTGGGACGCGCTCATCGGCCGGCGGGTCCTGCGTCTCGCGCTGAGGGCCGGGCTCGTCCTCGTCGACGATCTCGGCGAATACGAGCTCGCCGTAGGGGGCCAGTTCGGTGCTGTCCGCAGGGTCGTGGGGGTGTTGCATGGGGTACAGGGCTCCTCGCCGAGAGCGGAGGCTGGCGCGGGCGGCCGCCACGCACGGGTGGCGTGCGGGCGGCCGTCGGCGGCGTCAGCCTCCGAAGATCCACAGGCCGATGTTGTTGCCGGTCAGGGTGGTGGCGCTGACGATCACGCCCATGAAGCCGAGAGAGGTGCCGTAGCAGATCGCCACGACCGCCCCGCCGGCCATCTCCTTCCAGTCGGCCGGCTTCCACTTGGCCGCGTACAGGACCACGAGGTAGTAGGTGATGCCGCACAGGCCGATCGCGGCGCCGCCCGCCGAGACCGGTGTGACGGCCGTGCGCGGCGCGTTGGTGTTCACCTTCGCGCCGGCGCCCTCTTCGGCGGCGGCCTGTCCCAGGTGGTTCATGGCGGCGCGCAGGGCTCCAGCTCCTTCGCCGAAGAGCCCGCGTGAGTTCACCGTCACCAGCAGGACGAAGAAGAAGACCAGCACGAACGTCTTCTTCTTTCGGAGGAGCTTCTTCTTGAATCCGGCGATGACGGCCGTCGTGGCCATCGCCCCGAAGAGGAGTGCACCGAAGCCGGCGTTGGCGGATTGATTGTCGAAGATGTCGATCGCAAGGTCCATGGTCAGGCTCCGGCAAGAAGGTGTACGACGGCGCGCCAGGTGACGATCACCAGGCCCGAGACTCCGGCCCAGATCACCGGGCGGGTGATGATCCAGCCGAGGCGGGAGCGCACAAGGCGCCAGGTCAGCCGCCCGGTGGTGGTGGCCACCGACAAGGCCGCGCGGCACAGCAGGCCGAGGGGGTGATTGATGCCCGCGCCGATGACGACGGCACCGGCGACACCCAGGACCGCGCCGGCGGAGACCAGGGGCGCCTCGAGGCCGTGCGCCGTGAAGGCATCGGCTGCCCACCGTGAGGCGGGGGCTCCGTGGAGGGGCACCAGGTTGGCGACGGCCAGGCACAGGAGGTTGCGGCCGAGCTGCAGTCGGCTCCAGTCGACCTCGTTGCCGCTGGAGTCCGTGGCGTTGGTGCGCTCGATCACGGCAGCGAGCAGGTCGGTCCAGCCGAACCCGAATGCGGCGCCGACGGCCTTCTCCACACCGCGGCTGACCACCTCGGTGATGTCGAGTTCCGAGCCCGGGGCCGGGAAGGGGGCGTGCGACGGCAGCGCGGGCGGGGGCGCCGACCCGGTGACCGCGCACTCGGTCAGAGTGGGATCGGCCCTGACGCAGGTGTCACGGATCGGGCAGTCAGTGCAGCTGGCCGCCGGAGTTGCCGCGCCTGGGTCGGCCTGCTTCTTGGAGAAGTTGGAGTGGGACGCGGACGGCATCAGCGGCTCCCGGTCTTGATGCCGGCCGCCGCGGTGCGCCGCTCGGGCATGGGACGGCGAGAAGGGGGCCGCGGGCCCAGGCCGTCGATGACGTACAGCACGGGCCTGCCCGATGCGAGGGCGTCCGGGCCGGCCAGGTCCGCGGTGACCTGTTCCGGCGCTCCGGACCTCGTCACCGAGCTCTCGTCCGCAGTGGCGGGTGCGAAGCCCGGGGGCAGCGCGGGCAGGTCGCCGTGTGGCCCGCGCTCAACGCTGAGCAGGGGGACCGCCTGGGTGGAGAGCACTGTGGCCGGGTCCCGCGGGCATGCGGCGGCGAGGGGGAGGCTGGCGTAGGCCTCGTCCTCCCACTGCTGGCCCTTGCGGGCGGCTGTTCGCACCTGGCGTGCCCGCTGGGTGCGGCGTGCCGTGCGCTCGCGGCGCTCGGCACGCTCGGAGGCCGACTCCCGGGTGCCGTAACGGGCCCGGGCAAGGCGGTGGTCGTCTCCGCCGATAAGCCACCGCAGGCGGCCGGGCAGGCGCCAGCGGCCGATCCGGTGCCGGCGGGTGCGGGCGTGGGTCATGATGTGCGAACTCCCGTTTCGTGGAGGAGGGAGACCCGGCCGGGCCCTGGAAAGCGGGCCGGATCTCCCGGTCTTGGTGCTCCGAGCCGGAGCAGTTGTCAGACGCCTGCGAGGTCCTGGCTCAGCCGGCCCTTGGCCTTGGCGTTGAGGTAGTTGGCGATCGCCAGGGCGCGCCCGTCGGCGATCGTTTCGCCGCTGGAGCGGACCTCGTCCGAGATGCTCCGCTTGCTCAGCGGCTGCTTTCGTGCGAGGAGGCGCTCCACCGCGGCGCGTTCCTTTTCCTCGAGCACCACCTCCTCCTCGTCTCGTTCCGCACCACTGGTGCGCTCCTGTCCGTTCCGGGCGCCGGGATCGTTCCGGTCCGTGCGCCGGTCCGCCCCATCCGGTGCGTGCTGCGTCCGCGCCGGCGTTGCCGCGCCCCGTTCCGCGGTGCGCTCGGGCACCTGTGCCCCTGGCGGCGGGTGTTCCGTTCCGATTCCGGGCGGGGCGGAACGCGGCAGTCCGGTGCGGGGCGGAACGCCGGGAAAGTCCTGCTCAGCCTCGGGGTGGCCGAGTGGAACGAGGCTGTCGTTCCACTCCGTTCCGCGACCGTGCGCATGGGGCGTCACCCCTGCAGCCTGGAGCGTTCCGGCCCAGTGCGCCCAGGTTCCGGCGGGCGTTCCGCCTGGAACGCTCCAGACCGTGCGGAACGACGGAACGGCGCCCGGACCGGCTCCGGAACGAAGTCCGTCGGTCGGCACGCGGGGAATCACGATGCGGTGCAGGGCCGTACCGGAACGGAGCGCGTTCCGGTCCGCCAGCTCGATGCCGGCGGCGTTCCAGGCGCGTTCCAGCGTGGACAGTGCGGCGTTGTCGATCGTCAGCGACCAGGCCGTCCAGGAGCGCACCGGGAACCGGACCCAGCGAATCAGGCCGATCTTCGGCCGTGCCCGGGAGACCAGTCCCTGCTCCCGCAGGTACTGGCGGTGGACCAGGGAGGCATACAGCTCCCACAGCACCATGCCGACGACGCTCATGGTCGCAAAGGCGACGGATGCCTGCGTCGGCCGGCCGCCAGGCCCGCAGTGATGGGCGTAGTTCATCGCGGCCGCGCCGGACGCGAACACCCACGTCATGATCCGGTAGATGGTGCCGGCGTCGCCCTGCTGCCGCGCCTGGTGGTACATCCAGCCGGTGAACGCGGTCGTGAGCTCCCAGGCGGCGGCGAAGCCGAGGGCGAAGACGGTCCACCATCCGAACGCTTCCTTGGCGTAGTCGGTCTGGGACCACCAGGCCACGGCCATCGGGGCGAGGATCGGGCCGGCGACGAGGCCCCGGCGGGCCTGGTTGCGAACCATCTCCCGTACCCACTGGCGCCCCTGGGTGAGGCGGTGGGCGAAGGTCGGACGTCCTGCGGCCTCTTTGTGCTCGCGCCGCGCCGTTGCTCGCTGAATGCGGCCCTGCTGACGCAGACGCTTCCGCTCCTGCCTGCGGGCGGCGCGCGAGCGCGCCCGCTCCCAGGCCTCCTGGGCCTGGCGGAGCAGCTGCTCGGCGGCTTCCTCCTTCTCCATCGCTGCGGCTTCCCGGGCGGCAGCCTTCTCGGCAACCGTGGCGGCTCGCTCCTCGGCTGATGCGACCGTCGCCGCTGCGGTGGTGCGCAGTTCTTCGACGTCGCGGGCGGCCCGTTCCCGTTCGGCCCTGATGCCTGCGGCCGCCTGCCGGCGGAGCTCTTCGGCCGCGGACGTCGCCTCACTGCGGATACGTTTTGCCTCTGCCTCTGCGGCGCGCAGCCGGGCATCAGCTGCCTCGGCGTCGCGACGGGCCGCGCGGGTCAGTTGCTCGGCCCGGAGCCCGGCGTTGTTCAGCTCCTTGTCGGCGGCCAGTTGCGCTTCTTCGCGCAGTCGGCAGGCGTGGGCGGTGGCCTCCTCGATGGCGGCCCGCCCTTCTGCCTCAGCAGTTGCCAGGGTGTCGGCGGCCTGGCGGTCGGCTGCTTCCTTCGCCGCCTCCGCCTGGGCGGCGGCGTCGGCCTTGAGGGCTGCCCCGGCCTCCCGGGCACGGTCTTGGAGCGCCTCGGCCCGGCGCTCTGCCTCCGCTCGGATGTGTGTGGCCTGCGCTTCGGCCGCCTCCAGGAGGACAGCGGCCTTCTCCTGTGCGCCGGCCTCGCGGTTCCTGGACTTCTCCTCCGCCAGGTCGACGATGTCGGCCGCGCGGTCGCGCGCATCGGCGAGTACGGCCAGGGCCTCGCGCGCGTCGGCGGAGATGGCCGGGGAGTCGGCTTCCACGGGGCGCGGATTCGGGGCCGGTGGCCCGGGACTGGGGGGTTGGCGGCGTCGACGACGGGACGACTTGCTCACCGTCGTGCTCCTTTGCGGTGGGACGCGTGCGCTGCAGCCGTGTCGCTGAGCGCGGCGTCGGTGGGTGGTCGTGAGGGTGGCGCTGGCTCGCCGAGCTGACGGTGGTCTCCGGCTCCGTCGCGAAGCTGACCTTCCGTCCCGCGGGCTACTCCTCCGCTTCCTGCTCGTCCTCGGCCTCGTGGGGGCCGAACAGAGCACGGTCCAGTTCGGCCTCGTTGGCCAGGGGGCCGTCCAGCGGCGGCGTGACCGCGGGGCTCACGAGGCGGCCTTCCGGCGGCCCAAGGAGTAGAGCCGGGCGCACGTTCCGTCGTCGTGGGCGTCGGCCTGGCTGGTGTACCCGTATCGGGCCAGCAGGCTGGCGGCGATCGTCAACTGGCAGACGGCCGGGCGGCGGAGTCGGCCGCTGTGGAGTCCGCGCTTGCTCGAGGTCGTGGTGAGGGCCATGGCTACTCGCAGAAGTGCTGGACCGGGTAGTACCCGCCGCACGAGACGCAGTAGTACAGCGGCTGCTGCTCGTACCCGATGACGAGGTGCAAGGCGATCGGCAGTCTCATGGTGGATGTCCTTGTCACTCGGCGGTCCGAGGTCGTGTCATCGCCGTCGGCAGGTGCCGTCCGGCGGCTCACCTCGGCCGTGCTGGATGGCGTCCTGCCCTTGCGGTTCTCCGTCGGCCCGGTCGGCGGTGGTGGCGCTGTCGAGGTGTGCGCGCGCTGCCTCCGAGGCGCCGCGGGATACGGCGCCAGTGATCGGCGGGGCCGGCGGCGGAGCCGGCTGGCTGACCCAGGCCCGGTAGGCGTCGGCTTCAACGCGGGCCTGGTGCCATAGGGCCAGGAGGATGCCGACCAGCGCGGTCGGCTGCGGGCCGGCGCCGTCCTGCGCAACGACGAGCACGGGGATGACCGGTAGCGCGCACTTCGTGTGCAGGGCGTGCATCAGGCGGCGGTTGAGGATCCGGAGCTCGTCCTCGTCGGAGCCGTCGGGGGACGGTGCAGTGGTGTGGTCGGTCATGCGGCCCACCCCGTCGCGCGCCGGTGGTTCTTCCGCAGCTGCTCCAGTTTGGAGACTGCTGCGCTGAGCTCGGCGTGGTTCTTGTTGCGGTATTCGGGCTTGACGGACAGACCGATGTGAGACCGGGCCAGCCCCAGCACCTGGCGAGCCGCGTGCAGCCGCATGGTCCGCTGCTCGTACGGGGCACGGTCCCGCTCCCGGGCCGCGGCCAGCCGTTCGGCTTCCATGTCGGCGAGGGCGAGCTGGTCCTCCTCGGTGATGCCGCCGCGCACCGCGAGGTCCTGGGGGGCTTCGGGGTAGCGCAGGGCGAGTTCGAGGCATGCCGCGGCGATCGGGCACCGCGCGCAGTACTTGGCGATGGTGTCGTCTCGGCGCGCGTGCCACTGCTCGTCCAGTTCCTCGTCGCGCCGGTAGAAGGCGTCGACATCGTTGGTGGTGCTGCAGCGGCCGAGCAGGAGCGCTTCGTCCAGCTGGTGCTCGCGCATCTGGCCGGCGACGGCGTGCCCGTCGGGACCGGTGAGGTAGCCGCTTTCGGCGAGGGCGGCCGGCGTGTGGGTGCTGACGAGTTCGCGTGTGATGTCGTCGCTGGTGAGGGTGATTCGGCTGGTGGTGCCCTGCGTGGGGCGACCGGCTGTCATGCTGGTCATTGCGTCGTCTGTCTTTCGTGACGGGAAGGGGTCGGCGTGCATCACCACGGCCTTCGAGGGCTCCAACCCCCTCGGAGGCCGTTTTGCGTGTGGCGCGCCACGGGATGCGGGACCATGGCCACATCTGGCTTATCTGGCTCACGCCAGGTAAGCCAGATGCGATGATGTTGCCCCGCCTTCCGGATCAAGTCAAGGGAGACCGACATGACGATCGCGGCCCTGCAGCCCGCACCGGGGTGGCTGTACGGCAGGATGTCCCGCATGGCCACGCCCCCGACCAGCAGACACGACCTCGCCGAGCGCCTGCGCAAGGAGATCCGCGACGGCGCCCCCGCACGCACCGCCGGCACCGTCGTCTCGGGGCGCCAGCTCGCCAAGGAACTCGGGTGCGCGCGCAACACGCTGATCGGCGCGATGGAGCTCCTCGAGCAGGAGGGCCTGGTGCGGTCGATCCCCAAGGTCGGCTACATGGTGCTGTCCCCCGCGGCCGCCTTCGAGGCGCGTCTCGACAAGCTCGGTCACGTCCACCCCGTCCCCGGGCAGGCCGACGACCGGACCGACATGGTCACCACCGCCGTACGCAAGGCCTCCGCCGACGTGGCAGCAGCCCTGGGCAGTCCACCGGAATCCGCTGTCGTCCTGCGGCAGAGCGTCCTCAGTCGGGGCGGCACCCCTTGGGCCATCCGGGAGCTGTACGTCCCGAAGGGCATCGCCGACCTCGCCCGCCGGCTCCTGGACGTCGACCCCGTCGACGAGGACCAGATCCTGAACGGGGCCGGCCTGCCGGAGACCGGGCACGTGCACGCCATCTCGGCGCGGCCGGCATCCGACCAGGAGGCAGCCCTGCTCAAGTCGCGTGCGGTCACCGTGCTTACGGTCCGGCGCGTGAGCTACAGCGGTGAACAGACACGGAGTTGCGAGTTTCTACTCATCCATGCCGATAGAGTCAGTTTGACCGATTCATCAGGGAAGCTGCCCAACTAAGCGGAATTCGCTGTGAAGTGATCCCTGATCAGCGCGACGCGCCGCATGTACCGGTCCGTCCACAGCCTGTGCACTTCCGGTGCTGTTGGGGATAGGGTGACCATCGATTGATCTATTGCTAGCCCTGACAACACGATGCCCCCAGACCTTGAGCAAGTCCGGGGGCGTATATCGGGTTCGAGAAACCGGATAGGCGGTGTCTCGTGGTGGAGCGTACCCGCACCCACGCACAAATGCACAGTCAGCCCGGCTTCCGCGCTGCGTTCACGACGCCGTCGAGCCGGGGCTTTTTGCTGTGCGGACACCGCACGTCGCTCATCGCCCTCACCGAGGAGGGCGGCATGTCGTAGAACTCTCGGGCGGGCGCTCCCTAGCAAGGAGCGCTCCTCGCCCTTCCCCGCCGGTTCGGAGTTAGCAGCTCCTCTGCCGGCCGTCACCGCTCTTACGGAGTACCAGCTCCGTCGAGCGAAGAGCCAGGCCTCTCGGCCTGGATGATCACTGCCTCCCAGCAGCTAGCCCCGAGGGGCTGACCCCGAAGGGCCTTTGTCATCCCTGGAGTGCACCAGGGTGATCGGAGTACATCTTGCAGTACCGCCATGGCTTTTGTCAGCTCAGCAGGCGCCCGGGACCGCCGTTCTCGGCCATTCACCCCCCAATGGTCACCGCGGCGTCACATTCCGTGACAACCGTTTGGTCCGGTTCGGGACATTCAGCGGCTTCTGTGTCGCCGTCGTCGACGAACGGGCTGAGCGCAGGCTCTTCGCTCTGTCCAACGGTTTTCGCCGGCTGATCCGCTCTCTTGGCCGAGAAGGCGAAGGGACGCGCCGTCGCCTCCCTCCCACCTTCGCCAAGGCTGCCCGCGCTCTGCTGCACGGCACACGCCGCCCGTCAGCAGGTGCGCTCGCGGCACAGCACGCTGTACCGCGAGCGCGCCGGGGTTGACATCCCCTCTGATCGCAGCGGGGCGCATGGTCCCATCTGCAAGGCCGCCTCTGCACCCATCCCGCAGAGGCGGCGGCTCGAGCGCACCGTCGACGGATCGTCACTCCGGCAACGGTGCGCGGGAGAAGTGTGTCCAGTTCCCTGCCCCTCACCACCACGTCCGTTGCAGTTCCGGCGCCTCGACCGCGGCCCGCGGACTCGTCCTGCCTGTCCAGCAGTCAGGCGCCCGTACGGCGTCAGCGTGTCAAGGTGCCGCTGCGGTTGGTCGAGTCCCCGTACTACGCGGACGTGGCTCTGGCCGTCTACATGAAGATCAAGGCGCTCGGGCAGCGCCCGGAAGGCTGTACCGCAGGCACCACGGTGCTCGCGTCGTACCTCGGGCTGTCGAGGTCCTCCGTCGAACGCGGCATTGCCCAACTGCGCAGGCCCGGGCCGGACGGGGTGATCGAGCTCCCCGTCAACCAGCGACGGTCGCTGCCTGGCGGGTGCGGCACCACGGCGCAGCGCCGTGTACGGCCGATACAGCGGGACGAACGGTTCATCTGGCTGCCGGTCGCCGCGTGCGAGGACCTGACCCCGCGGCAGTTGCGTGCATACGCGGTGCTCTGCTTCGCCCAGGTACAGCGCATTCCCCTCACCGAAGGCGAGCTCGCCGGACATCTCTACCACCACTCCGGTGCGCGTGCGGGGACGACGCTGTCCGCAGCGTCTGCGGGGAAGGTCGTGGATGCTCTGGAGGATGCCGGCTGGGTGACCGTGCTGCGCAGGTCGGGCGTGCAGGGGCGGCACCAGTTCATCGCCCATGACGTGCCCCCGGCCCCGGGCAGCACCCAACCCTCCTCGCCTGTGGAGAGCACCTCGCCGTCTTCGCGTCTTGATGAGGGATCGGGTCTGGAAGCCGGTGAGGGATCGCTCGCGACTAAGGAAGACCACAGGATTGACCGACCTGATGACGAGCGCCGCCCTGACTCACCCGCCGTAGGCGAAGTACAGGTAGACAAGGGCGCTCGGCCTGTGGATAACTCGGGCTCGAACCCTGCGCACGACCAGACCCAGGACGGTTTCGCGCTCCGCGCGGAGCAGGAACTACCCCGCTCTCAGGCATCCCCAGCCGCCCGCGGCCACTACGACGGCCCGCCGCTGACGCTGCACCCGCGCATTGTCGAGGTCCTCGAACCCGTGCAGGTGCTGTACGAGCGAGCGAACACGTTCATGCAGCGGCGGATCGCCCGCGAGGTCGGCCGCCAGCTCGATCACGGATGTGACTCCGAGCGGCTTCGGCAGCGCTTGCGTAGCCGCTTCGCCGGGGTGTTTCTGTCGGACATCAAGGACCCGGCCCGGTGGCTGATGGGGGTGGCTCTGCCGAGGTGGGGCTGCGGGCATCTGGCCTGCGAGAGCGGAGTGATGTGGCCGAGCGGGGAGCCCTGCGCGGCATGCGCGGACATCCGCGCCGCACGTCGACGGGAGCTCGAGCGGGAGCGCCGGATCGAGCTGGGGCAATGCCCCGACCACGGCCTGGGCGGACCCGGCGTCACATGTGCCGAATGCGTGCCACCGGCTCCGCGGCGCCCGGTGCTCGGCAACGCCGCCGCCCCGCCGGCGCCCGCGGACCTCTCCGTCTGCCGGGAGTGCGGCTGCCGGATCCGGTTGGTCGGCCCCGCACTCGCTGATCGAATGTGCAGGCTCTGCCGGGAAGCGAGCCGGCCAGCGCGGGCCGTCGCACAGCATCCCGGCCCGGCGCCGCGGTGCTCCGGCTGGCGCGGGGAAACGTGCGACCGGCCAGCGATTCCGACCCGCAGTGTGTGCGCGCGCCACCGGGCCAAGGAACTGCGCGCCGAGGCTGCCGGATGATGCGCGCGGCAGGACGCGCGCGCCAGCGAGGTGCGCGTCCCTCCGCGCGGTCCAGCGCACCGTGGTGCGCGCGCCTCGGGCGCACGGTGCGCACGGTCCTCCCTCCGGCACGCACGCGCTGACCGTGCCGGCGCGCGGCGCGCGCACTGCCGCACGTCTCCCGGAGCCGACGCGCACTCAGTCAGACGCGCCGCGCGCCGGTACTTGAGGGTGCCGGCAGCACTCCAGAAGCCTTCGGTACCGCCGTTCCCCCTCACGGGCGCCGGTGACCATGTGTCACCGCCGACAGGCGAAGCAGGTCCTGCGGATTCGGCCCCTATTCCGCGCAGCGCCCCCTTGTCCACGTCCTGGCGCCTTCCATGGCACCCTCTTGTCCAGCTCGCGGAATCCCCCCTTCCGCCCCTTGTCCACCTCTGCAACCTCCGGCGTGACCCCCTTGTCCACGTCCGCTACCGCAGGCCGGCGTCCTTGGCCAGGTAGCGGCCGACCCGGGCGGACGGCAGTTCGTCTCACGAAGCCCGGCGCTGCTCTTCCCCGCCTCGCCAGTCACCCTGCGTCATATTCTCTGGCCTGAGGGCAGACGAAGCGGGCGCAGCGGGTCTGGGCGCCACGCACTGGGCGCCGCACGGGCGTTTGCCCGGGACGCCAGACCGTGCGGCGCCCGGTCTCTCGCGCGCACGAGTACGGCGCGGGTACGGCGCGCATCGCGCACCGGCGGCGCGCGCGCACCCCGCGGGGAACCGCACGGGCGCGCGGATGCGGTGCGGCGTCGGACCGCACCGGCGCGCCCCCTTCCGCCCTCTCGGTGCGCACCGACGCGTACCGGTGCGCACCCCCTTGTCCAGGTGCGCGCACCGGTACGCGCACCTCGTGCGCACCCCTTGTCCAGGTGTGCAGCCCGCGTCGCCGCAGGGCGCGATTCGACGTGTTTCTCCTTGACAGTCCTCGCCGCCTCACGTGGTCAGACCGCGGACAAGGGGGGTCAAAAGATCGTCAGCGGCATCCCCACCGGATGACGAAGGACGGTCACGGATGTCGCACATCACCAACACCCTCAGCTCTCTGTCCGCCTCGGCCACTGACGAGGGCTCCAGCACCCTGCGGAGCCTGAACCGCGACTGGGCGGTCCTGTGCGAAAGCACCCGCGCCGGCGACGCCGTCGCGCACTGGTCGCACGAACACCTCCCGTTCGAGGGCGCTCGCACTCCGCAGGACGTGGTGGACCGGATCACCGGTCTCTTCCGTCGTGGCGCGTGGGAGCAGCACGACCAGGCGATGCTCTTCCTGCTGCGGCGGGTCCAGGAGTCGGGGTCCGACCGCGACCTCGCCTGGTGCACCGCTGCGCGCGTGATGCTGCCCAAGGCCGTGTCGATGGCCAAGTCGCAGCAGCGTGACGGGATCCGATGGGACGACATCGTCTCGTCGATGTTCAGCGCGCTGTTCGAGGTCGTGGGCACCTACCCGCTCGAGCGGCGGCCGCGGGGCGTCTTCGCGAACATCGCGATGGACACTCTCGTCCTGGCGCAGAAGACCCTGGCCGCCGACTACGACAACCGCTCGGTGCTGCAGGAGATAGGGGACACGCTGCTGCCGCTCGCCGGCGACCGGGCCGCGGCACTGCTGCCGTCCGGCGGTCCCGACCCGGCGACGCAGGCGCAGCTGGCCGACTGCCTGGTGCGCGCGGTCGAGCTGGAGATCGTCAGCCGCGACGAGCCGGAGCTCAGCTCCGACGACCCCCGCGCCGAACTGCTCTCCCTGGTGATGTGGGCGGTCGACATCCAGGCGCTGAAGATCTCCGACGCGCAGCGGATCGCGAGCTACTACCTCGATTCCTCCGCCACCCCCGAGCGCACCCCCCGTACCCGGCGGTCGATGGGCAGTGAAGGCGCGCGCCTGCGTCAGCGGGCCAGCCGTGCCGTCCGCCCGCTGCGCGAGGCGGCGCTTCAGACGCGGCGGTCGGCCGCCTGAAGTTTTCCGCCCTCCTCTGTCACACGGCGGGCCGAAACCACACCTCTACGGGTGATCCGCGTACGGCCCTCTTCCCCACTCTGACCACCGATTTCACGGGAGTACTCCATGGCTGCCGCCCCCTTCACCGGTCCCGCCCGCTCCGGTCCTCTGGCCGATGAGGACGAGACCCGCGTGGCCTCCGCTCGCATCACCGCGACCCGCCTGGGGACCGCGTTGGTGCGGGACCCCCTCGACCGGACGGTGCACGAGCAGATGCGCCAGTTCCTCGACAACGACTCGGAACCCGCGCTCCAGTCCTGGGAGGCGCTCAAGGCGCGCACCCCCGAGCAGCTGAAGTCCCGCATCGCCGAGCTCCTGACGGCCCAGGCCCAGCGGAGCGTGTCGTGAAGCGGGCACGCCGCAAGGCTCGCCGTGAGCAGCAGGACTGGCCCGAGGACTCGGTCGCCGAGACCAGCGAGCCGGCCCAGACCGAGCAGGACGACGTCGACGAGCAGCAGTCCATCGGGTGGAAGACCAGTACGGCCGGGCTCGCCGGTCTGACGCGGCTGGCCCGGGCAGGCACCTGGGCGCTGATCGCCTCCGGCCCGCTGATCGGGGTCATGGCCCTGTTCGGCTCGTCGGCACCTGCCCAGAGCGCGGCCAAGGCGACGCCCGCGGTCAAGTCGAGCGCCTCCACCGGCCCCGCCGGGTTCGCGCAGTTGTTCGTGGGCGCCTACCTGGAGGCGGGAGAGGGGACGGAGCAGAACCTCGCCCCGTACTACTCGGGCAGCGTGGCCCTCACCCACCCGGCCGGGACTCGAAGTGCCCTGCGGACCCAGGCGATGGACGCCCGCGAGGTCTCCCCCGGCTACTGGAGCGTCACCGTGGCGGTCAACGTCGCGGCGAAGTCCAAGAAGGGCGGCTACACGGACGCCGGCGTGCAGTACTTCCGGGTCGGCGTGCAGTCGACCGGCTCCGACGACACCAGCGCGTACACCGCGGTGTCCTTGCCGGCGCAGGTCGCGGCGCCCGCCGCGCTCAAGCCCGGTGACCTCGGATACCCCACCTCGCGCGGGAGCGGGAGCTCCGACCCCGCGTCCGACACCGCGGCCTCCTTCCTGAAGGCGTACGTCGCCGGCCAGGGCGAGCTCGACCGCTACACGTCCCCCGGCGTCCACCTCTCCCCCGTGGTGCCGACCCCCTACACCTCGATCAAGCTCACCAGCGTCCAGGACAACTCTGAGGACAACGCCGGCACGAAGGTGCCCGGCGACGGCGTCCGCAGGCGCCTGCTGGTCTCCATCGACGCCACCGACGCGGACGGCAACACCTTCCCCCTCACCTACGCGCTCGGCCTGACCGCGCGCGCCGGGCGCTGGGAGGTCTCCTCCCTCGACGACGCACCGGCCACCGCCGCGACGAGCAAGCCGTCCAGCGCACCGAACTCGGCGGCGCCCTCCGCCCCTTCGGCTCCCTCCACGCCCGGCGGTTCCGCGCCGCCGTCCGGCAGCTGACCACGTCGCCACGACCGAAAGAGGAATCGTTCATGCACACGCTGACCGCTGACCCCAACACCGTCGTCCTCGCCGGCGACCTGCTCGACTGGGCCACCCTCAAGACCAACCAGATCGGCACGCTCATCAAGCTGGTCGTGGGTGTGATGGTGCTCGC
Source organism: Streptomyces sp. NPDC006624 (assembly GCF_040611555.1). Classification (NCBI taxonomy): domain Bacteria; kingdom Bacillati; phylum Actinomycetota; class Actinomycetes; order Kitasatosporales; family Streptomycetaceae; genus Streptomyces; species Streptomyces sp. NPDC006624. The sequence goes on along the minus strand of NZ_JBEXOM010000021.1, from coordinate 109,135 downwards.
TGCCGTCGCGATGGCGTACTGGAGGACCAAGTCCTGGGTGGCCACGCTCGTCGCGTTCCTCCTGGGCGCCCTCGTGATGTGGGGCATCGCCAACCTGCCGTCGCTGCAGACCAAGGTCGGCTCGGAGATCGAGGACACTGCCAGCGCCTCCGTGCAGGTGCCCGGTCCCGGGACCGGTGACGTCAGGGCGCTGCTGTGAGTGCGTCCGAGGAAGACCTCATCGGGCATTCCTACACCCGCGCCCGCAAGCACCCGCTCGTCATCGGCAAGCTCCCGGGCGCCGGACGGATCCCGGGCGGCCCATACACGATCACCCAGATCGTCACCATGGTCGTCGTCTTCGGCTCCCTGGCCCTGACGCAGGCCCTGTGGGCCCACTTCGGTCTCGCGAACATCCTGATCATGATCGCGCTCCCGTGGGGGCTGGCCTGGGTGCTGCGCTACGCGCGCATCGACGGCCGGGACCCGGCGCGCGCGCTGCGGTCCCTGCTCGTCTACGCCTCGGCGCCGGCGGGCGGGCGGCTCGCGGGCCGCCCGCAGCGGCAGTCTCGCCCCCATCTGACCCGCACGACCTGCACCGTCCGCGTCACCAGCCGGCCCACCGACGAACCCGTTGCCGTCGCGCCGGCGCGGGCCCCGCGCGCCGCGGGACCGACACGGCCTGCGCGTCGGACGGCCGGCCCCGCGCCGATCGCCACGCCCACCGCGCCGGCCACCTCCGCGCGCACGGTGGCGCCGCGCACCGGCGGGCGCAGCCAGCTGCAGAGCCTCCTCGCCTCGATCGAGGACCAGAACTCCCGTTCCTAGCGCCGCTGCCCCGCGCGCGCCCTGTTCACGAAGGACTTCCCCATGCGTCTCCCCGTCCGGCACATCAGCGGCCATCTCATCTGGACGACCAACGCCGCCACGTGGGGCGTGTGGAAGGTCGACAGCGAGAACTACACCCACGGTTCGAAAGCCACCAAGCGGGAGCGCCTCGACGCGCTCGAGGCGCTCTTCAAGGCGTTGCGCGGCGAGGCCCTGCTTCTGAGCCTGTGCCCGCAGGTCGACGCGGCCTCCGTCGTCAAGCGCATGACCGCCGGCGTCGACTGGGACAAGAGCCCGGAGTACGTCGACCTCTCCCTGAAGGTGCTCGACCAGTTGGACGGGCTCGAGCTCACCGGGCGCGTCGACTTCCTGGCGATACCTCTGCCGCACCTGGACCTCAAGCAGACCGCCAAGGCTGTTGCTTCCTCCGCCCAGGTCGAGCTCATGGCCGCGCTCGGCCTGCCGAGCCCGCCCATCTCCGCGGCCGAGGAAGCCAAGCGCCTGCTCCAGGCCAACCGCCTCGCCGCCTCGTGGCCGGCCGGTATCAAGCTCAAGGCCGCCACCGAGGCCGAGATCCTGTGGATCTACGGACATGCGGCACGGCGCGGCCTGGACGAGCCGCTGTTCCCCGAAGAGGGAGCGCCCCGCGGCCTGCGCGGCCGGGGGCACACCGTCGCCGCCCACACCCAGGTCGTTCTCGACGAGGGCGGCCGCGGCGGCCAGCGCCGTAAGGGCCCCTCGAACCCCTTCGCCCGCCGGTACGCCAAGGTGACCACCGAACACGGCAGCAGCTACCAGGCCTTCAGCGTCCTGGCCGAGATGCCGGAGAGCTTCCGGTTCCCCGGCTCGGAGTACCTGGCCGCCCTGGACGATTTCGGCTTCCCGGTCGACTGGGCGGTCCGCCTGAACATCGAGGCCGGCTCGAAGGCCGAGCCGAAGTCCCGCAGGCAGCAGCGCGAACTGGCCCACCAGCGCGGCGAGTACGACGGCGAGACCGCCGGCGTTCCCGCGAGTCTGGACAAGGCCGCCTTCGCTCTGGACGAGTACCGCGACCGGCTGACCTCCTCGGCCACCGAGGTCGAGATCCGTGCTTCCGTCGTCACCTGTGTGTGGGGCGCCACCCCGGAAGAGGCCAACGAACGCGCGGCCTCCCTGCAGCACCACTTCGGCGGCAACGACTACACCCTCACCCGGCCCGTCGGCGACCAAGTGCCGCTCTTCCACGCGATGCTGCCCGGCACTAAGACGCCCCGGCCACTCCTCGACTTCACCCAGTACCTGCTGGCCAGGGACTTCGCCATGGCGATGCCGTTCAGCGGCGCCAACCTCGGCGACGACACCGGCTCCCTGTTCGGCCTGCAGCTGTCCGGCGGCGGCGTGCGCCCTGTCCTCATCGACTTCAGCCACGGCCCGCGCGTCAACGCCAGCGCGAGCGCCGCGTTCGTCGGCGAGCTCGGCTCCGGCAAGAGTGTCGCCCTCAAGACCGCGATGTACTCGATCCTGTCCACCGGGCACCGCGCGGGCCAGGCTCGAAGCCGCGGCCGCGCCCTGGTGATCGACCGCACCCCGCAGCAGGAATGGAGCCGCTTCGCCCTGGCCTGCCCGGGCGAGACCCAGATCATCCGCGTTGACGAGACCGCCGGCGTCTCGCTCGACCCGCTGCGGGTCTTCCGCGGCCCGCGCGCGGCCCGCTACTGCGAGTCCTTCCTTACCCCCCTGCTCGACATCGCCAGCATGTCGGTCGAAGGCGTCACGCTCGCCGAGGCCATCGAGACCACGCGCCTGGGCCCCAACCCGTCGATGACCTCGCTCATCACCAACCTCGGCCTGCGTGCCAAGACTCCGGACCCGGACGAGCCGAACGACATAGCGGTGCGCGCCGCGGCCTCCGAGCTCGTCCGCAAGATGCGGGCCCTGGCCAAGAAGGACTTGGGCCGCACGATCTTCGATCCGAATCTGCCGGTCGTCAGGATCAGCAACGCCGACTCGATCGTGTTCGCCGTCGACCGCCTCGCCCTGCCGCGCAAGGAGGAACTCGACGAGCACCGCCTGCGCAGCCTGGAGGTGGAGACACGTTTCGGCTGGCGCCTGATGTACCTGATCACCGCGCTGTGCCGCGAGGTCGCCTTCTCCAACCCGGCCGAGTTCACCGGGGTGTTCCTTGACGAATGCTGGTGGCTCACCGCATCCGCCGAGGGCTCCAACCTTCTGCTCGAGATCATCGCCGACGGCCGCAAACACAACGCCGGGGTTTACGCGGGCTCGCACGACCCGTACGACATCGGGCCGAAGAACGAGATCGGCGACAAGATCCGCGCCCTGCTCAGCCACATCTTCGTCTTCCGCCACCGCAGCAAGACCCTCGCCGCCCGCTGCCTCGAGTTCATCGACCTCGACCCCGCCGACGACGAGATGATCAAGCTGATCACGGAGAACCTGAGCCCTCTCAACGTGTCCGACGCCGAGCGCAGCCTGCGCGCCGGCGAGGGCCTCTACCGCGACCTGCGCCGGCGCATCGGCGGCATCAAGGTGCTCATCCCGGCCGACGACGAAGCCGCCGACGCCATCCACACCACTCCGGGGCAGATGGATGAGGACGAGCCGGCCGTCGATGTGCCCATCGAAGGGGCACTGGCATGAAGTCCGCCTCCCGTGCCGCGCCGCGCGGCCGCGCCCTGCGGATCTGGCTCATAGCCGTGCCCCTGGCACTGCTGCTGGGCCTGTCCGCCGCGGTCGCGTTCGCCGACACGGTCCCCAATCCGAAGCCGGGACCGGCGCCCACCGCGCCGGATGCCAAACCGACCCCGAAGCCGGACAAGCCCAAGCCCGAGCCCGAGCCCGGCAAGGACAAGCCGGATCCGTGCGACCAACTGCCCAAAGGCAGCGCCCAGTACAAGTACTGCAAGGGGGGCGACGACAGCGGCAACGACGACAAGCCGGAAGCCAAGCCGAAGCCCGAGCCGGAGGACTCCTACAACCCCATGGAGCCCCGGCCCGGCGTGACGCCGCCTGCGCCGCAGCCGGGCGATGAGAACCGGCCGGTCGAGGACCTGAGCAAGTCGCCCAAGGACGCCTCCGACGGGCTGCTGCAGCCGTTCAACGTCAAGGACAGGGACGGCGTCCCGATCAGCGCGTACAGCGTGGATTCGGACACAGGCGACTGGAACGACATCGACCTGAAGATCTGGAACCTGCTCTCGCAGTTCTTCATGGGCATCGCCAAATGGTTCATCGGCTTCTCGTGCTGGCTGATCGACTGGGCGCTCGACTTCGGTCTCGCCAAGATCCTCGTCAAGCCCGCCGACGACATCGCCACGAGCCTGCGTGACCAGGTCATCAACCGCCTCGGCCTGCCGGGACTCTTCCTGCTCTTCTCCGGCCTGTACGCGGCGTGGCACATCCTGTTCAAGAACCGCAGCCGCGGCTTCGCCGAGGCCGGCATGTCACTGGTCGTGGCCGCCGTGGCCACCACGGTGCTGCTCTCCCCGGCCCAGGTACTGCTGGGTACGCACGACCAGCCGTCCCCCGGCGGCTCCACGATGCTGCTGAGCGACGAGGGGATGGTCGGCAAGGCCAAGGACCTGTCGCTCGAGGTGAGCGCGGTCGTGCTGTCGCAGAACCCCGAAGGAGACTCCAAGCCCGAGGACGTCTCCAAACCGATCACCGACGCCCTCGTCGACGCGTTCATCGTCAAGCCGACCCAGCTCATGCTCTACGGCAAGACGTTCAAGGACCCTGCCTGCTCGAAGGCGTTCGCGGAGGCCTCACTGGTCAAGTACAACTTCGAGCAGATGGGCATCGACTTCTTCGAGGCCAACCGGATCAACCCCACGGGTGAAGCAACCTACGCAGCCCAGCTCACCAACGCCGGCGAGCACTTCACCAAGGTCTGCAAGGTCAAGAAGGGGGACGCGAAGAAGGCGTCGGCCGACATGACCTTCTCGGCCGCGTTCGTCGCGCTCGCCGCGATCATCGTGTCCGTCCTCATGGTGCTGGTCACCGGGACCTTCCTGGTCTCGCAGGGCTGGTTGGCGTTCGAGGCGATGAAGGGCCACTGGGCCCTGGCCGCCGGCATCCTGCCGGGCGGCGGACGCGGAGTGCTGTGGCGCTGGGTGTCCGCGATCGTGAAGGCGATCCTCGGCGTCATCCTCGCGATCTTGTTCCTCGCCATCTTCGTCGTCGTGATCATCGCGCTGATCGACGCGGAGACCGGGGAGATCCTCGCGGTCAAGTTCATCTGCCTCGACCTGGCCGCGGTCGCCGGGCTCGTCGGCCAGAAGAAGATCAAGGAGACGGCGAGGCAGGTCAGCGTCAACCTCAACCGCCGCCTGGCCAACGCCCGCGTCGGCGGCAGCCGCCAGAGCGTCTTCAACCAGTTCGGCCGCTACGCCGAGACGGCCCCCGGCATCAAGCAGCTGTTCGGCGAGGCACGCGGCGAGGCACGCAAGGTCACCCAGCCGCTCGCCCGAGCCGGACGCAGCGCCAAGCAGATGTGGATGGGACCGCCGCAGCGAGGCAAGCGCGGAGGCCGCCTGCGCTCTGCCGCCCGTCTGGCGGCCAACGCCGCAGCCGCCGTGGGCACCGGCGGCGCCGCCACCGCCGCGAAGGTCGCAGCCCAGGGCGCCGCCAAGCAGGCACTGCGCCGCCGGCTCGCTGCGGCAGCCACGAACAAGCTGTCGCAGTCCCGCGGCGGACGCGCCACCCTCATGGCCGGCAAGGGCGCAGCAGCGAGCGCCCGCTTCGGCTGGAAGGCGACCAAGGTCGCCGCCCTGGCCACCGTGGGCGCCCCGGTCGGGATTCCCCGCGGAATCGCCGCCGCCAAGCGGGGAGGCACGGCCGCAGCCGCGCGGGCCAACGCGGTCAAGGGGCAGCTCACCGCGGCGAAGAACCGGGCTGGTGCCCGGGTCACCGCCAAGGTCGACGGAGCCCGCGCCTTCGGCAACGAGTACCGCCGGAATGTGCAGACCGCCGCGCGGTTCGTCGGCCGTCATGCCGCCAACGCCCAGCTCGGGATGGCTCAGCCGATGGCAGGTGCGACCCGGCCGTCCAGCCCTCCCGGCACACGCGCGGCCGCCACCGCTCCCCCGGTCCCCGGCACAGCCCCGGCATCGACGCGGTCCGGTTCCTCACCGACGGTTCCCGCGGTGGATCCGGCGTCCGTCTCCACGCCCGTGCTGAACCTCCCGCCTGTCCCCAGGAAGGGCGATGACCCGCCGGCACCGCCGCCGCCCACCGCCCCGCGCGCCATTCGCAGGGCCACGCGGCCTGCCGGTCCGCCCCGACGCCGCAGCTGATCGATCCACGCGGGGGTGAGCGCACCGCGCTGACCCCCGCGCCCGACTCCCCTCACCCTGCCTCGCCTACAGGAGGTGTCCGATGCCCGCACCCCAGCCCGAGAAGTCGAGCCCCTGGAAGATCTTCGTGCTCTTCGCCGCGGCCGCCCTCCTGGCGATCACCGGGATCCTGCTCCTGGTCGTCGACCCCGGCCGAGCCGCCCCGTCTGCCGAGCCGGGCACGGCCACGGCCTCTCCAGGACCCCTTTCCTCCACTCCGAGCACATCGTCCGAACCGACGCCGACGGCTCAGGACACCGCAGCAGAGGAACAGGAGCCGTCCGCACCGGAATCAGTGCCGCCGAAGGCGGCCGACACGGCACGCCGGTTCGTCCTGGCGTGGGCCTCGCATGACGCACGCCCGGGACACGACGTCTCCTTCAGCGATGCCGGCCGACGTGCAGCCACGTACGCCACCGACGAGTTGGCCGCCCAACTGCGCGAACCGGGCGACCGGTCCACGCGGCTGTGGCAGCAGTGGCTCGCAGACGAGACCCGCGTGAACTGCGCGGTCGATCGCGTCGCCACCCCCGACGGAGCACCCGCCGCGACATCCGAACGGGCGTACGTGCGGCTCCTCTACACCTGCACGACCCGCGCTGCTGGACAGCCGGCCACCCGCTCCCACGACCAGCTCGCACTCGAGATGCACCACGTGCCCGCAGGCGCGTGGCGGGTCGCCGCGATCGTGAACGCCTGAGGAGACTACGTTGAAGAAGATCCTCACGGGCCTCGGGATCGCCTGGCTGTGCTGGTGCGCCCTCATCATCGCCGCCGTGATGGCCGTCGTGACCAAGCTCGGCAGCGACAACACCGGCAATGACATCCAGAACGCCGGCTTCGGAGGCGGCATCTCCAAGAGCGCCGATGTCCCGGACTGGCTGCGGACCCTGATCGACAAGGCCATCAACGAGTACGGATGCCCTGAAGTGACTCCGGCCCTGCTCGCCGCGCAGCTGTACCAGGAGAGCGGCTTCGACCCCAAGGCCGAGTCCTACAAGATCATCAAGAAGAAGGACGGGACCGAGGTCAAAGTCCCGCTCGCTCAGGGAATCGCACAGTTCATCCCCGGCACGTGGAAAACACACGGCAAGGACGGCGACGGCGACGGCGACAAGGACGTCTGGGACCCGATCGACGCGGTGCCGGCGGCCGTCGACTACGACTGCGACATCGCCGAAGAGGTCCGCAACATCCCCGGCGACAAGTCGGACAACATGCTGGCCGCGTACAACGCCGGACCGTACAAGGTGAAGAAGTACCAGGGGATCCCCCCGTATACGGAGACTCAGAACTACGTCAGGATCATCCGTGCTCTCGCCGAGAAGTGGACCGATGCCATGCAGTCGAGCGGCCCGGTCCCCGCCGGCAGCGGACGCACCGGTCAGGTGGTGGCCGCAGCCCAGACGGCACTGGGCACCGACTACCAGTGGGGCGGCAACTGCCGCAGGCCGTTCAGCCTGCGGGAGAACAACGGATGCGACTGCTCGAGCCTCATGAAGATGGCCTGGGCCAGCGTCGGCGTGAACCTCCCCCGCACCACCTACGACCAGGTCAAACGAGGCACGGAGATACGGTCGACCGCCGATCTGCAACCCGGTGATCTGCTCTTCAGCCGCGGCAGCGCCGCCCGGCCCGAGCACGTCGCCATGTACATCGGCAGCGGCCAGGTCATCGACGCGCCCAAGACGGGGCTCAAGGTACGGATCAAGCCGCTCTCGTACTGGAAGTCCCAGATCCTCGTCATGAAGCGGGTTGGCTGACCCGACCGTCGACCGGTGTACGGCAGTTCACTGCGACTCGTCGCGCCCTGACCGCCCTGACCGCCCTGACCGCCGACGGGTCTGCTCCAGCAGCTGTTCCATCTGCGTCGCCAAATCCTGCGGCACCGCGGGGAGGAGGAACGGGAGCAGGCCCTGGTCCCGTTGCGCCCGCATGGCGTCGACGGTCCGCTCCTTATTCCGCAGGTTCCGGTGCGCCTCGATCGCCCGGTACATCTCGACCACCTGGCCGACCGGAAGCGTGGTCACGGTCTTGTCCGCGCCTCCGCGGACCAGCCCGTGCACGACTACTGGAGGTGTGTCGAAGGACGAGCCGCTCACCTCGCCCAGCGGGGCAGGTGCAGGCTGGGGGCGGTTCTCGGCGAGCATCCGCACAGCTTCTTCGCGGCCGGCCTGGTCGAGTTTGGCGGGCAGCTGGCCCACGTCGGCTGCGGCCTTTACGCGCTGCAGTGCCTTCTGGTAGCCGCAACCGGTTGAGCGGTTCAGCTCGCGGGCAATCCGCTGGTGGTTGGTGGTGTTGCGGGAGGACGGGGCCATCGTTTCTCCATCGTCGCGTCCTGACGCTGCGGTTCGTCCCACCACGAGCATGGCCAGGGTGCGCGGTTCGGAAGAGGGCACCAGTCGTCACTCGCCCCCCGCGCGGCAGCACGGTTCACCGGTAGCTCCGGGGGTGGGCCCGGGCCGGCGCGCACAAGCGAGGTGCGCTGCATTGAGCATACCGGTCGATGCTGACAACGTCCGAGGACAGCCGCAGCCGGGCCCACGCAGGGCTGCAGACAGGCGTGGTAGCCCAGGCCAGGCAGGCGACGATCGCCAAGAGACGGGGCGCACCGCCAAGGTCCGCTTCGGTTAAGCAATCCGGCAGCTTCCCGACTGATGTCGAGGACACCTGACCTCCCACCGCGGCCGGACTCCTTGGCCGGCGGCCTCGGCCGGAGATCAAAAAACTTCAGGCGCCCATGTCACACGGGCGTCCGAAAGCGCACCTCTATAGGCATCCGCACTCCCCGTCTCCCCGGAGTTCCGACATGCCTGCTGCCTCTCTCCTTCCGGCCTTCTCGCGCCCAGGAGCCGCCCGATGACCACGAACGACGTCATCGACCGGCTGATCCAAGTCGGACAAGACCTCCCGGCGTACGGGCAGACCGCCATCACGTGGCTGACCGGCAACATGTGGTGGCTGATTCCCGTGCCGGTGGTCGTCGCTGTCTCCGTATCCGTCGCGCGTCGACGCTTCGGCCGGAAGCCGCTCAAGGACCGGCAGGCGTTCGAGCTCCTCCCGACCACCGGCTTCGATCCGGTGCTCGAGGACGTCCTCCGCTTCGCCAAGCAGCTGGCCCAGGCGCAGCGGAGCGTCTCGCGCTGGGCCTTCACTCCGGTGCGCGGCACGGCGGTGCGCGTGCGGCTGCTGTCCCAGGGCGGCCTGCTGACCATGCGCATTGAAGGGCCGGCCCGGGCCGCGGCGGTCCTTCGCCACCAGAGCTACAGCCAGTGCGAGATGCGGGCGGTCGGTCCCGCCGTAGCCAGCTCCGAGCGGCCGGAGATCCGTCTCGGCGTGGACCTCGACACCAGCTCTCAGACCGCTCTTGCGGCGTGACCTTCCGAAGGAGTCTGTGGTGAGCAAGAAGAAGGCGACATCCCCCCGCGGTCACGGACGCGGGCCGCGCAGGCCCAAGCCGCGCAAGGACACGCCCAAGCAGCAGCACGTAGCGCGCGCCGAGCTGGCGTTGGCGCTGCCGGACCACCTCGCCCTGCGCGAGGTGCCGATCAAGCCCGATCCGCTGGAGGCGCTCGCGGCCGCCGTCGCGGATGTGCGTGAGGACCTGGGTGAACGAGCGGACATCGTCCTGGACTTGGTGCCGATATCGCCCTCCCGGGTCGGCCGTCGGCGCAGCCGCCTGCTGGCGCGAGCGCGTCGCAACCCCAGCGGGATGCCGGCGATACCCGGCCTTCCGCAGCAGGGTTCGGGGGGCGGCTTCGGCTTGGACCGCCTGGCGTCCCTGGGAAGCGAGATCGCGGCGGAGATGCGCGGGCAGCAGGGCCGCGGCGGCCAGCGCCCCGCTCAGCGCCAGCGCATGCCGACTGTGTCCGACGTCAAGGCGGCCATGGGCAAGTTCGGTCCGGGCGCGGATCCGGTGTTCGCCCTGCAGATGCTGATCCGTACCTGCTCCTCCGACCCGGCGCGGCCGCGGATACTGCTGGAGCAGATCATGGCAACGCTCGAGGGCTGGGCCGGCGACAACCACCTGCGCCCGGTGGGTGCGAACCTGCTCGTGACGCGGCTGCGCGCGGATTCGCGGCTCTACCGGCGCAGCTTCGACCGCCGATTCGTCACCGGAGAGTTCGCGCCGCGGCGTTCCAGCTGGGTAACCGGCGCGGAGCTCGCCGGCCTTCTCAAGCCCGCCACGAAGCACAACATGGCGGCCAACGTGGCCCGTTCGGGCGGTGTGGTGCCCCCGCCGCCGCCGAGCCTGCCCACGTGGACCGGCCAGGCGGATCTCCTTCCCCTGGGGTGGGTGGCCAAGCCCGGCGGCGGTGAGCGGCTGGCCGGCCTGCCCCTGGCCTACCTGCTGTTCGGGCTCTTCCTCGGGAAGGCGGGATACGGCAAGACGGAAATGTCGCTGGTGCAGGCCATCGCGCTCGCTCACAACGGGCACGGGACCCTCTTCCTGGACCCGCACGGCGACGGCTGGCAGCGCGCGCGGCCCTACCTCGCTCACCCGCACATCGCGCCGCGGCTGTGGGAGATCGACCTGACCTCGCCGGACCTGGACGCGATGGTGGGCTCCTGGAACCCGCTGTCCATGGAGAACCGTGGCGAGGAGGAAATCCCGGACATCGTCAACGCGATCGTCACCGGCTTCGCGAGCGCTCTGAACTGGTCGGACAGCGCGGGGCGAGCCAAGACCATCCTGACGCGATCGGTGCAGACCCTCGCCCATCTGTCCTGGATGCTGTCGCGAGCCGGCCGGCCCGAGTTGGCGCCGACGATCTTCCAGATCCGCACCCTGCTCAACGACGAGGTGTGGCGAGACGCGGTCGTGCCGTATCTGCCGAAGACGCTGCGGGACTTCTGGGTGCAGACCTACCCGAAGTACTCCAACGAGGCAACTCCCGTTGTCACGAACATCATCGAGCGTCTCGACAGCTCGAACGCCCTGAAGGGGTTCCTCGGGTCCTCGCTGAGCACGTACGACATCCGGCACGCCATGGACAACGGGAAGATCGTCTTCGTGTGCCCGTCCGGCACCGGCGACACCGACCGCATCGTCTCCTGCCTGCTGATCTACGACCTGTTTCGCGCCGGGCTGTCGCGGCGCACCATGCCCGTCGCCGACCGCAAGGACTTCTACGCCTTCATCGACGAGCTGACCGCGGTGGACGGCGCGAGCAAGGGAACGCTCGCCGCGATCGCCGAACAGCTGCGCAAGTACAAGGTGAAGCTCTTGGCGATGACGCAGATGGCGCAGCGGCTGTCGGCGACCACGAGGCAGGGCCTGCTGCAGAACCTGTCGATCCTGTCCACCACGGCCAGCGACATCGACGAGGCGCAGATGGTGGTGCGGCGCTGGGGCAAGAAGGTCGCTCCCGACACGATCTCGCAGCTGCAGCGCTACCACTACGTCATGTCCGTCACCCTCGACGGCGGCCAGAGCGACCCCTTCCGGGTCCGGGGCGCGAGCGTCGAGGACGTCTACAGCGACTACCACCGCCCCGATGACGTCCACCACCTGGACGCCGCGGTCAACGAGAACCTGCGCCGGCGCCGGGTGCGGGACATCCTCGACGACCTCGCCAGGCTCGACACCCGCATCCGTCTGTTCATGGCCACGCTGCCGCCGCCCCCGCCGGACGACGACGATCCCGGTCCCGAGGAGCCGCCGGTCGACGATCCGGGCCCCGAGCCGCCGGATGACGGCCCGGACCCGGCCGAGCAGGAGCCGGCCCCCAGCAACGTCACCTACCTCACCAAGACCAAGGGGTCACACGTCGGATGAGCACCCAGACCGAACCCGAACTGCTGCACCGCCCGCAGCGGACCCTCAGCTTCCACGCCGTCGCCAAGTCGGCCCTCGACCTGCTCTACCAGCACCGCCTCATGACCACAGATCAGCTCGCCAGGCTGCTGACGCCGACTGCTCACAGCACGTCCTACCTGCGGCGGCAGCTGGTGGCGCTCGAAGAGGGCGGCCTTGTCCAGCGCCTGCGCGCCCAGGGGAAGGCCAGCCCGGGCCACGGGTTCAACCGGCCCTACGTGTGGTTCCTGACCGAGACGGGCGCCGACGCCGTGGAACAGGCGGCGGAGATCTTCTCCCGCCGCTACCGGGTGACACCCGAGTCGGCGGCCAGCACGCGCCAGGCCCACACCTTGGCCGTCAACGAGGTCGGCATCGCGTTCGTCGAGCACGCCCGCCGGCTCGGGCACGACTGCACGCCCCTGTCGTGGACCCCTGAGGTCGCCCACCGGATCCGCGACGGGCAGCGCCGCTTCGAGGACGATCACGTGATCTCCGACGCCGTCCTGCACTACGTCCATGTCCACCGCGGCGCTCGCACCATGCTGAACGTGTTCATCGAGCTCGACCGGGCCACCATGACCGCGGCCGAGCTCGCCAAGAAGGTCTCCGCGTACGGGCGGCTGTACGAGTTCGTGCCGCAGCACCCCGACCGGGCTCGGCGCTCCGCGGCGTCGACCCGGCCGGCGTGGCAGCACACGTACCCGGCCTTCCCGCGCCTGCTGATCGTCCTCGACGGTGCGCCCGGCCCCACCCTGGCCAAGCGGCTCGCCGACCGCACCGAAGACCTGTACACGCTCACCCGGGTCGACCCGCGCCTGTCCCGGCTCGCCAGCAACCTCTCCGTCGGGGTCACCACCCTTGCGCAGCTCAAGGAGCACGGCCCGTTCGGGCGGATCTTCACGCCGCTGCTGCGCGGAACACCCGAGCAGCGGCATCCCCTCACCGACATGCTGCTGCGCCGACCGGCCGCGGCGGCGCCGGCTCGCCACCCGCCCGCCCCCGCTCCCCGCTGACCTGCACGCATAACCCCTTCGGGGCCGGGCGCCTGCGCGCCTGACGACTACCTGTGAAAGGAGGCTCTGCCGATGACCGTCGCCGTTGAGGAATCCCCGGCCCCTGCGCCTGCCGTACTGGGACTGGCCGAGGCTCTGGAGAGTTCGGAGCAACTGCGCCAGCGTCGTTTCGAGATGCTCCCGATGCGCGGCTCGGTCTACACCGACGTGCAGGGCCGCGGGCCAGGCCCGAGCACCAGCCCTGAAGGCCTCGCCGATCTGATCACCTCGATCTCGACCGTCGGCGTGCTCCATCCCGTCCTGGTGGAGGAACTGCCCGGTCCGGACAACCACATCCAGCGGCGCCTGGTGATCGGCGAACGCCGCTACCGGGCCTGCCGCTGGGGCGCGGTCAACCAGCCCGATAACCCGCGGTTCGACAAGCTGCCCGCCGTCATCTGCCCCGGACCGCTGAGTGACGAGGACCGCCGGACCTGGCAGCTGGTGGAGAACCTGGCTCGCGAGGACCTCCAGCCCGGCGAGCTCGCCAAGGCTCTGCTCCTGGAGCGCAGCGCGATCCTGCGTGCCCAGCTCGACAACGCCGGCATCGAGGTGAGCGAGGACGTCCAGCGGCTGGAAGACCCCGTCGCCCGCTTCGAGGCCCTGGAGAAGTTGCGCGGCAGCGACGCCAACCTCGCCGCGCCGTGGAACCTGGTGCTGCGCCGGCTGGGCCTGCAGATTACCCCGCGCCGAGCTCGCGAGGTCGTTGCCGCGTTCCGGACCCTGCCGCGCGAACTGTCCGCGGACATGGACCAGCACCAGGTCGCGCTCGCCGCACGGACGAATCTCGCCCGCCTCAGCCGCGGACGTCGCGAGGCCGCCGCCGAACTGTGGCAGGCCGTCAAGCGTCTCGGCCGCACGGACCTGCTGTCGGCCGCTACCCGGGCACAGGCCACCAACCCGGACATGCCGGCCGACACCGCCGCCAGTGCCGCGGTCACCGCATACGAGCGAGCCAACGCCGAACGAGCCGCGGCACTTGCCCGGCCGCCGGCGCCGGCCGGCGGGCACGACGACGAGGACGATGCCGCAGCTCCGGACGAGACCACAGCGGCCCCCCTGGCTGACAGCGCGGATGCTGAACAGCCGCGACAGGGCGGCGAAACGACGGCCTTCGACGACATCTCCGAGGAACCGGTAACCGCAGGGTCGGGGGGCGAGCAACATCCGCGCGCTGACGAGCCCGTCGATCCGCCCGTCGTGACCGCCGCCCTTGAGGCGCTGCGCGCGCTCAACACCCAACTCGCAGAAGGCCGCGCCCTCCACCGATTCGACGCGGGCTCACTCCGCATGCTCCTGACCGACCTCCAGCGCCACACCAGCGCCGGCGCCGAAAGGACCGATGCCGCATGACTGTCCCCCTGCCCATGCCCGGAGTCGGCAAGCCCGTTCCGGCACCCGCCTCCGGCTGCGACTGCAACAACTGCCCCTTCTTCATGGACAACCCCAGGGCCGTCGAACCCGTGTGCTCCGGCTGCACCTCCAGCTGCGAGTACTGCGGCTGCGCCCGCGCCGAGGACCCGCTCCCCGGCAGCGAGCCGGGACTGGCCTGCACCCGCTGCCCGATCCGCTGCGGCACCCGGCCCGACCGCGAGGCCTGGATGAAGGACATCGGCGGCACGATGCATTTCACCGGCCTGCGGGCGCCCGGCACCCTCCCCGACCTGCCCCTGTTCACTCCCCAGGTCGACGGACACGACGTGCCGACCCTCGACGCCCAGCTCCGCTGGCCCGCGTACGCCCTCGGGCTGCGCCGCGTCATCAGCCCCAAGACGCACAAGCTGTTCCCCCGCTGGGAGGGCCAGACCGCGCATCAGTTCCTGAACCTGCGGCCCGAGCAAAAGGCCATTCTCAGCGGCTACGCGGAAGACCCTCTCGTCGAGGCGTACTGGACGCGCCGCAAGGCCGACGGCTTCGCCGAGATGCTCGCCGCCCAGAAGTGGGACCTCGTGCTCACCCCGAACGCGTCGATGTACTTCAACCAGCCCCGCGCCGAGAACCTGATCAACATGCGGCGCAACCTGATGCTCGCCGCCGAACTCTCCGCCGCCGGCGTCACGGCTGTCCCCAACATCTACTGGCTCCGCCTCGAAGACCTCGACCGCTACCTCGACTGGCTCGACGAGGCCCCCGCTCTGCCGCCCGCCTTGGCCATGAACCTGCAGACGTTCCGCACCCAGGCGGACTGGGAGGAGATGGCGGTCCCAGGTCTTACCTACCTGGCCGCCACCCTCCCGCCGGACCTGCCCATGGTCCTGACCGGAGCCAGCCGCGCCGACCGGATCGCCACCCTCAAGGCCCTCTTCCCCGGCCGGCTCTACCTCATCAGCCAGAACCCGCTGCAGTACGCCCGCCACGGCGCCGTCATGACCGAGGAAGGCCGCGTCGACACCCACGCGCGCACCGAGGACCTGTTCACCGCCAACGTCCGCTTCTACGCCGGCCTCGCCGACGGCACGATCACCCCGCGGAACGAGGCCTGATTATGGGCTCGGGCAGCCGGATCGACCACCAGCACCACCTCGTCGCCACCACCGCGGCGGGGCTGACCATCGAGGCCCCGGCCGAGCGGGTCGACCTCATGCCCGAGGGCCAGCGTGAACTCATCGACCAGGCCCTGGCAATCCAGGCCCGCTGGGAGGCGAACAACGGACGGGCCTCGCTCGAGGAGGCGATGGAGTACTGGGGCCTGCGCGACCGGCTCCGGTTGGAGCACGACCTGTGGAACGGACACGGCCTCATCCAGGACGCCGAGCGCGAAGACGTCCAGGACCAAGACAGCCCCGGTTTCCCGCCCCGGGCCACCGAGCCACCGGCCGACATCCCCGTCCAGCGCGCTGCCGCTCAGCAGGTCCTGGACGAGGTCGCCGCCGAGCACAGCGCTGCCGCGGCGCTCCAGGTGCAGGCCCGTGACCGGTGGCCCGACGAGCGGGAAGTCAGCTTCGTTGAGGACTTCGAGGCCTTCCGCCAGGTCCACGACGCCGCGTGGGACCGGGAGCTCCGCGGCGAAGAAGCAGTGCCCTACCTGCTCGAAGACGCCACCGGCGGCCTCGGCGCCCGCGAAGGCGGGCGCGGCTTCGGCGTGGAGATCGAGTTCGTCACCGACGGCGACTACGACGACCAGGCGGAGGCACTGCGCGCCATCGGCAGGGACCTGCATGAAGCCGGTCTGGCGCGGGACAGCCGGCAACACGGTTATCACTCACAGGCGGCGGCCGGCTACACCGACGCCCCCAACGCCTGGCGGCTGGAGGACGACTGCACCGTGGCCGGCGAGATCGTCTCGCCGATCCTGTACGACGAGCCGCAGACCTGGCAGAACCTCGCCACCGTCTGCGAGATCGTCCGCCGGCACGGTGGCGGCGCCAGCGAACGTACCGGCGGCCACGTGCACGTCGGCCTGCACGACTACGACCACGACGTCGCCAACCACACCCGCCTCATGCAGATGTACGACCACTACGAGGACGTCCTGTTCCGGCTCGCTGCCAATCGCATCGCCCCCGACTCCGCACACCGCGGGACCGAATGGTGCGAGCCCAACTTCGTGCCCACAGGCGGATACCGCTCACTGAGCGAGGTGCAGCGCAACGGCCACGGCCTCGCGGTCAACCTCTCAGCAGCACACGGCCGGCGCAGCGACCACGGCGAGTTCCGGCTGTGGGACGGCTCGGTGGACCCCGCCGTCATCCAGACGCAGATCAACCTCTCCCTGGGCATGGTGAACGCGGCCGTGCGCGGCAGTGCTGCGCAAACCCGGCGCGGGGAGCGGATGCCGCTCGGCCGCCACCGGCAGGACTGGGGGCCCGATCACCGCCTCAGCGTCGGGGAGCTGGAGACCAACAGCCTCCACTTCCGCCAGTTCGCCGACGAGATCTTCCACCGGCGCGCACAGATGCAGCAGGCGGCTTCGCTCTACGCGGTCACCCGCTGGCAACAACCCGAGTACCAGGGCTGGTAGCGCCCGCCGTCACGTCCGCACATCACGCCGCCGACCTGCACCGCCTCGGTCGGCCAGATCACTGAAAGGGGGCCGTACCCATGGGATCCGGCAGCAGAATCGATCATCAGCACCACCTCGTCGCCACCACCGCGGCAGGCACCACCATCAGCGCTCCCAGCCAGGGAGTCAGCCTGTCCCCCGAGGACGAACACCAGCAGTTGGTCAGCCGCGTGCTGCAGCTCGGCACGGCCGTAGCCGAGCGCCGCGAGAACCCGGAGGAGCTCGCCGAGTTCTACGAGCTCCGCCAGCGTCTACAGGATGAGTTCGGGCATGCCGAGGACTCGCTCGACGAGCAGATCGTGCAGGCCGCCGGCACAGGCGTGTCCGTACCCCAGCAGCGGGACCTCCCGCCGGAATGGGGCAGTGCGGAGGAGCGGGCTGTCCAGCGGGCCGCGGCGCAGCAGGTCCTGGACGAGGTCGCCGCCGAGCACCAGGCCGCCACCTCGCTCCAGGAGCAGGCCCGCGAACAGTGGCCGCCCGACGAGGTCAGCTACACGGAGGACTTCGACGCCTTCCAGCGCGACTACGACGCCGCCCGCGACCGCGCCGAACGCGGTGAGCAGGTCGTCCCCTACATGACGGAGAACGCCACTGGCGGTCTCGGCGCCCGCGAGGGCGGCCGCGGCTTCGGAGTGGAGATCGAGTTCGACATCGAGCCCGGCGTCGACAGGCAGCAGGCGATCCAGAACATCGCCCGTGAACTGCGCGACGCCGGCCTGTCCCGCACGGCCCGGCAGTACGGCTACCACTCGCAGCAGAGCGCGGGATACACCGACGAGCCGAACGCATGGCGGCTTGAGTCGGACTGCACCGTGGCCGGCGAGCTGGTCTCCCCGATCCTGTACGACGAGCCGCAGACCTGGCAGAACCTCGCCACGGCCTGCGAGATCATCGAGCGTAACGGCGGCCGCGCGTCGTTCGGAACCGGCGGCCACGTGCACGTGGGCATGCACGACTTCGACCACGACGTCGCCAACCACACGCGCCTCATGCAGATGTACAAGGCCCATGAGGATGTGCTGTACCGGCTCGCGCAGAACCCCGCCTCCGAGGGGAACCAGCACCGGGGCACGCGCTGGTGCAGCCCTAACCCCGTGCCGTCCGAGGGATATTCGGCGATCTCGGAGATCAGTTCGTTCCATGGGCAGGCGGTGAATCTCAGCGGGGCCCGGCGCGGCGGGCAGAGCGCCCACGGCGAGTTCCGGCTGTGGGACGGCTCCCTCAACCCGTCCGTGATCCAGACGCAGGTGAAGCTCTCCCTGGGCATGGCCGCCGCGGCCGTGCGGCAGGACACCGCCGTCTCTGGTCCGCGTATGGAGTTGGGCAGCCACCGCGAGCAGCGACGTCAGGCCGGACTCGGGCAGCGGCGGCGGCTGTCCGGTGACGATTGGCGTACGACTACCGCTAACTTCCGGCAACTGGTCGACTCGCTGTTCCAGCGCCCTGAGGATAAGGCTCAGGCCACCGCTCTATTCCACGAAACCCGCTGGCAGCGCCGCTAACCCCTTGGAGATGTCATGACGTTCATCCGCACCCGCAATGCCTCCTCGGCTGCCACGCCTCTCGACCCTCCGACCAAGGACGACGGCAGCAACTACGTCTTCGAGATGATCTACGACGGCGGGAGCTGGCGCGGTTACGCCGATACCCCGACCGAGCTCATGGAAGGCCTGATCCCGGAGTACCCCGAGCTGGTGAGCCCGAAGGAGAAGGCGGCTGCCCGAATCCGGCTCGCCCTGCGTCTTCAGGTCCAGCTGCAGGCTGTGCTCGCGGCATCGGAGGAGTTCGGGCAGTGCACCCCCGAGCAGCAGCAGGCAATCCTCGCCCCGCGGGACACGCCGCCGGTTGTCAGCCGCTGGGACGCTCCCGTCCCGCTGGTGCTGGTGACCACGTTCTACAAGCCGGCCGGCCGTCTGCCGCGGCCTGAGGGACCCGAGGGCGCGCTGATCTGGATCGAGCCGGACGACGAGTGGAGCCTGCTGGTCTCGCTGCACCAGGCCGGCGTGATCCACGTGGCCGCCGAGCAGGGCGCGCTGCCGCCCAATGTCCGAGGGGAATGATCGTGGGGTCGGGAAGCCGAATAGACCACCAGCACCACAGCGTCGCGCCCACACGAGGCACGGACACGCTCGTCGCCGAGGCCGCGCCGCTCACCATTGAGGAGCGGCCGGAGCGCACAGCGGTCCGCATCGTCGACACCACCTCGGCCGATGCTCCGATCCTGCAGACCTACGTGGTCAGCGGCGACGACCACCTGCTGTTCCTGCCGCGCAACCCTGACATCATCCGGGGCCAAGTGACCGACGACCAGGACGCCCTGGTTCAGGTGGGGGCCAGCGTCTCCGACGAGGACGGACGCCACTTCATCGAGGGCGACGTCCGGGTCAGCCGCGGCCCGGACGGCCAACTCCAGGTCAGCCCGGAAAACTTGAGGTGCACCGGCGGCGACATGCACGCCGGCGACGAGGACGGCACCTGCGTTCACCAGGGCGCCATAGCCAACCTGGTTCAGGATCAGCTCGGCTCGAGCGGCCGCTCCGCGGTCGACCGGGCCGCGGCCCAGG
Source organism: Streptomyces sp. NPDC006624 (assembly GCF_040611555.1). NCBI lineage: Bacteria > Bacillati > Actinomycetota > Actinomycetes > Kitasatosporales > Streptomycetaceae > Streptomyces > Streptomyces sp. NPDC006624. The sequence continues at coordinate 89,576 of NZ_JBEXOM010000021.1, read as the reverse complement.
AAGTCCTCGACGAAGTTGCGGCCGAGCACGCCGCCTCGATCGCCGCACAGGACCAGGCGCGCGCCGAGCGGGCGGCCCAGCCCGCGGTGCGCTCCTACCTGGAGGACATGGACGCCTTCCAGGAGGCGTACGACCAGGCCCGAGAGCGCCAGCGGGCGGGCGAGCCTCTGGTGCCCTACATGACGGAGAACGCCACGGGCGGCCTCGGCGCCCGTGAGGGCGGCCGCGCGTTCGGTGTCGAGATCGAATTCGACTACCCGGCCTCCATGACGCACTCCGAGCGGCAGGCCGCCAGCCGGCGCATCGCGCGCGAACTCCACGAAGCGGGGATCGCGCCGGACGCCAACGTGAACGGTTGGCATGCCTCGGCGCGCGCGGGCTACACCGACGCACCGAACGCGTGGCGGCTGGAGTACGACAGCACTGTCGCCGGTGAGATCGTCTCGCCCATTCTCTATGACGAGCCGCAGACCTGGAACAACCTGGCGCAGGTGTGCGAGATCGTCCGGCGCAACGGGGGCATCGCCAGTCCGCGAACGGGCGGCCACGTCCACGTCGCGGTTCCCGACTACGACCACACGGTCGAGAACCACAACCAGCTGATCAACACGGTGGCCGGGTACGAGGACGTCATCTACCGGCTCGCCCAGAACCCCGCTGCCGACCGTCATCGAGGGCTGGAGTGGTGCACCCCGAACACCCAGCCGTCGCGCCCGTACACCTCAGTGTCAGCCGTCCAGAGCTACAACAACAGCCATCACATCGGACTGAACTTCCAGTCCGTGCACGGACGGCAGAGTGACCACGCCGAGTTCCGCATGTGGGACGGTTCCTTGGACCCGGGGACCATCCAGGCCCAGGTCAACGTGTCGCTGGGCCTGACGAATGCGGCTTTGCGGGAGGCCGGCAGCACTCCGCCGCCGCCTCCGCAGCGGGTCGGGCACCACCGTCGTGCGAGGGCTCAGGCCGGGCAGCGTGGACCTCTGACCGGCGAGGCATGGACCAATGCCACGCGTTCGTTCCGCGACATGGCCGACAGGATTTTCGGCCGGGAGGAGAACCGGGCGCAGGTGGCCGCGCTGTTCGCCGGCACCCGCTGGCACGACGGCCGGTACTGAGGCCGGTAAAGAGCGAAAAGGGGCCGGGGCACCGCAGTTTGCGGTGCCCCGGCCCCTTTCTTCCTCCGGGTCGATGACCTACTTGCCGCTAGGAGACAGCCACAGCGGCGCCGAAACGGACCGCGAGCGCTGGGGCTCACGCAGCGTTCGGTGACTGCACACCTCCTCGTCGGCCACCTGGTCCTCGATGCTGAAGCCCCGGTAGGCGACGATGTGCGCCAGCCGGTCGTCCTTCGCCCGCGCCGTCGCGGTGAAGCGGCGGTCGCCCACCAGCGCCGGACTGCCCGAGGAGTAGTCGATCATCATCAGCGTGCCCTCTGGCACCATCAGAATCTCGGCGATGGTCACGTCCGCCGCGCGAGCGGCCTTGCGGAACCATCCGGGGTTGGACGCCCAGTAGAGGTTCCCCTCGGTGTCGACAGCGACGGAGAGCGGGCTCACCGCCGTGCGTGCCAGCATGACCAGCTGCGGCCAGCGCCGGTCGGTCCACACCAGAGCAGCCCGGCCCACGACGGACTCCAGGACGTCGAGGGTGGGCAGGATGACCCCGCCCGCCTGATCGAGAGCCTGGTACAGGACCTCGGTGTCGGTGCCCCCGGTCGGACGCGGGAGACCGAATTCCGACCGGAGCGGCCAGGTGTCCACGTCTCCGTTGTGCGTGCCGATGAGCTGCCCCACCTGTAGCGGGCTGGAGTTGACCAGCGTCGTCCCGCCCTGGGTCGCCCAGCGGGTGTGACCGAGAGCGACCGGAGCCGCGTCGAGCGCGCTGTTGTAGGCGGGCTTCCACACATCGCGGAACCGGCCCGGTCCCTTGATGATCCGCCAGCCGCCCGCCGTCACGTCGCGACGGTTGGTGACCGGACGCCGGTCGAGCTTCTTCGTCGCGGAGATGGCGAATGCCAGCCCCGCCGAGTCCTTACCCCGCTCCTCGGCCAGCTGGCCCAGGGCGACGCACATGATGGTGGCGCGGGTGGGGTCACAGGTCTGGTTTCGGACAACTCCGAACAGACCGCACATAGTTGTTCCTTTTCTGCCTCGATTCTCCGCGAGGAGACCGAGGTGTACTGCTCAAGCCGTCAGGCCGCGCCGCGCGCGGCCTGACGGGTACTGCATGGTGGGGTGTTCATCCGCCCACCCCAGAGGGCGGTGTGGATTTACCGGGACTCCGCCTTGACGAAGTCACCGTCGGGGATCTCCTCGGCGTCGGTGAACCAGCGGCGGGACGACTCGCCCGCGAGGTACACGTACGCCTCGATCTCGCTGCCGTCGGCAAGAGTCACGGTGCGGACCTTGCGGTCGTACATGTTGTTGCGACCCTCGCCCCGGTAGCCTTCGAGCCGGTCGAGCCGACGGAGCACGTCGGGCCACTGCTCGGGGTCCACGTCCATGACCTCGCCGACGACCTTCCGGCCGTCCCGCTGGATCGCGAAGGGGACACCGGAACCGAAGATCGCGTAGTCGTTCAGGATCGCGGGGCGCTCCTGAATCGTGGTGCCCTCCAGGATGCCGAAGTAGTTGCCCTGCCCGGCACGGAGCGTGCCATAGACGAAGACGGGCCTCTGCTCAGTGGTGAACACGGGTTCGCCACCTTTCTGGTACTGCTCGCCGGTCACCTTCTCCGGCGTTGATGACTCAACTCTACAGCACTATTTCCATTTATGCAACTCCCCTGATCGGCCACACCTTCCACTCCTCGTGTTGCGTAATTGGATTTACTGCCGTACCTTGAGTGTGTCGTCGGGCGTGAACACTCGCCGCCCGGCGGCCCTGTGAAGGAGCCGCCCATGTGTGGCTCAACCTCCGCTGCCCCCTCCCAGCACAGCGGAGGCACAGGCCCCGGGCGCGGCGCCCACTGCGCCGCGCCCGGACCGAACTCCCCTGCAACCGGCCCTTCAATCAATGGAGTTGCCCATGCCGTTCATGATGAGCACCCGCGCTCTGGCCCGGCTCGACCACGCGGCACTCCGCGCGGCTGGCCAAAGGTCAGCAGAAGGCCGGCCGAGCCGGGCCGGCGGCACGACAGCTCCATACGCTGTCTTCGCCACCGCCGGCTATGCGCGCACCATGCTGCGCCACGTGCTCCGCCTGAGGCAGTGGGTCACCGTCATCAGCCAGGCCGACGACCTCCATCCCCTCATCGAAGGGGCAGTGAGCCCGGCCATCCGGCTGCAGATCCCGGCCGGAACCGTGTCCCGCGAGTTCCTAGCCGCCTACGACAGCACCCGGCATTTCGCCCTGAGCCCCATCGCCCCGTGCCCGCAGTGCGGAGCGCGCGTTCCGACGGTGTGCATCAACAACCTGGCCGACTACGGCGACTGGCTGCGTGGCGCCCAGGACCTCGCCGAGTCCCCGTTCTACCGCACCTCGCCCGCCCATCACGATGACTGCCCGCTCCCGGGTCAGCCACTGACGACGTAGTCGGGTCCGCAGCACCCCGCGTCGCGGCGCCCGAACGCGTCGCAGCGCCCGAATAGATCGAAGCAGTACCGATGACTCGCTCCCATCCCCCGCACCCGCTGCGGAAGCAGGCCGAACCGACCATCACCGTGGTGTCGGTGCCGGCCCCTGCACGACGCACCGAGAAGGAACAGATCTTCCACGACGGCCTCACCGAACACCTCTTGTTCGCGCTGCCGATCGCGATGCTCGAGATCAGCCGCATGCCACCGCACGCACTGGACCCGCTCCGGGCCACGGCGGCCGCGGCCATCGGCGGCCGCGGCGACGTTCTCCAGTTCCCGAGCAAAAAGCACACCGCCGAGGCGGGCCAGCAGTTGGACCTCGGTCTCGCCTACCTGGCGCTGATGACCGCAGGCGGCATCACCAAGTTCGGTGTGCACGCCTGCGCCGCGCCCCATGACGACTGCCCTGCTGACACATCGAGCTCCAACCAGACGGAAAGCACGACATGAACACCAGCTCGACCACCGACACGCCGCACACGAAGCCCAAGGCGCGCCGGTGGCTCCTCACCCAGAACCGGCAACTGCGGGCCGAAGGGATTTTCAACTGGCCACTTCCCGCTTGGGCCGGCCGCTTTTCCGACGGATCGACATACAACGCCTGCCCGGAGGCCGGGGCCTGCGCGAAGCTCTGCTACGCGAGGGTGGGGACCTATCGGTGGCCGGTCGTCCTGGCCGCGCACGAGCGCAACATGTGGATGACGATGCATGCCCTGGACGAGTGGGAATCCCAGATGGCCGAGGAACTCCGCCACCGGCGGTATCGGGGCAAATGGATTCGCTTGCACGATTCCGGCGACTTCCATTCCGACGAATACTTGCAGGCGTGGCTGCGCATCATGCGGAACGCCCCCGCGGACACCTGGTTCTACTGCTACACGAAATCCGTTTCGCGTTTCCGCAGGCTCGTTGAGCCGAATCCGCCCGAGAATTTCCTGTGGTGCTACAGCCTGGGCGGGAAGGAGGACTTTCTGCTGGACCTGGAGAGCGACCGCCATGCCGACGTGTTCCCCGGCGTCGAGGAACTGGAGGCGGCGGGCTACACCGACCAGACGGAATCCGACCTCCTGTCTGTCCTGAGCGAGTCGCCGAAGGTCGGCATCCCCGCGAACTACATCCCGGCGCTGCTCAAACGGCAGGGTGACGAGACCTTCAGCAGCTTGCAGCGCGCCCTGGACAAGAAGCTCGCCGAGAAGAAGCAGCGCCGCACGGCCGCAGGCAGCCTCGGTCTCGCTTCCTGACCGCCGGCCACCGGCTCGCCAGCCGGGGCCGGGAAATCACCGCACAGCGAACCTCCAGGCGTGTCGGGGAGCACAGGCTCCCCGGCACGCCCGCGTCGGTTCCGGCGGCGATCCACACCGACACACCCACGACGAATTGCTTAATCGCTTGAATCGCTGTACGTTGCGAGCCGGGTCTCTCCCTGCGCCCTTCCAGCCCCGTCCGGGCATCAGCAAAGGCACAGGAAGGGGCCGCTGGCCACGCACAACAGCATCCCCCCGCCGGCGCATCCGCGGCCCGGCAGGAAACGATCAGGCCACGCAGGCCCTGGAGCAGACGATGATCCCCGCAAACTCGAAGATCAAGCAGACCACGGTCGAAAAGATCGCAAAGCGCTACCACGTGAGCGGCTCGACCGCCGCCTCCTGGACGCTCGAGGAGACCTTCCCGCCGTGCCTCGACAAGGGCTGGGGCAAGACCCAGCTGTACGACGAGGCAGCTGTCGATGAGTGGGTCCTGGAGCACAAGCCGGAGGCCTGGGTGGTGGCTCACCCCAAGCAGAAGGAGAAGGCCACCGCGCTGCCTGCCGGCGGGCCCAAGGACCTTCTCCCTCTGCGCCACATCGGAGTGCTCGAGGGCCGGTTCCTCTCACGCGAGCCCACGCCGGTCGCGACCCTGCGCACGTACATCTCCCGAGGCGTGCTCGCCCGGCCCGACCGTCGCGCCGGCGACGGAGGCCAGCCCGAGGTCACGGAGGACATGTGGTTCCGCGAGACGGCCTACAACTACATCACCCGTCCGCGCCGGGTCCGGCGCAAGACCGGCAAGAGCGACGGTGAGCGGAGGGAACCGAGCGAGTTCCTGCAGCGGTACTTCGAGGAGAACCCGGGCCTGCTCACCCTCGAGAAGATCGCCGAGCTCGACGGCCGGGAGCACGATCGCGAGCCGACGGCGCTGTCCACGCTCGACAACTACATCTCTCAGGGCAAGCTGGCGCGGCCGGACCGCAAGCCGGGCGACGGCGAGACGCCCGACGTCGACGAGCGGATGTGGATGCCCGAGAGCGTTCTGCCCTACCTGTGCCGGCCGGACAGCCGGCACGGTGCGCCGAAGCCTGCGCAGGAGGAGGCTGCCGCGGTGGAGGCGAGCGAGTTCCTGCAGCGGTACTTCGAGGAGAACCCGGGCCTGCTCACCCTCGAGAAGATCGCCGAGCTCGACGGCCGGGAACAGGGCCGCCCCAAGGCGACCGCCCTGTCGACCCTGAAGGTCTACATCTCTCAGGGCAAGCTGGCGCGGCCGGACCGGAAGCCGGGCGACGGCAAGACGCCGGCGGTGGATGAGCCGATGTGGACGCCCGAGGCTGCCCTGCCCTTCCTCGCCACCCCGCGACAGGCGAGGAAGGAGGCCCCCACTGCTCCTGCGGAAGGTGAGCTGCGGGAGCCGAGTGCGGCCCTGAAGCGGTACTTCGAGAAGAATCCGGGCCTGCTGACCCTCGAGAAGATCGCTGAGCTCGACGGCAAGGAACAGGGCCGCAGCAAGCCGACCGCCCTGTCCACGATGCGGGCGTACCGCTCTCGCGGCCTGCTGGCGCCCCCGGACCGTCTGCCGAACGACGGCAAGACGCCTGAGGTCGACGAGCCGATGTGGACGCCCGAGTCCGCCCGCCCGTACCTGCTCCGCCCCCTCGGCCGGCGCGGCGCCGCCGCTGCGAAGTCCGACCAGTAGTCCGACGCACTCCCGCCCCGACCCTCAAGGACGTCCATGACCAACCGCCGCATCGACGAAGCGGGGATCAGCGCCCGGTACGGGGTCAAGCCGAAGGACACCGCCGTGTGGACCACGCTGGTCAACTTTCCGGCGAGGGGCGAGGACGGTCTGTGGGACGTCACGCTGGTCGACGCGTGGGTGCAGGCCATGCGGCCGCAGTACTGGCCGCCCCGGCCGGAAGCGCCTGCGGCCGGCGCGGTCACCAGCCCCCAGAAGGGGAAGCAGAAGAAGGCTGCGGTCGCGCCCGTCACCGAGACCCGGTCCGAGATGGCCAAGCGGTTCGGCATGACCTTCAACGCCGTGGACGCCTGGACCAAGGCCACGGAACGACGTGACTCCAGCGGCAAGGTCGTGGCGGCCGCGTTCCCCCCGCCAGCGTCGGAGGGGCGGTGGGAGGCGAAGACGGTGGATGCGTGGGTGCGCGTCCACCGGCCCCGCGTGTGGGCGGCCTACGCCGGCGGCGAGCCTCAGTTCGCGAAGCCTCTTCCCGCAGGGGACCCCAGGGACTTGCTCAACATCACCGAGTACGGCGTCATCCGTGGGAACGCGATCAGTGGGAAGCCCGCATCGCGGCGCACCATGCAGTCGTATCTCCTGCGGGGACAGATCGAAGCTCCTGACCGGCGGCCGGGCGACCGCAAGCGCCCGGAGGTATTCGAGCCGATGTGGTATCGGGAGACGATTTACCAGGAGATCCGTAGACGCCTTACACGGGGAAAGTTGCAGACGGGCGAAAAAGGCGCAGAGGATTAGCAGATTCTCTCTCCCCATCGTTTCTCGCCAAATTGCACCCGGTGAAGGCGAGTCCGTTGTCTTTCAAATTCACCCGCGCCGACCTGGTGGGCTCTGCAGTGATGCGCCGAGCAGCATCCACCCAAACCCGCAAAGTTGCATAATTGGATATACTGCGGTAGCTTGAGGTGGGTCGGCGGGTGAAGCCTCTCCCCGCCCGGCACGAACGAACCACTGCGGTTGCACCGGTCCATGATCTGCGACGGTGCCCCCCACCGAGGAGGTCTGCGATGCAGACAGAACCTCGTCTGCCCGCCACCGACGAGTCCGAAGCTCAGGAGTTTCTGGAGCTTCTCGAAGGCGCCCCGTTCACGGCGCCGTACACGGGGCAGGTCGTCGACTGGCTCATCAGAGACAGCACGGTGCACGCCCCAGACGCCTCCCCGGCAGCCCGGGCAGTCGACGCACTGTGGCGCTACGCCGACGGACACGACCTGGGTGCGGGCGAGATCGCCGAGCGCGTGCGGGATGTCGCGCACGCCATGTCCCTGGTAGCGGACGAGCACTACGCGGCAGACCCGAGCCCACGCCGCCCCCGCCCCGTACACGGGCGCAGCGTGCGCAAGCTGTGCGTGGCTGCCGGCCGCCGAAGGAGCCTGGCAGGCCCCGGGCGGACCGTCGTGATCGCGCAGGGCACTCACGGACACACCGTCTACCGCCCTGTAGCACCCTCCGTGCCCCCCGACCGGGCCGGTGAGACACTTCGGCACGAGGTGCTGACGGTGCTCGCCGCCCATGTCCACCTCGCCGACCGCCGCACATTCCAGGGCAGCGGGGTGGTCGTCGAATGCCGGCACGAGAGCGTCGAGGTCACCTGGTGGTCCCCGGACCTGGAGGCGGAGCCCGATCACTACCATCCCGCCTGGAGTACTGGCGGGGTGCGCCTTCTGTGCTCGGCCCTTCTTCGAGGCGAAGGCATGAAGGTGACCGTCCAGCCCAACGGCGCACTGCTCGTCACGCGGTGAGCAGCCCCTCCCACCCTCCTACGCGGACGCCCCGGCCCGCTCACTGGTCAAGGAATCACTATGCGCACTTCGCACCGCTTTCTTCTCGGTCTTGTCCTCGGCACGACCATCACCGTCATCGTCTGGTTCGGCACCGGAAACGCCGAGGCCGCGATCACCCTGGGTGTGGCAGTCCTGGTCCTCGTGTGGCTCGGGCAGTTCATCCTCGACTAGCTCTTCTGAACGATCTTGATGTCACTTCGCTCCCAGTCCTGGACCACAACCCTGTGAACAGCACCCCTCCCTCCGCCCGCGCCTATGAGCGTCTCGTCCAGCGCCTCGCCGACGACGTCGGCACCGCGACTGCGGTCTCCTGGGCCCACGCGACCGCAGTCACCCACCACTGCGTCCGGCACGGCCTGGTCTCCACAACCGAGCCGCCGACCTCACCCGATGCCGTACGCCGGATCCTTGACGAGCTGGCTGGCGCCCACCCCGGGCTCGCCGGTTTCCTCGACCCGCAGGTCGTGCCGCTCTGGACCTCACCGCCCAATACGGCTTCCTGGACAGCCCTCGCCGAGTTCTGGGAAGCAGGGGCTGCCATCGACGACGGGCCGCACCGGGTCGACGGATACCGGCTCGGGGACGCCTACCAGGCGCTGTCGCACGACGCGCGCAGGTCGAGAGCCCTGTGCCAGACTCCGCCGTGGATCGCCGAACTCCTCCTGGAGCTCTCGCTGGAGCCGGCGACCGACGAGGTGGGCCCCCAGAACGTCCGCATGATCGACCCGGCCTGCGGCACGGGGCACATCCTGCTCAGCGCCTTCCACGCCGCCCGCGTCTACCGCCGCCGCGGCCGCGGGCACGGGGTACCGATCGACGCCCGGGCATCGATCGAGCGCGCTCTGCGGACCGTCCACGGCGTCGACCTGGACCCCTATGCGGTGCTCCTCGCCCGGTACCGGCTGCTCGCCACCAGCGCCTCGATTCTCCGTGGCCGCCTCGACCAGCTGCCGCACTCGTGGCCCGTCCAAGTGGCCTGTGCGAACTCCCTGCTGGACCGCGGCGAGCCGCTGCTCGAGCGCGGCCAGTATCACTGCGTCGTCGGGAACCCGCCCTACATCACGGTGGCCGACGCTCAGCAGCGCGATCTGATCCGCAAGGCGTATCCGCGTGTGGCCGCAGGGAGGTTCCCGCTGGCGCTGCCGTTCTGTGAACTCATGTTCTCCCTCGCGGTCCCCGGCGGGCATGTCGCGCAGCTGACCTCGAACGCGTTCATGAAGCGGGAGTTCGGTCGCAAGTTCGTCACCGAGTATTTGCCCCAGTTCGATATGCGGTGGGTCATTGACACCTCCGGGGCGTACATCCCTGGCCACGGCACGCCGACGGTCATCCTGTGCCATCGCGTACGCCCACCCCAGGGTGACACGGTGATCACGGTCCGGGGGGTTCAGGGTGAGCCGGCGATCCCGGCGGACCCGGCCCGGGGAAAGGTGTGGTCGGCGATCGCCGAAGCCGTTCGCCGCAGGCTTGCCGAGGACCGGCTGAAGGAAGCCCTCGCCCATCCCCATTGGATTGCATAATTGGATTTATAGCGGTAGGCTTGTGTTGTGACGGTGACCCGCAGTCCGATGCGGTCGCCGCGTTCCACCGACACGGCCAGGCGCCGTCCGGTCGCCCGACTTCCGGAGAACCATGTCCGTACCTTTTCCAGCCCGTGAGCGCACAGTTGTCCAGGCGCGCCGTGGCACCTCACGCCGCTCGGGCCATGGGCTGGCCGTGACGGCAGCCGCCGCCACCGGGGCGGGCATGACGGCTCAGGCGGCCACCGGCATCACCCCGGCACGGTTCGCCGACGGAGCCGTCACCGTCGACTTCCTGGCGCGCGCCGCGATGCACTCGGCGTACGGGCTCGCCATCGTCAGCGCCACGGCGCTCGCAGCCGTCACCACCGCGGCGCGGCGGCGGAAGCGCCCGCAGCCGTCGTCTCCCAGTAGCTACAAGGATCTGCCATGACCATTTCGCCCACCACCGCGAGCGCCCCGACGCAGCGCACCGATTCGGCCGAGGGCCGTACCGGGCGCGGCCGCGGGTTCATACGACAGGCCCTGGACGCAGGTATCCACCCGGCGACCCGGCGCCCGCTCCAGGCCGGACAGCACTGCGGAGGCTGTGCTCATCTCCAGATGAAGAAACTTGCCGACGACTCGCGGCACTTGAAGTGCGCTCTGGTGATCGGCACGGGCCGCCGGAACGGCGGTCCCGACCTCCACAAGGAGACCCCGGCGTGCGTCGCCTTCGAGGCCGCGCCCCTGGCGCCGACCAACGACGGCACGCGAGAGACCTCATGAATCCGATCACGGTCGCCGAGTTGCGCGCCGACTGGCACGACGCCCCCGACTTGAGCAGCGAACAGAGGCAAGTGCTCGGGCAATTGGCCGAGACGGACTTGCAAGAGGCTCTCGACGCGGCCTTCCGGCGGCACGAGGACACGTACTTCCGGATCCTCGACTCGACCCGCAGCGACGCCACGCGCGCACTCCTGGAACGCATGGCCGCATGAGCGGTGGCTGCCTGGTGGTACGCCCTCCGCCGGGCAGCCACCGCTGGGCGGCGCCACACACAGCCGGCCACGCAGAAGGACGCGCCCCCGCCCACCCAGAGAGAAGCCCAGTACCCCATGCATCCCTCCGCTCGAAGTCGCGCGAGGCAACAGGCATTCGACCTGGAGAGCCAGCGTCACGACATGATCGAAAGGCTTGCTGACGGCGGTCTGCCCGAACCCCGGGCGGCCGCCCTGGTCGACGCCCTGTGCGAGGCCGCCCGCGACCAGATCGCGCAGGATCTGGCCCGTCAGATCCTCCCGCTGCGTGAACGGCACGACGCGGCCTGGGACTGGATCACCTGTGACAGTCTCAGCCACCAGCTCCGCGCCCTGGTCACGGCCCTCGCCACCGCCCTGGGCAACCCGCAGGACACCACGGCTGCGCACGGCTACGTCCGCGCCATGGTCAGTGGAGGCGGCGACGGATCACGAGGCGCTGCGTAATCGGCAGCGGCGCCCGGCCCCCGCACCGCCCCGACCGGGCCGGGTCCGTCACGGGCCCGATCCGTACCGGAGGAACACGGCCCGACCCAACCCCATCATTCCCCGATTGCATGGCCCTGGCGGCGAGCTCAGCTCCCGCCGGGGCCTCGCGCGTTGCCCCGCTGGCACGCCACCGGCGCCCGGTGCCGGCAGGGCGTGCCGGCACCGGGCGCCGGCGCCCCGCCCGCCGGACCGACCGACAGGAGCTCCTTTTCATGAACCCGACCGCCGCCTCGGATGAGGTCCTCATCCGAGGCGTCACCGCGGCCCTGGAAGCCGACGGAATCCTCGCCTCCGGCACCTTCGACGTCGTGGTGTCACATCGGCGTACCACGCATGCAGTGACGACGCGACCGGACGGGCGCCGTGTCGTGCGCATCCTGCCGACGTCGACGGCCGCCGAGATCACGCAGTTCGTCCGCCAGAACGCCCCGCGCCTGGAGGCCCACGCCCGGCAGATGGCCAAGAGGGCGCCCCAGCACCCGAACAGGCGCCTGGTGGACGGCTGTGAGCTGCTCTGGCTCGGCCGCACCATCCGACTGCACCTGGTCGACACTCCCGTTGCGGTCCGCATGCGGCAGCAGGAGGACGGAACGGGACTGCTCGTCGTCTACCGCGGTGACCTGGAGAGGCACGGCGCGCAGCCAGTCATCGACTGGTACGCGCGGGCGGGCCGGGCCTGGCTGGAGGGCGAGGCGCTGGCGCACTGGTCGCGCATGCGGACCCGGCGCCGGCTCCCGCAGTTGGCGGTGCGCGACCTCGGCCGCTGCAACGGGGCCATCTACCAGGAGCGCGCTCACCGGCTGACTCTGCACTGGGCGGTTTTCCAGCTCCCGCCGGCGCTGCTGGAGTACGTCCTGGTGCACGAGCTGGTCCACGGGACGCGCCCGCGGGGTCGATCCCATGGGCCGGAGTTCCGGGCCCGGTTGCTGCGCGCCATGCCCGACGCGCTGATCCGTCACGAGCAGTTCAAGGCGGCGTTCCGGTTCCTGTGGATCGGCACCACTCTCTAGATTGCATAATTGGAATTAGGGACGTAATGTCTATATCCTTGGTCGCGTACCCACGGCGCCTCTGGAGCTGCCGGATCTGAACGCCGCCTCGCCAGTCGCGCCCCCGGCGCGCTTCTCCGACGCAGAAACACAGCAGCATGCACACCCAGCCTCCCGGCCGACCGGCCGAATGGTTCCCCTCCTCCGTCACCCTCAAGGACTGCGGGCCGTATCCGGCCGAAGTCCTCGGCCACCGGCACGACGGCATGATCCAGCCCCGCTTCACCAGCGAGGTGACGGGCCGGATCGCAGCCGAACTCCGGTCGGACGCCTCGATCGCCCTCAACCTCCGGTTCACCGGCGAAGCCATCGAGATCCTCGGCCTCGGCGATCCTCCGAAGGTCCTCGAACGCTGCCAGCCCGACGCCGAAGGCCGCTACGCCCTGGGCCACGGCTTCCTGCCCTGGCGAGAGCACACCACCACCGACCCGGCGGAGTTCGCCCGGGCCCTCGACGAGGCGCAGGCCGGCGGATACCAGCCGGCGGCCCCGGACGCGTGGACGGTCGCCTTCGCCGACCACGGCCATCGCATGGCCGTGCTCGCCGTCTACCGCACTCCGCACGAGGACGCCGCGGCCTACGACGCGCTCTACAACGTGCTGTACGCCAGCGGCCTTTCGTCGTACGAGACCACGGCTGCCCGCGCGGACGGCGCCGAACTCGCAGCCCGGCGCCGGTTCAGCAGCCAGCGCGCCCACGTGGAACCCGACACCGTCGTATGGCCGAAGGTCGCACCCGCCACCCGGCTTCCCGCCGACCCGCGCTGAAACGCAGCGCCGGCCGCACGATCCATCAGCACAGCGCACGAAAGTCAGCTTCACCCATGGCACCATCCGACCTGGGCTCCCGCCTCACCGCAGCCCTCGCCTCCGCCCAGCGGCCCGCACCGGCGGCTCTCGCCCCAGCAGGCCACGCGCAATCCGACGGCACCGCCGACTGCAGCGATCCGGGATGTGCCCGGCACGCCGGCACCACCGACTGTCCACCCTTCCCCATCACACGCCGGCGCGGCTCCGACTTCGGAGAATCCGTCGCCGACGCCTGGTACCGCAGCTGCGGCAGCAGCCGTATGGACATTCCAGCGGGCGTGGTCGCGGCCCTGGCCCTGTGCCCCATCAAGTCCCCAGGCGCGCTCCATGCCGCTCAGCTCTCCCGCTACTTTGCCGCCCAGCCTCCTCGCGTCCTTGCCAAGGGCTACGCCGAGGTGTACGCCGCCACGTGGATGCTGCGCCCCGAGCTCATGGATGTGGCCGCACCGATCTTCCGCTGGACGGAGGAGGACCTCGACGAGCAGGCCCTGCGCGGCGTCGCGGCCGTCACCCGGGCCGCACTGCGCGCGGGTGTACTCCAGTACACCGGCGACAAGGATCCGTACTACCGCTCGGATATCGACCTCATGTCGTGGACCATCACCAATCTGCGGCATCACAGCTCGCGCCGCGGCCTGGGTGAGTACCACACGCCTCCGGAGGTCGCCGACATGATGGCCCGTCTCCTCTATGACGGCGCATCAGACGCCGATTCCGAGCCGGGGCGGGGGCAGTCGTTCAACGAGCCGGCTGCGGGTACCGGCGGCATGTTCCGCTCCATGGTGCAGGCCATGCGCGAACGCGGCTGGGATCCGCACAAGCACGAGTGGGTCATGCAGGAACTCGACCCGATCGCGGCCGCCGGAGCAGCGGTGAACACCGTCGTCTGGGACCTGGGCCCCAAGGCGGTCGTCGCGGTGGGCAACACCCTGGCCCACAGCGACCTGAGCCAGCAGGCCTTCGCGCACCAGCGGAAGATGCAGGCCCACCGAGACCGACTCCGCGACGTCGCCGCCTTCGCCAAGGCCACCCACGACGCCTTCCGCCAGCTCGACACCCTCTTCTCCGCCCGCGCCGCATGAACAGGAACACGATGACCACCCGCCCGCGTGACCTGACCTGGCTTCCGTCCGCGCACGCCCGACGGGCGTTCCTCCCCGAGGATCCCCAGGAGCACGCCCGGCGCCTAATCGACACGATCACGGCGCTGTGGCCCTCCTCGTCGCTGGAGGTCCCCCTGGGCACCACGGCGGCGCTCGCTTTGCTCCCGCTGGCCGATGCGCAGAGCCCGGAACTCGCCCACGACGTCGCCGCTCTGGATCCGGACGACCTCATCGTCGTGCTCCGGCAGATGTGGGCCCACCTGTGGCAGAGCCAGCCGTATCTCGTGGAGCGGGCCGGCCTGCTGTGGCGGTGGCTCGCCGATCCGCCTCAGCAAACCGCGCAGGCCGTGACCGAGATGACCCACCATCTGTTCAAGGGCGGCATCCTCGAGTACGGCGCCGATCCGAAGCGCTATCTGGCGACCGATCTGCTGGGCCGGCTGCTGCAGGCGCTGAGCAACCGCGGGGAGAAGAGCCGCCGCGGCGCCTTCCACACGCCCGACGTCGTCACCAATCACATGGTCGAGTACTTCGCCGACGATCTTCCGCCGGGCACGGTCATCGGCGAGGCGGCGGCCGGCTCGGGCGCCATGTGGCGCGCGCAGGCCCGGATGCTGCATGACCAGGGCCGCGACGCTGCGCATTACCGGTGGGTCGGCGTCGAGATCGACCCCCTTACGGCGGCTGTACTCGGCGCGAACAGCCTGTTGTGGCGTTTGGGGACCGATGTGCTGATCGCCTGCGCGGACGCACTTGCCGGCGACAGCGGTCTGACGCAGGCGCACCAGGAACGCGAGGAGGCGATCGCCCGCCGGGACGCGTTCCTGAGCAGCCTCCACCCACCCCTTTAGATTGCATAATTGGATTTATTGCGGTAGGTTGATGCTGTATCAGGGGATGCCAGCGGGCCCCGAACGCTGCCCGCTGGCACCGCCGCTCACACCACGGAAGGTCCGCCGATGACCACCACGTCCCGCGCCGTCGATATCCGTCCGGTCCTCGACCAGATCAGCCGCCTTCAGGACGACTACGCCGTCCACGAGATCCTGGTCGCCGCCCACGAGCGTCTCACCCGGCTCGAACTGGCAAAGCTCGCCCGGCTGCTCACTCCGGTCATCTCCGAGGTCCAGGCGCGGGAAGACGCCCACGCCCGGCAGCTCGTCGTCCGCGCGGTCGCGTTCGAGCCGACCCGGTCCCAGCCGCAGCCGGTCCGCTACAGCTCAGACGGGCTGTATCTGCCGCTCGCGTCCCGGCACGGACGCGAGTGGATCGAACAGCTCACGGTGCCGCAGGACCTCAAGCCGCAGGCGGAAGCGATCCTCCGCGGGCTCACCAATGCCGCAGTCGGCTCCCTCGCCCCCGGCGAAGAGCTCTACCTCCAGCTCCCGTGAACACCGGGCCCAGCAACACGACCGACCGGCAGCGACCGGCCGCCCGGTGTGCCCGGCCGCTGCCCTTCACCCATGCAGGAACCCCATGACCTCCCGCCACACGCTCGTCTGCCTCCCGCCCCTGAACGACCCGCACGCCTGGGCGGACGCGATCGACGAGGCGATCGCGCCGTACCCCGACGACCTCTACACCTGGACCGCCTACGGGCGATACGACACTCATCTCGCCGTCCGCCCGGACGTCACACCGAGCGACGGGAGTCTCGTCCAGAGCTCACGGGCACGCCAGTCCCGCCTTCCCACGTGCAGCGGCGGCCGCCGAGACTTGCTGGACTTCCCCGCGATGCGCACACACCGTGCCGCGCAGGCCTCGCGGCTCCACCGTGCGTGGACGAACGCCACGGCCACCCTGCCCCCGGCCGTCCCCCTCAGCTCCTTCCACCAGCGCCATCCGCAGGACCCCGGCCGGGCACTGCAGGAGTTCCGCGCCCAACCGCAGCTCCAGGTCCTCACCGACCTTGACGCGCCCCGGTCGCACCGCCGGAAAGCCGATACTGCCGCCCTGGTCGCGCTGGACCACGATGCGTTCGTCGAACGCGCCCGGCAGCGGGCCGTTCCCGGCGACCTTCTCCTGACGGTCGACGGCACCCTCCACATCAACCCGTCCTTCATCGACGCCGACGACGACGCCGAGACCCGCAGCACGCGCTACCTGGATCTGGCCAACCGCTACCTCGACGAACTGCCGCCGGATCACCTGGTGTTCAGCCTCGACGTCCGACTCGCCGGATAGGGGCGCCGTCCCCCTTCGATCTGCCTTCCGCCCGCAAGGACCACGCATGCACAACCGACCGAACCCCTCCTCCCTGGCGGCTCTCACGAGCAACAGTCGCTGCTCCCGTTACGAGCGGGGCGGGAGCCGCTGCCACCGGCCGACACGGCGCGCCGACGGGTGGTGCGGCACGTGCGCCGGCTTCCGGCGCCCACAGAAGCCCGCCGACCCGGTAGTCCCGTGCCCGACCGCTCCCTCCACGCGCGAGCCGGTCACGGCCGCCACGGATCGACTGCCTCTGACCTCCGACGAAGCGCACGATCCGCAGCTCGGTGTGACCCGCTCGGCGATCGAGCGGTACTGCGCCACGCACGGGGGCGACCGCGCGACGGCGGAAGCGGAGATCCGCTCGCTGCTGGAAAACCTCATCGCCACCGGCACGCATCAGCGCGTCGAGGGCGGTGCCTGGCGGCTGCTGGCCCAAGAAGGGTTCTCCCTTCTGCTCTCCGCTGATGCGAACCGCGTCCTCGGCTACAGCACCGCGCACCGCGACCGGACCTACGGCCAGGTCAAGGCCGGTGTGCCAAGCCGAAGCCGAAGCCGAAGCGGCCACCGCAGGGACAAGCGCTGGGTCCTCGCGCTGCAAGACGACCTCCCGGTCCGCTTCACCACCCTGGTGCTGCGCCGCTTCGCCCGGGACGTACTCGGCACGGAGTTCACCCGCTCGACGGGGAAGAAGGTGGTCGAGGCCGCGTACAGCCGCAGCACCCACGTACAGCCCGACCCCCCGTCGAACCACGCAGGCCGTCGGCGTGCCACGGACGAGGCCGGTCTGAGGTGGCACTTCGCGTACGAACCCGGTGAGCGTCCGGCAGTCATCCACCTCTCGTGGGAGCCGGGCTGCGGGCCCCAGGCCGCCGCGCAGGAGGGCGGGTCGTGACGACTGCGGGCTGACACGGCAGCTCCGGGCTGCCCGTGGCCTCGTCCAGACGGCACCGGAGCTGCCGATCCGGTGGCGTGCCTTCGACTCATCGCCCCGGTCTGGGGCGGTCGCCCCTCCCACCCCACTACGGGCTCGACCACCGGCTCCCGGGGCATGGCCCAGGCCTCGCCCCGGCCCGATGCGCACCGACCCTCAAGGACGCCCCGCTATGCATACAGACGCCCTCTTCAGCCTGAGCGGCCTCGAGGACCCGCAGGAGGTCCCCGCGGCCGTCCTGGTCGTTCCGAAGCCCAAGCCGAAGCGGAGGCGCAGGCGGGTTGTGCACCCGTCCGTGCCGTTCACGCCGTCGACGACCGTTCCCGATGAGCTGATCCGGGACGCGGACTGGGTGGTCGTGTCGTCTTCCGGAGGCAAGGACAGCCAGGCCATGCTCTCCTATGTCGTCCGCCGCGCGAAGGCTCTGGGGATGCTGGACAAGGTCGTCGTCGTGCACGCGGACCTGGGCCGGGCCGAGTGGGAAGGTACCCGCGAGCTCGCCGAACTGCAGGCCCGCCTGTGCGGGGTCCGACGGTTCGAGGTGGTGACCTCTGGCGTCGACTTCCTCGACCGGGTCGAAACCCGCCACGGCAAACTGAAGGCGAAGGCGGAGGAGGAAGCTCTCGAGCGCGGCGAGAACCCGGCGCAGGCGAAGGTCGCGCCGGCCTGGCCGTCGAGTTCGGCGCGCTGGTGCACGAGCGGCGAAAAACGGGGACCGATCCGGACCCTTTACACCCGGCTCACCAACGAGCTCGCGCACCTGGGGCGTCCCGTGCGGATCTTGGCGTGCATCGGGCAGCGCGCAGCCGAAAGCACCCAGCGGGCAAAGCTCGCCGAGGTGGAGATCGACCGCGGGGCGAGCAACGGGCGCCGGCACATCACGACATGGCGGCCTATTCACACGTGGAACGACCGGAGAGTTTGGCGGGAGATCGCCCGTTCCCGCCTGCCGTACCACCCGGCCTACGACTGGGGAAACCGGCGCCTGAGCTGCGTTTTCTGTGTCCTCGGATGCAACAGCGACCTCGTGAACGGAGCGCGACGCGTGCCGGAGCTCGCCGCGGCGTTCGCCCGGACGGAGGCCAAGATCGGCGCCGACTTCAAGAAGGGCCTGTCGATGCGGGAGATCATCCGACGCGCCGAAGCCCTGGAGGCGGCCGAGGGACCCGCCGCGCGGCCGCCGGCAGGTACGGCGATGGCGGCGCATGTCGGGCGGGCGATGACGACGAAGTACCGCGCCCGTCAAGCTGCGCTGTACGGCCTGGTCGCCTGATCTACCCGGCACGTACGAAGACGCCCTGGGTTCAGCGCAGCGGATCCGCCCCCTTCCGGCGGCAGAAGGACGGCGGCTGACCGCCCGAGGGAGCGAGCGGCAGGCGCCGCCGGCGCTGGTCCACGGCGGGCCGCCCCTCACTGTGACGGATGCCCTGTCGGAGATCCCGGACAGCTGGCCATACCAACTCCGTCGGAGAGCTGACCCGGTTCGCGCTGCGGAGGGTGCTCGGGCCGGCGGGCGGCCAGGTAGCGGGGACGACGATGGTCGGCCCGGTCCCGACGTCCTGGCCGACGACCAGTCAGGGGCCAGGGATGTCGGACACCACCCCCGGAGATTGCATAACTGGATTTACAGATGTATTGTGTGAGTAACGCTGGTGAGTGCCCGGGCGGCTGCCCCGCCACACGTGACGGCACCCACTACCCAGAGCCGACATCCCCGGGAGACCCGTGAACACCCCAGAAATAGATGCCATCAGCAAGATGGACGCCGCCCGGGCCGCTCTCAAGGAGACCACCCCCGAGGTTCTCGACGCGATCTGTGCCGTCGTGGCGGAGCTCTTCCCCGAGGGCAAGTTCCTCTGCGCCAACTCCCTGTTCGTCTACACGGCGGAGGGCCGCCGGACGATCGGCCCCTTGGACCGGCAGCGGAACCCGAAGTACCCCCACCACCTCGTGTGGGAGTGGCCGCTGGACCGGCTGCCCAAGCGCATCACACGGCCACACCTCGGTGCGCACGCGGACTCCAAGAAGCGGACCCTGAAAGGCCTTCTGAGCCAGGCCCGGCGCGCTGGCGCTGAGATCCCGTGCGGCGACATCGGCCGACACTACGCCCCCCGGCTCACCCTCCGCTGAAGGATCACCCCTCGTTCCACCCCGACATCCGGGAGCTTTTCATGCCTTCCACCACGCTGACCGCAACGGCCGTCGCCCGTCTGCGGACGGCCTCCGTGCACCCCGACGGCCACCTGCCCAAGGTGGGCCCGAGGATGCTGCGCCTGTTCGTCACGGAGAAGTACGCCTACCGCAACGACACCGACGGCTTCGTTCTCGACGGCCAAGCCGCCCTCGAGGACCTGAACTGTGCCGACGACTCCCGCCCGTTCATCATCACCGCGGCAGGCCGTCGCGCCGCCCTCAACAGGGGGCAGATCAAGGCCCTGACGGAAGAGATCGGGCCTGACGGGCGGCTCGCCCGAGGAGTGCCGTGGCCGACACAGCAGACCCTGGCGCGGCTTCTGCTCGTCGAGTTCCGCGATGAGCAGGGAAACCCCGCCCCCGGAGACGGAACCCCGTTCCGCACAGGCCTCGGCACGCTGGTCGCCGAGGCCGCGCACCACACCATCCACCCGGACGACGTCGCATAACTGGATTTACTTCGACGTCATTGCGAGTGGTCGCGCGGGGCACGGGTGCACCGCCCCGAGCAGCCGCCGGGGGCGCTCCCGGCCAGCCGACCAACCCCGCACCGCGAAGTTCGCGCCCCTCCGCTCCCATCGCCTCACGACTGCCCCGCCCCGCCCAGAGGAATGCCCTCCCGTGACACTCGCCCGCCGCACGCTCACCAGCGGCTCGTTCAGCATTACCGTCATCACCAGCACCAGCTACACCGACACCCAACTCGCCGTCACGGACACCGGGGAGATCACGGTCACGGGCCCGCTCGGCCTGACCGACGAGACCGTCAAGACCTTCGTGGCGTACAAGGAGGCCTGGATCGGCGCCCGGCTGCAGCACTTGGTCAACGTCGCCGCGGACACCCAGTCCGCCGACGGGCCCTGCCCGAGCTGCTACGTGACGGCCGGATCACTGCACACGGATCTCTGCGACCTCGCCCGGTGCGCCTTCACCGGGTTGCAGCGCTCCGGCTGCGGCCACTTCACCGACCGGTGCAGGACGCCGTGGACCGGACGCCTGCCCGGCGAGGCCGAGTGCCACGAGTACGGGTTCTACGCGCGACTGGGCTCCAGCGGCTGGGAGCCATGCCCGGCCGACCACCCGGACGCCATGCCTGACTTCAACCGGCTCTACACCGAGTGCCGGTGGGATGCCCAAGCCCAGCGCATGCGTCTGATCTCAGACTGACCCCTCGCCCGGCCAGGACTCACTGGTCGGGCCCGCCCCACCCCACGTCATCACCCCGATTGGTCCGCCATGCACGATCCGGCCCTGCCGTCTCAGCCCGCTCCACTCCTCCCCCTGGGGCCGCGCTCGGCCCATGCCCGCGTCGCCCCCGTTCCCCTCTCCCACCCTTTCCGCCCCCACCCAGGAGTCGAGCCGGCGCAGCAGGACGCGGCGGCGGAGCTGCTGCTCTGCGCCTTGCGTGACCACCTACTGGCGGCCGGGCACGAACTGAGCCGATGCACCCTGAAGATGGCCGGTGAGCCCCACCCCCTGGCCGTCGACCTGGTCGATCTCACCTCGGGCCGGCTTGTCGTCGCCCGGGGCACCACCAGCCGCCCGGCCCTCCAGGAAGCCATCGGCGAACTCCTCGACCTGGGCGGACTGTTCGGCGACACCCTCACCAAGACCCTTCTGGTGCCCAAGCCCCCGGACAGCGACCTGACGGGGCTGCTGAGCAGGCTCGGCATCACCTGGCTGTGGCCCAGGGACGCAGACTTCTGCGAGGGCACCCAGTGTCCGGCGTGAACCGCCCGGACGCGGCCCTGACCCAGCCGGTCCCCCGTCCCGCTCTCCTGTCCGAGCTTCAGGCCCTTCTGGCGAGCGGCATTCTCATCGACCGGGCCGGGACACCGCTCGGGGCACCGTGCCGCTGCGGTGGTCTGGTCGACGGCTACACCTGCCCCCTGTCGATGGACTGCCCCGGGTGCGCGGCGCCCGCGGGCCGACGCTGCCGCAGGCCCAGCGGCCACGAGGCCGCCGAACTGCACGTCCCCCGCCTCCGGGCCGCCGGCGCCCTGGACAAGGTCCGCGAGCGCGACGACGACCCCACCCTGCCCGCGCCCTGGCCCGATCTCGACCCGTCCGCCCCGATTCCATCGGAAGACCGCACGCCGTGACCACCACCGCACCACCGCCCGCACCGCCCTTCGAGTTCTTCCTGGGCGCCCACCACCCGGCCTGGCTCGAGACGGCCGACGTCCCCCTGTGTGTCTCACACCGCCGCCTCACAGGCCGGCGCGCCCTGCCACGCGCCCGGCACAGATGGTTCCTCGACAGCGGGGGATTCAGCGAGCTTTCGCTCCACGGAGGGTGGCGCCAGGACGCCCGCACCTACGCGGCGGCGGTCCGCCGCTACCACGAGGAGGTGGGCCAGCTCCACGCCGCCGCCCAGCAGGACTGGATGTGCGAATGGGATGTGCTCCGCAAGACGGGCAAGACGTTGAAGCAGCATCTCGAGCTGACCGTTGCGAACTTCGTCGAACTGCGCTCGCTCGCACCCGACCTGCCGATCATCCCCGTGATCCAGGGGTGGACGTCCGTCAGCTACTTCCAGTGCGTCGACATGTTCGACAAGGCCGGAGTGGACCTGACGAAGGAACCGCTCGTCGGCGTCGGAAGCATCTGCCGCCGCCCACGCCTGGACCTGCCCGTGATGCTGCTGGCGGACCTCGCGCGGGCCGGCATCCGCATCCACGCGTTCGGCTTCAAGAAGGCCGGGCTGAAGATCGCACACAAGAGCGTGGTCTCGGCCGACAGCCTCGCCTGGTCCTACGGCGGCCGCCACGAGCGCGGATGCAGTGAGTCCCACCAGCGCGAGAACAACTGCATGCGCCACGCCCTGTGGTGGCGCCAGGACCTGCTCGACCACATCACCGACGCCCAGCGCAGGTGCCCATGACCTCGATCATCACGCCGCGGCCCGCCGACCTGCGGGCCATGCAGCTCGGCGACCCCCGCGGTTTCACCCAGCGGTGGCGCTACGGCACCCCAACGTGGCGCCACGTCTCCGAAGGCGGGTTCCGAGCCCAGCGCTACGCGGTGACCGCCATCCCGGAGGCCACCGCGAAGGCCTTCGTGCAGCGGCACCACTACCTGTCCGGCTGGCCCGCCGTCCTGCACCACCCCTACGGACTCCTCGACCAGGAGGCGCCACTGGGTGCCGGCGACCTCGCGGTCGAGGGACTGCCGCTGGTGGGCGTCCTGGTGCTGGCCAGCCCCATGAACCCCCGTGTTCTCACGGGCGCCTTCCCGCACCTGGAGCCTTCTATGAACCGCGTCTGAGCGTCGACTGACTCGTTCCGTTCGCGGGCAGGCGGTCCAGTGAGTCGAATCATCCATGCGCCCCTTGATGCACTCGCGCACGGTTCCAACACCGGTTATGTCGTTGAGTGATCGAGCTGCTACATTCCGCTTGTGTTCGCTGCGGACAGGCCGACCGCCGAGATCCTGCGGGTCGAGGTCACTGACACGCTGGCCTACTGGACGGTTCTTGCCGGGCCCACCTTGAGGGTCGTCGAGGACGTGGACGGCTTCCTCCGCCACCTGCGCTTCGGCCGGACCCGCGCGGAATCGACCACAAAGGCGTACGCAGGTCACCTCAAGCGCTTCCACGCCTGGTGCGACGAACAAGGCCTGTCGCGGGAGCACGCGGCCGCCGAGCTCCCGCACTACCTGATGAAGCTGCGGACCACGCCCCGGCTGACGAGCGGCCGCAGCCAGGGGCAGTTGCCACAGGACTCCACGCTCGCTCCCGCCCTGGCGGCAATCCACGGCTTCTACCAGCACTTGGCCGACCTCCGCCGGATCAGTGCGAAGGCGGTCGACGCCCTGTTCGTCACCGCTCCGCACCCGGCGGCAGGAAAACTGGTACTTGAGCCGCGTATCCGCGTCGATCCGCGGCCGAGTCATGCTTCCGGTCGGGCACCGGCCGCCAGCCACGAGGAGTTCGCCGCCCTCCTACGTGCCACGAAGACCGCCCGCGACCGCTGCATAGTCGCTCTGCTCGGTGCGTGCGCGCTGCGCGTCGGCCAGGTCGTCGGCCTGTTGCGCGAGGACATTCACCTCGTCCCGGTCGGCAGTAC
The DNA here is from genome assembly GCF_040611555.1 of Streptomyces sp. NPDC006624. NCBI lineage: Bacteria > Bacillati > Actinomycetota > Actinomycetes > Kitasatosporales > Streptomycetaceae > Streptomyces > Streptomyces sp. NPDC006624. Next base: position 65,818 of record NZ_JBEXOM010000021.1, on the reverse strand, counting down.
AGTCCCGGGCTGTCCCTACAGCCTGGGTCCCCACCTGCACCTGGAGAAGCGTGACGGCCATCCGCGCGGGGCGGCGAACAAGAGCCGCGGCACCGTTGTTGTTCCCGTGCCCGAGCCTGTGGTGATGCTCTACGCCGACTGGATGCGCGAACGCCTCACCATCCCCAGGGCGGGCAAGTCCTCTTGGGCCTTCGTGTCGTTCCCAGGTCCCACGGGAGAGCCGGGCGGGCAGGTCCTCGGCACCCGGCGGGTGCAGGATCTTGTGTCGGATCTTGCCCGGGACGCGGGCATTCGGCACATCCATCCGCACATGCTGCGGCATACCTTCGGCGAGACCGCAGCCGACCTCGACGTCGCGCGCGACGTCCTCCAGCGCCTGCTCGGCCACCGCGACGTGGCCAGCCAGAACGTCTACCGCAATCCCTCCGACGCCCGGGTCGCCCACGCCGCCCGGGCTGTGAACGACAAGATCTTCGGACCAGCATGACGACTTCCGCATCTCTGCCCGCCCCAGCCCCCGTGGCCGGGGCGGAACCGGACTGGGACTACCTGGCCCGGCACGGCCTCGACCGCTCCCCGCTCCAGCTGCGCTTCCCTCTGGGCGCCGACTGGCACTCGCTGCGCCGCTGCCGGCACACCGGGTGCGACCGGCCAGCTACGAGCTGGCCGTGGCTGTGCCACCGCTGCGCCTCCGACTGGCGAGAGACCGGCGCCCCCAGCGACATCGACAGCTGGTGTGCGAGCGCGCCCGTGCCGCTCGCCCGCCGCACCTACGCCGAGCACCGGTGCCGGGTGGGCTGCGACCGTGCCGCCGAGGTCCACGGCCTGTGCAAGAGCTGCGCCTCCGAGCGCCGGATGCTCCGGCTGACCGTCGAGGAATACCTCGCCCGGGGCCGCGCCCCTCGTCCGGGCTTCGGGAAGTGCCTGGTCCGCGTGTGCCCGCGCATGGCCGTGGTGCGGCGGAGCCGGCTGTGCCTGCCCCACCAGAAGCAGTGGTCCAACGCGGGGACGCCCGACCGCGAGGCGTGGGCGCTGACCGCAGCAGCGGTCTATACGTCCGTCGACGTGGTCCCGCTCGTCGATCTTGCGCCGGCGGTCGTGGTGCAGGTGCTGCGCGGCTACGAGGCCCAGCTGCGTCAGGGCGGCCGGATCAACCCCGCCCAGGTCAAGTCGGCGGTGCGCTGGTTGTGCGACAACTCGGTCGATGACCTGGCCGCCGCGGAACTGCCGGCCAAGGGCGCGAAGACGACGTACCTGCGGCTGTGGCAGCGGACCCTGCCGCTCCTGGAGGCCGACCCGGCCACCGAGCACACCCGGACCCTGGTCAGGCTGCACATCCTCAACCCCCGCTACGAGGGCGGGAGCGTCGATCTGGGGGACGTCCACGCTCCCTGGGTCACGCACCTCGCCCAGCAGTACCTCCTGCGCCTCGCCGCCAGCGGCGCCTCCTCGGCACGGCTGATGCTCGTCGGCTTCGCGGCCCGGTGGTTCGCGATGTTCCTTCGCACCCTGCCCGGCGAGGGCCGACGGCCGGGCGACGTCGGCCGCGACGGCATGCTCGCCTACCTGCGCTGGATGACGCACCGAGCTCGCGACACCAGCGACTACCAGCTCCTCAACAACGGCGACCCGGTCCGGCAGATCGTCGCCGAGCGCCTCCTGCCCTCCCGCCGCAGCGCCGGACCGTTGCTGGTCACCCCGGTGCGCCACTACGAGCTGGTGAAGACGCTGCGTGAGGTCTTCGAACACGGCCGGGCGTGGCTCGCGGATAATCATGCTGCGGATGTCCATCTGCTGGAGATGGACGTGCCGCCGTACCCGGAGAAGGACGACACGGCCAGCGAGCTGGAGGGCCGCTCTCAGGACGCTTTGCCCGAGCAGGTCTTCCTCCAGCTCATGGACGAGCGCCACCTCGCCCTGCTGCCGGCCGGGACCCGCCGCAACTGCGTGGAGCTGGCAATGCGCGTGGGCCGGCGGCCCTGGGAACTCCGCCACCTGGAGTTCGACTGCCTTCAGTGGCACGACATCGATGTGGAGGACCCGGACGGGACGGTGCGCCGCCGGTCCTACCCCTTCCTCGCGTACTGGATGCAGAAGGTCCGCCGGCGGCACAAACTCCCGCTCCATCCCAGCGACGCCGAGGTCATCACCCGCCAGCAGGACCATCTGCGGCGCCAATCCCCGCACCTGTTTCACGAAGACGGACGGCCCCGCTCCACCCGCATGGTGCTGTTCCCCACCCCGCGCCGCTCGCGTGCCAACGCGCTCGGCGAGCGGCCGTACGACAGCAGCACGATCGGCTACTGGCTTCAGACCTGGCTCGACCAGTTCGCCGTGACCGACGAACACGGCAAGCCCTTCGACCCGGCACGGGTGTTCCCCTACGCCTTCCGGCACACCTACGCCCAGCTCCGCGCCGACGCCGGCGTTCCGCTCGACATCCTGCAAGTCCTCATGGCCCACCAGGACCCCTCCACCACCCAGGTCTACTACCGGCCCTCGCACCCCCGGCGGGTGGAAGCGGTGCGCGCCATCGCCGCCAAGTACCAGTTCGACCTCACCGGCGGCCGGATCCGCGCCCGCACCCCCGACGACGATTTGGCCGACCGGATCCGCGCGGGCGTCGGCTCGGTGCCCGTCCCCGCGGGACGCTGCCACGAGATGAACAACGTCCGCGCCGACGGGCACGGCTGCCCGGTGTACAACCGCTGCTTCTCCTGCACCTTCTACACCACCGACTTCACCCACCTGCCTGAGTTGCGCCAATTACGCGCCGGGAAGGCGGAACAGCTCGCCGCGCTGGAGAGCGCCTACGGCACCGTACTCACCGCGGGCTCCTTGAGCGCGGCGAACCTGGAGCTGCTGCGCAGGGAGATCCAGCAGATCGACGAGCTCGTCGGTAAATGCGAAGCCGACATCGGCTCCCTCACCCTCGAGGAACGGACCACGGTGGAGTCCTGGCTCCACACCAGGGACCGGTTCCTCACAGTCATCCCTGTAGCGGCGGTTCTGGCCGGACGCCAGCGTCTGGACGAGCCGACAGTCGACCCGATCGTCACTGAACGGACGACCGGATGACGCGCCCGGCCGCCCCACGCAAGAAGCCTGGCCAGGCGACGATCCCCGCCGCTCGGGTCGAGGTCCTCGATGCTGGCAGGGCAGCCGCCGTGCAACGGCGCCGTGCCGACAGCGAACAGTGCCGACAGCGGGTCCTTGACGTCCTGGCCGCGATGCGCAAGAGCCGCCAGGTCCTCTCCGACGCGGAGATCACCCGGCGGGCCGCCGTCAATCCGCAGTACCTTCAACGCCACCGCGACCTCAAGGCGGAAGCCGAGACCGTCCGTGCCCACCTTGCCCAAGATGGGCCGCGAGCGGCGGCAGCGGCGACCGCACGCAAGGAGGCAGCCCTCGAAGTCGAGAACCGCATGCTTCTGGAACAGAACGCCGCCCTGCAACGGACCCTTCACGAAGTCCAGAACGAGCTACGCACGCTACGCGCCCGCGAACTGGGCGCCCGCCTCCGCGACGGCCTGGACGCCCGCTCCATGCGCGACACGGAGATTGAGGAACTGCGCGAGCAACGAGACACGGCACTCGCGGCCGGCCGCCAAGCTGAGACCGCCATGCAGGCACTCCGCAATGTCAACCAGCGGCTGATGGTCGAGAACAGCCGGCTGATTGCCGCATCTGCTCCGGGGCCAGCCCAGACAGCCTCAGCAGCCTCCAAGCCTCCCGGCCCTTGAGGGTCGCGCATGCCGCGTCGGCGGCAGTCGCGCAGCAGGTCGGCCCACGACTCGGTCGGCTCCCGCAGGCCCTCGGCCAGGGCGATCAGTGTGCAGAAGCGCCTACTCGCCGCCTGAAGACGCCCGCCTAGTCGTCGTTCGGCAGGTACCACCCGTGCTCGCGATGCCTGGGCTCTGGTGGGTTCGGGTTCTCGCGGGCATAGGCCTCGTTTGCACGGCGCGTCATCTCTGCGTCGTAGCGGTGCAGCTCGTCGTAGAGCTTGTCCGCTTCGTTGACATCCCCAGCGGATACGTAACGCTCTCGCAGCGCCTCGCGTTTGTCTGCGAGTTCCGCGTCGGACAGCGGGCGGAGGCTACCGAGGCCACGCGCGATGGAGTTGAAGATGCCCATGCGTCGATGTTGTCACGCTGGGGACTACCGCCGCGCTGTTGTCCGCCAATACCGCCTCGAAGGTGCGCGAAAACGCCCGGCTCGCGGCCGCCGAGATCACCGCGCCGGAAGGCCCCATCCACAACTCTTGACTGTTACTCGAGGTCTTTTGACCGACCACGGCCGTCTCGAACCCGGCGGACGGAGTCCGGCACGGATCTGCGCGCATAGCAGGTGAGGCCCCTCCTCCGGAGGGGCCTCGGCAGTTTCCAGGACCAGTGCCGTCGGCCGTCAACCTCGTTCGACCGCCGACGGCAGCTGGAATGGCCAGCCCTTGTTACAGAGTGGCACGGCCCGGGTCGCGTGCCTAAATCTCCTTGAAGGTGGCCGCGATGCCCAGTTCCTGAAGGCGCTGCTGAATCTGCTCGGCGGCATCGGCGTTGAGGACGACCTGGATCGTTCCCTGCAGATAGCTGATCTGCCGTTCGTCCAGGGCCATGTAGAACGCCCGGAACAGTGCGGCAAACCCGTCGGCGCTGTCGGCGCTGGCCAGCAGGTTACTGGTGAACGAGAACGCCGCCTGCTTGTCCTTGGCGGGTGGAGGGGTGTCGGCGTCTGAACGGCCGCCGCTTGTTGTTCGGCTGTCGTCGTTAGTCGGACCGTTCGACGGGCCGGGGCTAGCTGCGCCGCTCGGGGTCGCCTCATCCGGGGCTTCCGGGGCACTGTTCGTCACACACGGGCCCTCATGGGCTGGTTCGCTGCACGCCGGGCATGCCCGAGGCTGCGGTTTCGCCAGCCGCAGGCTCGTGCTCGCGAGGTTGACCTGCCCAGGTGCGGTGACAGCAACTTCCGTGCCCATGCCGTCGACGATGCTGACGAGGTTCTCGTTGACGGCGTCGTAGATCGCTTGCTGGAGGTCACGGTCGCCGCCGTAGAGCAAGGGCAGCCGCGGGGCGCTGTAGAACGCGGCCCGGATGTCCGAGAGGGTTTTGCCGTAGTCCTGGTCGCGGAGGTTGTGCTGCAGGGCCCTGGGGGTGAACTCCCCTACGTCGAAGACCTTGTCCCGGGCGGCGAGTGCCTTCCAGACGGCGGTGCCGTTGAGGGCGGTGAAGTTGTCGTCGTCGTGCGTGAGCTCGTCGAGGTAGCGTTCTCCGTCCGGATCGGGCTGGGCGAGGAAGACGATGTGCTGGTACGCCCGCTTGAGGGCCTTCTCCAGCTGGTCCTTCGCGGCGGCGAGCTCCTTGGTTCCGGTCGTCTTGAGTTCGCTGTCGTTCTGTACTTCGGGTGCAGCCAGGGCCCTCTGCCGGGCCAGGTACTCGACGGCCAGGCTGCGTACGAGGCTGCGGCGCTGAGTATTCGCTACCGCGTAGACCGCGCTGCTGGCCCACTGGACGGGGAGTCGCTGTGCGCCCTGTCCGAGTCCCATCGCGACGGTGAGCGCCTCAAGGGTCGACTTTTCCATGCCGTTGCGCAGGCTGAACTGCGCAGGGTCGAGCACGATGAGGCGGGTCGTGTAGGCGGTGTCCAGGCCGCTCGTGGCCATGACCTCGGTCGCGGTGCGCTGAAGGTCGGCGGGCAGGAACTTGAGCTCGCGGAACGGGCCGTTGCTGGCCAGTTTCTGGGCGAACTCAGAGATGACCTGGTCACGCTCGTCTTCGGTGATGGTGCGCCGGATATTGGTGACGAGCATTCGGTGGGTGAGCCGGGTGGACAGGAAGTACCGGGCCGGCTTGTTGTTGCCCTGTCCGCGGACGATGTCGAGGGCGCTTATGCCCCGGCCCTGGTCGACGAGTTCGTCGACCACGCTGTCGGCATCCGTGATCGTGTAGCGCATGTCCGGCACGCTGGTGACGGCTTTGACCTCGGGTGCGCTGGCGCCGCGTCCGCGTCCAGGGCGCAGGGTTCCGACGATGCTCGCCAGGAAGATGAAGGTGGCCGCGCGCTCGGCCGCGTGCGGATTGGCTTCGATCCAGGGGGCTTCAGACCGCTCGAGATCCTGTCGGCGTGCGGTTCCCGTGGATCCGTCGTGGTTGACGATCTCGATCTCCGCGAGGCTGCGGTAGTTCGCGATCGTGCGGTCGTCCTCGACAAGGCCGCTGCCCAGGAGTGCTTCGCGAACAGTGCTGTCCGAGAGCGGGAGGTCGCCTGGGCCAATGAGCGCTGGCGCCCACTCACCGGCCTTGCCGCGCTGCTGCAGGGCATACACCGTGGCGGCGAAGATGCGGATCGTTGAGCGGACCCGCTGGAACCCGGTGACCCTGCTCCACTCGTCCTTCGCCAAGGCCATCAGCATGGGGTGGAAGGGATAGCAGGCAGCAACCTCGTCGGACCAGTTGCGTCGCCAGTCAGCACCGATCTGCTCCCAGACGTGCTTGGCCCAGGCCCGGTCGGTGAGCACCGGTTCGTAGAGTGCGGCTGTCGCGGCGAGGACCTCGCGGGCGGGTTCGGTGTCGAACAGTCGCCGGCGCAAGATGTCGGCGAAGTCTCCCACCTCGGTGACCGTGGCCGGGAAGCCGTTGCGTTCAAGCTGGCTGTTGAGGTCGTCGCGGCGTTCCTTGGCGGCAGCCGACAGGGCGGTCTTGTCGGTGTCGGAAGCGATCATCACCACGAGCATGGCTACGTGGGGCACGTCGTTGACTGTGTCGAGCAGGGCTCGGAGGAAGGCCATGTCCTGGGCCGCGAGGTCGGGCTTGTTGCTGCCGTCGAGGCCGTTGCCGATGTAGTCGAGGATCTCGTCGACGATGATCAGCACAGGCCGGTTTACGGCCCGGATTGCCTCGGCGATCTTGTGCTTGTCGCTCCAGAACGGCTGATAGCGCTCGTAGAGGGCGTAGTCCTTGGAGAACAGCCGCCACAAGAACCTTTCGTGAAGGCTGACAGCCGGCCCGTCGAGTTCCTTCACTCCAGCGCCTGCGGTCATGTTGTCGCAGGGAAGAACGACGACATGCGGCTGGCCGAGGTCGCGGGCGAGCGGTCGCCCCATCTTTGCACGTGCCCGCTCGGCGACCCTCTCGCCGAGCTCTGTGGCCAGCAGGACCTCAGGGGCGGCGGCCAGGTGGAAGGCACCGATGCAGGCGTGTGACTTGCCGCCGCCCATGCCCTGGTCGAGACGGGTGACGGCCCGAGCCTTGAGGTAGTCCTCGCCGCCGCCGACACGGACCGCGATCTCGGTGAGTAGGTCGATGAGGCGTTCGGTGGGGTGGGTGATGTCCCCGTAGTAGCCGGCGTCCGCGTACGGCGGCCGATCCGCACCGGTTGCGTGGACGGCCCGGAACAGTGACATCTGCACGTCATCGATCTGGCCGGAGGCATTGAGGATCTCCTGGCGGATCTTCAGTGCCTTCCACCACGGTGTCACGCTCGTCGTCACTGCTGGTCTCCTGGGCTGGTGGTCATGGGTGCTCGTACGGTGTTCGTCATCAGTGCAGCCTCAGCTGGGCGTCCTGCTCTTGCTGACGGCGGGCGCTCTCGAGGACGCTGGCAGCGGCGGCTTCGGCGGCGCTGCCGATTCCGGGACGGGTGCGCAGGACGCGGGTGAAGGCGATGGAGTCCGGGTCGTTGTCGGGGAGCCGGTCGGCGAGGAACTGCACGGTCGACCACAGGTAGGTGTCGTCGACTCCTCGCTCCGAAGCCGCCAGTACGTGACCCATCGCTTGCAGTCCTTCGCCGGATGCTGCGGCAAGCGCCAAGGCGACGTCGATGGAAGCGGAATCCCCGTCGACCTTGCCGCTGTATTCGCGGGAGGTGATGAAGCGGACGCCCTTGTCGGCGTCTGCGACGAGGTTGCGCACCGAGGCCAGGTCGAGGGAGGACGCGAGTGCCTGCCACCGCAGCTCGGACTTCGCCTGGACCTGACGGCCGTAGAGCCTGATCCACCACAAGGCGAATCGGGTGCGGGCGTCGAAGGCTGCCAGCGGCTGACGGTTGACCTCAACCGCCATGGCCTCTTGGACCGCGGCGCGCGCCAGCGGCAGGAAGGTATAGATGTCGACGGGCTCGCCCTTGGCGTCGAGGACTTCGCTATAGCGACCCACAACTTCCATGGCAGGGCCGGCGGCGGCCATCAGCATGTCTGCAGGCGCCAGGCCCCATCGCTCCCAGTTGGGGTAGCGCTGCTTGATCTCCGTTTTGATTTCCGCCTCGACGGCGCCCTTGCGGCCGGCAGGGCGGCCTGCCGGGGCCGGGCGGCAGGCCATGGTCAGGGTCGTCTCGATGTTGGCCTTGCCCTGTTGGCCACCGGACTCGGTGTTGGCCGGCCAGGAGCCGGTCATCACCAGTCCGGCTCGCTCGATCGAGTGCAGCAGTCGCTGCCACACCTCGGGCTCCCCGTGGCCGAAGACGATCGTGACCACACCGTCGTCGCGGACGACCTGCCGCATCTGGGTGAAGGCGTCGGCGATGAGGGTGTCGTAGTGCTCGCGGGTGCGGTGCTCGTCGGGGGCTTCACCCCGTACCCGCTTGACGATGATCTCCTGGCTCTTGTCCTGGCAGCCGTGCGGGTCGGCCGTGATGGCGAGTTCCGGCCAGGTGTTGTGTAGGCACCGCTTGGCCCACGTGTAGAAGAGGTCGGAGGCGTCCGCGTACGCGATCATTTGGTCGTACGGCGGGTCGGTGACAACCGCGGTGAAGGTGCGGGGCGGGAAGGGCAGGGCGGTGGCGGTTCCCCGCTGTACGGAGGCCGGTGCGCCGCGCAGGTCGGCGAACAGGTTGCGGCAGGCGGTTAGAACGTTGTCCGCAATGGACTTCCACGTTCCGGGACCGTCTCCGATGCCGGCCTCGAAGAAGTCGTGGGAGAAGGTGATCGACCCTTCGTTGACGAAGAGATCCCCGACACGGGCACCACCTGAGCTCTGGAACCGGGCGCCGCGTGTGGAGCGGCGCAGCTTCTTCACCACGACTGCGGTCGCATACCCGGTCAGGGCCCGCACGTAGTCCCGTGACATTCCGGCGGCGGTCAGTTCGTCGCCGAGCTCGTTGATGATGCGTGCGAGCCGTACGTACGACAGGGTCTGGCGGGTGACCATGAAGTCGCCGTAGGTCTTCGCCCCGTAGATGCTCGGGCCGATGATGTTGTTGTTGCCCGGTGCGATGCCTTCGTCCGGGATCGCAGGCAGGAATGGGCTGAACGCCGGCTCTGCGGCCAGTGCCCGGTCGGCCGCTGCGACGGCCTCGCGTTCTGCGTCTGTGGGCTGGCGGAAGGTCTTCTGGCTCTTGACGTCGATGTCCGCAGCGAGGATCAGAGCGTCCTGACCCTGTCCCTCGTCCAGCAGGCGGCGGTGCACGGCCAGCCGGTGGACGTGGTTGCAGAACACGCAGATCGCGCTCTTGCCCGCTACCTTCTTGCCGTTCACCACGGCGTTGGTCAGCGTGGGCGTCCGGGTGGGCTTTCCGGGCGTCACCACCGCCTCCCACGTGCCGGTGGCCCGGTCCGCGTCAATGTAGAACGACACGGCCCCCCTGTCGCCGCGGGCCGGCATCAGCTCGTAGGAGCCAATGAGCGGGAACCGGTGGTGGCATTCCTGGCAGGGGATCGTGACGGACCACAGATAGCCCCACGGCAGGGCACCGTTGTGACGGGGGTAGACGTCGCTCATGGCGGCCGCGTGCCGGGTCTGGATCTCCGCGAACAGCGATTCGAGGTCGCCGAGTAGCCGGTCCGTACGGGACATCAAGAGGTGGTCCCGCTCTTCCCCGAAGGGAAGCTCGGGCTCCTCGCTCCAGTCTTCGAACGGTGCGGAGGTGAGCAGGTGGCTGGCGAGTACCGCGATCGGGCTGTAGTCGACGGCCGACGCCTGGACGCCCAGGCGCGCGGACTCCAGGGGGATCATGCCCCGCCCCGAGAACGGGTCGAGCGTGGTCGCGCCTTCGGGATTCGTCTTGGCGATCTCGGCCTGCAGCTCGTTCCAAGCGGCGTAGCGGCCTGTCATCGCCTCCCGGACCAGATTCTGCAGCCGCGTCTGCTCCTCGGCGTCATCGGGCCACGGCAGCAGCGAGCAGATGGTGGCGGCCTTGGCCTGGGCGGTGGGTCGCTTGGCGAACCACATGAACAGGGAGATCTCGCTGTTGCCGGAGCCCCAGCCCTTTTCGCTGTTGGCCGACACCTCCGCGCTGGGAAACCATCGTTCAATCATCCTGGTCATGCGTTGCTCCCCGGTGCGTTCTTGAGGCTGCTGCCCGGGACGCGGAAGACCGCGTTCCCGGTCATGTCGCTGGCGAAAAGGGTGGCGGGGTCCTGATAGGCACCGAAGAAGCGGCCCCGGCCGTCGGCACACTGGTCGACGACGTAGAGCCAGTAGTCCTTGCGGTGCTGGGTGGCGATCAGGACCTCGTTGCCGGTCATCCGGACGCCGTCACTGGCCGCGCTGCCCAGCACGCCCTTGACCTCGACGTGCCGGATCTGGCTGTTGCGGCGGGCCTCCAGGTCGTAGCCGCGGCTCTCCGTGTGGACGTCTTCCACGGTCCACCCGTCGTCTTCAAGGAGGTTCTGGACGTGCCGCATGGAGACCAATTCGGCATCGATCTCCGCCTGGACGGTGACGTCGGCCGCGGCCAGGACGCGGATCCGGCCGATCAGCTTCGGGTCGGTCAGCTGCACGTCCGCGAGCCGTTCGAGTTCGTCAAGCCGCTGGGCGGTCTGGGCCTGAAGACGGCGCCGCAGCTCAACCCGCCTGGTCCGGTCGTCGATGTCCTCGGTGAGGCTCAGTGGCAGGTTGGTCAGATCCCGGCGCGCCTGGGCGAACCAGTCGGCCCGTACCCGCCGGTGCTCGGTGACCGTGGCGGCGGCCACCTCGCGGGCCGTCGTGAGCGCATGCCCTTCACGTGCGGGATGAGGCGCGGTCCCGTGCTGCCCGGTGGGCACCAGGTTGGCCAAGGTCTCCCACCGCACCGGACGGGCGTTGCCGCTGTCGTCAACCTTGACCAGGCTCGCCCAGATGCTGGCGCGCTTGCCATCGCTCTCGGTCATGGTCGCCGTGTACGCGTACAGGTCATACGGGGTGAGGCTGGTGGGATCGGCGGCGGCGCCGGACTGGTGCAGGTCCTCGGCCAGGGCGTGCTCGGCCATGCCGATCAGGTCAGCGAAGCCCGGTTCGCCGGGCCCGAGGGTGATGGTGTCGCCGACGTCGATGCTTTCCGCAGCCTCGCGTACCGCGTCGCCGCTGGTGGCGATGTGGACCTCGCTCGTGCTGCCGAGCGTGGCCGGGAACCGTGCCCCGCCGGTCAGCGACAGTCTCCGGAACCCGGTGCCGGCGGCGGTAGGCGCGGATTGCAGCACGCCGGCGGCGGCGAGCCGGTCGAGATACGCCTCGACGATGGCGGGGTTGATTCGGGCGAACAGGTCGCGCTGGAGCAGAGTCAGCGCAGCGACTGCGTCGACCTGGCTGGCCAGGCGACGCTCGTTGTCGCGCACCTGCCGGGCCGCCCGGGTGAGTTCCTGCGCCTTGACTGCGCGGGCGGCATCGATCGCCTGCTGCTTCTTGATCTCGTCGTTGCCGTACAGGTCGGACAGCCACTTGTCGTAGTCGATGCCCGTGATCTCGGCGACGGCCGACAGGCTGTCGAACATCTGCCCGCGCAGCTCGTTCGCCGCGGTGACGAAGTGGTCCAGCAGCCGCAGGAGCGTCTCGCCCTCGCGTGTGTCCGTGGCAACCAGGTTGTACAGGTGAACGTCTCGGAGCTGGCCGACGCGGTGGATGCGCCCCATGCGCTGCTCGAGGCGAACCAGCGACCAGGGGATGTCGTAGTTGACCAGTACGTGGGCGGCCTGCAGGTCGATGCCTTCGTTGCCAGCGTCGGTGGTGACGATGACCTGGAACTCGCCTCGCATGAAGGCCCGGCGCACCTCGTCGCGCTCGGGCTTGCTCTGCCGTCCGGAGTAGAGACGGGCGGTGAACCCCTCGGCTTCGAGGCGCCGGGCGATCCACTCGGCCGAGTCCGCGTACTCCGTGAACACCACGGCCTGCTCGCCGTTGCCGGGGAGAATACCGTGCTTGGCCAGACAGTCCTCGGTCAGCCGCTTCCACTTCGACGGCGTCCACGCCGGGCTACCGATCGTGGCGTTGATCTGGTCCGCGAGGTTCTTGATCGCCGCCCGCTCGGCTCGCGTGGACGTCGAGCTCGTGTGGATGACCTTGGCCTCGTCGATCTCCGCCTCGTCACCTTGGCCCTCGCGGTCGGCGATGAGGGCCGCTTCGGCCTCGCTCATGGCGCCCATGTGGTCGTGGCGCCGCCGGAGCGTCTCGGCGAGCGCATACAGACTGGACGCCGCCCGCTTGCCGTAGACCATGCGGGCGAGCGGCTGGGCCGAGGGCGCGAAGTACCGGTCGACCATGTCCAGCGCGGCCTGGTAGAAGCCGTACTCGGTCTGCGACAGGGCAACGCTGTGGTTGTGGGCGGTACGGCCCTTGAACAGGCGTGTCTTGCCGTCGTAATCGACCAGGTCTTCCTTCATCCGTCGCAGGAAGTGGATCGGGCCCGGCCTGAGCGCGCTGAGCTCGACGTTGGGATCGCTACCCGGGTCTGGGTAGATCTCCGGGTCGACCAGATGCAGAAGATGCCGGAAGAGCCACTCCTTGCCCCGATGCGGGGTCGCGGTCATCAGCAGGGCCCGCGGGGTGTTCTTGGCCAGCAGGCGGCCAACCTGATGGAACCCGGCCGCAGTCGGGGTCAGCCGGTGTGCCTCGTCGAAGACCACCAGGTCCCAGCCGGCCTTGTCCGGCCGGATAGCGTCCTGCACAGCGGGGTTGACCGCGGCCAGCTCCAGGGAGGTCACCCACAGGTCGTTGGAGTTCAGCGCGTTCTCACGGACTGTCGCCGAGGTGAGCTGCCGCAGCCCGCCGCCCAGCAGCCGCTCGAAGTCGTCCACCCACTTTGTGGCCAGGTTCGCCGGGCACACGATGATGGCGCGTTTGACCAGGCCCAGCCGCTGCATCTCCCGGATGTAGAGACCGGCCATGATCGTCTTGCCGGTGCCCGGCTCGTCGGCGAGCAGGAAGCGCAGCAGCGGTTGCGGCAGCATCGCGCCGTACACGGCCGTGGTCTGGTGCGCATACGGCTTCAGCGGCGTGGCCGCCATGGCACTCGACTCTGCGTTCGTGGCCGCCGCGTACATCCACTGGGTCCACATGGCTGCCAACACCCGGGCAGAATCGGCCCGGCCATCACTGACCAGCGGGCGCACGGTCTGAGTGTCTCCGGCCGCCAGGTTCACCTCGTGCCGACGGTCCTGGTCATCGACGAGGATGAGGTCCCACGAATTCGGCTCGTCGCCCGGAAGGGCAAAGCGGATGGTAGCGAACTCGGGCACTCCGGCGGCCCGGACTCGCACTCGCTGTCCGCGTTCGAACACCACCTCGTGGTCAGGCTGCATGCTCATGCGCGTGTCCCGTAGTTCGTCCGGATCCAACGGGCCAACAGCGGATCGATCACGCGCCACCCCTGGTCTGTGTCTTCGATGAGCCCAGTGGCGACCAAGTGCGGGGCCGCCTTCTGGGCCGTGGTCTTGGGGAGCCCCAGGGCCCGCAAGGCCCGGGCCGCCATGGGCGTGCCGTACTCGGCCACCGCCCGCAATACCTTGCGCTGCCCCACAGTGAGCCCGCTCATCGTGGCGCGGGCCTCCGCGTCGACCTGTCGCAGGGCCGCGGTGATTGCTGCCTCGAGATCATCGGTAGTGGCCCGCTCCCCCGCAGGGACTTCATGCCACAGGAGGTGGGCCAGCAGCATGGTCCTCTGGGGATGCCGCTCGCTTGCCGCCACGAGTCCGTCCACAACATCGGACACGTCCCGGTTCCTCGCGGCGAACCGGTCCTTGATCACTTCGCGAAGCTCCGCGGCCGGCAGCCGGTCCAACTGAAGCGTCCGCATCTGCCCTACGGGGCGTTCCCTGTCGTCCGGCGCAGTCGACAGCATGCCTGGTCCGCCGCCGGCGAAGAGGTAGGAGACTGACTGCCGCTGCTGCCACGCGTGCTTCCAGATCAGGGCCTGCGCCTCCGGGACCCCGGCGACAGACTGGAACTCGTCCAGCACGATCAAGATCCGTCCAGGCCTGTGCTGAGCTAGCTGGGCGGGCAGTTCCAGCAGCGCGTGCAGCGCCGGCTCCGGGTCGGTGGTGGGCTTGTCGGCCATGGTCAGCGCGAAGCCAGCCCCAGAGATCGACACGCCGGCCTGAGCGCTGCTGAGGATCTTGCCTGCCGCTGGTCGGAGTTCCTCAGGTGTGTGCTGGGCCCACGCACGCTCCAGACGGAGCACCAGATCGGAGAGACTGGCAACCTCGAAGAGGTCGGCGGTGACCACCATCAGCCCGACCTTCTCACCCTCGGACGCGATCTTGCGGATCAGGCTTGTCTTGCCATAGCGCCGCGGAGCCACCAGGGCCATCAGTTGGCTCTCGTGGGTCCATGCCCTGATGGTGTCGGCCTCCGCCCGCCGGTTGATCATGCAGTCAAGAGGGACTGGCCCGTCGAACTCGAACGGGCTCGCGGTGTCCCGCATCGCCGACTCCAAGATGTATGCCGCGGAGATCTCCATAAGGTACGCCGACAGCGTACCCGTCCGGTACGCCACCGGCGTACGTATTTGACGATCCGCCGCATCGGCCCCAGAACGTGATCCGCCATAGCGTCGACACCCCTCCCGCAGGCCGTGAAGCCCATATGACAGTCGCTTCACTCCGACCGCAGGCGTAGCGGCACCGGCGAACGAGGGCGCGCGCTTCTCACATCAGATTGGGTGATAACGACTTAAAAGAGACCGTAAACGGCAGGTAGGGCGTCCACGCAGGTAGCTGGGGCCAGTCCAGCGCCTCTGCTCGCGGCGAGGAGTTGGTGACCGCGCACGACCGCAGCGAGTTCGAGCGATCCGACGTCACCAGCTCGCAGAACGGCGCGGACGACAACGGCGACCTGAACTACCCGAAGGAGTAGACAGCCACGGTTGGAAGCCCGAGATCGGAGCTCTGCCGAAGACGTTCCCAATCCATCAATGCATTGACTCATAGATGGCGCGCAATGTGACCTGCGACGACGACCACTCCCGGTGCGCAGAAACTCCCCTACCGGGAGAGCGCCGAGATCGCGCGCCTCGTCCTCAGCGAGTCCGTACCCAGCAACGGCGAGAGCTTCTTCACCTCGGCCGCGCTGAGATCCGCCGCAGCCGCCGGCCTGCGCGGCGCGGTCATGTTCAGCGATCCCGTCCCACGATGGCGGCGGACCGAGCACGGCCATGTCATCCAGACCAGAGGTCATCTGGGCATCGTGTATCAGGCGCTGTCGGCGACGTACACCGGTCTGGGGACGGCCCGCACGCTCACCGTGCTCCCGGACGGCAGCACATTCACCGCACGGGCGCGGTCCAAGCTGCTGCGCCAGGAATCGGGGGCGGCCGGCGTCGCTCGGCGCCTTGAGGAGATGGGGGCACCACCACCGCCCCCGGGCCCTGGCGAGGCGCTCAAGCAGTGGCTGAATCAGGCCCTCGCCCAGATCGGCGCCCGACACCAGGCGCACCCAGGAAACCACCGCTACCTGCTGCGGGTTGGCCGTACGCGGGCAGAACGGACGCGGACGGTCATCGGCCTCACCCCGCGCCCCTACCCCAAGCACCCGTACGGCCCGGCGATCCCGCACGCCGCGTCCCACGAGGCAGCGTGCGGGATCGCACCAGGGTCTGTGCATCCACCCCAACCGGGGATTGCTTAATTGGATTGCATGCTGTAGAGTTTATCTAGGCGGTCGGCGAGAGGCCACCGCCCTCACGGCCCGTACCCGGTACCCCCCCCCACCCGCCGGGTACGGGCCGTCAACCTCCCGGCGCTGTAGCTCAGTTGGAAGAGCGCGGATCCTATAAGTCCTGGGTCGCGGGTTCGAGTCCCGCCAGCGCTACGCAACGCACATCTTCTCCAGCCGCGGCCCTCGCGCCCGTGGCTCGGCCCCCCTAGGAGGGGCCACCCATACCCCTCCCTCATGCAGTCCCCGGCCCGACCATCGGCCGGCGGCTGCACGAGCTCCCTTCGTCCGACCACACCAAAGGAACTTGAGTGCTGAAGCCACCTCGCCCGTTGGGAGAACTCGAAGACGCGGTCATGACACGGGTGTGGAAGTGGAACCGCCCGGTGACCGTTCGAGAAGTCCTGGAAGACCTCCAGCAGGAACGACCGATCGCCTACACCACGGTGATGACCGTTCTCGGCAACCTCCATCAGAAGGGCTTGGTACGCCGCCAGCCGGAAGGCCGGGCCTATCGCTATGAGGCGGTCTCCACCCGCGCCGCCTACGCCGCCGCGCTGATGAACGACGCGTGGTCGCAGAGCGACAACCCCGCCGCCGCTCTCATCGCTTTCTTCGGCATGCTGAGCGAGGAACAGCACCAGGCGCTAAGCGACGCCATCCGCATCGCACACGGGCCGGAGGCCGCCGAGAGCCCGAAGGCCCACTAGGCCCCTACGTGGCTGCGTCCGCGCCCCACATAACCCCTCCCGGAGAGCGTCATGCCCTCGTTCTGCTTCCGCCCTCGTCGCCCCGATGAGGACTACGACGCCTATGAGCAGGCGTTCATCGGCGCCTGGAACTCCTTCTGTTCCCGACGCCGGCTCAACCCCTATCCCGCCCAGTCCACCGGCGATCGCTACCTCGACGCGCGCAACGCCTCAACCGAGTACGCGGCACGCCCCCGCTGGGGGGTACTCCGCCACACACTCGGCCGGCTCGCGCGCCAGCTCCGGCAGCGGCTGACGCCCGGCCCGCATTCCCCCCGGTGACCTCAGGAGACAACGTGCCGAGGAACCACGCCCAGAGAAACCCTGCCGCGCACATCGAGTTCCTCTACCTGAGCGCGCACACCGTTGAGGTCCGCGATCTGTCGTGGTTCTGCGACCACTGGTCGCGCGAAGCGAGCTACAGCAGATGGCGTCGCCTTCCGCCCGCGAATCTGCTCCTGCTGGAGAGCGGCAGCACGTCGCCCGAACTCTTCACCGTCAGCGGCGGCAGAACAGCCGGGTTCGTCTACCAGGACGGGCGGCGCTTCGCGCGATGCCGCGGCACGATCGCCACAGCGCCCCAACATCCCGATGACGCTCCGGCCCGCTACTGCTTCGACTACTGGGAGCACGATCCGCGAGAGGACGAGCCCCCAGTCACCGATGTGGAGAAGCTCCGCTTCCCGACAGCCGGGACCACCCCCCTCCCGCCGAACGCCCAAGACACCGACACCCCGGCGATGTAGGGCCGAGACCATCGGACAGGTGCTGGCCATATGCGCAGAAACGATCTCGGCCGCTGACAGCGGAGCCTTCTGCGTGACGACAACCCTCGGAGGCAACTCCGGGGGTTGCTTAATTGGATTTACTGACGTACTCTATATGTCATGAGCTCGACAGAGCCTCAACTACCCGTCCATCGCGGAGGATTACTCTTGCCCACGTCGATCGACACCGCCGTCCACTTTCACCCCCAGGGCACTCCCGGAGCCCTGTGCAACATCCACAACCGGCAGCTCCTCGCGGTCAACACGTGCCAGGTCGCCCGACTCCAGGGCTACGACGACACCATCAGCACCGAGGAGATCGACGAGTGCTTCCGGGTGGTGAAGGGTGAGCGGTACCGCTACAGGCCGCAGCCCGCCACCTACGAGGCGGTGCGGTCCGGCCTCAAGGCCCCGCTGACCGCGGCCGACCGCGCCGACGACATCAAGGACCGCGTCTTCACCGCGGTCGACCAGGGGCACCCGGTCCTCGTCTCGGATGAGGACGGGAACGAGTTCTACCTCATCGCCATCCCCGCTACTCCCTGACGGCTACGACCTCCTGCCCCCTCCGGCACGGGGAGGCTGCGCACCGGCGCAGCCTCCCCCGCAGCCGTTCCACGAACCGGACCATCTGCACCCCAGGAGCAGCACCATCTCCGGACAGCCCTCCGGCACCCCGCCTGGCCGCCCTCCCGTACCGTCCCGCCCTTCGTAGGCCTTATCCGGCCAAGATGAGCGCGTGGACCTGATGCAGGGCGGACAGCCTGTCGAGCGGATCAGGTGCTTTGGCATGATCCCTATCGCAGCCTCAGCCTCGCCCACATCAACGGAGTTTTACCCATGAAGACCGCCCCTCTGGTCGGCGCCGCCTCGGTGCTCTTGGCCCTCGTCCTGACCGGATGCGGCCAGGACGACGCCCCGGCACCCGCTGCTCCTTCCGGGTCCCGGCAGCCGGCCACGGCTGGCTCGGCCGAACTGCCGGCCGGGATAGCTTCCTTCGGTGCCGCCCAGCCGCTCGAGAGCGGATCGTGGACGGCGACGGTCCGCTCGTTGCAGGAGATGACACCGCCCGCGAAGGACTCGGTGCCCTCCGGCTGGTCCGCGGCCCGCGTAAAGGTGGCGCTCACCAACACCGGGACGGATATCGCTCTGCTGCCCGAGACCTCGGTGACCGTCCGCGTCGGAGAACTCGGCCTCGAGACGAAGCCGTTCACCGGCCCTGGCGTTGCCGGCTTCCCCGAGCCGGACGTCGGCGCCAAGGTCAAGCCCGGAGCCACGTTTACCGCCGACTTCGGTGTAGCCGTTCCTCCGCACAGTGCAGGGCAGCGGGCCACCGTCACGCTCGAGGCGACGCAGGCCGGCCTGGCCCAGGCCGACGCGGTGTTCTTCGAAGGCAAGGTTCCGGGCGCCACCGCCCCCGCTTCGTCCCCTCCCGCGGCCACCGCGGCCGCAGGCGCGAGGCTCTCGCTCGGTCAGTGGTCCCCGGACGGCGTCCGGATCTCCCCGCTGCAGCTCGCCGCGGACGACAACGGACGCCGCGAGGCCTCCCTCGAGCTGTCGGTGCGCAACGACAGTGACGCCCCCCGACCCGGCATGGGCGTCACCGTGCGGGTTCTGGTCGGCGCCGAGCTCACCACCGCGGACACGGCGTCGGCCGGCCTCGGCTACCACGACGCGCCCATCGCACCGCATCGCACCGCCACGAGCACCGTCGACGTCTCCGTTCCTTCCCGCGCGGTCCCGGGCCCCGTGACCGTCGACGCGGAACAGCGCGGCGGGGACCGCCTCATGTTCGAGGGGGCTCTCAAGTGATCGGATCCGCCCCGGCCACGGCGCCCGGCCAACACCAAGCCGTCCAGAGAACCCGTCACGATGGGGGGACGGCTGGACAGAGCAAACGCATCCAGGCATCCGCACAGGTCACCGTCACCGTCGGCTCCGCCACGTGGGCGCAGGCGTCGGGCACGAAACCCTCCGAGGCCGCGGTCCGTACGGACGTCGTCGACGTGCTCCGGCAAGCCCTGCAGCAGGACGTCGTCCTGACGAAGGCGGGCGCCCGCATCGCTGTCAAGCCCGTCACCGTGCTCGACAGCGCACCAGAGATCACCAAGTCGGTGAACGCCGCCGTCTTCGAGCAGATCCGCTTGTCCCCCTCCCCCGCCCACGGTCGCGCCGACGAGGCCTTGCAGCAGCAGCTGGCCGCCGGCAAGGCCACCGCGGTGCGCTGCGGCCGCGGCGGGCGTCTCGTGCAGGCCCTCGGCCGCGGTGGCTCCGTCGACTTTCCCCCCGCTCCCGCCATGTACGCCGACCGGCACGGGCGGCTGACACTACAGGCCCCCCGGCTCACTCAACTGCCCCCGGACGACGCGTGGTTCCACGCCCCCACCGAAGTTGTCGCTCTGCTGCTGTTCCCACAGCTCGCCGTCCTCCTCGACGGCGCCGACGCCGACGTGATGAGCGGGCTGCGCCGGCTGGTGGCCTGAACCCGGCGGACAAGATCTCAGGCGCCTGCCCCGAGGGTGAGGTGGGCAGGCGCCTCCCGCCGAGGTTCGCCCGTGTCCAGGTACTCGGCCAGCGGCCGCGCCCCGGCCGCCGCTCGCGGGAAAAGTTCCGCCAGCTGTGTCACACGCCGTCTGATCCCGACACCTCTATAGGCGTTGGAGATCCCCGAAGGAGGCCAAAGTGACCACAGTGACCGGGCCCAGGTCCGCGCAACCTGTCGACGTTCCGGCGCCCATACGACGGGTCCGGGAGGTCGCTGTCTTCCGTAACCGCTTCGGCACCCTGTTCAACGACGATGTGGTCGCACCGTCGGGCACCGCCGGCCAGTACCTGCGGTGGCAATGGAACCAGGACGGCGTCGTCGTTGTTCCGGTCGGCTCGGCCGGGTACGCCCTCGTGCCCTCCTATCGCTACCCCGTCCATGCCGCGTCTATCGAGTTCCCGCGGGGCGGCGTCGAGGGCGACGAGGAACTCGCCGCGGCCGCCGCTCGCGAGCTGCGCGAGGAGACAGGCCTGACCTGCGAGGCGCCGCGCCGGCTCGGCCTCATTCATGCCGACACCGGCATCATCGCCTCCTCGATCCATGTCTTCGTCGCGCCGGTGGACACCACGGAGACGCAGACGGCCCGCCCGGAGGCCATGGAGTCCGTCAGCGAGCCCGTCTGGATCGCACCCGCGGAGCTGCCCCGCTGGCTGGCCGATGGCCGGATCACCTGCGGCGTGACGCTGGCGGCGCTCGCCCTGGTCCAGTCCCGGTACCCCACGCTGCCCGCAGGCCATCCCGAGGCCATCACCGCATAGGTGCCGTCCTGCCCGGGCGGATCATCCCGCCCACGCCCCCAGCCCCCCAGTAGGAGCGGGCACCCACTCACCGTCCAAGGGATTCCCATGAAGCCAGTTTCTGAGGTCGTTGTCTCCGCAGCACGTGGCAAGGCGGCACGTGTGCGCCGGCTGCTGTGGCGTGGGGCCGGCGCTGGAGGGGCACCCGCCGAGATGACCACGGCGCGCGCCATCGGGCGGGCCGTGCTCTTCACGCTGCTCGCCGTCAGCCTCGTCGGCACGCTGATGACGACGATCTACCTGCCGGCGCCATGGGGCCGCCTGCTGGTTCTGCCCGCCGCAGTCGGCGCCTTCTGCGCGGGTGTCGCCGCGTGCCTCTACGCGTTCCTCGCCTCGTTCGCCGTCGTCGACGCGGCACACCGGCGCGCCTCGGCGGCCGGTGCCGCGGTGAAGCGCAGCGCGTCACGCCGCGGGAAGGACCAGACATCGGCAGCTGCCAAGTGACGTCCGCGCAATGCTGCCTGCCTGCAAATACTCGAACAATCAAAGCGGACAAACCATCACAAAACGATCTTGACGGGCTTGGGGTTCGGTGTCAGATTCGGGTTGATCACCGCTCAGATTCACGGCGGAGCGGTGGTTGTCGAAGGCTGTGCTGTTGCGGGCGGAGGGGGTGTCAGATGCGCTCAATTGCGTCGATGTCGGCCGCGGCGATGGGGAGCGCGCGGACTCCCCGGACCGTGTTCGTGCGGGAAGGACGTGACGGTGGCCGGTCGCGGAGTGACCGACTTTGCTCCGGCCGCGCTGCTGAACGAACGCACAGGCGTGAATCTGTCGCGGGAGGAGTTGGCCCGGTCCGCGTCCCGGTACGAGCCGTGCCTGAGCGCTGCCCATGTCAGCCTGTACGAAGTCGGAGCGCGGGTGCCGCAGTTGAGCACGCTCGTTGCGTTGGCCAGGGCGCTCGGTGTGGAGATTCGGTCACTGCTGGTGCCGGTCGAGACCGAGGATCTGGCCCGGCTGAGAGTGGAGGGCGGCGTCCGGCAGCGCGATCTTGCGAGGTCGCTCGGTCTGCCGCAGGCCCGCTGGTCAAGGATCGAACGGGGCGTCCTCATACCGGAGCCGGCGCTCCTGCGCGAGCTGGCCGAGCTCCTCGGCAGACCCTTCGACGTGGTGGCCCGCTCGGCTCTCCACACCCGGCGCCGCGCCCTGAGGGCGCCTGCGCGGCCCAAGCGCTGCGGAACACGAGCGGCGAGAGAAATGACCATGCCGGGGCGCAGGTTGGCCGCGTACGCTCCTTAGTTCGCATGGGCCCCGCCGGCTGACCCGGGCCTCTCCGGGGGCCGGACGGTGTACTTCCACGACCACGATTGAGGGGGATATGTCAATGGCACTGTCCAAGGCCGACGTCACGAAGGCCGCGAAGATCCGCACGGCGGCCGCGTTGGGTCTGGGCGCCGCTGTGCTCCTGGCTGGCTGCGGCACTGACTCCGACTCCCCGGCCGCCAAGAAGACGTCCGCTGCACCCGTCACCAGCACGTCTCCTTCCGCTGATCCGGAGCAGCAGGCCCGGGAGCAGGTGCTGGCGGCCTACCGCGGCATGTGGGCCGAACAGGTCAAGATCTACGCCAGCGGGTCGTTCAAGGGCTCGCAGCTGGAGAAGTACGCCGCCGACAAGGCCTTGGCGAAGGTGCGCGCCGCGGCCTTCTACTACCAGAACAACGACCTGGTGGTGAAGGGCGAGCCGAAGCTGAAGGACGACCCGAAGGTCACGCTCAGCCTCGGCGGCTCGTCGAAGAGCGCGGTGATCGTCGACTGCGTCGACAGCACGAACTTCGTGCCCGAGAACCGCAAGACGGGCAAGAAGTCCGAGCTCGACAGCACCAGCCGGCGCAAGGTGCAGACGTCCAAGGCCCAGTACGGCAGCGGCAGGTGGATGATCACCGACTCCACGATCGACAAGGGGTCGACATGCTGAACCTGCGCGGCCGCGGGGTGCTCCTCGCGGCCGCCGCCGCGGCCGTCCCCCTCCACCTCGGCCTGTTCGCCGCTCCGGCCTTCGCTGAGGACGGGGACAAGCCCAGCGGCGGCGTCACATGCCCTGAGCTCGTCCCTGACTGCGACATCAACGCGGGCGGGGGCGGCGGCCAGGACAAGCCGGACAAGCCGAAACCGGGCGGCAAGCCGAGCGGGGGCGGCGGCGGGTCCGCCAAGTGCTACATCGAGTGGGACGACATCGGTGAAGTGCCCTGCTACGACGAGGACATGGGCTGGTTCAACCCGGTCGGTCAGTGCTACTGGGAGATCCTCGAGCCACAGCCGGCGAAGGACGCTGCCGACTGGGAATGGGGTACCGCGGCACCCGACAGCGACGCCGAGCGGGCCAAGGGCAAGGTCTACAACGTGACCTGCCCCGGCGCGGGTCGGGAGCTCATGGGTGGCAGCACCTGGTCCCTGAACCCGCCGCCCGGGTTCGGAGGCGGTCCCACGGCCGAGGAACTGGCCCAGGAAGCGATCAAGAAGATGCGCCTGCTGGGCGCCGACATCCGCACCGCGCCGGGGGCCGGCAAGACCGGCCTGGTCGGCATGCCCGTGTGGATCTGGAACAACAAGACGCTGCGCACCTGGGGGCCCATCACCGACAGCGCCTCCGCGCCCGGCATCACCGTCACCGCGACCGCGACCGTGAAGAAGATCGAATACGTGATGGGGGACGGCGGCACCGAGGTATGCACCACCGCAGGCACACCGTACGAGAAGCGGTTCGGCGGACGGCCCAGCCCCGACTGCGGCTACCTCTACACCAAGACATCCGCTTCTCAGCCGGACAACGCCTTCACCGTCAAGGCGACCACGACCTGGGTCGTCCACTGGGTGGGCGGTGGCCAGGAAGGCGACATCACCACGACGCGGGAGGCCGAGCCCGCCCAGATCACCATCGGCGAGGCCCAGGCCGTCGCCAAGCCCTGATGCTCCCGCACCGCGAAGGAAGCCGTTCATGAGCACCACCGCCAAGCCGTCAGCACCCGACACTGCGCCCCCGGCGCCGGCGCCGCAGTCGCTGGTGCGCCAGCCCGTCGTGCGCCGGCGCCGTTCCAGCTGGATCGCGCTCGGCGTGGCCGTGATCTGCATTTCCGGTGCCGCCGGCGGCTGGCTGTACACGGAGACCAGCCACCGCGAGCCGGTCGTCGCCGTCGCCCGGGACGTGCCCATGGGCGCCGAGCTGAAGGCCGAAGACCTCGTCGAAGCACAGATCGCCACCGATCCGGCGCTCACCCCTGTTCCGGCCCGCGACCTGAACAAGCTGATCGGCAAGCGCACCACGGTGGGCCTGGCACGCGGCAGCCTGCTGACCCGCTCGTCGGTGACGGACGAGCCCCTCGTCAAGGCCGGGGAGCAGCTGGTCGGTGTCTCGCTCACCCCCTCGCGGCTTCTGGCGACCCGGCTGAGCCCGGGCCAGAAGGTCAAGGTGATCCATACGCCGAAGGACTCGGCGACCGGAGCGGCCGATGACGACAAGGAGACCGGGCAGTCGATGCAGGCCACGGTGATCGAGGTGGGCCGCCCGGACAACTCCGGCGCCCGTGTGGTCGACCTCGCCGTCACCCAGCTCGACGGCACCCGGCTGGCCATCTGGGCCGCGGCCGGAGAGGTCACCTTGTCGATCGTCCCGGCGGAGGGCTGAGATGGCCGTCATCGCGTTCTGCGGCGCCAGCGGCGGTCCCGGCACCACCACAACCGCCCTCACCGCTCTGCTGACTTGGCCGCTGCCGGGCGGACGGCGGGTCGTGCTGGCCGAATGCGACCCGGACGGCGGGTCGGTGGCGGCCGGCTACCTCGAGTCCCGCGTCTTCGGCGACCACGGCCTGCACCACCTGCAGATCGCTGACCGCCGCGGCCACCTGGAGGAGGTGTTCTGGCAGCAGCTGCTGAACCTGTCCGAGCCGGAGGCGGAGGCCAACCGGCTGCTGCTGCCCGGACTGGCCAGCCCGGCCCAGGCCGCGGGCCTGCACCAGACCTGGCCCCGGCTGGCCCAGCTATTCCGCGACCTGGAGCAGCGCGAGAGCGGCTACGACATCCTCGTCGACCTCGGCCGCTCCGGCGCCGCGGGCGCCGCCAGCGCCCTGGCCCGCAGCGCCGACCTCACCGCCATCGTGGTCCGCACCACGCTGCGCGCCGTCCACGCGGCCAAGCCCAGGGTCGAGGCCCTGCGCGCGGCGCTGCAGTTGCACGGACGCGACAGCAGTCGCATCGGCCTCGTCGTGATCGGCGAAGGTCCCTACCGGGCACGCGATGTCGCCGAGCAGCTCCAGTTGCCGATCTTCGCGGAGCTGCCGTTCGACGAGAAGGCCGCCCGTGTCCTGACCCACGGCGGCGACGGCGGCCGCGGTTTCGCAGGCGCGCCGCTGATGCGCAAGGGCGCGGAGATGGCCCGCACGCTCCAGGCCCTGGCCGTGCAGGAGCATCTGCGGCTGCACGCCCCGGCCGAACTGCGCCCGTCCACCGTCCTGCGCCGCCTGACGAAGGGAGCCGCTCATGACACAGCGCGGTAGGCCGCTGTTCCCGGGGGCCACCTCCCCCGGGCCGGGCCAGTTTGCGTCCCTCTCGCCTTCCGGCACGCCGGCCGACGTTCCCGTCGCAGCGGACGGCGGAACGGCCGCGCCGGCCGAGCGCACCCCGGCGGCGCTGCCCGGCGCGCCCACGGCCGCCGGCCGCGCGGCGCTGTGGGACTGGGCCACGGTGCGGTCCCTGCGGGACGAGCTCAGCGCGCGGATCGCGCCGGAGTACCAGACGTACAAGGAGTCGGCCGGCACGGAGATGTCGGCCGAGGAGGCCGAGCAGCGCGGCTGGGAGATCATCCAGGACCTCGTGGCGCGCTGGGCCGCCGACTTCTCCGCGGCCCGGCAGATCTCGCCGACGTCCGCGGACGAGACGAGCCTGGCCCAGGCCGTCTTCGACCTGCAGTTCGCCCACGGCCGGCTCCAGCCCTACCTGGACGACGACGCGGTGGAGAACATCCTGATCAACGGCTGCGACGACGTGTGGGTGGACTACGCGAACCAGCCCAACCGCAAGGTCGCTCCGATCGCCGAGTCCGACGAGGAGCTCGTCGAGCTGCTGCAGATGCTCGCCCGGCGCCACGGAGCCGGTGAGCGCAGCCTGTCCAAGGCCTCCCCCACGCTGGCCCTGCGCCTGTCGGACACCTCGCGTCTGCAGGCGCTGACCGAGGTCACGCCGCGGCCCTACGTCGTCATCCGCAAGCAGCGGGTGCGCGACGCCAGCCTGGAGAAGCTGGTGGAACTCGGCACCATCGACGCGAGCCTGATGCACTTCCTCAAGGCCGCGATGGCCGCCCGCAAGAACATCATGATCAGCGGGACGCAGGGCGTCGGCAAGACGACCATGCTCATCGCGCTCGCCCGCGAGATCGACCCCCAGGAGCGGGTCGGCACCCTGGAGACCGAGTACGAGCTGTTCCTGCACGAGATCGGCCACCTTCAGCAGGTCGTGCCGATGGAGGCCCGCGAGGGCAACGGGGAACGGGTCGACGGGCGGGACGCCGGTGAGATCGAGCTGGCCGACCTGATCGCGCCGTCGCTGCGCATGATGCTGCGCCGCATGATCGTCGGGGAGGTCCGCTCGAGGGAGATCGTGCCCATGCTGCAGGCCATGAGCGCCGGCGAGGGCGGCTCGATGTGCACCATCCACGTCAAGCGGGCCGACGCGGTCTTCGCCCGGATCGCCCAGCTGTGCATCCAACACGGCGGCGGCATGACGCAGGAACTCGCCTACCTCACCGCCGCCATGGCACTGGACTTCGTCGTGCACATCCACATGGACGACCGCACCGAGCACGGCGGCACGAAGGAACGTTTCGTCCACCAGGTGCTGGAGGTCACCGGCGAGTTCAGCGAACTGACCGGGGCGCCGTCCTTCAACCGGATCTACAGCCCCGGCTCCGACGGGCGCGCGGTGCCCACCGGCATCCAGCCCGCATGCCTCGACGACCTGCTCCAGGCGGGATTCCACCCGGAGTGGCTGTCCACGTACCAGAACATCGGGGCCTGGACGGCCCGCCCGAACGGCAAGGTGGCCTGAGATGGGGATGCTGATTGCCGGATTCGCCGCCGCCGGCGCGGTGGCCGGCCTGCTGCTGCTCGTCGCCGGGGTGCGCGGCACCCGCGCCCCGGCTGCCGCCCGCCCGGTGAAGGTCCGCACCGCCCGTCCGCCCCGTGCCCGCCGCGTCCTGCGCCTGCAGCTCGCCGGCGCCGCCGGCGGAGCCATGCTCACCTGGACGGTCACCGGCTGGCTGCCCTCGGCGCTGCTCACGGCTCTGGCGGTGTTCTTCCTGCCGTGGCTGCTGAACCCCAACCGGACCGCGACCGAGCAGATCGAGCGCCTCGAAGCGCTCGCACAATGGACCCAGCGCCTGTCCGACCTGGTCATGACCGGCACCGGCATCGAGGACGCGATCGCCACCTCGGTACGCACCGCGCCCAAGGCGATCGAGCGGGAGGTCGCCGACCTTGCCGTGCGGCTGCACTCGCGCATGGAGCCGCGCGAGGCCCTGACCGCATTCGCCCGGGCCCTGGGCGACCCGCGGGCCGACCTGGTCGCCGCGGCCCTGCTGCTGCGTATCCGCGACCGCGGCCCGGGCCTGGCCGATGTCCTGTCCGACATGGCGGCCCGGACCAAGGACATCGTCCGCCGCCGCCGTGACACCGAGGCCCACCGGGCCAAGCACCGCACCACGGTCCGCTGGATCTGCGCCATCACCGTCGTGGTCGTCATCGCCTCCTCCTTCAACAAGGAGCAGGTCGCCCCCTACGGAACCCCCCTGGGGATGATCGTCATGCTGCTGCTGGTCGCCGCCGTCATCGCCCTGTTCTGGTGGATGAACCGGCTCGGAGCCACGGTCACCCTGCCGGGCTTCATGGGCAGCGCCGTCCCCGCCACACCCAAGGCCGCGGCCGCGCCGGCCATGCAGCCGGAGGGAGCCAAGTGACCCCGCTCGCCCTGTCATTGCTCATCGGTGCCGGTATGGGCGCCGGCCTGTTCCTGCTCGTACGCGAGCTCTTCCCGTCCGGGCCCGCTCTCGGCCCCGCCCTGGAACGCCTGCACGGCACCCCGGCCCCCCGCTCCCGCAAGAGCGACCAGGACGAGGCGCCCTTCCTCACCCGCACGGGCGAGGCGGTGGCCGAGCGCGTACGCCACTGGCCCGGCATCACCATCCCGGTCAAGAACCTGAACCTGGTGGGCGAATCAGTCGGTGAACTGTTCGGCGCGAAGCTGCTCCACTTCACCGTGGGCCTGCTGCTGCCGTCCCTGTTCACCCTGATCGTCGCGATGGCCGGCATCCAGTTCCCCATCGCCCTGTCCGGCCTGGTCGGGCTGCTGACCGGCGCGGCGATGTGGTTCCTGCCCGACCGGCAGCTCGCCCGGCGCGCCGCGCGCGCCCGCGCCGAGGCCACTCAGGCGATCATGGCGTACGCCGAACTCGCCGCGATGGAACGGATCTCCAGCGCCGGCGCGCAGGACACCCTGGAGCGGCCCGCGGAGGTCGGCAGCGGCTGGGTCTTCCAGCGCATCCAGGCCGCCTTGCTGCGCGCACGCCTCGACCGTGCGCCCGCCTGGGAGGCGATGCGTCAGATCGCCGACGAGCTCGACCTGCCGGCCGCCGGCGACATCGCCGACATCGTCTCCAGCGCCGGCACCGACGGCGCCGCCATCTACGCCACCCTGCGCAGCCGCGCCGAGAGCCTGGCTGCCGAGCAGGCCGCCGACGACCAGGCGCGCGCCAACGCCGCATCCGAAAGTCTCGTAGTGCCCGTCAGCTTGCTGTCCATGGTGCTGCTGGTGTTCTTCGGATTCCCGGCCTTCGCCCGCATCTTCGCCATCTGATCCACGCAAGGAAGGCAGCATCATGACCGGAAACCTGAACCTGCGGATAGCAGTCCACGCCCACGCCGCCGTGCTCCACCTCGCCGAGCGTCTCGGCCGGCACCTGGACGAGCTGCGCGAGGACGACGACCGCGGCAACAACGACGTCTCGATGATCATGTGGATCGTCGCCGTGGTCGTCTTCGCCGGCGCCGCCATCGCCGCGTTCAAGATCCTCGGCCAGGGCAAGCTCGACGGCATGACGGGTCTGTGACCTGTGATCCGGTGCCCCAGCTGGCTCCGCCGCCAGGCGAGACGGCTGCGTCAGGACGACGGTGACGCATCGCTGGAGATGCTCATCTGCTTTCCCGCGGTCCTGATGCTGCTGTTCCTGGTGGTGGACGCCTGCAACATCTACTACGCCAAGACCGCAGCGACCACCGCCGCCCGCGAGGCGGTGGCCGGCGCCCGCGGCTACGGCAGCACCACCGGCGAGGGCGTCAGGCGGGCCGATGCGGTCTTCGACCGCGTCGGAGACACCCTCCTCGCCCCCAGCGTGAGCGCGCGCAGCAGCGCCGACCGCATCGAATTCACCGTGACCGGCAAGGCCCAGTCCGTGCTCGGTCTGAACATCACCGTGACCGAGCACGCGGCGGGCCCGGTGGAGAGGTGGTCCAACCCGTGATGGCGCCGTGGCGCCGGGACCTGGCCGACGACTCGGGCCGTATCGCGCTCGAGTTCGTTCTCTGGGTCCCGGCCGTGCTTGTGTTCTTCGCCCTGGCCATGACCGCCGGGCGCATCATCACCGCGGACAACGCGGTCGACGCCGCGGCCGCCGACGCCGCCCGCGAGGCCTCCCTCGCCCGCACCGCCAGCCAGGCCCACCCACGCGCCGTGGCAGCGGCCCAGGCGGCGTTCGCCGAACGCAAGCTCCACTGCTCGAGCACGTCCGTGACCGTGGACACCTCCGGCTTCTCCGCCCCGCTCGGCGCGTACGGAGCGGTCACCGCACGCGTGCGGTGCACCGTCCAACTCGCCGACCTCGGCAGCGGGTTCGGCTCCAAGACCGTCGAGTCGTCCTTCACCTCCGTGATCGACAGGTACCGCCAGCGATGAGACTCCCGATGCGCCTTCACCCGCTCCGCGCCCGGCTGCGCGCCGATGACGGCTCCCTGTCGCTGTGGTGGATCCTCATGGTGATCCCTCTGCTGATCATGCTCGGGATCACCTACGACCTGGGCGGCAAACTCCGCGACATCGAGCACGCCGACGCGCTCGCCGCCGAAGCCGCCCGGGCCGGCGCGCAGGCCATCGACGAGAGCCAGGCCGTTCCCGGCGACGCCGTCGTCCTCGACCCGGGCAAGGCCGCAGCCGAGGCCCGCCGCTACCTGTCCGCCGCCGGCGTGGACGGCACCGTCACCGTCGCCGGCAACGGCACCACCATCACCGTCGACGTCACCACCCAACGCCCCACCGTCTTCCTGCAGATCCTCGGCCAGCCCTCGCTGGACGTCGAAGGCCACGCCTCGGCCGAGCTGCTCCACGGCGTCGGCGCTCCTGAGGAGTGAGACCTGCCATGACACCCCGCCGCTCCGGCAGCCTCGCCGCGAACCTCGCGCGCGGCCTGGCCAGCCTCCTGGCCCTGCTCGCCCTGCTGGCCGGGCTGCCCGCCCTGCTGTGGTTCCTCACCGGCGTGCTGCTCCCGCACGGGGTCTCCCTGGACGAGATCACCGCCCTGATGACGTCCCGCAACCTCGGTGCGCCGTTCTTCGCCGTGGTGATGGCCGGCGGGTGGGCCGGCTGGGCCGTCTTCGCCGTGTGCACCCTGCTGGAGATCCCCGCGCAGCTGCGCGGCCGGCCGAGCCTGTCCATGCCGACACTGGGCGTTCAGCGGCTGGCCGCCACCCTGGTCGGCGGCGTCCTGCTCCTGCTGCCGGCCCAGGCCGCCATGGCCGCCCCGTCCCACGCCCCCGCACACGCTCCCTCGGTGACCGCCGCGGCGCCGCAGAGCGCGCCGGCCAGCGCCCCGCAGTCCGCCGCCTCCGCGTCCGCGTCGAGCTACACCGTCCAGCCCCGCGACAGCCTCACGAAGATCGCGCTGCAGGAACTCGGTGACGCCAACCGCTGGACGGAGATCGCACAGGCCAACGACGGGCGCACCATGGTTGACGGCACGACCTTCTCCGCCCGCGGTGTCCTGCAGCCGGGCTGGAAGCTGCTCATGCCCAAGGACTGGAAGCACACGCAGCCCCAGGACGCACAGCACACCGAGGACGCCGGGCACCGCGAGCACACCGTACGTTCCGGCGAGACCCTCTCCCAGATCGCCGAGGACGAACTCGGCGACGCCGCGGACTACATGGACATCGCCCGCCTCAACCAGGGCAAGAAGCAGGCCGACGGCCGCACCTTCACCGACCCGGACGACATCCACCCCGGATGGCAGCTGGCCCTGCCCCACACCGGCTCCCCCGCCCCGGACAAGCCCGCCGAGGAACACGAAGACGGCGACCACGACTCCCCCGCCGAGCAGAACGACAGCACGAAGGACCCGTCCGACACGGCCCCGCCCGAGCAGCCCGCCGCCCCCGACCGCGACGCGGCCGGCTCCGACACCAACCGGGACACCATGCCCTCCACCCCCGCCCCCGAGCAGACCGCGCCCGAGCAGGCCTCGCCGGCTCCCGCCGACGACCACACCCCGGACGCCGAGCCCGCAGGCGAGGACGCCGGGCCGAGCGCCGCAGTCACGGCAGCCGCCGTCACCAGCCTGTTCGCCGCCACCGTCCTGGCCGTGCTCGGCGCACGCCGCGCCCACCAGCAGCGCCGCCGGCGCCACAAGCGGCGTATCCCCATGCCCAAGGCGAACACCCCAAGCGCCGAACTCGAGCACGAGATGCGCGCCAACTCCTCTGCCGACGGCCTCGACCTCCTCCACCAGGCCTTGCGCACCCTGGCCGCCAACTGCGCCCGCAGCGGGCGGCCCCTGCCCGAGATCGAGGCCGCCCGCCTCGATGCGCGCGGCCTCGAACTGCACCTGTCCGCGCCCGCCCCGGCGATCGCTCCCTTCACCGAGAGCGAGTCCGATCCCGCCGTGTGGTGGTGCCCTGCCCGCGGCACCTCCCTGCTCGGCCCCGACGAGGGCCGCGACATCACCGCCCCCTACCCGGCCCTGGTCAGCATCGGTGAAACCCCCGCCGGCGACCCCGTCCTGGTCAACCTCGAAACCATCGGCCTGCTCCAACTCCACGGCAGCACCGACGACGTGACCTCGGTCATGCTCGGGATGGCGGTCGAACTCGCCTCCTCCACACTCACCGACGACACGGCCCTGCTGCTGTCCGGACTCGGGGCCGAACTCGAGGCCGTCTTCCCCGCCCGCATCCAGCACCACGCGCAGCTCGCCGCCGCACTGGACGAACTGCGCGCACACGACGCCCTCCAGCGAGGCGCCCTGGACGCGGCCGGCGCGGACAGCCTGCTGGACGCCCGCCTGTCCGCCGACGGCGGCGACACCTGGATCCCCCGGGTCCTCATGTGCCCGACCGCCCCCAGCGGGCAACACGCCGAGACCCTGTCCGACCTGCTCGCCTCACGCCCCCGCACCGCCCTGGCGGTGATCACCTCCGCCGAGGAAGCCCTCCAGCTGCCCGGCGCCTGGCTGGTTCCCGCCGCCCCCGGCGCCGAAGTCCAGCTGCCCGGCCTCGACCTGACCGTCACCCTGCAGCGCCTGGAGCCCCACGCCTACGGCCCCCTCCTGGATCTGCTGGGGATGGCCAACCGCACGGACGACGTCCCCGCCCCGGCATGGACCGAGGCCGCCGAGGACAGCACCGCCGCGCCCGAGACGGCCGGCGAGATGCAGGCCGCCAGCCGGCCGTCCCGCGAGGTGCCGGTCCACGTCTCCTCCACCACCGCAGGCGACTTCGCCACGGCACTGCCCGACTTCGGCGCCCTCGCCACGGCCGCCGAAGCGCCGGCCGAACCCGGCGAGGCGGAGACGGCAGGCGATGGCGGCCTGTCGCCCGAGACCTCCGGCGACAGTGCCCTCGCACCGGATGCGGCCACGTACCCGGAAGAGGAATCGGCGTACGACGACTTCGAGCCCGAGTGGGAACCCCCCGCCAACGAAGACCTTGGGGAAGACGAGGGCTCAGAGGCCCTCTGGCGGACGGACGAGGACAGCGCCCTGAACCCCGCCGTCAGCAGCGCTGCCGCCCCTACGTCGGAGGACCTGGACGAGCAGGTGACACCCGCTGCTCCGGACAGCGAAGCCCCCCTCGACTTCGACGAGGTGATCGCGGAAGTCCTCGACGAGCAGACCACCGCCTCCAACACCGACATGCCGGACGAGCTCGACGAGACCAGCGACGGCGCGGCCAGCCCCGCCCACCTCGAAGGCCCGCCGGCCGACGAGGCACCGCAGCAGCATCCGTCCCCCGAAGCTGCAGCCGTGCAGGCGCCCAGGCCGCCCCTGGCCCGGGTCACCGCCGTCACCTCCCACATCCTCGCGGCGCTGAACACCCCGCCCGACCCGCCGGCAGCACCACAGATCCGGGTCCTGGGCACGGTCGACGTGGTCGGTGCGCTGGGTCGTGTCGAGTCCTACCGCCGCAACAGCCTCACCGAGATCGCGGCGTGGCTCGTGCTGCACCCCGGACGCAACCGCCACGAACTCGACGAGGCCATCTGGCCCGGCCAGCGGGTGAATGCCAAGACCCGCAACACCTCCATCAGCAAGCTGCGGACCTGGCTCGGGCGTGACCCGCGCCTGCCCGCCGACGCCCCCGACAGCACCTACCTGCTGCCGGTGACCGACGGGGTCTACAGCTTCAACGCCGACGTCACCGCCGACTGGCACCAGTTCCAGGACCTGTACGCCAAGGGCATGCACCACCACGGCGAGGACGCCGACACCGCACTCGCTCACGCCCTGGCCCTCGTACGGGGCCGGCCGTTCTCCGGCATAGACCAGAGCCGCTACGCCTGGGCCGAGCACAACATCCAGGAAATGATCTCCGCCAGCGTCGACGTCGCCCACGAGCTGGCGATGCGCCGCATGTCCGCCCGTGACTTCCGCGCCGCGGCCAGCGCAGTCTCCATCGGACTGACCTGCGACATCCAGGCCGAACTTCTCTACCGCGACCTGTTCCAGATCTACAGCGAGACCGGCGACCGGGCCGGCCTCGAGCGCACCGCCCATCAGCTCAACCGGATCTCGACCGAAACCGGGCTCGACAGTTCGCCCGAGACCGTGGCTCTGCTCAATGCGCTGCTGGCAGCGAACTCAGTGGTGGGGACCGCGATCGCGTAACCGCCCGCCGCGCCGCAGGGGGCATGGGCCCCCGGCCGGCGGGGCGGGTGGGTCGAGGCGGCGTCTGCTGCACCACGACCCGACGGGCGAAGCGGAGCAGCACGCAACGGGACGATTTGTCCGGTGGTGAGATCCCCACACAGCTATTCGGTCACGTGTTCGATATCCTTGGGGAGGGAGGAGGCGACGACGTGACGATCGACCAGGCACCTGCGGGGCGGGTCCCCACCGTGATGCACGTGCGCTGTCCGGACCGTCTCCCGGAGGAGCTGTACCGCCTCGTCCTCGAGCAGCTGGCCGAGCTGTCCCCCGTCGTGCAGGCACTGCCGCCCACCGCGGCCCTCGCCGAGCTGAAGGGCGCCCTGCGCTACCACGGCGTCGGCGCGGACGTGGACCGACTGGGCCAGATGCTGCGCGTGCGAACGCTGACCCGCTGTGGCGCCGACCTTCGCATCGGCATCGGTCCTACGATCAGCGTGGCCGCGACCGCATCTGCTCAGGTCCCCGAGCCTGGAGGGGTGCTGGTCGTGGCCCCCGACCGGGCCGCGGAGTGGCTCGCCGGGCTGCCGGTGGAAGCCCTGCACGGCATCGGCCCCCGGCAGGCGGGCGTGCTCCACGACTACGGCATCCACACCGCAGGCCTGCTCGCTGCCGTCCCCGCCCAGACCGTCCAGCGGCTGCTCGGCGGGCGCGCCGGCCGCCTGGCCCGCGACCGGGCGCGCGGCGCCGACCCCCGTCCGGTCGTCCCGCGCTCCCTGCCCGCCTCCGCGAGCGTCAGCTGCTCCTTCGCCCGGCACGCGCTGGACGGCCCCGACGTGCGCTCTGCCCTGCTCCGCCTGGTCGTGCAGCTCGGACGGATGCTGCGTCGCCGCGGGCAATCACCCCAGGCGCTGACGCTGACACTGTCCTTCGCCGGGACCGGCCGCTGGAGCAAGACCCACCGCCTGCCCGAGCCCTCCGCGCACGAGGACGATCTGCGCGCTGCCGCCTACCGGCTCATGGACGCCGCAGCTCTGCAGCGAGGACGCCTGACCGCACTGTCCCTTCGGGCAGAGGAGCTGTGCAACGCCGGCACCGTGGCCCGGCAGATCACGCTGGACCACGCCCGCGAGGCGCGTCTGGTGGCCGAAGCCGCCGTCGACCGGGTCTGTGACAAGTTCGGCGCCGGCGTCATCGGCCCTGCTGCCGCCTACCGAGCCGCCTCCTGACCAGCACCGGGGAGCGTTCATCGAATTGGTGTTCCCTTTGCTGTGGTTTCGGGGTTACGGTCCACGTCAAGCAAGATCCCGCCAGGGGGGAAGCACCATGCACGTCACCGAACCAGCGGGCCGGGCCGGACGCCCGCCCGGAATCGTCACCGGCCCCGACGGACTCACGACCCGGCAGGCGGACATCGTCACCTTCATCGAGCGCACCGTCGCCCGCCAGGGGTATCCCCCGTCGATGCGCGAGATCGGCGCGGCGGTCCACCTCAAGAGCACCTCATCCGTCGCGCACCAGCTCATGGCTCTGGAGCGCAAGGGCATCCTCTACCGCGACCCCCACCGCCCCCGCGCCTACCGCGTCCGGCCCCACCGTGACACCGGCTTCGACCAGGCGCCCACCGGCACCACCCCCGAGACGGCCGACGTCCCCTTGGTCGGCCAGATCGCCGCAGGCGCACCGATCCTCGCGGAAGAGTCTGTCGAGGACGTACTGTCCCTGCCCCGCCGCCTCGTCGGCGAGGGCCAGCTGTTTGCACTGAAAGTGCGGGGCGACAGCATGATCGACGCCGCGATCTGCGACGGCGACATCGTCACAGTCCGCCGCCAGGACTCCGCCGACCACGGCGACATCGTCGCCGCGCTCCTGGACGGTGAGGCCACGGTCAAACGCCTACGCCGCGAGGGCGGCCACGTCTGGCTTGTGCCGCACAACCCGGCCTACGCACCGTTGCCGGCAGACGACGCCGCCATCCTCGGCAAAGTCGTCGCCGTGCTGCGCAGCCTCTGACCCGGGCGCCCGGCTGCACGCGGGCCGCTCGGCGGCGGGTGGACCTGCGGGAGCGATGGTGGGGCGGCTTGACGCCTCGTGCGCGTACCTGGCCGGACAGCCGGCACCCGGGTATGGGCGGGCCGATCCGCTGCCCGGCCCGGTGGTTGAAGAAGGCGACGGATTCACGCGCGAAGCCATTGCGGGCCTCTCCACACACCGCACACCGCACATACCGGCGTACCGGCGTACCGGCGGATCGCCGGCTCGGGGTCGGTGTCAGTGGTGCCCGCTACCGTTGATGATCCAACGGCTAGCCGCGTACTGCCGTCCGCCGTCGTCACCGGCGCCCCACGCCGCACGGTGACTTTGCCGGTCAAGGTCTCCCGGGGCCCGCGCTGATCTCTGCCTGGTGTGCGTACCGAGCGCCGACGGCAGCGTGGGGCCGTCG
Source organism: Streptomyces sp. NPDC006624 (assembly GCF_040611555.1). NCBI lineage: Bacteria > Bacillati > Actinomycetota > Actinomycetes > Kitasatosporales > Streptomycetaceae > Streptomyces > Streptomyces sp. NPDC006624. Next base: position 29,576 of record NZ_JBEXOM010000021.1, on the reverse strand, counting down.
CGCCGAGGAGTACGTCATGCCGAAGAAGCAGTCCACCGCCGCCAAGAAGGCCCGCCGTACGACCCGCCAGGGCGCGAAGTACACATCGGCTCTGCGCCAGCACCACACCCCGCGCACCGCGACCGCCCGGCTGACCCCGGGCGAGCGAGGCGCCCTGGAGATGTCGCTCGACGGCCACGTCCGCACCGCGTACAACACGGACAGCCTGCGCAACAGCCTGTCCTGGACGGGCTGGGACGTCGCGGCCGGCCAGGACTTGCAGGACCTCTTTCCCGACGGCGGTCAGCTGCAGCTCACCCGCAGCGAGCGGGGCATGCTCGAGGACCAGGCCACAGAGCTGTGGGGCACGGTTCCCTTCCACCAGACCGCCGATGCCTACGCCCTGGCCGTCGTCGCCGCCATCCGGGGTCGCGGCGGCCGGATCGCCGACTGGGACGTGCACGTCGATGAGGACCGCCGCATCTACATCACCCTCGGCGAGGGCGACGAGGACCGCGAACCGGGCGAGGACCGGCCGCTGCGCTGGGTGGTGGGGTGGATGGACACGAGCGGCTGGTTCACCTTTCTCGAAGCAGCACCGGACGAATCTCTCGGCAGCTGCCTGAGTGATCTGGCCTGCCCGGTCATGGCACTGCCGGAGGACGTCGCCGCCGAGGTCGCGCACCTGTGGGGAGGAGCACCCGTGGGTGAGCCGCTGCCGGGTCTGGAAGAGCCCGGCCGGAACTGGCGCCCGCCCCACGGCTATGTGCAGGACCCGCCGGTGACCGGAGACGCAACGGATGTGGTCTTGGACCTGGAGCGGTCGCTGTCCGTCTACCTCCACCACCCCGCAGCCACCGGCACCCAAGGGGCGTAGCCGTGCGGTCAGCCCTGACCCGGCGCGTTCCGGCCATCGAGAGCAGGATGCCGACCGCCGAGCCCGAGGCGTTCGGGACCCGTGACGCACGCGCACGGCCGGCATTCATCCTGGATGTCCTGGGATCCCGCCCGCGACGCTGCTGAACAGCGCGGAGCGGGCAGGCTCCGGACGGCAGGAGAGCAGCACGGACTTGAATCGGCCGAACCGATCAACCCTCAGAGAAAATGCGCCAATCCGACTGAAATACCCTCCTACGTGTCTTGTGATCATTAAGCTGGAATGAACGAGCCCCGGCCGTCGCGTCCCCCCGTGCATGACGGCCGGGGCCGTTTCGTGTCGGCCTTACCACCGCCCTCTCGCAGGCGGGCCGACGGAACGGTGAGCAGCAGACCCGCGCTCCCGTGCCGGGGCCGAAGTCGCTGGTCGAGGACGGTCCCGGCAGCGCCGGACCTGGTGACACTGACGAACTACCCTGACAGGACGATCTCCCAGGGCCCGGCTTTCGCGTCGCCAGCCTTTGCAGGCCGCCGTGCCCGGGCCCTTGCCGTCCCTCCGAAGGAATCGACGTGGAACAGTCGCCTGCCGTTGCCAACACGCTCGTCGTGCAAGACGAGATGTGGGAGCTGGTCAAGAACTTCGAGCACGCCGCTGCAGTCTCCGAGCCGGCCTGCCACGGGCCGAAGACAGCGGACCTGCTGGACACACTCTTCCGCCCTCGCCGCGTCCTCGGCACTCGCCCGATCCACATCCCCTTTTCAGCGCAACGCGCCAGCGACCAGGCCTAGTCCGGCCGGTCCGACCGCCCTGCTACGGACGGCGCGGGCGGCGCCGAGCCTGGAGGCCATCGGCGGCGCTGCGACTGGCACGAGCCCGCCGGGCGGGACGCCACGGCAGTTCATCTCCCGCCCTGCGGCGCCGGGGATGTGGTGGCGCCCGCCGGGCGGACAGCACTCTGGCGCGCGCCGGCCCACGCCGTACATGATCAGCCGCATGGGTAGGAGCGCCTGGGACACCGAGAGAAGAACCACCGTATGGGTCGACGACGGCGTCGAGGGCCTGGCGCCCGGCATGGCCGGCGGACGCTATCGGTGCCGCGCCTGCGGCGAGCGGCTGATCCTCAAGGGGGCGCGCCCGAGCGCGAAGGTCCAGCCGCACTTCGCCCACCGAGGCAACGACGGCTGCAGCAGACCGGAGCAGGAGGCGCTCGTGGATGCCGCCGACGAAGTCGTCATCCAGCTGCGGGAGCAGATCCGCGCGCTTCCCGGTGTCACGCACTGCGTCACCGCCTCCCCAGGAGAGGACCCTGAGCACCCATCCGGTCTGCCGCCGGCCGTCCTGGCCCAGTGCGGGACCACGACGGTGGTGATCGAGGCGCCGTCGGCACTGCCGGGCCCGGAGGCGATCCGGCGCAGGATCCGCGCGGTGCGGGATGAGCACGCGGGGGCCGCGCATGTGTGGTTCCTCAAACGCGACCTCGCCCAGTTCCAGCAGCTTGCCCCGCACCCCGTGTGGCTGCGGGGGCAGAAGGCACTGCACGAGCAGGTGGCGCCCAACGAGCGGCAGAAGGCCATCAACGAGGCCGGCGGCCACGTGTACTGGCTCGACGGGAAGGCGGTCCTCGTCCCCTACGGCATCCGCCGATTCCAGCACCCGGTACAGCCAGGCCAGGACTGGACGAACTGGAAGTGGCGGTCGGACCCGCGCGACGACTGGCGGATCAGCAAGCCGCGCCCGGCCCCCGACGCCGACACCTGGGGCCTGGTGCCGGTCGCGTTCGTCTCGCTCACCCGCACCCGGGGCGCGTTCCGGCCCGCCGACGCCTACCAGGTGATGGACGACCTCTACGCCGCCCAGGAGCGCCGGATCACCTGGCGCAACGAGCACGCGCGTGAGGTCTACGCCGCGCGCGCCACGCCGCCCGCAGAACCGGAAGCAGAAGTCGAGCCACAGCAGTCACCCCCGCCCTCGCCCGTCACGGCCGCGGACGGGGAGGCCGCCGAACTGCGCACGCCCCCAGAGCCCGAGCCGGAGCCCGAGTCCCTGCCGGCGACGGGGGCGGCGGAGCACCCGGCCGGCGCGACGCCGCCCGCGGGGACCGGGACGTCAGCGGGCATCGTGCCGCCTCCGCGGCCAGCCGGTCCTCCGCCGCCCGTGCCGGCTCCGTCGGCACCCGTGCCCGCGCCCCGACTGTGGCAACGGCTGGTCCGGCACGCCCGGCGCCGGTGAGCACTGGGACGACGGCCCGTTCTGGCGGGCTGACAACCACCCGGGGGCGCCCGACCGTTCGGGTCCGGCCCGCAGTACGACCAGTACGAACAGACCTGACCCGGGCGGATGCCGTTGGGTACTGTCGGCCCAGGCAGCCAGGGAGGGCAGGCGGAGATGACACACGCCCGGTGGGGGACGGCGATCGCATCACTGCGCGCCCAGGATGAAGCCGTACGCGAGGCACGCCGCCGCGTCGAGGAGTTCATGGACGCCCTCGCGGACGACGCCACGGACCTCGACGAGCACCGGGATCGGCTGGCCACGGCGAAGGCCGTGTGGCAGGTGTGCGAGGCGGATTACCTCCGCTGTGCCACCGCCCTGCTGCGCGCCCATCTGTCCCGGGACCGGCCGCCGCTGCGCAGACCGGTTGCGGTGGTGTGGCCGCGTCCGTGGCGACACATGTGGAGGCAACACGCGCACGATCGCAGCGGCGGTGTGTGGCGGGCAATCCCCCGAGCATCGCTGCTCGCCCAGGCCGAGGCCGCCGGCCACGACGAGGTCCTCGTGGACGTCATTGAAGCGATCAGGGATCTGCAGGCAAGTCACCACGGTCACTGCACCAGCCCCCGGTTGTACGAGCGTTACATCCCCGACCGCTCGTCCCGCTCGTCCCTCGGGTTCTCCGACGGCCGAACGGCACGAACGCTGCCGGGGTTTCCCGATCCGGGCCACTGGGTCAACCAGAACTTCGCCCGCGGTGACGGCTGGCGCATCCAGCCGGGCCGCGAGGGCACCCTGCGCACCCTGGAGGACAACGAGCGTGCCGTGCACGCGCGGGTGGAGGCGTTCGGCTCCGCGGTGCTGCGGCTGCTGGAGCACCATCACGGGCCTGCGGCCCCGGGACGGGCTGCCCGTCTCCGGGGGGCGGCCCGCTGGATCGGTCGGGAGCAGCAGGCGGTGCCCTGGCTGACGCCGTGGCCGCAGAAGCTGACCGCCGTCCAGGGGTTCACCCTCGCTGTACTCGGGTGGCTGGTACTCGTGATCGCCGCGATCCCGTGGACGGTCGGCATGAAAGCCCGGGTGCTCACCGACCACCCCAAGCCGATACTGCTCGGCGCTGTTGCCCTGGCGGGGCTCGGCGCCTATGGCATTCACCGGGCTGGGCCGCGTCTGATGCGGCAGTCCGGCCGGACGATCGCGTTGACGGGTGCTGCCGCGGGGGTGGCGGCCTACCTGGTGATGCAGGTGCAGGGGCCGGTCGCGGGCTACTTCTTCGCGGGCCCGTTCGAGCGCTACGAGCGTGAGTTCAGCGACGGCTGCCTGGCCGCCAGTCCCTACCGCGACGACGCGATCCAGTCCGAGGTCGCGGGCGGGACCCTGGTGATCCGCCCGATCAGCGGGGATACGACGCTGCGGCTCGGTCCGGCCGAGGACGGCGGGACACACCCGCTGCGGCCGCAGGACCGCGGCACCCGCGAGGTCCTGGAACGGTACGGCTGCCAACTGCCCTGACTCCGCCGAGCCTGCCCGGCCACCGGCCCCGCTGAAGGCGGGCGGACGGGGCCCGCGGGACTTCTTTACCGAAGGGACTTCACGTTGTGGTGAGTTATGACCGGTTCGTCGTCGACGACGGGCGGCATCAGCCGCAGTTCGTCATCGACGAGGACGCCTCCGCGGCTGCCGGCGAGGCCCAGCACCGGGCACTGTGCTCGTGCGGCCGTCTGCCTCCCCACCGGCCAGGTACACCACAGCAGGCGTGGGGGGGGGGGGGCGCCCCCCCCCCCCCCCCGCCCGGGGCGCCCCCCCCCCCCCCCCCCCCCCCCCCCCGCGGGGGGGGGGGCCCCCCCCCCCCCCCCCCCCCGCCCGGCGCTGCCTCGGGCCCGCGTCGCAGCCCGCGTCCCGGGTTTCGCTCGGCATGCGGGTCACCCTGCTGTTCCTGGGCTGCATGGTGCTGTGGGGCGCCGGATGGACCGGCGCCGTCTCGGTCGCGAACACCCTGGACCTTGCCGGTGGGGCGGACCTGGCGGTGCGTGCGGCCGGGCTCCTGGTCGGCCTCGCATCTGCCGGCCTGCTCATGGTCGCGATGCGCCGGTTCATCGCGCCGATGCGCGCCGATGGCTGAACCAAGGACGACCCGCAGGTAGTTGGTGCTGCCCGGCGCAGCAGCGGGCCGGACCGCGCACAAGCGTGCCGGAATACCGTGGTGGGATCTGCCCAGGAGGGACAGGATGACGGACCCAGTGCTGTACGGCGTCGCTGTACAGGAGGACGAGTTCGCCGACGAGCGCGTCATCGCCTCTTCCTACGACCACGAGGAGGTGCTCAACGCGCTGCGCGAGGCGCCGTTCTCCCGCCGGTACCTGGTCGAGCACACGGCCGACGGATGGGTTGAGGCGCAGCCGACGCACGGTCCCATGATCGCGGTACCCGAGACCGGCCGTGAATCACCCGCTCCAGCACAGGAGTCCGGTACTCGACGGCGGCGCGCTCGCGAGACGTGAACCGGCCGACGGACCAAGGCTCCCTGCGCCGACGAAGACCGTGTCCCACCACGGGCGGGGCGGTCAGCGCCTCGGGTCGGTTCCCGGCGCCCGTCCCGGTGGGGATGGCTTGCTGCGGCAGGAATGATCGCCAGTAGGTGCCGGCCTGCTGCGCGCGGCCGCTCTCTACGACGGCACCGTGGCCAGTTCGGCGCCATCGGTCTCCCACGCCGCCTCGCCGGCCACGATCGGCCCGTGCTTGCGCTCCAGGTCGTTGTAGGCGCTCCGTCCCGACCCCTCGTTCTGGTATCCGGCCCACCGGGTCAGGTCCTTGCGGGTGAGCTCGACGCCCGCCTTCTGGTGCGCCAGGTATATCCGCTCGGCCCGCTGCCTCTTGCTCTCGTTCGCCGGAGCAGGTCCCAGTTCAATCGTCGGCGGCGGGGCAGCGGCGGGATCATCGCCCTCGTCGGGGCCTTCCTCGTCTTCTACGGGGTCTTCCTCGTCTTCGGCCTCGTCCACGTCCACGTTGGCCTGGCCCCCGGCCGGGTGGCCGGCCTGCCCCGTGTCGGGCTCTCGCTGCTCGAGGGGGTCTTCGTCTTCGGCTGCTTCGGCTTCCTGGTTCACAGGGGTGTCGCCGGCAAAGAGGTCCTCGCGCGGGTGCTCGAGCAGCGGCTCCTCCGCAGGCTCGGTGCCGGCTCGTGCGCGGTCCGCCGGCGGGCACTGCGCGCGCTCGTGCTCGGCGGCATCCTCCGGCTCGGGCGACGCCGAGGCGGAGGCCGGTGACAGGGCAGGCGGATGGCTGGCCGGCACTTTCTCCAGCACGACCCCCGGCGTGGTGAGCGCGGTAGGCGCGGACTGCTCGGCCAGGTCCTCCCGCTCCGGATGGCGCAGCTCTGCTGCCGGGCGGACGGCGTATCCCAGACGGCTGCGGCGCAGCGGCCGCAGTTCCTCGCGCGTGGCCTTCCTCCGCCAGCGCCAGCCGTAGGCGTCCCGCAACTCCCGGCGGTAGTCCAGCTTCTCCTGGTACAGCGCCAGCGCCACCTCGTACGAGGAAATCGTGCTCGGCCACAGCTTCCTGCTGCGCCAGATCAACCAGGTCGACCAGGGGGCGAGAAGCCACCGGCCCAGCGAGAGCGCATAATCCTCCCGCCCTTCCTCGCGCGCCGTCGCGACGGCGATCGCATGCCGGACCGCCTCGGTGATCGCGATGAACAGCAAGGGAATCGCCGCATGCATAAAAGATGCAAGTATGTCCGGGTAAGAAGAGAACGCGTTGAATGCCACCGTTGCCACGGTCAGCAGCCAGGCGATGTGCCGCAGGAGCGGATACCGCAAGTCGACCCAGGTCAGGGCAAGATCCAGGGCGAGCATCGTGATGATGCCAATATCGATCCCAAGGGGAAAGATAGTCGCAAACCAGCCGAAACCCTTCTCCTCGGCGAGGTCGCGTACGGCCGTGTAAGAGCCAACGAAGCCGGTCAGGGCGATCAGCAGGGACCCGAACCCGATGATCCCGAAGGTGATGCGGCGGCCACGTGTCCACACGACCCGGCGGCGGCCGCCCCCGACCGCCCCCGCCTTCCCGAGATCGGCGGTGATCGTCATGGACCCATGCCCCCTTCGTCGTGCCCGTGCCCTCGGCGCTGTCGCCTATAGAGGTGCGATCAGCCGCCGCCGTGTGACATTCCGCCCCTCCGCGGTTCGGTGATCGCGCTTCTGAATCTGAACGGTAGGAGCGCCGGCCCGGCGCATCCACCGTGATCAGGGCCCTTGCTCGCGCCGTGACCTGGTCGTTGCTTTCGGGCCTGCTCCCCGATACCCCATCGAACCGAGGGGGCGACTCGCATAGGCTCCAAGATCCCGGCATATGCCGGGGCAGAACGACACCGGGAGCCGCCGTGATGACCGTGCTGACCACGACCGTCGCCCTTCTCGCCGGCGCCTTGGCCGGCACCGCCACCCGCCCGCTGCTGTTCACCAGGACCGTTCCCGCCGGCGCACCGCTCCGGCACGCCTGCCCCTCGTGTGACGCACCAGCCCCAACGGCCATCCGGCTCCTCGCACCGCCCCGAGGCCGCTGTGCGTCATGCCGCACGCCTTGGTACCCGGCCCGCGGCCTCCCCGAGGCCATGACCGCGCTCGCCTTCGCCCTCGTCGCCGCCACCGGCCTGACGGGCTGGCTGGCCGCCGCGCATTACTGGGTCGCCGCCTGCGGCACCGCGCTCATCCTGATCGACGCCAAAGTGCACCGCCTCCCCAACATCCTCACCGCTCCCGCCTTCGCCGGGACGATCACCCTGCTGGCAGCCGCAGCAGCGGCCGGAGAACCCGGCAGCTTCGCCCGTTGTCTTGCAGCCGCCGCCGCGCTCGGCTCCGCGTTCGCCCTCATGACCTTCGGCGGCATCGGACTCGGCGATGTGAAGCTCGCCCCCACCCTCGGGGCCTTGCTCGGCTGGCACAACTGGGCCACCGTGCTCGTCGGCACCTTCGCGATGTTCGCCCTCGGCGCCACAGTGAACCTGCTCCAGGGACGCACCCGCGGTCGCATCGCCTTCGGCCCGTACATGATCATTGGTGCGCTCGGTGTGTCGGTCTGCGTGTCGTAGTCCTCCGTCGACGTTCGTGACCCGGCCCGCCGGGCCGCCGCTCCCGTAGCCAGGGGGACAGCCGATCGTTAACCCGCCGGGGCCACCTGACCACGCACGAGATGAGGCAGCTGCATGAGCACCACCGAAGCGAAGACCAGGGCATGGTCTGCCGGTATGTCGCAGGACAAGCTGGCCTGGTACGCCCTTCAGGATTCGCATGAGGAAGTACGCCTCGGCCCGAACGGCCCGCTGATGCCCAAGCTGCTGGCCGTACTCCTCGCCGCCGGCCTCCCCCTGGTCAAGGCCGGGCACCCCATGCGCATCCGCGAAGCGCACGGCTGGCGGATGACCCTGCACCAGGACGCCCGAACCATCGAAGTCCACATGCCGAACGAAGACGAACCCCTGCTCACACTGGCGGGCGACGTGCCACCGCGCTGGAACTACCTCGCGAACAAGGTGGGATACGTCGTCTTGTACGTGTCCGATGACCTCGGGCTGCCGCTCCGCGGCGGCGAACAGGAACTTCAGCGTCAACTGATGGCTGCGGCCGAACGAGACCGATTCGTGGCGGCCTCGATCCCCTACAGCGCCCTCTGACTGCGGCGCTCGCGACCGGGACGCTCAGCTACGCGGGCGACGGCAGCGGAAACCCAGGCACGTACGTCGCCGACCGGCCGCGCGCGTCATTCGGCTCGAGGATGAGTTCGCCGTGCTCGCTCGGCACCAACCCCTGCCTCCCTACGGTCCATACGTGCACCGGGCCGTCGTCACCGGTCACCAGCGTCAGAACGCCGCTCGACGCGGCGACGAGCGAGGCACCCAGCAGCGCGACGAATCGCTCCCGGTCCCGATCCGGTACACGGATCTCCCCGCCGATGACGCCGACCGGCATCGCGTAACTACCGAGCTCCAGGTCTCCGGCCTTGGCGACCAAGGCGATCCGGCCGCCGGCACCGCCGCGCGACTCGGCACGCCGCACCGCCTCCTCGGTCAGCGCCGTCAGAACGCCCGCCGCGTAGCTTCTCGCCCAGGCCTCCGCACCGGGGTGCTGCGCGTTCACCGCGTCGAACACGCTCCTGCAGCGAACAGCCGTGGCCCATGCCTGCTGTTCCCGCTTCATCTGCAGGAGCATCTCGTCAGCCGTCTCTCCCGCGAAGGACCACAGCTCGTTCCTCGGGACCCATCGGCTCGCGTAGGCGCGGAAACCCTTCTCCGAACGGGGATTCAGTCCGGCTTCCTCGCACCCCTTGACGTAGGCGAAGTCGACAAGCGGGGCCAGCAAGACCGGCTCCCCCGCCGACAGGGCTTGGACCGCACGTGCGTGAACGTCCCGCCAGTACACGGAAAACGAACCCTGGGCGCGGGGAACGAAGCGAAGGTCTCGCTCGTCGACGGCGACCAGCATGCTGGCACGCGAGTCCTCCAGACCTCGGTCGCCCATCAGACATACCCCCTGCTGTTTTCCATAGGGCCTCTCCGCACATCATCACCGTGCTCTGTCCGGACTGATGCTGGACAGGCTCTCGGCCCAGCCATGCCGCCAGGCGTCTACGGCTTCTGCGCGACGCCGACGTAGAGAGGCACCTGTTCGTCGGCGAACTCCTGATCAGGCTCCGGATGCCAGTTGGTGACGACCTGAACGCCCGGATCAATCAGGTCAAGTCCCGTGAAGAAACGGGCGAATTCGTCTCGCGACCGCACCTGCGCGGGTATGCCGCTCTTCCGGTAGATCTCGACGGCCTTGTCCCACCCGGCAGGGTCGAAGTCTCCCGTCACGTGCGAGAGCATGAGGAAGCTACCTGAGGGGAGCGGGGCCAAGAGCTCGTTGACAAGATCGTAGGGCCCGTACTCGTCGGAGACGAAGTGCAGGAGGGCTACGAGCGAGAGGGCGACAGGCTCCTCGAAGTCGAGGATCTCCTGGGCGCCTTCGATGATCTTCCCGGGCTCGCGGACGTCCGCCTCGATGTACTTCGTCGCCCCCTCGGGCGTACTCCGCAGGAGCGCCTCCGCATGGCGCAGAACGACGGGGTCGTTGTCGACGTAGACCACACGTGATTGCGGGTTGACCGCTTGGACGACCTGGTGAAGGTTGGGTTCGGTCGGGATGCCGGTTCCGATGTCGAGGAACTGATGCACGCCGCGGTCAGCCAGGAGCCGGGCAGCCCGATTCATGAAGCCCCTGTTGGTGAGGGCAGCGACCCTGATGGCCGGCAGGAACGATATGACTCTCTCGGCAGCCTCCTCGTCGACCGGGTAACTGTCCTTGCCGCCGAGGTAGTAGTCGTACATGCGGGCCGGGTGGGGGCGGCTGGTATCGATGGGCTTTAACGTCATCGCTATTCTGTTTGCCCTTCGTGTCGGATTTTTGGCGCGGTATTGCGAGCTACGTGGGGCTTAGGAGAGGAGGAAATCCGCATCCCCGGACTTTGCCCCGATAATGAAGGCCGCGATTTCTCCCCGCGTGTAGATCAGCGCGGGGCCGTCAGGGTCGGTCGACTGGCGCAGCGCCACGCGGCCATCGTCGAGAGGCTTCGCCTCCACGCAGTTTCCGGCGTTGCTACCACTCCAAGGCTTCACCCACTCTGCCGCTCCAAGCTCTGTGGCGGCGCGCAGGACGTGACTCATAGGTACAGCTCCTTGCGAATATCACCAAGGAATTTCTTGGTTTCTTGCTTTGAGAATGCGTACACACTCATCTCGCCCAGCGCTTCACGGAACAGGGCGACTTCTTCCTTGTCCTCGCTGTATCCGGCGCGGCTCAGGCTGTCGGTGCAGACGATGTCGGGAAGTTCGGGGATTTCGAATCGGAAGATGGTGAATGGCCCGAAGGCGCCTGGGTGGAGCCCTGCTGCGAAGGGGCACACCTGCAGTGTGACGTTCGGGAGGTCGGTCACTTCCAAGAGGTGCTCGATCTGCTCGCGCATGACGGCCGCATCGCCGACGGGGCGCCGTAGGCTCGTCTCGTCCGTTACAACCCACAGCTGGGGTGGGGCCGGCTTCTCGCGCGTGAGGATCTCCTGGCGCTTGATGCGCAGGTCGACGCTTCGTTCAAGAACATCAGGCGCCATGCGAGGGAGTCCTCGCTCCATGACGGCGCGGGCGTATCCGGGTGTCTGCAGCAGACCAGGGAGGACGCCAGGCTCGTAGCCGCGGAGGCTGGTCGCAGCCCCCTCCAGCGATACGTGCACCCCGAACCAGCCCGGGAGTACGTCGCGGAAACTCTGCCACCAGCCGGGCGTACTCGCCTGGTCAAGGAGGACGAGAAATTCCTGGATCTCGGCCTGGGGGACGCCGTAGATCTCGAGAAGCGTCTTGACGGTGGCGTACTTCAGAGAAGTCTCGGCCTTCTCCATCCTGGTGACCGTCGTCGGCGCGATCCGCAGGGGCTTGGCGGCCTGTGCAGCGGTGAAGCCGGCCGCCTCGCGCAGGGCGGCCAGGCGCCGGCCCAAGACGATGGCCAGCACGGTCGGGGCGGACTTCGGTTCGCTCACGCCGGTTCCTCTCCCCTTCGGCCGGCAGCTGTCGTTCGCTGAAGTGTGCCACGGCACCCACGAGGCGAACAGACTGCAGCCCGAACTATGCAGGTTGCAGAGTGAGGCTTGCCAACGCCACAGAGTAGCGAGCATAGTTGCGTGGTGACCCAGCTCACGTAGCCCGGATGCACGCTCCCCCGCCTTCGCCCCAGGAAGGTCCGAGATGTCCGCCCGCCCCACGTTGTTCCGCGTTCTCCTCGAAGAACGCCGATGGGACCGATGGGTGGTCTTCTGCACCCACTTCGAGCGGACCGCACGGGAGCTGGCCAACGAGACCGACTCGCCGCGCCTGGCGACCGTCTCGGTCTCACGTTCCACCTTTGACCGGTGGGCGAAGGGCTACTGGTTCGGGCAGCCCTGGCCAGATGCGGCCTTGATTCTGGAGCGCCTGTTCGGAGTCCCCTGCTCCGACTTGTTCAGTCCCGCGCCATCCGTCATGCAGGTGCGTTCGTTGCCGCACAGCCGGGGAGACATACGCGCCGCCGCCACGATCACCGAGCGCTGGCCCACCAGCAGGGTGTTCCTGTCCAGTTCCGATGAAGTCGCCGACTCGTGGGAACTCGCTGGTCGGCAGGTGCTCGACGGCACAACCGCTGCGATCGGCATTCGGGCTGCCACAGTCCGGGACAGCTCCGCCTATATCGAAGCCTCCGACCCAGCGCTGCATCAGTTCTTACGACCGGCCCGCCGCGGGATGCTCGTAGGCGTCGCTGAGCAGGGCGACGACACCCAGCTCTACGTGATCGACGCGGCGAACGCCCGCCGCGCGCTGACGGTGTCTTCCGACGCCGAAGTGCTTGCCCTGCCGGCCGCGCACCTGCTGGACGATCTGACGTACGGACTGCTGTGGTCCCTGGTTCAGCTCGATGACGGGCTCCTGGCGGACGACCTCGCCCTCGCCGAGGAACAGGAGGCGCTGGACACCTACCTCTCGCTGCCGCGTTCCGCGCCGAGCCGGGTGGCGCTGCCCGATCTCACGACGGCCGGAGCACAGTGGCTCGGATCTGCGTTCTGTGCCCGGCACATCGTGCGGCGACTCGATGGGGTGACAACATCCCCTGTCTTCTGGACTCGGGAACAGACCGGTGAGCAGGCCGCCCCGTGGCTGTGGTTCCGTCACAAAGCCGACTACCTCAAGACTCTGGCGGCCCAGTACACCGACGCTGCGACGCCCATGGTCCGGGTCTTCTGCGTTCCGGAGGCCGAGGTAACCCGCAGCAGCCGGTACGAACGCATCCTGCTGCTTCTGGCCATCGCGCTGATGGAACTGCACGGAATCAAGGTCGACGTTCTCGCTGACCCGGAGTACTCCGAGGTCGACGGCTTCGCGTTGGTCCCCAGTCAGCGCGCGGCCGTCGCCAATTGGGTCCGGACCGAGGCGATCTGGGCTGCCGATACCGTCACCCATCGTCCCGCGCTGCGGGCGTATCACGAGGCCTTCAGGGAGGCGCGCGCACACAGCGTGGCGACGGGCCCTGACCCGGAAGCTCGGTTGCGGACACTGGCCGGCTTTCTGGATATCCCGTGGCCGTGGCTGATTCGCCGGTGCCGCGAGTTGAGCGAGTGCGGCACAGCGAGCATCGTGCGTCCACGCAGTCGGCACCTCAGCGTGAGCGCGCTCGACGACGTCTTCCAGTTCCTCGGCGCCCTTGCCCCGGACCGGTGAGAGCCCGACGCTGACCCGTACTGCGTGATCCACTTCTCCGAAAGGCAGCCGTCGTGATCTCCACCCCGCGGTCCCAGCGCCCCACTGTCCTGGTGCTTTCACTCGGCGGCACGATCGCCATGTCGGCGCCGAGCGGCGGAAGCGGGGCGACCCCCCGTCTGGCGGCTGCCGATCTCGTTGCCTCCGTGCCGGAGCTGGCAGATGCTGCGACGCTGGAGCTGCAGGACTTCCGGCAGATCCCCGGCGCCTGGCTGGAGATCGACGACATCGTCGCCATAGCCGAACTGCTGAATCAGCGGGCGCAATCCGGCACGGCTGGCTTCGTCATCACCCAGGGCACCGACACCCTGGAGGAGACCGCCTTCCTCCTCGACCTCCTGTACACCGGGGAAGCCCCGGTCGTGATCACAGGCGCCATGCGCACCGCGGAGATGGCCGGCGCTGACGGCCCGGGCAATCTTGTGGCCGCTGTGCACACCGCGGCCAGCCCTTCCGCGCGCGGCCTCGGCGTACTCGTCGCCTTCGCCGACGAACTGCACGCCGCCCGCCATGTGCAGAAGGTCCACAGCACCAGCACGTCGGCCTTCGCTTCGCCCGGCGCCGGTCCCGTCGGGTACGTGGTGGAAGGCCAGCCCCGCTTTCACTTCGCCGTGCCGCGGCAGGCGCCGGTGGCACTGCCGCAGGTCCGTCCGGCGTCCGTGGAGGTAATCCAGGCGACCCTGGGCGCCTCCGTGGCCCTTCTGGAGGCCTCTGCTGGCCTCGCGGACGGCCTGGTCATCGCAGCCTTCGGAGCGGGGCACGCCCCCAAGACATGGGCTGAACCGCTGGGTGAGCTGGCAACCCGTATGCCGGTCATCCTTGCTGCCCGCACCGGCGCGGGCAGCGTCCTGAGCAACACCTACGATTTCGGCCCCGGCTCCGAGACAGACCTGCTCAAGCGAGGCCTCATCAGCGGCGGCGGCCTGGAGCCGCGCAAAGCCCGGCTCCTCCTGCTGGCCCTTCTGCGCTCCGGAGCAGAGCTGCCGGAGATCAGGGACGCCTTCGAACTCCGCCGACGCTGATTTCCCCCACAAGATCGAATTCTGAGATCGAGGAGCCACATGCGTGCCACTGAAGTCACCACCGGGCGGCGGTTCGTCGTCGCTCTCGATGATGGCGAAGACTTCTTCCCTGCGCTGGACGCCTTCTGCCGCGACACCGGGATCCGGGCTGGCCACATCCCGACGTTCATCGGCGGCTTCAGCAGTGTCCGGCTGGTGGGCTCGTGCGGCCCACTCGAGCACCCGGAGCGCCCTCTGTGGGACGAGATCAAGGTCGAGACCCTCGAAGTGCTCGGAGCCGGCACGCTCGCGTGGGACACCGTGAACAGCAAGGTCGCACCTCACATCCACGTGACCGCCGGCCTGAAAGGGGCCTCTGCCGATGGACGAACGAGTCACCTCCTGGGCGGCACCGTGCAGTTCATCAGCGAGCTCGTCATCGAGGAGTGGACCGCCCCTACGGTGACCCGGCCGCAGAGCCCCGATCTGTATGACGTTCCCCTTCTCACCTTCGGCGACTCGAACTGAGCCAGGGAGAAGGCGATGCGGCGCGCGACCCGGTTCCGGCAGTTGGTGGAGGGAAACCACTGGACGGTGTTCGCCACGTTCAGCATCCACTTCCAGCGTGCCGCCCGCGACGTCGCCCGTATCGACGGCGACCCGCGGCTGGCGGCGGTCACGGTCTCGTCTCGTAGTTTCGACCGGTGGTTGGCCGGGGACCTCAAGAGGATGCCCTGGCCTCCCACCTGCCGTGTGCTGGAGCATCTGCTCGGGGAGCCGGCAGTGGCGCTGTTCGGACCACCAACCGGTGAGCCTCCCAGCACCACCGATGCCGCGACAGCCGAGGCCGGGCCAGGAACACCCACCCCTGACTTCGCGCCCCTGCTCACGCTGCCCGGAGCTGCACCGCCCGAGAGCGCCGGCCCGTTGCCCTACCTGGGGGCACTGGAGTCGTTCAGGCACGCTGATCGTCAACTCGGCGCTGGACATGTCTATTCGTCTCTCCAGCAGTATCTTCAGACCTCCATCGCGGTTGATCTGTTCGGGCCCAAGGGGCAGTCCCCCGAAGCTGACGTGTTTCTGGCCGCAGCAGTCCTCACGGAAATGGCGGGCTGGATGGCCCATGACCTGGGACGCGACACGGAGGCCTCCGAACACTTCAGGGTCGCCTTCGGTCTCGCGCACGCGACTCCTGAAACATCTGTGGGAGCGAACGTCCTGGCGAGCACGAGCCACTTGGCCCTGCAACTCGGCGACGCCGGGCAGGCACTGGCCCTAGCCCGCCGCGGACATGAACGCATGGCGACCACCGAGCCTATCCCGGTGCTCACCGCCCGCCTTCACGCCATGGAGGGTCGCGCTCACGCCAGGATCGGAGACGATGTGGCCGCCCAACGCGCTCTGGAAACAGCGCGCGCAATTCTGGAAGACGCCTCCGCTGTGCCGCCCCCGCATTGGATTGCCCCCTTCGATCAGGCTGCACTCGCCAGCGAGTCAGCGCTCGCCCTCCGCGACCTGGGCATGCTCAGTGTGGCGACCATCGAAGCCGAGCGCGCCGTGGCGTTGCGTGGAGAGAACCGTGCCCGCAGTCGGGCATTCAGCCAGTCCGCGCTCGCCGAGCTTCTCGTCCAAAGTGGGGACCTCGAAGCGGCCTGTGCCACCGGGGTGCAGCTTGTGGCCGCTTGTGAGCCGCTCGGCTCGTCACGGGTCACCGAACATCTGCACGCCCTTAGTCGAACTCTCACTCCCTTCCGAGACGTCCCGCAGGTGCGGGACGTGCTGGAGCAGTTGGTACAGGTCAACCGTCGCCGTTCGGCCCTGCTGGCCAGCTTCGACGCCCGTCCGGGAATGGGCAGGTATCCATGACGAAACCCCCTCCTCCCGGAACGCCGGCGTGGGATGCCTACCTGGCCGAGGGCAACGCCAAGCAGGCTCGCAAGCGGGTGACTGCCGACGCGCTGCTTCGCGACCCCGACGGTCGGCTTCTCCTGGTCAAACCCACTTACAAGCCGGGGTGGGATCTTCCTGGCGGGATGGCGGAGTCCAACGAGGCTCCCACCGATGCCGTGCGGCGGGAACTCCGCGAGGAGCTCGGGCTCGACGTCACGCTGTACGCACTCCTGTGCATCGACTGGGTGCCTCCCCACGGGCCGTGGGACGACCTCATGGCGTTCGTCTTCGACGCCGGGCAACTGTCCTGGGACACGTGCGCCACGCTGCGACCGCACGACGAGGAGCTTGCGGAGTGCGCCTTCTTCCCCGAAGACCAGGCGCTTTCCCTGCTCCGGGACCGTCAGCGGCGCCGAGCGGAGCAGGCCCTGGCTGCCTTGGGGGAGAGCATCCCCCGATACCTCCAGAACGGGCAGCCACTCTGGAACCCAGGCCTCACTCCGACACAAGAGCAGCAGCCGACCGTCCGAACCGAACCCGAGGGGGGAGCCCGGTGACCAGCACGACCACCACGCGGTTCGCGCTCCTGGTGCAGGAGAACCAGTGGGATTCGTACGAGAAGTTCTGTATCCACTTCGCCAAAGCCGCTGCGCGCGCCGCCGAGAAGGAGAACGATCCCCGGCTCGCCCGCGTCGAAGTGTCCCGCAGCAGTTTCGACCGGTATATGGGCCGCCGCGGCTCGATCAAGAGCACACCCCGGCGGGACGCCTATCTCGTACTCCGCCACATGTTCAACATGGCCCCCGAGCGGCTCTTCGAGCCCGTGGAACCTGGGGCGCTGGTCTCGCTGCGGGCCAGCGCTGACCTCGCCAGTGCATCGGCGGCCAGCCTCGGCTTCGACGACCCGCTGGCCGTCGTCGCCCAGACGCACAAGCTGACCAGCTCCAACGCGGACGACCCGGTCCTGGTCATGGTGAGACGGTCCATCTCGGGCATCATCGACCGCTACGAGGCGCAGGGGCCACAGCAGCTGGCGGGCGAAGCCCGAGTCGTGCGCGAAATGCTGCACGGCGTCCTGGCCGGCCAGCAGCCCCCGCGGGTCCGTACGGAACTCTTCCGCCTCGCCTCCCAAGCCGCCGGGCTTCTGGGGTACATGGCCGTCAACGCTGGTGCGACCTATGACCTGGTGAACGCGTACTGCTCGGAGGCGGAGTCCCTGGCACGCGAGGTCGGCGACGTCCCCATGGAGATGTGGGCGAGCGGGACCCGCTCTCTGGGGCTGTACTACCAGAAGCGGTACGCGGAAGCCGACGACGCAGCCCTGGCCGGAATCGCTCTCGCCCCGGACAACCCGCAGGCGATCCGGCTGCTCGTCAACGGGCGCTCCCGCGCGCTCGCCCGACTCGACGATCGGCGTGGCGCCGAGCAGGCGATCGGCCAGGCCCTGGAGCTCTCCGACCGGCAAGCCGCCCTGCCCGGCGGCCTCACTTCGTGCATCAGCTTCGAGCCGTACTCCATGGCTCGCACCTTGGCCAACGCCATCACCACACGCCTCTCGCTCGGCGACACAGCCGAGGTCCTGACGCACGCGGAGCAGATCGACGAGCTGATCGCACACTCCGACTCCGACTGGAGCCGCGCCCTGGTAGGGCTCGATACGGCAACGGCCCTACTGCAGCAGCCATCTCCCGAGGTCGAGCAGGCCATGGCGTTGGGCCGGCGAGCCCTCAGGTCCGGAACCACCGCGCCCATCAGGTCTGTGTGGGAACGCGCGAACGAGCTCTACCAATGCGCCGAGCGGTGGCATGACGAACCCGATGTGGGGGACTATGCCGAGGAGCTGCGGACGTGGCGGTCACAGCCGCAGGCCGGAATGATCGTGGTCGGCTCGCGCGCTCAGATCGCGCCCTGACATATCTAGGAGATCCGTGGCGCCCGAGCTGGCCGTCGACACCAGGGCCTTCCCCTGCGCACCTCCCGCCGACCTCGACGACTCCCGCGTGATTGTCGAGCACGACTGGCGGGCCTTCCAAGCTGTCGACCGCATGAAGAACCACTGGGATCGCCCGGGATGGTCGGAACGGCAGCAGGCCTACTACTGGATGCTCACCTTCGCCGACGCCACCGCCCTGGTGCGACGCACGGAGCACTGCCAGGGCGCGCTCGAGCATCTCAGCATGGACCTGGTGCCCGCCGACGGCCTGCACGTCACCCTGCTCCGGATCGGTGCCACGGAAGGAGTGTCACATCCCCAGCTCGAGCACCTGATCTCCCTGGCGGAGCACTTGTCCGTAGGTGAGTTCCGCATTCTGGCTCATCCCCTTGCCGGCAGCCGCGGTGCCGTCCGCTTCAGCCTCACCCCGTGGAGACCGCTCGTCGGCCTCCACGCTGCGCTCAGCGCGCTCGGTGCTCAAGCCGGTGTGCCCGGCGGCAAGCCGACCAGCACCTTCCGGCCGCATCTGGGAGTGGCCTACAACAACGCCGAGCGCCCGGCAGCGCCGGTCGTCGACGTGGTGTCGCAACTGCGCTCGCTTCCCCCAGTAGCTCTCGATGTCTCGTCAGTGGACCTGGTGAAGCTCCGCCGCCAGGGAAGGACCTACCGGTGGGAGACCATCCGCACGCTTCCGCTGCGCCCAACGGGATTGGCCTCGGCTGCCGAGGGAGCCGCACCAGGTGCGCAGTGATCCTTCACGTGGCTCATGTGACCGGAACCAGAGTGGTGCCGCTCACGGTGAGCAGCCGCATGCCCGCTGATCGGGCCGCGGCGATGCCGTCGGGTGCGTCGTCCACCGCCAGGCAGTGCGAGGGCGCCACGCCCAGCTGTCGCGCCGCTTCCAGGTAGACGTCGGGAGCGGGTTTGCCGCGCGCCACGGACTCGGCAGTGACCACGATCGGAAGGAGCCCGTTCAGTCCCAGGCGCTCGATCCCGGTGTGCACCAGGACTGCGGCCGCGCTGGACGCGACGGCCCGGGGGATCCTGCGTGCACGGGCCTGCTCGAGCAGTTCCAGGGTCGCCGTGATCACTGCAGGCGGGGGCCCGTTCAGCAGGCGTTGCCGGCTGGCGTGGACCACCTCTTCGACCGGGAGCTCGCGCTCGCCAGCCAGGACCCGCAGGAGGTCGCGTACCGGCAACCCGGCATGCACCGTGTACCAGTCCTCCTCGACCGTGAGTCCGTACGGCACGAGCGCTTGGCGCAGCGCGTCGAGACGCCGCCGGCCGTTGTCGACGACCGTGCCGTCCCAGTCCACGATGAGACCGGCGGTGTCGCCCAGGAGATCAGTCATGGAGGCCTCGGCTGTGGAGGACCCGGCCGTTCGGGTCGACGGTCACAAGAGTCTCCGGCACGTCTCCGCCGTCCACCGGCCACAGCAGGCGTCCGAGGGACTTCAAACGAATCACCTGGAACCCCGGCAGCTCCGGAGTGGCGACGTCCTCGTCCACGATCAGCACCCCCACCGTCCCGTGCTCGGCCGACGCCGTGAGGGTGGGGAGCACAGGGTGATGCTCTGCCGGTGAGTGCAGCAGGAGGGTAGCGGCACGCCCGTCGTGCGCGGCGGTGGCCGGCAGGCGCTGGAGCACGACGGCCGCTCCGTCCAGGCGGGCGCGCTCGGTCCGTTGTTCCGGAATGCCCGCGACGGGCCGCACGGTGCCTTCAGTTCCGTTGACCTCGATCAGGCGCGCCGAGGGGATCGCGGTCGCGGCCTTGACGTTGGTGACGCAGGGAATGCCGAGCTCGCGGGCGATGATCGCGGTATGGGAGAGCGGTCCCCCCGTGGTGGAGACGACTGCGGCGGGCTGCTCCAGCAGGGCGCCGGCCGCCTCGGGACCGAGCGCGCCGCAGATCAGCACGGCACCGGTCAGGGCTGTGCCCTCGCCGATGCGAACAGCCGGCCCCGCTGCGGTGCCCGCGACAGCAGGGATGCCGGTCCAGCCGTCCTCACAGTGCCGACCGGTTGCGCGGGCTTCGTGGAGGGGGCGGGTGAGCGGGCGTGCTTGCACCAGGTGCAGGGTGCCGTCGGCGGTGAAGGCCCACTCCAGGTCGATACGTTCGAGGCTCAGCGCGGCTGCCGCGACAACGGCGCTGTCCAGGAGGGCCAGGCGGCGTTCCTCGCTCAGCACGGGATCAGCCGCCCACGGCGTCGGCGTATGGAGGTGCAGGACGCCTTCCTGTGACGTCTTGATCTTCGCGAGTGTCTCGTCCTGATTGACGCCGGTGATCGTCGTCCACTCCCCCGGTGGCAGCCGCAGCTCGTCGGGGGCACCCGGCATGAGGATGATCCGCTGCTCGGCGGGCTGGACAGGGTGGGCGGTGTGACGCAGGCCGGAGTGGACCTCGCCAGTCTGGGTGCCGCTGACGAGTGGTTCGGCCAGGCCGCGGACGGCCTCGATCCGCCAGCGGACGCACCGGCCGGCGAGCACCTCGGCTGCCAGTACGCCGGAGGCAGTGGGGCGCAGCGCGGGCTGGATGACCACGGCCATCCCGAGAGCCGCGGTGATGCCGTGGGCCCGCGCATATGCCTGCGCCGTCGGCTGCAGTGCGGAGGAGCGGACCTCGGTAATCGCAGCGTGCAGCGGGCCGGAGTGGGCGGGGGTGAAGCGTGAGGCGTACATCCCGGCGAACGAGACGGCGGCGCCGTCCTCGGCGACGGCGGAGGACCGGGCGATCAGGCCGTACGGGGCGCGCCCCTCCGCCCAGGCCAGGATGCGGTCCACAAGGATCGGCACCGCGCTCTCCGGTGTACCGACCGGGACCACCAGGCCCTCGGGAACCGGCAGACCTTGGCGGAGCAGCCGGGCCAGGGCGGCGGCCTTCCCGCCGACGCGCGCCGCATTGTGGGCCTGGTCGAGGGGGAGCAGGGGGGTGGGGGTCATCGGCCGTCTCCCAGGGCGAGCAAGTCGGGTGTGGTGACGCGGGTGGCATCGTGCTCTCTGGCCGTGCACCAGCGGCGCACCAGCGACAGGTAGCGGTGGCGCAACTCCTTGCGCCGTTCCTCGCTGTCGGCGGCCCAGGCGAGGGCGGTGCTCAGGGCGCGCACCGCGGCGAGCTGGCCGGGCCGGCCGCCGGCAGCCAGCAGCGCCGCGGTCTCCCATGCCTCGCGTACGGCGGCAGAACGGTCCAGGGAGCCGGTGAGGGATGCCAGCTCGGATTCGGGGTCTGCGCTGGACGACAGGGTTCGCAGCAGGTCGGCGGCGCGGTCGGGGTCCTCAAGGGGCATGGCGGCAGCTGCCGGTGAGCCCGCCCCGTACAGAGTTCCGGCCCGGGCGCTGACGTCGGCTGCGGCCAGGGCAAGGGGACGTCCGTCACGGATGCTGGCGGCGGCTTCCAGGAGGAGACGGTGCGCCTGCAGCAGGTGGCCGGTGCGGTTCGGGGTGGCCAGGGCGAGCGTGCAGTCTCGGGCGCGGGCCCGGCTGGACAGCACCTGGCTCAGGAGGTCCTCCCACTGCTGCTCGGGCAGCAGCCAGTTGACGATGTGGGCGGACATCACCTTCAAGAACGCCGCCGTCCCCCGCCCGATGGCTTCGTCCGCTGCCTTCACGTCCCGGTCGCTCAGGGCTTGTTCGGCCTGGTCTAGTGCGCTGGCGGTCTGCTCCCGGTGGAGGGCCGTGCGATCGGCCAGGTCCCGGACGCGATCGGGGTCGGACAGGAACTTCTCCAAGGCGGCGACGAGCCGAAGGTGTACGGGTTCGTCGATGTCGACGATGCCCGGCCGCCGCAGCCGCCCGTACGGGGTCGGATCCTCCAGGAGCACCCTCGGCCAGGCTATGAGCGATGTGGTGTAAAGATCCCACTCCAGCAGCGTGCTCGCGGGGCGGCTGCGCTCGTAGTCGCAGGTCAGCATCCCGTTCCAGACGGGTTCCATGGGGGTCCTCCCGGGGGATGGGGGTCGGATCGGCGAAGGCGCGGGTGATGTGGCGCGAATCTGCGGTGGTGGCCCTGGGTGCTGTGGGAGGCTCGATGCGGGCCTGGGGCGGCCGTGCCCCGTTGGGCCGGGAAGTGCCTGTCGAGCCGAGGGATGTGCGCTGATGGTCGTCAAGGAATCCACCGCGAGCGTGTTCGTCTTCAACCGTGGCCAGAAAGGGGTGTGGCGCTGCGCGCTGGTGTGGCATCCGCGTCTGGAGGAGTGGCTTCCCGCCGGCGGACACGTGGAGAGTGACGAGAGCGCCGCCGAGGCGGCGGTGCGTGAGGTGGACGAGGAGACCGGCCTGACCGCCCTGCTGCTGCCAGGGCCGGCGCTGCCACTGCCCGCCGGTTTCCCGCACACGCAGGTGATCGCGCCGTGGTACGTGTGCGAGATGCGGGCCGGCGCCGACAACCACACGCGCGCGCCGCACCGGCATGTCGACCACGTCTTCGTGGCCGTAGTGGACGACACCACGCCGTCGCGGCAGCCGGTCCATGAGGTCCGCTGGTTCACCGAGCAGGAACTGGCCGAGGCACCGAGCATCGCCGAGGACTCCCGGCTGCAGGCCAAGGAGCTCTTCGGACGGATCGATGACGTCGTCGGGGCTAACTGCATCTGAGCTACCCGCCGTCGGGCCCGAACAGCGTGTCCTGAACGGTGGCTTCCGTAGCCGGTTTGGGACGCGGTTGAAGACCGGCGGCCGCGTCGAGTTCCAGAAGCGTCGACCAGTGGCCCGCGGCCGCTCCTTCCTCCAGCAGCAACCGGAAGACGTCGGCGGTCACCTCCACGTCCGGCATGGCCCGGTGCCGCTGCACGGGCTTGGGGATGCCGTAGTAGCGCAGCAGCTCGTCCAGCCCGTACGAGGACATGCCGCGGACGGTCTTCCGGGCCATCCTCACGGTGTCCACGAGCGGCGTCGTGGCCAGGGTGGGGCAGTGCTCCCCCTGTCGGGCGATGAGCCCGGCCTCAGTCGAAGCGTGCTGCGCCACCAGTCGGTAGGGGGGTGTCGACAGCAACCCGTCCAGCTCGCCGAGCACTGCGGCTGCGGGCGGGGCGGACCGCAGCGCCGCCTCGGTGATCCCGTGGCTCATGTCGCGGGAGGTCACCGGCACGTCGGCCGGCGGCTGAATCAGCGACTCGAAGCGGCCGTCCTCCACCAGCTTGCCGTCCCGTACGACGAGCGCCATCGCGGCGACCTCGGTGGGCTCGGCGGGCCGGCCCGCGGGCGTCAGGGCCTCGAAGTCGATCACGACGAAGGTGCAGTGCAGGCGGGTCAGGATGTCCACTGTGCGGCCTCCCGGCGGATCGTGGCCGCGATCTGGTGGAGGTCTTCCTCGTCCATGCGGGCGGTGAAGGGCACGGCCAGGAGCCGGTCTACCGCACGGGCTGCGTTCGGACACGGATTCTGGCCAAGCTCGCGGCATGCCGGATGCTCGGGGGCGGTGCGCAGACCGAAGGTGCCGACGCTGTTGGTCACCCCCTGTTCGGCGAGGCGCGCGCTGAACGCCCGCGGGCGGTCGAGGGTGAGGTGCCACAGGGCGCTGTAGCCGTTGGGTTCCTGCTCGTCCGGGGGATGGTTCGGGACGAGGCCGGGCGTGTCGTCGACGAGTTCGTGCAGCATCCTGCATTGGTGTCGGCGGCGGGCGAGCGCGTCATCGAACGCGGCGAGCTGGTGGCGGGCGATGGCGGCCAGCGGCTCGGCGAGCCGGAGGCCGAGCCCCAGTCGGCTGCCGGCCGGAGCCTCGGGGGCCGGGGTGTGCCAGTGGGTGCGGAAGGCGGCGGCGCGCGCGGCGAGTTCCGGATCGTCGGTGAGGAGGTATCCGCCCTCTCCGCTGGAGATGATCTTTCCGTCTTTGAGGGAGAAGCAGCCGATGTGGCCGATCGTGCCGGCCTGGCGGCCGCGGGTGCGGCTGCCTTGCGCCTGGCACGCGTCCTCGATCAGGCGTAGTCCGGTCGCCTGGGCGTACGCGGCCAGTTCGTGGATGCCGTCGGTGCGGCCGGCGAGGTGGACAGGGAGGATCGCCCGTGTGGCGCGGGTCCTCTTGGCGGACAGGTCCTTGAGGTCGATGCCGCCTCCGCCTGGGGCGCAGTCGACGAAGACGGGCGTGGCGCCCGTCGCGGCGACGGCCTCGACGGTCATGATCACGGTGGTGGCAGGCATGAGGACCTCGTCGCCGGGGCCAATGCCGCAGGCCACGACCGCGGTGTGCAGCGCCGAAGTGCCCGAGGCCACGACAACGGCGTGCCGCGCGCCGAAGACGGACGCCAGTTCGCTCTCCAGCGCTTCGGCCTCGCGGCGCCCGGCCGGGTCGGGCATGCGGGCCAGAACCTGTTCCAAGGCCTGCATCAGCGCGGGATCGACTCCGGCGTTCATGATGTGCTCCCGGCGGGTGCGGGGTCCACGACACGGTCGAATCCCATGAGGGGCCACATGTTGACGCAGTCCACGCTGAACAGCGCGCAGTCCGCGCAGCCCGCCGGGCGGAACGCGTCCGCCGCGGTGGTCTCCCGGATGCTGCGGCGCCGCTGGGGCGGGGTCTGGGCGATGCGCAGCGCGGAGGGGCAGTCCCATACCGAGCCGTCGGGTTCGACGAAGAACAGGTCGTTGCCACCGAAGCAGTCGCGGACCAGGCCGGTCGACTCTTGGACGGCCGAGACGAACTGGCCGGGGTAGTCGACGGAAGGCAGGGTCAGGGGCAGGCCGGAGGCGTAGAGCTGCCCGAACTCCCGGCGCAGGCGCGGAATGTCCGTCTCGGTGAGCACGAGCTCGTCGTGGAGATTGTGGTCGGCGGGCAGCGAGACGGGCTGGGCGACGAAGTAGTCGCAGCCCAGCTCGGCGGCCAGACGGGGCACCGTGGTGATGGCGTCCAGGTTGAGCTTGGTGATCATGCTGTAGATGCCGACTCGGGGTTGCGGCCGGTCACCGCGTGCCGTCAGGACGGTACGGATGCCGTTGACGACGCCCTCCCAGCCGAAGCCGGGCTTGCGCGGCGGGCGCCAGCGGTCGTTGTACTCGGCGTCGGTGGAGTCCAGCGAGACCGAGAACGCGTCCACGCCGAGGTCGACCAGCCGCTCGGCCATGCCCGGCTTGTTCAGGGCCGGGCCGCTGGTGCACACCACGACCTCGATTCTCTGGGTCTTGAGGATCTCGATCAGCTTCAGGGCCGGGGCCCACAGCAGCGGCTCGCCGCCGGCGAGGAAGACGCGGCGGACAGGCGAGTCGCCCAGGGTGCGGGCGAAGGCGAACAGTTGCTGGGTGGGGACGTCGTCCGGCGACTGATGGTCCAGCACGCCGGACCGCGGCAGGGCCTGGAGCGTGGCGTTCTCGGGCCAGTTGAAGTAGCACGGCAGGCACTTGTGGGAGGCGCACCATGAGCGCAGCGCCCACAGTACGGTCACGTTCCGGTCGGGCACGGGACGGCTCCTTTCGGCGTGGCGGCGGCCGCGGCGCGCTGGCACACATCGGTGATGAAGGCGACGGCGTGCGGCTCGTCGACCTGTTGGCGGTCGAGGACGTAGTACTGGCCCTGCTGGGTGTGGGCGAGCAGACGGTAGAGCCGGTCGGCCCGGGCCATCAGGGAGCGCTCGCTGGCGGTGGCGGTGCGGCCGATGCGTTGCTCGAATCGCTGGAGGCAGCGGCGAGGGTCGTCGAACAGCAAGATCGTGGCGGTGGGTTGCGGGCGCCAGGATTCGATCGTCGACAGGATGTGCCAGGCGGTGGTCAGGGCCTGTTCGTCGGAGTGCTGTTCCGTCTCGGCGAGCACGGCGGCCTGGTAGATGGCCACGGAGTGCGGGCCTCGGTCTTCCAGGACGACCTGTCCCGGTGTCACCGGGCCCAGGCTCTCGAAGCGGTGGACCTGCAGTCCCATGAGGAGCAGGGTCTCGGTGCGCGGGTGGCCGGTGCGCAGGAAGAGGTCGCCGTCCTGGTGCAGTGCGGCGATCACCTGGCCGGGCAATCCGGCGGGCGGGGCGTCGGGCAGTTCGACCAGCGGGACGCAACGGGGGCCGAGGCGCTCTGCGGCCTGGCGGCTGAGTCGGGTCTTGCCGACCCCGTTGGTGCCCTCGACGTTCACCAGCGCGATTTGCCTGCTCATCGCGCCCCCAGAGGGAGGAAGGCGGCGGTGCGCAGCCGGTCGGCGAGTCGGTCGTCGCTCTCGAGCCGGCCGAGCAGACAGGCTGTCGTCGTGCGGGCGGCCTGGTCGCGGACGCCGCGCATGGCCATGCACAGGTGCTCACCGACCGACCACACTCCGACGTCGCCGCTGCCCGAAAGCGCGGCGACTTCGTGAGCGACCTGCGCGGTCAGTGCCTCCTGGAGTTGCAGCCGGTGGGCGTAGGTCTGGACGATCCGCGGCAGTTTCGACAGGCCCAGGACCCGCCCGGCCGGCACGTAGCCGATGTGGACGTCCAGCCGGAACGGGAGGAGATGATGCTGGCACAGGCTCCAGGCCCGGATGCCGCTGACGACGACGTACTGGCCGCCGGATTCCTGGTGCGTGAAGGCGGTGTCGGTGGTGCCGGGGTCGTGCTGGAGGAAGTCCTTCCAGAAGCGGGCGACTCGAGCGGGGGTGTCGCGCAGGCCTTCGCTGTCGACGTCCTGGCCGAGCGCGACCAGGAGCTTGCGGTAGAGCGCCTCGACCTCGCCGAGGTCGATGCCGTCGGTGGTGGGGAGGCGGGTGTCAGTGGCGGTCATCCGAGCACCGCCATCTCCGGGGCCCACGGCCGCAGGTGGGCGCTGTCGGTGAGGACTGCGCGCGCCTGGGGCCCTTGGTGCAGCAGCAGGTCCAGGGCGGAGAGGCCGGGAGTGAAGGGCCCGCGTCCCTGGTCGTACGGAGGGCTGCTGTAGGTGGCGACCTCGACCTCGATCCCGGCCTGCGCGAGGAGGCCGGCGTCGAGGTATTCGGCAGCGCCGGTGCCCACCCGCAGCACGCGGGTGCCGGAGGTCTTGCACAGGTCGATGAGCATGTCCGTCTTCGCCCCAGCAGGGGTGATGGCGGAGGAGCGAGCCAGTTCGATCTGCAGCCCGAACGCGTCGAGGAGGAGCCGGATCAGCTCCTGGTTCAGGTCGGCCAGGTGCGTCCACGAGCGGCCGTAGACCGCGCGCAGCGGCCCTTCCCACTGCGGCCAGTAACGGGCGTGCTGGTAGCACTCGGTGAGGGTGCGCCAGTGGCGGGCGCGCCAGCGGTCGTCGGCGATGCGGGCCGCACGGATCGGCTGCCCGAACCGGCCCGTGACCGGCACCGTGAGGCGCACCCGCTCACCGCGGGCATTGCGGACGAAGTTGCGGTTCTGCCAGCCGCGCTCGGTGTACTGCACGTGGTCGAGCAGGATGAGCCGGTCGACGTCGAGCAGGCGGGAGAAGTAACCGGGCCACGGAAGGTACGCGGGCTGGTGGGCGACCAGTACGTCGGTGCGGGCGGTCATCAGAAGGCCATCCGGTAGGGAAGGAACCGCTCGGCGGTCTCCGTGCCGATCGTGGCGCCAGCCGCTTCGTCGAGCGCGCGGATCTTGGCGGTACTGCGCGGGTGCGGGGCCTCGCGGAGCTGGCTGGTATAGCAGAGCAGCGCCTTCTCCTTGGTCGGCCAGGCGGTGCTGGTGTCCACCACGACGGTCCGCGGTTCGTCGGCGGCGCGCCAGGACCGGTCCTCGGGTCCGTCGTAGCCGAGGACGAGAGGCGGAATCCACCGTATGTCCGCGGCGCCGGGCCGGGCCGCGGCGAGCGCGGCGGTGTGGACGGCCTGGTGGTCCTGGTGGTGGGCGTCGACGGTGGGGATGAACAGGACGTGCGGCCGACTGGTGTGCAGGCACGGGCCGGGCCCGGATTCGATAAGGGCGACCAACTCGGGCAGGTACGTTCCGGGATGGGCGGCGCGGTCGGTGTCGACCCAGGCCACGTGGTGCTGGTGGACGCCGAGGACGGAGCAGGCGGCGTCGAACTCGGCGCGGCGGGTGCCGGCGTCGGAGCTGCCGCCGTACATGGGCGCGGTGGTGCAGGCGACGGCGAGGACATCGACGTCGACGCCGTGCTCGGTCAGCTTGGCGATGGTGCCGCCGAGGCCGAGGGTCTCGTCGTCGAGATGGGTGCTGACCACGAGGGCGCGGTCACCGGGTTTCAGGCCGAACATGAAGGCCCTCCTCTTGTCCGTGGGAAGGGAGCGACGGGACCGCACGGCGCGCCCGTGCGGCGAGGCGGAGACTGATCGCGTCAGATCTGCAGTGCGGCCAGCAGCGTCCGGGCGGCTGCGGCCGGGTTGAAGGCGGCGACACGGTCGGGGGCGGACTGGCTGGCGGCCCGGTAGTCATCGGGGCTGGTCAGCAGGGCGCGCAGGGCCTTCCACAGGGCGTCCGCGCCGTGCTCGAGGGGGACGGCGCGGCCGGCGGGACCCACCATGCCCGGCACGTTGCCGAAGTCGAAGGTGATCACGGGTGTGCCGACGGAGAGGGCTTCGGCGGCGGTGTGGCAGAAGGTTTCGGGTTCGGTTGAGGAAATGACGGTTGCGGCGGCTCCGGCGAGGAACTGCGGGACCTCGCGCCAGCCGAGCGCGGGCAGGATGCGGATCAGCTCGGGCCGGGCGGCCTGCTGTTCCTTGCAGGCGGCGATGACGTCGCGCTGCATGCCGGGGAAGAACTCGAAGTCGGCTTCAGCCAGTACGAGTTCAATCGGCCGCCCCCAGTCGGCGGGCATGGCCTTGAGGAGCTCGGCCAGGCCCTTGGCAGGCTCCACGCGGGAGGCGATGCGAATGGGTCCGGCGGCTCGCAAAGCTTCGCGCTGGTCCGCGGGCACGGGTGCGGGGTCGGTGAGCAGCGCGTTGGGGACGGTCACCCAGCGGCTGGTGTCCAGGCCGGCCTGCGCGCCTTCCGCGGCGAGGTAGTCGCTGGCCGGGCACACCACGTCGACGGCGGCCAGGGCTTGCTGCCAGCGGTCCTCGCTGCTGCGGCGGATCTTGTGAACCATGAGGGCAGAGCGGACGCCGTCCGGCACCGGGTTCAGGTAGCCCAGGCCCCACAAGGTGTCCGCCCAGCACACCGCGTCCACCTGGTGGCGGGCGAGGATGCCGCGCACTTCCTCGATGACCGGCTGCGGGTCGGCGAGGGCCCGCAGGACGTCGTCGTTGAGGGCGGGACGGGGGAGGCGGACCGAGTCCAACCGGACCATGCCCGGCTCGGCGACGTCGCTGGGCGAGGCGGGGCCGGCCGCCAGGATGAGGGGGGTGTGGCCGAGCCGGCGTACGCCCTCGACGAGGGCGGCGATGCTTCGCTCGATGCCCGAGGGGTGGTCGGGCCGGTAGGTGAGCAGGCAGAACGCGATCGTGCTCATTAGAGGACCATCCCTTCTGCAGCCCTCACGGGTAGGGTTGTGACCTCTCGGTCCCGGTGGGTGCATGGCTTGGCGTGCGCGCTGCGT
>NZ_JBEXOM010000020.1:0-140736 GCF_040611555.1 Streptomyces sp. NPDC006624 | reverse complement strand
CTCGGCGCCGACCGCGCCGGGCGACGCGGTGCCCGCCCGCGCGGGCTGCGGGCCGCCCGCTCCCCCAGCGGTCAGGAGCGCCAGCAACAGGGCCGCCCATACGGCGACCGCCACGGCCTGCCGGGCTCCGGGGAGGGCGCGGGGGGACCGGCGAGCGGGCCGGGGAGAAAGCGGCCGGCCCGCCGTGCGGTCGACGGGGGTCACGGTTCGATCAGGCCGGCGCGGATGGCGTAGCGGGTGAGTTCCAGGCGGTCGCGCAGGCCGAGCTTGTGCAGCAGGTTGGCGCGGTGACGCTGGACGGTCTTGATGCTGATGTACAGCAGATCGGCGATCGCCTGCGAGGAGTGGCCCTCGGCCACCAGCTTGAGCACCTCTTCCTCGCGCGGGGTGAGGACCTGGTCGGGGGTCTCCTCGCCGTGCCGGGCGCGGTCGAGGTAGTTGCGGATCAGCGCGGTGACGGCGCCGGGGTAGAGGAACGGCTCGTCGCGCATCGCGGCCCGGCAGGCGGCGACCAGGTCCCGGTCGGCGACGGACTTCAGCACGTACCCGCTCGCGCCGGCCTTGAGCGCCTGGAAGAAGTACTGCTCGTTGTCGTGCATGGTCAGGATCAGCACGCGCGGGCCCCGTTCGAGGCCGGACAGTTCGCGGGCGGCCTGCAGGCCGGTCATCCGGGGCATGGCGATGTCCAGCACGGCGAGGTCGACCTCGTGGCTGCGGGCCTTCTCGATCGCCTCCGCGCCGTCGCCCGCCTCGGCGATCACTTCGAGGCCCGGTTCCTGGTCGAGGATGAGCCGCACGCCGCGGCGTACCAGGGCGTGGTCGTCGGCCAGCAGGATGCGGATGGTGTCGGTCATGAGGACGGCTGCTTCCTGGGCAGGGGCACGGTGAGCCGGACCTGGGTGCCGGCGCGGGGCGCGGGGGTGATGTCGAGGGCGGCGCCGATGAGCAGGGCGCGCTCGCGCATGCCGAGGATGCCCGCGCCCTCGCGGGGGGCCTTGATGCCGCACCCGTCGTCGGTGACGGCCAGGACCACGCGGGCGTCGGTGTGGTGCAGGGTGACGACGACCCGTCCGGCGTCGGCGTGCCGGGCGGCGTTGGTCAGTGACTCCTGGGCGACGCGGTAGAGGACCAGTTCGGTCTCCGGCTCCAGGGCGGGCAGGTCGGCGGCGAAGCGGCGGGTGACCTGGAGCCCGGTATGGGTGGCGAAGTCCTCGGTGAGGGAGGTCAGCGCGCTGACCAGGCCCAGGTCGTCCAGCACCCCGGGCCGCAGCCGGCGCACCAGGCGGCGGACCTCGTCCAGGCTGCCCCGGGTGATCTCCTGCACCTCGCGCAGCTCCTCGCGCAGCGGCCCGGGCGCCTCGTCGGCGGCGCGTTTGAGTCCCAGCAGGATCGCGGTCATGCTCTGCCCGACCTCGTCGTGCAGTTCCTGGGCGATACGGCGGCGTTCGGCCTCCTGGGCGAGCAGGACCCGGCCGCTGCTGGCGGCTCGTTCCTGCTCCAGGCGTTCCAGCATGGCGTTGAAGGTGCGGATCAGCTCGGACACCTCCCCGCGGCCCTGCGCGGGCAGCCGCTGCCCGGGCCGCAGCAGGTCCACGGTGGTCATCAGCCCGGTCAGCCGGCCCAGCGGGGCCAGTCCCCACCGCAGCAGTGCGGCGTTGGCGACCAGCATCACCGCCAGGCCGCCCAGCAGGATGATCGCCTCCGTCAGCAGCACCGGCACCGAGACGGTCACCGGGGCCCACAGCAGCAGCGCGGTGGCCGTGCCCAGGACGACGGCGTTGAGGGCGAAGATCCGCCAGAACAGCGACACCGGTTGTCACGCCTCCTTCAGGGGTGCGGCCCGTCCGGGCGGCCGGGCCGCGCGCACCCGGGGGAGGTGTCGCGCCCGGCCGGCGGACGGACCTGACCGACAGCCTGCCTCGTCGGCGGCGGCCGGGTCGATGGGGCCCGGCCCCCATTTCGCCTGTCGCGGCCCACCCAGGCCGGGGCGGTGTGCATCGTCCGGCCCCCGGCAAATGGGGCCCGCGCCCGATGGGGTTCCGCCCGGGCGACGGCCAGGGTGGGAGGCGGACCGGGCAGAGGGTGCGGCGCCCCCGGCGGGTGCCGCACCGCTGTCCGTCCCGTGCCGTGCCCAACGACCAGAGGAAGGGACCTGACGTGTCCGTCGACGCCCCCCGCACCGGCTCCCGCCCCGAACGCATGACCGCGCACGAGGTGCGTCAGCGTCTGGACCACGCCCGCACCAGCAGGCTGACGCAGCTGCAGGCCCTCGACGAGAGCGGCCAGGGTGCCGACGAGCACCTGATGTCGGTGCAGAAGAGCGCCATCGAGCGCGTCCTGAAGGAGATCGACGACGCCTTCGCCCGCGTCGCGGACGGCACGTACGGCACCTGCTTGGGCTGCTCCGAGCCCGTCCCGCCGGAGCGCCTGGAGATCCTGCCGTACACGCCCTGCTGCGTCGCCTGCCGGCGCCGCGCCGCCGTCTGACCGGCGCGCCGGTCCCCGCCGTCCCTCTCCCTCGCTCTGTCCTAGGGGTGCAGTGGTGAACCACCAGCTCATCGCCGGCCGTACGGCGCACCTGTCGGCCGAGGATCTCGCCGCGCTGCGGGAAAGCCTCCACGAGCAGCGCCTGTTCCGCCGGGAGCAGCTCCAGCAGCTCGCCGGCGCGGCTCCGGCCCGCACGGACGACGTGTGGCGTCACGATGCCGCCTCCCAGGTGGAGGTCCACGTCAAGCTCGCCGCGTGCGCCCGTATGGTCCTCGCCGACGTGGAGGCGGCCCTCCGGCGCATGGACGAGGGACGCTACGGCACCTGCGCGCTGTGCCGCGGCCCTGTGGCACGCGAGCGGCTGGCCGTGGTGCCGCAGGCCCGTTACTGCGGGCGCTGCCAGCAGGTCAGGGAGGCCGGCCGGTGACGGCGCCCCGCCTCCGCGGCAGCGCACGGCATCCGTTGCGGCGGGACTGGGGCGTCGCCCTGGAGCTGGGCAGCGCCCGCACCCGCGCCTGGGTCCCGGGCAGGGGCCTGATCACCGACGTGCCCACGGTGACCTTCGGCGCCGGCACCACGTACCCGATCCAGCGCGGCACCATCGTCGACGAGGCGGGATGCGCGCGGATGCTGCAGCGCCTGCTCGGCCACCGCCTCCCCCGCCGCACCCGCCCGCACATCGTCCTCACCACCCCCGTGCTGGACGGCCCGGCCTATCGCAGCGCCGCCCGCGCCGCCGTCGAGGTGCTGCGGCCCCGCACCGTGCGGACCATCCCCACCGCCCGGGCCGTCGCCCTCGCCGCGGGCGCCGGCCTGTCGCGGCCCCTGCTCGTCGTGGACGTCGGCGCCCATCTCAGCGAGGTGGTCCTGCTGTCCGGGACCGGCGTCGTCGACGCACGGCGCGCCGCCCTGGGCACCGGCGACCTCGGCGCAGCCCGGCCGGCCGGGATCGCGGACACCGTGGCGAGCATGATCACCGAGATGCTGCGCCAGGACCGCACCTCCCGTACCGCCGACGCCCTGCACCGGGGGGTCCTGCTGGCCGGCGGGGGCGCCCTGCGTCCCGGCATCGTCCACGACCTCAGCGGCCTGCTGGGGGTGCCGCCGCGCGTGGTGCCGGCGCCGCACACGGCGGCCGTCCGCGGCGCCGCCCGGCACCTGTGCGCCCTCCACGGCGGCGGCCTCGGCGCCCGGCCGCTCCCCCGCTAGGCGGGGCGGTGCGCCCCGGGCATCAGGACGGTCGTTCCCCGGTGTGGTGCGGGCCGGAGCCGCCGGCGGGCGCCGCTTCGCCGCCGGCCGTGCCGCCCGTGCCGTCCGTTCCGTCACCGGTGCCGCCGGGCTTGTCCCGGGTGGCGATGAGGGACCAGGCGATGGA
Source organism: Streptomyces sp. NPDC006624 (assembly GCF_040611555.1). NCBI lineage: Bacteria > Bacillati > Actinomycetota > Actinomycetes > Kitasatosporales > Streptomycetaceae > Streptomyces > Streptomyces sp. NPDC006624. Next base: position 136,874 of record NZ_JBEXOM010000020.1, on the reverse strand, counting down.
GACGGTGATGGTGACGGCGATGACGCCGAGCGTGAGGGGGATGGGCAGCTTGCCGACGGGGGTCTCGGACAGGATGAGCTTGACGCCGGCGAAGGCGAGCAGGACCGCCAGTCCGTAGTGCAGGTACTGGAAGCGCCGCAGCAGTCCGGCGAGGCAGAAGTACAGACTGCGCAGCCCGAGGACGGCGAACGCGTTGGCGGTCCACACGATGAAGGTGTTGGTGGTGATGGCCAGCACCGCGGCGACGGAGTCGACGGCGAAGACCAGGTCGGTGGCCTCGATCGCGACCAGCACCACGAACAGCAGCGTGGCCACGCGCCGCCCGTTGACGCGCAGGAAGAACCTGTCGCCGTGGAACTGCGGATCGGTGGGGATGATCCTCTTGACGAGGCGGACGACGGGGTTGCGGTCGGGGTGCACCTCCTCGTCCTTGGAGACGGCCATCTTGTAGCCGGTCCAGATCAGGAACGCCCCGAACACGTACGCGGTCCAGAAGAAGACCTGAAGCAGTTCTGCGCCGATGAAGATGAACACCAGCCTCGCCCCGAGGGCCCCGATGACACCCCAGAAGAGGACCTTGTGCTGGTAGGCGTCGGGTACGGCGAAGAAGGAGAAGACCAGCGCGAAGACGAAGACGTTGTCGATCGACAGGGCCTTCTCGATCAGGTAGCCGGCGTAGTAGGTGGAGGCGGTCTCGCCGCCCTGCCAGGCCAGCAGGACCAGACCGAAGCCGAGGCCGATGGCGATCCACAGCGCGCTCCACAGCGCGGCTTCGCGGAAGCCGATCACGTGGTTGTCGCGGTGGGCCACCAGGTCGACGGCGAGCATCACGCCGATGCCGACGGTGACCGCGGCCCACACCCACAGCGGGACGGCGAACGACAGTTCATTCATACTTGATCGACTTCCTCGAACGGCGTCGTGAGGACGGACGGCGCGGGACGGCCGCCAAGGGGGTGGCCGGGCCCGTGCGCGTGACGGAGGGGAGCCGGGCCCGGCACCGGTTCACAGGGGCACTCACCTCCCAGGGTCGGACACTTCCAGGTCAGGCGCTCCGCCGGGCCGTCGCGGCCCGGCGGCGGGGGCGCGTCGCGAGGGCGACGCACAGACCGCCGACGACCAGGTCCACCAGGGCCGGCAGCCACCAGGGTGCGAGGGCGGTCAGTCCGTGCATCACGCCTCCTTCAGCGGGCGGGCGGCAGCGGCCGGACGCCGCGGTGCCGCCGCCCGCATCGTGCTCAGGCGGGCAGGTGGCAGTGCGTCCGGCCACGCCTCGGCGCCGGCGGCGGGGTCCGCCGATCGGGTGGCGGTCACGACGCGGACGGGAGGAGCGTCGCGCAGCGCGGAGGCCGCGATCAGGCTGCGGGCGTCCAGACCGGCGGGTCCGCCGCCGGAGGCCACCACCAGGGGCGAGTGATGGCGGGCGGCCAGGGCCAGGACCCCGCCCGCGGCCCGCAGGCCGGGTTCCCCGGCGCTCCCGGCCGGAAGGCGGTGGGCGACGGGGATGTAGCCCACGCCGGCGCCGCGCAGCAGTGGCAGTGCCCTCGCCAGGAACACGCGGGCGGTACCGGCGTCCGCGCGGGACCGCTCCGGGGCCTGCGGCTCGGCGGGCAGGACGGCGACCAGCAGCACCGGGGCCTGGTGCGGGGCGGCCAGCCGGACGGCGGCCGCCACCACGGCCACATCGTCGGGACGGTTCGTCATCACAGCGGTCACCGGGTGCGGCAGAGCCGGCGCGCCGATGATCTCCGGCGTCGGGGCGGGCAGGGTCGAAAGGGCGGTCCCGGGGGACATCGCGCCCCCTTTCAGCGAGGTCGAGGGGGTGGCGGGGTTGTGTCCAGGGTCACCCGACCGACTGATTCACGTCAAGAGTTACGCGAAAAGTTTTTCGCCAATGGATTTTCGTGAAACGGCATTGGTCATGCGAAGAGGGCTTCGTATGATGAAGGCCATGAGCCAGCCCTCCAGCCAGCGCGGCGACCAGTGGACCTTCCTCACCAACCACGCCCGCGTCCTGATCGCCGTCGCACGGGACCCCGACGCGCGCGGCCGCGACGTCGCGGACGCCATCGGCATCACCGAACGCGCCGTGCAGCTGATCGTCTCCGACCTCGAAGCGGCCGGATACCTCACCCGCACCCGGGTGGGCCGCCGCAACCGCTACACGGTCGACCCCACCGTCGCCCTGCGGCACCCCAGCGAGTCCGACCACCCCGTCGGCGACCTCCTGGCCACCTTCCTGCACCGCGAGGACTCCCCCACCCCCGACCCCGAACGGGCCGCTTCGTAGCGGGGGCATCGCGCGCCGGCCGCGGGCGTACCACGGGACGGACCGTGCGAGGACAGCGCACCGGCCGCGCGGCTCAGTCCGCCCGCCGCTCGGGCACCAGCCGGAGGACGTCGGCGAGGCCGCGCTCGCCGGTGCGGTCCTCCGCGGGCAGGATGTACGTCCGCAGCCCGCAGGCGGTCGCGCCGCCGTCCCGGACCGGGTTGTCGCCCACCATGAGCGTGGCCCGGGGATCGGAACCCAGGTCGGCGCAGGCCTTGAAGAACAGCTGCGGATCCGGCTTCTCGCGCCCCTGCTCGCAGGAGATCACACAGGCGTCGATCAGGCCGTCCAGGCCGTGGTGGGCGAGATGGACGCGCAGGTCCCAGGCGAAGTCGCTGACGACGGCGACGCGCAGACCGCGGGAGCGCAGCGCGCGCAGTGTCGGTGCGGTGTCGGGGTACGGGACCCACGCGTCCGGAGCGGTGAGTTCGCGGTAGGCCGTCTCCTCGGCGCCGCGCAGGAACTCGACGTGCCGCCACCAGCCGTGCATGGCCTGCCGGTGCCGCTCGGGCGACAGATCGCGGCCCTGCTGCAGGGCGACGACCTCGGGCAGCTGGAAGGCGGTGTGCAGTCGGCGGGAGATCCCGGCGGCGGCCCCCGGTTCGTCGAGCAGGGCGAGGCGGCCCGACGCGCGTCCCACCCGGCGCAGCCATGTCTCCAGGGGGATCATCCGGAAGAGCGTGTTGCTGAAGTCGAACAGCACGGCCCGCACCCGGGGTACGGGCGCGGCCGCCTCGGCGTCGCCGGGGCGGTAGGCGCTCGGGGTTCTGAACAGGCTCTGCATCAGGCGGGGGGCTGTTCCCGGGGGGCGACCGTCTCCACGGGCACGCCCATCTCGCGGATGGCGGCGAGTTCGGCCTCGGGGGTGCTCGTGTCGGTGATGACCGCCTCGTAGTCGGCCACGGTTCCGTAGGCGTACGTGGCGGTCTTGCCGAACTTCGAGTGGTCGGCCAGGAGCAGGACGCGCTCGGCGGAGGCGAGCATGGCCAGCTTGACCTCGACGTAGTCGTTCAGGGGGTGGAAGAGCCGGCCCTCCAGGATCGCGGTGGCGGACATCAGCGCGAGGTCGGCGTGGATCTGCGACAGCGCGCGGGTCACCGCGGGGCCGGTGCAGGAGTTGAAGTCCCCGCGGTAGTGGCCGCCCAGGAGGGTGACGTTCACCTTCGGCTGGGAGCCCAGGCGCTGTGCCAGGCCGACCGAGTTGGTGACGACGTGCAGGTGGTCCAGCCCGCCCAGGACGGGGACGAGCGGGAACAGGGTGGTCGAGTCGTCCATGAGGATCGTCGTTCCGGGCGCGATGCGGTCGGCGACGGCGGCGCACAGGGCGTTCTTCGCGGCCAGGGCGCTGCCCTCGCGGAAGCGGGTGGCCATCTCCATGGTGAGGGCGGGGAAGGCGAGGGCCCGTCCGCGCTCCTTGCGCAGCAGGTGACGCCCGGCGAGGTCGTCCAGGTCCCGGTGCATCGTCATGAGGCTCACGCCGAACCGCTCGGCGAGGTCGTCGATGCGGGTCTCGCCGTGATCGGCGACGTACCGCAGGACGGCCTTGCGCCGCTCCTCTACGACGGCCTGTGACGATCGCGTGCGGGCGGCCACAGCGCCCCTCCTTCCCCTCGGTCGTGCTCCTTCGGCGGCGGGAGACGCAAGCCACCCTCACGCACGGCTGCGACTGCGGCGAGTCGACGTTCAGTCGGCCGGTGACGCCAGTCTCGCAGTTTCGCACAGGGACCGGGGCGGGCCGGGCCCGCGCCCCCGCCCCGGGGCGACCGGGGCGGGGGCGGCGGACGGCACGCCCTTCCGGCGCGGCACTAGGGACCGTCCACGGTGACCAGAACCTTCACCTGGTCCGGGTCGAGGGAGGCCCGGAAGGCCGCCGCGGCGTCGTCCAGGGGGTAGGTGGCCGTGACGATCTCGGCGGTGTCGAAGGTGTCCGAGGCGATGAGGGAGAGGGCGACGCGGTAGTCGTCCGAGGTGTACATGAGGGTGCCCTCGATGCGGATCTCCCGGTCCTGGACCAGGTCGAGGCGGACCGGTGTGGTGCCGGCGGCGCCCACGCCCACGACGACGATGTGACCGCCCTTGGTGACCAGGTCGGTGGCTTGTGCCATGGACTGCTCCCGGGCGACGCAGTCGAAGACGACATCGGCCGGGCCGCCCAGCGCGGCGTGCGCCGAGGAGACCAGGCCGGGCGCGTCGGCGGGCAGGGCGGCGTCGGCGCCGAGGCGCAGCGCCCTGTCCCGTTTGCCCTGCCGCAGGTCGGTCACCACGATCCGCTCGGCACCGGCGTGCCGGGCGGCGATGAGCGTGAACAGCCCGATGGGACCGGCGCCGAGGACGGCGACCGTGCGGCCGGTGAGGTCGCCCGCCTTGGCGACGGCGTGCACCGGCGTGGCCAGGGGCTCGACCAGGACGGCCCGGACGTCCGTGACCGCGTCGGGGACGCGGTGGGCGCGGCCGGCCGGCAGGGTGAAGAGGTCGGCGAGGGCACCCGGGGTCTGGCAGCCGAAGACCTTCAGTTCCCGGCAGATGTTGTAGCGGCCGGAGCGGCACTGGGCGCACCGGCCGCAGTACAGGTTCGGTTCGACGATCACCCGGTCGCCGGGCGCGAAGTCACCGGCGCCCCGGCCGGTGGCCACCACGACGCCGACCGCCTCGTGACCGGGGTGGTAGGGGAGGTCGATGAACGGATGGTGTCCGGCGGCGGCATGGGTGTCCGATCCGCACACGCCGACGACCGTGGTGCGGACCAGGAGTTCGCCGTCGGCGGGGACGGGGGCGGGCGCCTTCTCCACGACGATGTCGTCGAGGGAGCGGACGAGGACGCGGCGGATCGGCTGGGTCATGGTGGCGGGGCTCCGTTCGGTGCGGGGCTTCACGGGCGGGAGGGCCGAAGCGAGTGCGGTACCCGCGCGCGGTGCGTGGTGCCGCGAGGTGCGGGCGGACGTCACTTGACGGCTCCCAGGGACAGACCGCGCACCAGCTTGTCCTGAGCGGCGAAACCGGCGATGAGGACGGGCAGGGAGACCAGCGTGGCCGCCGCGCACAGCCTGGCCAGGAACAGGCCCTCGTTGGTGATGAAACCCACCAGGAAGACGGGTGCGGTGGAGGCCTGGGTCGCGGTGAGGTTCACGGCGAACATGAACTCGTTCCAGCTGAAGATGAAGCAGATCAGCGAGGTGGCGGCGATGCCCGGCATGGCGACGGGGGCGACGATCCGCAGCAGCACGGTGGGCAGTCCCGCACCGTCGACCTCCGCGGCCTCCAGGATCTCCCTGGGGACCTCGGCGAGGAACGACCGCATCATCCACACCGCGATCGGCAGGTTCATGGCGGTGTAGAGGACGACGAGGACCCAGATGTTGTCCAGCATGCCGATGTCCTTGACGATCATGTAGATCGGCAGGAGCGCCGCGATGAGCGGCAGGAACTTCGTGGACAGGAAGAAGAACATCACGTCGGTCCACTTCTTGACCGGCTTGATGGACAGCGCGTAGGCCGCGGGGAGTGCCAGGGCGAGGACCAGCAGCGTCGAGAAGACGCTCGCCATGGCCGAGTTGAGCAGGAACGGCGTGATGTCCCGGCCCAGCAGCAGCCGGTACTGGTCCAGTGTCACCGGGGCGAAGAGGCTGGGCGGGTTGGTCGCCGCGTCGGACTCCTGGTGGAAGGAGGTGAGCACCATCCACGCCACCGGCGCGAAGAAGGCCAGGGTGACCAGCCAGGCGACAAAGGTCCACAGGGGCGACAGGCGCGGCGGCTGCGCCGGGTCCGTGTGACGCCGGCGGCGCAGCCGGCGCAGGACGGGACGGGCGGGGGTGCGGGCGGCCGCGGTCGAGCCGGTCATCGGGACACCTCTTCGCGGAACAGGGAGGCGACGACGCGCAGCGCGAACGTCGCGATGACGATCGAGCCGATCACCACGACGACACCGGCGGCCGCGGCCTGGCCGTACTCGAACTTGCGGAACATGGTCAGGTAGATCTCGTAGGGCAGGTTCGTCGTCCGGGATCCGGGGCCGCCCTGGGTGATGGTGTAGACGGCGTCGAAGGTCTGCACCACGAAGATGCTGCCGAGGACGATGCCCAGCTCGATGTACTGGCGCAGGTGGGGCAGCGTGATGAGACGGAACGTCTGCAGCGCCGAGGCCCCGTCGACCCTGGCGGCCTCCAGGACGTCACCGGGCTGGGCCTGCAGGCCGGCCAGCAGGATGAGCATCATGAACGGCGTCCACTGCCACACGAGCGCGACGACGAGCGCGGGCATGGGGAAGGACGAGATCCAGTCGACGGTCGGTCCGTTCTCGGCTCCGAAGAGCCGGTAGACGGCGTTCAGGGTTCCGTTGAGCAGCCCGTAGTCGGGGTTGTAGACGGCGTGCTTCCACACCAGGGCGGCGGCGACGGGCATGACCAGGAACGGCGCGATGAGCAGGGTGCGGGCCAGGCCGCGGCCGAGGAACCGGCGGTCCAGCAGCAGCGCCAGGCCCAGCCCCAGTACGACGCTGAGGACGACGACGGACGCGGTGAGGACGACGGTGTTGACGACCGCGGTGCGCAGCCGCTCGTCGGTGAAGACGACGGCGTAGTTGGACAGGCCGGTGAAGTGGCGGTCGCCGGGTCGCAGGATGTTCCACTGGAAGGTGGAGATGACGAGCGTGGCCACGAACGGCAGCTGCGTGACGGCGATGGTGAACAGCAGCGCCGGCAGCAGCGGGAGGCGGCGCCCCCACGCCCGGCCGGCCCGAGGCTTGAGCGGTCGGGCGGCTGGTCGCCGGCGCCGGGTGGGGGGACGGTCTTGCGTGATCATGGAATGACTTTCTTCCGCGGCGGAGCGGTCGGGACGGTGAAGGGGCGCTCCGGCCGGCTCGGGGCCGGCCGGAGCGGGTGGTTCACCGGTAGTTCGCGGCGACGTCCTCGGCCTGCTTCTGGCCGGAGTCGAGTGCCGCGTCGACGCTGGTCTTGCCGGCGATGGCGGCGGAGATCTCCTGCGTCGTCTTGGTCCCGAGGTCCTGGAACTCGGGGATGGCGACGAACTGGATGCCCACCGTGGGCCGCGGCTGCACGCCCGGGTTCGTGGGATCGGCCTGCTGGATGGAGTTCAGGGTGATGTCACCGAACGCGGCGGCGGCCTTCTTGTACTGGGGGATCTCGTAGGTGCTGGCGCGCTTGCCCGCGGGCACCCGCGACCAGCCGAGCTTCTCGCCGACGAGCTTCTCGTACTTCTTGCTGGAGGCCCAGAGCATGAACTTCGAGGCCGCGTCGGCGTTCTTGGTGGTCTTGGGCATCGCCCAGGCCCAGGCCCACAGCCAGCCGCTGCTGTCGGTCTTCTCGACGGGGGCGTAGACGTAGCCGATCTTGCCGGCGGCCTTGCTGCTCGCCGGGTCCTCCAGTGAGCCGGCGGCGCTGGTGGCGTCGTACCACATGGCGACCTTGCCCTGGCTCATCCCGTTCAGGCACTCGGTGAACCCGGCCTGTGCGGCACCGGCCTCACCGTGCTTGCGGACCAGGTCGACGTAGAACTCGGTGGCCTCCTTGAAGCCGCCGCTGTTGACCTGCGCCTTCCAGTCCTTGGTGAACCAGGTGCCGCCGAAGGTGTTGACCATGCTGGTCAGCGGCGCCCCCAGCTCTCCCCAGCCCGCGAGGCCGCGCAGGCAGATGCCCTTCATCCCGGGCCGCGCGCCGTCGGCCTTCGCCGCCAGGTCGGCCACCTGCCGCCAGGTGGGGCGCTGCGGCATCTTCAGGCCCTTCTCGGCGAAGACGTCCTTGCGGTACATGAGGAAGGACGACTCGCCGTAGAACGGCAGGGCGTAGAGCTTGCCGTCCGAGCCGGACAGCGACTGGACCATCGGCTTGAGCAGGTCGTCCTGGTCGAAGCTGTTGTCCTTGGCGGCGTAGGAGCCGAGTTCGTGCAGCCAGCCGTTCTTGTGCCAGATGGGTACCTCGTAGGCGCCGATGGTGGCGACGTCGTACTGCCCCGCCTTGGTGGCGATGTCCTGGGTGACCTTGTCGCGCAGCTCGTTCTCGGGCAGCACCGTGAAGTTGACCTCGATGCCGGTCTCCTTCGTGAAGGTGCTCCGCGTGAGCTTGGCGATGTCCTCCATCTGCGGATTGCCGACCATCAGCACGTTGATGCTCTTGCCGTCCGACGAGGATCCGCCCGCGCCGGCCCCGGAACAGGCGGTGGCGAGCAGGGCGGTGGCGGCGGTGCAGGCCATCAGGGCGTGTCTCGTCGATCGGGTGAAGCGTGTCGGGCGCATGACGGGGACCTCTCGTGCGGGTGGGCCGGAGACTGCGGTGAGGCGCTCGGGGCGGCACGGTTCATGGGCGTTGGTGCCTCCCCTCGGTGGGGGCGTGGCCTCGATGGCCGAATTATTATCAGGAGAACGACCCGTTGTTAACACATCTTGCGAGAACAATTTTATGGATCTAACGCCGCAGGTCCAGGTCCGCCCCGGCGATGCGGCTCTCAGCCCACCCTTGCGGGGGACGCCGCGACTGCGAGGGTGGCCAGGATCCAGGTCCCGTGGTCGTCGTGATGCAGCTCGACCCTGGCGGCCTGGGCGTGGACGATGTCGAGACCGCGGCCGTGTTCGTCGGGATCCCCGTCCACGGCGCGGGCGGGTGACGGAGCGGGGTCGCCGTGATCACCCACAAGGATGCCGAGACCGCCTTCGGCGAGCACGAGATGGAGTGACATCTCGCTGCGCCCGTGGACGGCCGCGTTCGCGGCCAGCTCCCCCACGATCAGGAGAGCCGAGTCCACCGTGCCGTCGGACAGCCGCCAGCGACTGAGCACCGTCCGCGCGGCACGCCGCAGGCAGCCGACGAGCGCCTCGTGCGCCGGAAGGGTGAACCGGGCCCTCGGCGGGCGCCCCGGAGCTTCCGGGGAGAGGGGGCCGGAGCCCATGGCGCCGCTCCACAAGGTGGCGAGCGGGGGACCCTCAACGAGCGGCGGGGCGGTCTTGGAAGACATGGTCGTGACTTTCCGTGATCGGCGTCATGGAGTCGGGCCTGTTGTCCTTATGCCTGCCTACGCCCGTTACCGCCGTTTTGCAATAGAAGTGGGAGGTAAATATCAGAAAATGAGATAAAAGTAGGCGGGTGCTCCAGCGTCGGTCACTCCGTCGGGCTGGCCGAGTCGATGCGGGCCCAGACGGGCCGCAGGGCCTCCTGGGCGTCCCGGTAGACCTGGTAGGCCTCCTCCAGGACCGCGACCCGGTCGGGTGCCGGTTCATGGCGCCTGACGACCGGGGCGTCGGCGAGCAGGTCGTTCCCCTCACCGGTCAGCCCGACGGCGCCCGCGGCGAGCAGTGCGGCCCCGCGGGCGGCGCTCTCCTCGACGCCCGTCACCAGGACCGGTCTCCTCAGCGCGTCGGCGAACATCTGGCTCCAGACCACGCTGCGCGCCGCACCGCCGGTCAGCCGGGCCGGGCCGGTGACGGGCAGGCGGGAGCAGAGGGCGTCGACGTGCCACCGGTGGTTGAGGACGATGCCCTCCAGCAGCGCCCGCAGCAGGGGCCCGCGGTCGTGCCAGCCGCGCAGGCCGAGGAAGGCGCCCGAGGCCGGGTACGGGTGCGGGGAGCCGTAGACGAAGGGGTGGAAGAGCACCTGCGAAGGCCCGTCCAGGTGGGCGCCCACCTCCTGGCCGACGGCGTCGCAGACGTCCTCGCGGTGTCCGGCCGACGCGCCCGTGACCTGCAGGAACCATCCGAGGTTCGCCAAGGAGGCGGGCGAGGTGGACATCAGCATCCACTGCCCGGGGCGGAGGAAGGGGCGGCACTGCCACCGGGGGTCGGTGACGGGGCTGTCCCACACCACCTGGTTGATGCTGAACGTGCCGGCGATCAGTGAGAGCTGACCCACCCCGGTGGCTCCGATCCCCAGCGCTGCCGCGTCGACGTCATGGGCGCCGGTGACGACGGGCGTGCCGGCGGCGAGGCCGGTGAGGGCCGCGGCCTGACGCGTCACCGTGCCGCACACCTCGTCGCTGGCCCGCACGGGCGGCAGCTTGCCGGCGAGGTGCCCGAGCCCGAACAGATCGAGCAGTTCCCGCGAGTAGCCGCCCCGGCGCACGTCGGTGAAGGAGGCACTGGCGTCGGTCGGGTCGGTGGCCACCCGGCCCGTCAGTTGCCGGCGCAGCCAGTCCTTGCAGGACAGCAGCCAGCGGGCGCGCCGCAGCACGGCCGGCTCGTGCCGTTCGAGCCATGCGAGCAGGGCGGCCGGCGACGCCGCGAAAGGGACCGTGCCGGACAGGGCGAGGGCACGGTCCCAGACCGGAGTGGCACGCCACTCGGCCAGTACGGGCTCGGCACGGGTGTCCATGGCGACGATCGCCGCTCGGACCGGTCTGCCGTGGTCGTCGACGGCGTACAGCCCGTCGCCGTGTCCGGCCAGCCCCACCGCGGCGACCGCCCGCCCGTCGACGCCGGCCGCGGCGAGGGAGGTCCTGACGGCCCCGTGGGTGGTGCGCCACACCTCGTCCATGTCCCGCTCGACCCGGCGGGGGTGCGAGGTGTCGAGCGGGACCGTGCCGGAGGACTGCGCCACCTGCCGGCCCGCGGAGTCGAAGAGCACCGCCTTGGTCACGGTGTGCCCCGCGTCGATGCCGAGCACCAGATCGCCGGACACCGCTCACACCCACCCCAGCTCACGGGCGTTGACCGCCCTGGCGCACCGGCCCGTGGCGGACAGTTCCGCTATGGCTTCGGCGACCAGCCGCGCCGATCGCACGGACGTGGTCGTGGTGTCACCGGCGAAGTGCGTGGTGATCGTGACGTTGTCCAGCCGGCGCCAGGGGCTGCCGGCGGGGAGGGGTTCCTGGTCGTGCACGTCGAGCGCGGCGCCGGCGATGCGGTGGGCGGCGAGCGCGTCGTAGAGGGCGGCGGTGTCGACCAGACGGCTGCGCGCGGTGTTCACGAAATAGGCGGTCGGCTTCATCAGGGCCAGGTGGGGCGCGCGGACGAAGCGCTCGGTCTCCGCCGTCAGCCGCGCGAACACCTGGACGAAGTCGGACTCCTGGAACACCGTGTCCAGGCTGTCGGCCCGGACGACCGAGTGCTCGGCCATGACGTCGGCGGACACGTACGGGTCGTAGGCGGTCAGACGCGCCCCGAAGCCCCGCAGGACCGTGGCGAACGCACGCCCCACATGGCCGAATCCCACCATGCCGACGGTGCTGTCGCCGATCTCGCGGCCGGGGCGGCTGAGGGTCTTGCGCCAGCCGCCCGCCTTGACCGAGGCGTCCGTCCGGGCGATGTCCCGGGCCTCCGTGAGCATCAGACCGGCAGCGAGCTCGGCCACGGCCGTGGCGTTGCGGCCGAACACCGGCACGACGGCGACGCCCAGGGCGGTCGCCGCGGCGACATCGATGTTCTCCAGCCCCGTACGTGCCACACAGACGGCCCTGAGCGACGGGGCGGCCCTGAGCACCGTCCGGGGCACGGGGGCGAAATGCACGGCCAGCACCTCGGCCTCCCCCACGGCCTCCAGCATCTCGTCCGGCACCGGCACCGCCTCCGGGCCGTGCCACTCCATGGTCTGCTGCTCCGCGTGCTGCTCCGCCTTGGTGCCCGGCCACTCCACACCGTGAACCGGCCCGAACTTGCTGCCGCAGGCCTCCACCAAGGCATCCACGTAGAACTCGGCCGGAATGAAACGGTCACCGACGATCACAACGCGCAACGAGGCCTCCAGGGGGTGCCTCTTCTTGCCCTCTGCGGCAATCGTCCCACGCGTGCGGGCGGGGCGCCCGCCTCGGACCCCGGCAGGTGTCAGGACCGGCGAACGGGCCCCCGTGGCCGGGCTCGCGCTCGGCTTCCCCGGCGGCCCGGCTGCACGCCCGTCCCATGGCGAGGTCGAGCGAAGGCGACAAGTCCCTTTTCCACGGAGGTGGCAGTGATCGCGTCGAAGGTGATCCGCCGGCCCGCGGCACCGGCGTCCGGGGCCGGCTCACACGGGCGCCAGGACGGCGCCTTCTGCGGACGCTGGACCGCCAACCAGGGTTACGCCGACGGAATCGACCTCACGCCGGTCAACTCCGTGGTCCCGCGCCCGCGGTACGGAGCCCTGGGCCCCGCCGGGAGCCCGGTCACCCGGCGATCGGGGATTCCGCCGTGCAGCCACCGGCGGTCACCAGGCCCTTGGAGCTCTGCTCCTCGATGACCTCGCCCTTGTAGGTGATCTTGCAGGTGACCTCGGCTCCCTCGGGATCCGCGGCGACGGGCATGACCGCCGCGGGCATGATGCCGCGCAGCGTGACCGTCTTCTTCCAGGGCAGTTCGGGCTTCGAGACCGACTCGATCTTCGGGTCGGTCGCCTTGCCGCCCCCGGCGTGGAACTCGATGGAGTCGACGTTCTTCCCGGTCACCTCGTACGTGACCTGGTACGTCTCGTTCACTGCCTTGTCGACCTGGTCGACCGCCTCGGAGCAGGAGCTGAGGCCGAGCGCGAGCCCGGCGACGGCGATCGAGCAGACGGCTGCACGGACCGTGCGGTTCATGGGATCCCCCGAATCATGAATGGCCGGGTCGGCAGCCAAGCGAAAAGAACCAGTGAAGTCAAACCACTTGAAGTGAGCAGGGCACCGGTCGCGGCGCCCTGCTCATCTCCGGCGCGCTGTACGTCAGTCCACGGTCACCCCGGTACGCACGGCCGGGGTCCGGCCGGCGAGAGCGGCGCCGAAGTTGCCCTCGACTTCGGCCTTTTCGGCCGCGTTGGGGTACGGGTTCGTGCACGCGGTGCCCGCGCTGGAGCCGGACATCAGGCTGGAGCACGGTCCGGGCTTGCGGTCCGGCAGGCCCAGGATGTGGCCGAGTTCGTGGGCGGAGATGCGGATGGTGTTGTAGCCCTGGTCGACGGCCTGGCGTCCCATGTAGACGGTTCCGTTGCCCAGGGAGGTGGTCTGTGCGCGCGGCCAGCCGTTGTCCGCGAGGACCCGGATGTTGGCTCGCTGACCGGCGGCGACCGGCCTCAGCTCGACGGCGTCGACGCTCTCGTTCCAGATCGCCGCGCCCCGGTCGACGGCGCTCTTGAACTCCGCGGAGCCGGCGGCGTCGTAGGTCAGGACGCGGGCGGCCAGGGGGGCGTTCGCCGCGGGGGGAGCGGCGGCCGCGGCCTGGCCGCCGGTCAGGGACAGGGAGACGAGACAGGCGGCGGTGAGGCCGCCGGCCAGTATGCGGACGTGCATGATCGACCTCCTTGTGGGGAAAGGCAGTCGTGCTCATGACATTACTGGGAGCCCATTGCCCACCTCGGTCGCCGGTGAATCCGTCAATCGGCGGTGCTGGGGGCGCTTCGGCGGGCGGGCGTCGCCGCGAGAACAGCGAGGGTGATGCCCGCTCGACCGGCCGTTGACGGGCCGTCCGGCGGGACCGCGCCCCGGACGTCCGGCCGGGACCGCGCCCCGGCGCCGTGCCTCAGGCGGCGCGGTTCGTGCCGTCGCAGGAGAGGTCCCGTGACCGGGCGGGCGGCGGGGTCCGGTCGGATCCGGCGGGGGCGGGCCGGTGCAGGGACCGTACGACCCGGCGGGTCAGCCGCCAGGCGGTGAGCAGGGCCAGGAGCGGCACCGGGACGTGCAGCAGCCCGGTCGCGGGTCCCGGCGGGACGAGCAGGAACAGGACGAGCCGGCCGCCTACGCTCATCGACCAGGCCAGTGCCGTCAGCGACGAGAGGGCGACCGCCACGGGTACGCCGCCCAGGCCCCAGGCGCGCAGGTCGACGTCCGTGTCGAAGCCGGTGGCCGAGGCGAGGCCCGCGGCGACGAGGCCCCAGAAGCACACCGCCACGACGAGGGCGGCGGTCAGCAGGATCGTGGGGAGGCCGGTGGCGGCCGCCAGCATCATCCCCACGATCGGTTCCCCCTCCTCCGCCCGCACGGGCCGTCGCCCTGCCCGCCGACAGCACACCGACAGCACACCGGCATCGTGAGCCTCGGGATTCCGGTGCCGGGACACTGCCGGTGCCCGGCACCGGAATCCTCCGTGGTGCTCCCCGCAAACCATGCTGCCCGAACGGGACTTGGCCGCGCATTGCCGGTTCCCGGCAGCGTTGTTTAGGGTCAACGTGCCGGTCAGCCGCCGGGAGGGCGTCAGCGGCGTGTCAGGAAACGGGGGGCGTTGTGGCGGAGCGGGAGATTCCAGAGCAGTATCTGGAGGGGTATGCCCGGATCCTGGCCGAGGTCTCGGCCACGGGCCGGCGCCTCACCCGTGAGGAGATCGCCTCCCGCCGGGCGCTCGGGGAACAGGCGGCCGACGCGGGGTACGGGCTGCGCCGCCTGGTCAGCGCCCATCTGGCCGCCACCCGCACCGCGTGGCCGGCCGCCGCCGCGTCGGCCGACGGCGTCCTGGCCGCCGTGCAGCAGGCGGTGGACGCCTTCGCCGAGGGCTTCGAGCGGGCGCAGCGCCAGGCGGTGCGTCAGGAGGAGGCCGCGCGGCGCGAGTTCATCGACGACCTGCTGTACGGCCGCAGCGACCTCGGGCGTCTCGCCGAACGCGCCGAGCGCTTCGGGCTGCGTCTGGCGCACGCCCACGCCGTGGCCGTCGCGCAGGGCCCGGTCGCCTACGACGAGGGCGACCCCGTCCCCCGCCAGGTGGAACGCGCCCTCATCTCCCGCTTCGGCGACCGCAGCACCCTGCTCACGACCAAGGACGGCCGGCTGCTGTGCGTCGCCCCCGGCCACCAGGACGAGGTGCTCACCCACTTCGCGAAGCAGGCGCATGCCGCCACCGACGGCGGCCGGGTGGCCATCGGCCGCCCGCAGCCCGGCCCCGGCGGGGTCGTCCACTCCTACGAGGAGGCACTCAACACCCTGGAGCTCGCCGAGCGCCTGAACCTGGAGGACCCGGTCCTGCGGGCGGCCGACCTGCTCGTCTATCCGGTGCTGGCGCGCGACCGGCAGGCCATGGCCGAGCTCGTCCTGGCCACCCTCGGTCCGCTCACCACGGCCCGCGGCGGGCCGCAGCCCCTGCTGGACACCCTCACCGCCTACTTCGACTCCGGCTGCGTGGCCGCCGAGGCCGCCCGTCGTCTCACCCTCAGCGTGCGGGCCCTGACCTACCGGCTGGAGCGCATCCACAAGCTCACCGGCGCCAACCCGGCGGATCCGGCCCACCGTTACATGCTCCAGACGGCGGTGATCGGCGCGCGGCTGCTGGACTGGCCCGCCCAGGAGCTGTAGCCGCGGCCGACGAGCGTCAGGCGTGGGGCGAGGAACGTCAGGCGCGGGGCGATGAACGTCAGGCGCGGCCGAGGAGCGTCAAGCGCGGGCGAGTTCGGCGGCGCCGAAGGACACGTCGAAGCGGTCGCACCAGATGCTGACGCTGGTGAAGCGCGACGGGTCGACCCCGGCCGGGACCGGGTAGTTCTGGCTTCCCTTGTTGCCCTTGAGCCGGCCGAGGCTGACGTGCTCGCCGTCGTCGAAGACGTGCCAGCCCGCCCGGCCATCCCGTACCGGCGCGTCGGTCAGCCACACGCGCAGGTCCGGCCCGTTGCTGGTGTCGAGGTCCTCCAGCCGTACGACGTGGGAGCCGTCGGGGAGGCGGACGAGCCGCACCGTGCCCGAGGTGGCGTGCTCGTGGCTGATCAGCTCGCCGTCGGCCAGCGTCCGCGGCTCGGGCGCCGGCGACGGCGTGCCCGCCGCGGAGGCGGACGGGGCCACGGCGGCGGGCAGCGCCTCCCGCACGGTCGTGTCCTGCCACAGCTTCCAGGGCTGGAACCAGTACAGCCCGAGTCCGGCGGCGACGACCGCCACCACCAGCACCCCGATGCCCACCGGCCTGCCCAGCGCCTTCCGCACCCGCCCCATGCCCGTCTCCCCTGCCAAGAGTCCTGCGCGCTTCGGGAGTGAACCGCCGCTCCCCATTCAACTGGGCCGACGGGCGGGACGGGGCGCGCGGCGGATGACGAAAGGCTTACGTCGTCGGCGTGCCGGGGCGCTGCCTCACCGGCCCAGCGAGCACCTGTCCACGAGGGACGCGGGGCTGCGTCCGGCGGGCAGGGCGACGGTGTGGGAGGGCGGCGGCCGGTGCCCTGCCGTCAGCCAGCTCTCCAGTGCCGTGAACGCCGTGCGGTGGCACGGCGTGAGCGGGCGCAGCCGGTCGGGGAAGGCGTCGGTGAGGGAGTCGGTGTGGGTGCCGCCCTCGATGCGGTAGTAGCGGTGCAGGTGGCCGCGGCCTTCGTGGCGCACCATGCGGGCGTAGACGTCGGAGTCCCGGCTGATCGGCAGCAGGACGTCCAGGGTGCCGTGCAGGGTGATCAGCGGCTTGCCGATCCGCCCGGTCAGCCCGATCTTCGCCACGGCCTCGCGGACCGCCGCGGGGCGTGTGGCGTAGTCGTAGTCGGCGTCGCAGGCCGGGGTGCCCGTCGTGCAGAAGGGTGTGCCCGCCTCGGTCGGCCCGTCGAAGGCGGGGTCGAGTTCCTCGCGGTAGATGCGCTGGGTCAGGTCCCAGTAGACCTGGTGGTGGTACGGCCACAGGAACTCCGACTCCTCGGGGAAACCGGCGGCGTGCAGGGCTGCGCGTGCCGTGCCGGCTCCTTCGCCCCCGGCGGCGTGGACGGGGTGGTGGCGCAGCGCCGCGGGCAGGAAGTCGAGCAGGGTGGGGCCGTCGGAGCGCCACAGGGTGCCCTCCCAGTCGACTCCTCCGTCGTAGAGCTCGGGGTGGTTCTCCAGTTGCCAGCGCACCAGGTAGCCGCCGTTGGACATGCCGGTCACCAGGGTGCGGGACGGCGCGCGGTGGTAGTGCCGGGCGACGGTGGCGCGGGCGGCCCGGGTGAGCTGGGTGAGCCGGTGGTTCCACTCGGCGATGGCGTCGCCCGGCGCCTTCCCGTCCCGGTGGAAGGCCAGGCCGGTGTTGCCCTTGTCGGTGGCGGCGTAGGCGTAGCCGCGGGACAGCACCCAGTCGGCGATGGCCCGGTCGTTGGCGTACTGCTCGCGGTTGCCCGGTGTCCCCGCGACGACCAGTCCGCCGTTCCACCGGTCGGGCAGGCGCATGACGAACTGGGCGTCGTGGTTCCAGCCGTGGTTGGTGTTGGTGGTGGAGGTGTCGGCGAAGTGGCCGTCGATCTGCAGGCCGGGGACTCCGCTCGGGACGGGCAGGTTCTTCGGCGTCAGCCCCGCCCAGTCGGCCGGGTCGGTGTGGCCCGACGCGACGGTGCCGGCCGTGGTCAACTCGGCGAGGCAGGCTGCTTGTTGGTGTGCGGCGCCCGGTACGCGCACCGGGGCCGGCCGGGTGCAGCGGCCGTCCGGCGGCGGTGTCGCGGCGGCGGGTGCGGCGGGTGCGGCGGCGGTGAGCGTGAGGGCGGCCAGGGCGAGCGCCGCCGGTCCGCGCAGTCGCCGGGAGCGAGGTGGGAAACGGAAGGAACGCACGGTCTGCCTCCGCGGTCGCGAACAGGGACGGCGGGAGGCTATGGCGCCGGTGCGCCCGGAGATATGGGTCCGTCGACCACCATCCGCGGTCCGGCAGTGGTCGCCGGCACCACCGGGCCGCCAGGGCGGGGAGAGGGGCCGTGTCCTTCGGTTCCGGTGCCCTACACGACCGGTGGCGTACCCGGCCATGTGGTGCCGTCACACAGGTACGTGCCGAGCGTGGCCGTCGCGCCCATGCCGTCGTGGGCGAACGCGCCCTGATGATGCGTCTTCCCGCCTCCACCGCCCTCCCCTTCCGGTGGCGGCGTACGAGGTTCTCCCCCCCCCACCAGGAGGCAGTCGTCATGGCACCGTCGCACCCTCCGTTCCGCGCCCGCAGAGGCCGCCGCCTCGTCACGGGCGTCCGCCGCTGGCTCACCGCCGTCACGGGGGCCCTGGCGCTGACCGGCGGTCTGATCGCCGCGGGTCCGCAGGCGTCCGCCGCGGGCCTGACCCAGGTCACCGGCTTCGGCACCAACCCCGGCAACCTGTCGATGTACGCCTACGTCCCCGACGCGCTGCCGGCCGGCGCCCCGCTCGTGGTCGCCCTGCACGGCTGTACGCAGAGCGCGAGCGACTACCACGCGCACTCCGGCTGGCCGAAGCTCGCCGACACCTACCGTTTCGCGGTGGTCTTCCCCCAGACGAGCAGCGCCAACAACGCCAACTCCTGCTTCAACTGGTTCGAGCCGGGCGACAGCGCACGCGGTCAGGGCGAGGCCCTGTCGATCCGGCAGATGGTCGACAAGGCCGCCGGCCTGTACGGCAGCGACACCAGGCGGGTGCACGTCACCGGCCTGTCCGCCGGGGGCGCCATGACCGCGAACCTGCTCGCCGCCTACCCGGACGTGTTCGCGGGCGGCGCCGTGGCCTCCGGGCTGCCCGCGCGCTGCGCGGCCAGTGTCTCCGCCGCCTACACCTGCATGTACAGCCCGCCGGACAAGAGCCCCGCCCAATGGGGCGACCTGGTGCGCTCCGCCGCCCCGGCGGGCACCACCTCCTGGCCGCGCGTGGCGATCTGGCAGGGCACCGCCGACACCACCGTCAAGCCCGCCAACGCCGGTGAGCTGCGCGACCAGTGGACGAACGTGTGGGGCATCGGGCAGACCCCCTCCCGCACCGAGAACCTCGGCGCGGGCACCACGCTGAGTCTCCACGACGATCCCTCCGGCCGGCCCGCGGTCGCGGTCTACTCCGTCTCCGGCATGGGGCACGGGCTCGCCGTCGACCCGGGCGACGGTCCCCAGCAGTGCGGCAGCGCCGGCACGTACTACCTCGACACCCTCTGCTCCAGCTACCACACCGTGCGTTTCTGGGGGCTCGACGGCGGCCCGGCCACCGGCGCGCTGCCGGCACCCACGGGGCTGACGGTCACCGGGACCACCGGCACCACCGCGTCCCTGAACTGGACGGCGGTCGACGGCGCCGCCTCGTACGTCGTCCACCGCGGCGGCACGAAGGCGGGCACCACGACGTCGGCCTCCTACACGGACACGGGCCTGAAGTCGGGCACGGCGTACACCTACACGGTGGCGGCCGTGGACGCGGCGGGGGCGGTGGGCGCGGTCTCCGGGCCCGTCACCGCGACCACCACCGGGTTCACGCCGACGTGCCACACCGCCAGCAACTACGACCACACGGCGGCCGGACGCGCCTACCAGAGCGGCGGGCAGACCTACGCCGTGGGCTCCGGGCAGTCCATGGGTCTGTGGAACACCTTCACCACGCACACCCTCGAACAGAGCTCGCCCGGCTACTACGTCGTCGCCGACGACGGCTGCCCCGCCTGAGGTCCCCTGGCCGCGGCGGCCCGGGGAGCCACCGCGGCCTCCTCGGTCAGCGGCCCCGGGCGAGCCGCCGGCGCAGCGCCGCCGTGAGCCGGACCGGCGCCACGCGCAGCACCAGAGCGCCTTGCCGGCCGGGGGGAAGGGGCTTGGCGTAGTACGGGCGGCCGAGCCGGGAGGCCCGGAACCAGCGGGTGCCGGCCAGGTCCCCCGGCGGCGGGACGGGCAGCCGGGTGCCGGGGTCGTCCGCGCGCAGGGTCAGCGACCACTGCCCCGGGGGCAGTCCGGTGACGTCGAGACGGGCCGTCAGGGCGCCGTCCGGTGCGCGCAGCAGAGGCACCTCTCGTACGGCGCCCGTTTTCCTCTCGGCGCGCAGGGTCGTGAACTCGGCGTGGCGGGCGGCGCTTTCGGTCGGGTGTGCGCTGACGAGGAGCGTGCGGGGGGTGAGCGGGTCCCAGGCGACCGCGGTCACGCGGCAGGCCGGCTCGTCCTCGGCCCGCCGGATCTCCAGGGAGAAGTCGCCGTTCGGGGTGAAGAAGGGGCGTGCGGTGGCCGGCCCGGGCCGGGAGCCGGGGGGCAGGCGCCGCTCGGGCGGGGCGGTTCTCCGGCCGTCCGGGTCCGTGCCCGCCCGGCGGAGCCGGACGGTCCGTCCGACCCCCTGGGCGCGCGCGTCCAGGAAGAGGTTCCAGACGCCCTCGGCGAGCGGGGTGCCCGCGTCGGCGCGGCCCAGGTCGATGTCGGCGGTGAAGCGGGCCGTCTCGTCGCTGCCCGTGCCCGTGCCGGGGCCGGAGGGGCGGGCGGTGGCGTCCACGGTCACGGGCACGCGGACGTCGGGGTGCGCGGAGCCGCGGGCGCGCAGGACCAGGCCGCTGCCGGGTTCCATGGCTCCCAGGGTCTCGATGTGCGCGTGGCCGGTCAGCCGGAGGACGCCGCCGTCGCCCGTCCAGGCCGCCGCGGTCAGGTCATGGCGGACGGGGAGCCGGTCCGTGACGTCGAAGCAGGCGTCCGGGACGGCTCGGGCGGGGTCCCGGAAGAAGGGGTGGAGCCAGTAGACGCGGCCCTTGTCGACGAGGTGGCCGCGTGCCGCGTCCTCCTTGGCGTTGCGGGCGACGGTCATGAGGTCGTCGTACCGGTCCGCGCGCAGCAGGTGGACGATCAGGCGGTCGGGCGGGGCGAGGAGCTGGAAGACGCCGTCGGTCGCATGGTCGAGGGCCCACTGCCGGAACTGCGGGTAGAAGTGCTCCCTGGCCCGCTGTTCGCTCTCCCGGGGCAGCAGGGCGCGCAGGGGCCCGCACAGCTCCCACTCCACGTGCCGGCGCATGATCCGGTCCCGGCGCGGGCCGGGCTCAAGGTGGCGGGCGACCGTCTCGAAGCACAGCCGGGTGCCGTCCATGCGGTGGTCGAGGCCGGCGGCGGTGCGGGTGAGGTTGTTGCCGTTCCGGCGGTCGCGCGAGTAGTAGCAGTCGTAGTCGGCGACGACGGAGATGCCGTCGGCGTTGAGGAAGGCCGCGGCGGTGAACGGCTTGTCCTCGCAGTTGCGGTAGGGCGGGAAGCGCAGGCCCAGCCGTTCGATGAGGGAGCGGCGGAACAGCTTCCAGCAGCCCAGGGTGCGGTAGGCGTGCGAGGAGAAGATGTCGGTGCGGGGCTGGTTGTGGGAGAAGACGGCGGTGGGTACGGCTCGTCCGCCCACGGACACCATCTTGCCGAGGACCACGTCGGTGCGGTTCTCGTCGGCCATCGCGACCATGCGGCGCAGGGCGTCCGGGCCGAGGTAGTCGTCGGAGTCGAGGAAGAAGACGTAATCGCCGCGGGCCAGGTCGAGGCCGGTGTTGCGGGGGCCGCCGGCGCCTTGGCTGTTGGCCTGGTGGACGACGCGCAGGCTCGGGCAGGTGCGGGCGAGCCGGTCCAGTTCGGCTCCGGTGCCGTCGGTCGACCCGTCGTCGACGGCGATGATCTCGAGCTGGTCGAGGCCGAGGGTCTGCTCCATCGCGGAGGTGACGCACTTGGTCAGTTCCGGCATGGAGTTGTACGCGGGGATGATCACGCTCACGCGCGGCGGGTTCGTACGGGACATGCTGACTCCTCGCACCGGGGCGGCCGGGCCGGCGCTGTCGGTGACGGAGGCTGGGGGCGGACGGGCATTCCTCTCCATGGAGCTCGCGGCGCGGTCCGGGCGCCCCGCACGGGCGCCCCGGGTACGCCGGCCGGGTGCGGGAATCACCCGTTCGGGCAAACGCGGCGTCTTTCAGGGCGTCGCACGCCGGGCGGTCCCGTGCCGCCCGGCGTGCGGGCGGGCCGACCGACACGCTGATCGAGGAGATGTCATGGACGCAGGCGCGGGCCTGATCGACTTCACCAAAGCGCCCCCGGCGCCTCGCGCGCTGGACGTGCGCTGGATCCACGGCTCGCCGTCGGCCAGGCACAACACCGATCCGGAGCTGCAGGTGCACGCGTACGACGAGCACACGTTCATTCTGCGGCAGAACATGGCGGTCGACTACGAGGCGCCGTTCCTGTTCCTGCTGTTCGGCAACGACCGGGCGGTGCTCATCGACACCGGCGCCACCGCCTCCGCCGAGCTCTTCCCGCTGCGCCGGGTGGTCGACGAACTCGTCGACGGCTGGCTCGCCCGCCACCCGCGGCAGGGGTACCGGCTGCTGGTGCTGCACACCCACCCGCACCGCGACCACGTCGCGGGCGACGGGCAGTTCGCCGACCGCCCCGGCACCACGGTGATCGCGGCCGGCCTGGACACCGCCTGGGACTTCTTCGGGTTCTCCTCCGGTCCCGACGCGGTGGCCCGGGTCGACCTCGGCGGCCGTGTGCTGGAGTGCCTGGCGACCCCGGGCCACCACAAGGCGGCGGTCACCTTCCACGACCCGTGGACCGGGTTCCTGCTCACCGGCGACACCGTCTACCCGGGCCGGCTCTACATCGAGGACTGGCCCGCCTTCGGCCGGAGCATCGACCGGCTGATCGAGTTCTGCGCGCGCCGGACGGTCACGTACGTCCTCGGCTGCCACATCGAGATGACCCGGCAGCCCGGGGTGGACTATCCGGTCCGCACCACCTACCAGCCCGACGAGCCGCCGCTGCAGATGACCGTCGAGCACCTGCACGCCCTCCGGGACGCGCTCGACGAGATCGGCGACCGTCCCGTGCGGCGTGCCTTTGACTCGTTCGTCCTGTGGCCGGTCGGCTGAGCGGCGGCAACGGGCTTCCCGGCCGCGGGACGGTCAGGCGCGGCAGGCGCAGCCGGGCGCGCAGCCGCAGCCGCCGGCCGGCGGGGCGGCCGGGGTGCGGGCTTCTGCGGCGGGGTGGGTTCCGGGGGCGCAGCATCCCTCGCCCCGCCAGGCGTCGCGGCCCTCCTTGACGGCGACGGCGGCTATGACGAGGGCGGCGATCGGGTCGGCCCAGGCCCAGCCGAGGGTGGCGTTGAGGACCAGGCCGGCCAGGAGGACGGCGGACAGCCAGGTGCACAGCAGGGTCTGCCTGGAGTCCGCCACGGCCGAGGCGGAGCCCAGTTCGCGGCCCGCGCGGCGCTGGGCGGCGGACAGGAACGGCATGACCAGCAGGGAGAGTGCGGCCAGCACGATGCCGGTGAGCGAGCGGTCGGCCTCGCCGGTGCCGGCCAGCGCGCGGATCGCCTCGGCGCTCACATAGGCGGCCAGGGCGAAGAAGGAGACGGCGATGATCCGCAGGGTGGTCTTCTCCCGGGCCTCGCGGACCGCGTGCTCGCGGGCGGAGAACTGCCAGGCCACCGCGGCCGCGGAGGAGACCTCGACGACGGAGTCCAGGCCGAAGCCGATCAGCGCGGTGGAGGAGGCCAGGGTTCCGGCCGTCAGGGCGACGGCGGCCTCGACGGCGTTGTAGGCGATCGTCGCCGCGACCAGCAGCCGTATGCGTCCGGCCAGCCGCTCGCGGCGGGCGGGGGACGGTCCCGGGAGCGGGGACGCCATCAGCAGCAGCCCTTCGTGGCGGCGTCGGGGCAGTTCCTGTCCTGCTCGACCGCGACGACCGAGGCCAGCAGGTGCCCGAGGGCCTGGCCGAGGCGGGCGTCGGCGAGCTCGTAGCGGGTCCGCCGCCCGTCCGGGGCGGTCACGACCAGGCCGCAGTCGCGCAGGCAGGCCAGATGGTTCGACAGCCGGGTGCGGGAGACGCCGAGGGTGTCGGCGAGGTCGGCCGGGTAGGCCGGTGCCCGGCGCAGGGCGAGCAGGATCCGGCAGCGGATCGGGTCGGCGAGGGCGCGGCCGAAGCGGGCCAGCACGTCGATGTCGGTGGCAGCGGTGAGCACGGGCACGAGAGTACAGCCATCTCTGAATTCAGGAAATCATGGATCCTGCCGGAAAGCGGGCCGTGACGAGCAGCGACCGAGTCACGTTGGGTCGCATATGGTCTTATATGTGCTGAATGGTGATGGTGGGATGGGCGGCGAGGCGGCTCTGGAGGAGGCGCTCAGCGCCACGGTGCGGCGTACGGGGGCTTCGGCGGGGGGCGTGTACCTGTTGCCGGCGGCGGAGCCGATGCTGTCCCTGGCGGCGGTCTGCGGGATGCCGGCGATCGCCGTGGCCCCGTGGTGGCGGGTGGCGGTCTCGGCCGCGGGGCCGCTGTCGGAGGCGGTGCGCGAGGACCGGCTGGTGTGGGTGGGACGACAGGAGGACCTGGCCCGCCTGTATCCGAACGCCGCGGCGGGGCTGCCGTACCGCTTCGCCATGGCCTTCGCGCCCCTGCACGGTGTGCGGCAGTGGGGGGCGCTGGCGCTGCTGTGGACCGCGAGCCACCCGCCGTCCCTGACCCGCCGCGAGCGCGGGCACATCCTCTCCAGCGCGCGGCGCATCACGCGGGTGCTGGACGAGTCGCCCGTGCCGTGGACGGTTCCGCAGCAGCCGCGCGCGGTCTCCCTGCGCCGTCCCGTCCTGGACGCGGCCCAGACGGGGCTGGCGGCCGACGACCTGCTCCAGCGGCTGCCCGTGGGCACGGTCAGCCTCGACCTGGAGGGCCGCATCACCTACCTCAACCCCGCCGCCGCCCGGCTGCTCGGCCGGACACCCGAACGCCTCCTCGGCACCCTGCCGTGGCAGGCCGTGCCCTGGCTCGACAACCCGGTCCACGAGGACCACTACCGCGCCGCGGTCTTCACCCGCGAGCCGGTCGCCTACACCGCGCTGCGCCCGCCGGACGTGTGGCTCGACTTCCAGCTCTACCCGAGCGACAGCGGGATCAGCGCCCTCGTCCACCCCCACCACGAGCGCCACCCGGAGAGCCCGCCGCCCCGCGTCATCGCGCCCTCGGGCACCGCCTCCGAGAACGCGGCGACGGGGCGGATCCACCAGCTGACCCATCTGGCGGCCGCCCTGAGCCAGACCGTCACCATGGCCGACGTGGTCCATGTGGTGGCCGACCAGATCGTGCCCGCGTTCGGCGCGCAGGGCCTGATCGTCTCCGCGGTCGACGCCGGACGCCTGAAGATCACCGGCCACCGCGGCTACGACCCGCGCACCATCGCGCGCCTGGACGGCCTGCCGCTGGACACCGAGCTCACCCCCGCCGGGCAGGTCCTCCAGAGCGGCGTCCCGGCCTTCTTCGCCGAACCCGGCGAGATGACCCACGCCTATCCGAACGCGCCCGCGCTGAGCGGCAAACAGGCCTGGGCCTTCCTGCCCCTGCTGGTCTCCGACCGCCGCGTCGGCTGCTGCGTGCTGTCGTACGACGAGCCGCACCCGTTCAGCGCGAGCGACCGCGCCGTTCTCGTCTCCCTGGGCGGGCTCATCGCCCAGGCCATGGACCGCGCACGCCTGTACGACGCCAAGCACGACCTCGCCCACGGTCTGCAGCAGACCCTCCTGCCGGTGACGCTGCCCGACATCCCCCGGCTCGCCGTCGCCGCGCGCTATCTGCCCGCCACCCACGGCCTGGACATCGGCGGCGACTTCTACGACCTGATCCGCCTCGGCGACACCAGCGTCGCCGCCGTCATCGGGGACGTGCAGGGACACAGCATCACCGCCGCCGCCCTCATGGGCCAGGTCCGCACCGCCGTCCACGCCACCGCCGGGGCACAGCCCGGAGAGGTCCTGGCCCGCACCAACCGCGTACTGCTGGACCTGGCGACGGACCTGTTCGTCTCCTGCCTCTACGTCCACATCGACCTCGCCGAGCGCCGTCTGCACGTGGCCAGCGCCGGGCACCCGCCGCCGCTCCTGCGCACCCCCTCGCCGTCCCCGCACACCCGCGTCCTGGAGGTCGACCCCGGTCCACTGCTCGGGATCGACACGGGCGTCGAGGCCGTCTACCCCGTCACCACCGCGCCGCTGCCCGCCGGGGCGCTCCTCGCCCTCTACACCGACGGCCTCGTCGAGAGCCCCGACACCGACATCACCCAGTCGATCGCCGCGGTCGCCCACCACCTCACCACCGGCGGCAACCGCTCCCTCGACGACCTCGCGGACAGCCTCCTCGACCACGCCCTGCCCCAGCACACCCACACCGACGACATCGCCCTGCTCCTGCTGCACCTGCGGTGAGCGGGCGGCAGCACTCTCAGGTCCCGGGGTCCCCGTCCTGTGGCGCGTCCGGCAGGGCCATGGCGGCGATATGGGCGGTGACCGTGTCGAGGATGCCCGCCCACGCCGTGTCGTCGCCCAGCACCAGGTAGTTGAGGGTCAGGCCGTCGGTCATGGCCGCCAGGTAGCGGGCCACCACGGGGACCGGCACCCGCAGGCGCAGGCCCATGGTGCGCCGCAGCTGGTCGATGAGCTCGGCGTAGGTGTCGGCGTACAGCTCGTACTGGCGCCGTGCCAGGTGCTCGAAGCCGGGCTGGCGCAGGGCGTACTGGGTGAGCTCGTAGGTGAGCATGTGCTCGTCGGGACGGGCGCGGACGTGGTCCCAGTACGCCTGGAAGCCCGCCCGCACGGTCTCCTCGAGGGTGGCCCGGGGCCGCAGGGCCTCCCGCACCACCGTCACGTAGTGCCCGGTGATGGTGGTGATGACGGACTCGATCAGCTCCTGCTTGGAGTCGAAGCAGTAGTGGAAGACGCTCAGCGAGACGCCCGCCTCGGCGGCGATGGACCGGGTCGTCGTCCTGGGGACGCCGTCCCGGGCCATCGCCCGGATCGCCGCTTCGGTGAGCTGTCGCCGCCGCTCGGCGGACGGCAACCGTGCCATGGGGTCCTCTCCCGGGTCGGTGTCAGGTGCTGTGGACGCCGACCTCACGCAGGGAGTACCCCCACTCGGTGCCGCGCTCCAGCCCCTGGACGCGGACGTACCGGGCCGGGGCGGCGGTGAACCTCGCCGTGTCCAGGCCGCCGTCGCCGGCCGTCGTGGACCAGGCGGTGCGCCAGGTCACGCCGTCGGTGGAGAGGTCGATGCGGTAGGACTCGGCGTAGGCGCGTTCCCAGTCGAGGGTGACCCGTTCGACGGTCCGCGTGGCGCCCAGGTCGACGCGGTACCACTGGTCGTCGCTCCAGTCGCTCGCCCAGCGGGTGCCGCGGTCGCCGTCGACGGCCCGGTGCGGTCCGTAGCTGGTGAACAGGCTCCACTCCGAGGAACTGGCCGAGGCGGCCGCGCCGCTCGCGAGGTCGGCCGGGGGCCTGTGGTCCTCGGACGCGGCCCAGGTGTCCAGGTAGGACTCGGCGCCGCGGAAGAGGTCGTCCACCACGTCCTGTCCGCCGACCCGGCGGATGTCCTCGATCCAGTCCGGGACGAGGCCGTAGTGGGCGGCTCCGTCGGTGTTCAGGTCCCAGGTGCGTTCACCGGTGGTCTGGCGGTCGATGACGGAGCCTCCGTCGACGCTCCGGAACGGGTACGTCACCTTGTCCGGGGCGTCCGCTCCGCGCGGGGCCGGCCAGCCGCCGACGCCGTTCATGTCGGTGCCGTAGCCGTAACCCACGTCGTACTTGTCGCGCAGGGACTCGGTGCGTTCGGCCTCCGCGACGAAGCCCTCGGAGCCGTGCATGTACTGGGCGATGAACCCGCCGAGTCCGTAGACCCGCTCGGTCCAGTCCATGTCCATCCAGCTGTGCGAGGAGAGCACCCCGGGGTAGGACCGGGACTCGAAGAGGTCGAGCACCCTGCCGGTGGCCTTGACGCTCATGTGGTCGATCTCCAGCATCATCCCGCGCTGCATCATGCCGCGGACGGCGTACTCGCCGAGGGCGGTGAGCCCGCGGACGTTGCACCGGGCGTCCGCGTCGTAGGAGGGCACCTCCACGCCCGCCGGGAGCTTCTTCTCGGCCTCGGCCGCCGTGGCGTCGCCGATGGGGTTGTCGTGCTGGGGACCGGTGCACTTCTCGGTCTTCCAGAAGGTGCCGGTCGACAGGAACTGGCCGACGTTGATGGCGGTTCCGAGGGTGCCCGAGTCGAAGCGGACCCCGCACAGCGCGTTGTCGAACTTGTGGCACAGGAACATGCTGCGCACGCCCAGCCCGTACAGCTCGTCCAGGCCCTTGTCGATGTCGGCCTTGCTGCACTGGGCGACGTCGAGGATCTGCTTGCAGCCGAAGGGCTCGGAGGTCTCGACGCCGAGGACGACCGCGAGCTTGCCCTGTTCGACGACCTGCCGGGCCTGCGCGCTGTCGGTGACGATGCGGAAGAAGCCCTTGCCGGGCCCGCCGTAGATCCTGTCGATGTAGGCCTGCATGTCGTAGGTCAGCCTGGCCTGGAGCCGGATGGACGTCATCTCGTCGCAGCCGCGGTCCTTGAAGAAGTACACGGAGCAGATGACGCCGTTGGTGACGAGGTCGTTGACCAGCACGCGCTGGCCGCCGCGCCAGGCCCGCTCCACCCAGGCGTAGTAGTTCTGCTGGTGGGTGAGCGAGTCGTGGGCGGGCCAGTCCTTGAAGGTGGGCCAGCCGACCGGGTCGTGCTTGCCGTCGCCGCCCTTGGTGATGAAGTCGAAGACCGCGAGCGAGCCGTCGGGGTAGTGCTCGGGGCAGTCCTTGAGCGCGTCGGCGACGCCCTGCTCGGAGAAGGGCTTGCCGCAGATCAGGCGTCCGCCGAAGGCCTCGTTGGAGAAGATGTGGTCGTGCGCGTCGACGAACCCGCGCACCTCGCCGTCGGCGTTCGTGCCGGTGAACGGCTCGCCGGTGACGTTGACCTGGGAGTCCGGTGCGGGGCGTGCGGCCGGGTTCCACCAGTCGGTTCCGGCCGCCGAACTCGGTGTGGGGCCGAGCGCGATCGACAGCACGAGCAGGAGGAGCGACACCACGGTGACGTTCTTGCGTCTGCGGTACGGGCGTCCGGAACTGGTCACAGCCCACGTCCCTCGGTCGGCGGGATGGCGAGGCCGGGCCGTCCGGAGCGTTCGGTGCCGAGGGGCGGGGGAACGCCTGCCGGGTTGTCATGACCTCGTCCAATGTGGTGTGAGGATCGCCATTCGCGCGGGGCGAGTCAAGGGTCCGGGACGGATGACCTACTGACGGGGCATCAGAAAAAACCGACGGCCCGCCCCGGGTCGGCCGGGGCGGGCAGCGGTGAGCGGAGCGGCCGCGGGGACGAGAGGAGCGGCCGCCGGGATCAGCCGGCGCGGGTGAAGACCTCATCGGCCGTCGAGCCGGTCGAGCAGAGCTTCTTCTCCTCGGCGGTCATCTTGCGCGACTTGACCACGACCGCGCTGTGCTTGCCGTCCGTGCCGTTCGGCGCCGGACCGGTCACGACGTCGGGGACGAACCAGTAGTAGTGGCCCCACTTGCGGTCCTCGTAGTGGGTCTGCCAGGTGCCCGTTATGCGCCGCATCACCTGGGCGCGGGAGATCCAGCCCACCTCGCCCGGCTGCACGTTCACCGTGAACGAGCTGGTCTCCGTGTGGGAGCTCTGCCACGTGTAGTTGTACGTGGCGGTCACGCTGGCGGTGATGATGCCCTCGATCCCTCCCCCGACGGTGACCGAGCCGCCCACCGAGTGCGAGGAACCGACCGTGTCCGCCCAGGACATCGACTGGGAGGCCGCCGAGTCGGTGCAGTTGTAGAGCAGGTCGGAGACCTGGCGCGGCTCGCCGAGATACGCCTCGCCGAGCTGCGGGGAGTTGAAGGTGCACTTGCCCTCGCCGGAAGCGCAGTCGGCCATGATCTGCCCGGCGGTCGGCTGTTCCTCGGCCGCCGCGGGGACTGCCGCCGCGATCGTTCCGAGCGCGGTCGCCGCCAGCGCCAGCGTCCGGCCGGCGTAGCGCAGCGTGCGGTGTTTCGTCATCGGTGGTGCTCGCCCTCTGTGCGTGGGGGGGTCGGTGACGCCGGTGCCCTGCGGTCGGCAGGGTCGGGGGTCACCGCGTGATGCCCCTGAGACTCACGTAAACAACAAGCCGCCGACACCAAGAACGGGCAAAGTTGAACTTGATGTTCAGAACTAGTGAACCGTCAACTTCCGGCTGCGCACGGCGAAGCACCGGCGCCGCGGTGCGGCCGAGCGCCGGTACTCAAGGGCGTTGCCGGGACGGTCAGTTCAAGGGGTCGAGGGTCAGCTGGGCCTGACGCGGGTCGCCGTCGTGGACGAGCGACTCGTGGTGGCCGACGTCGTCGAAGGCGAAGGCATAGGCCTTGCCGTCCGTCATCTGCGCGTGGATCTTCCGGGCGTAGTGGTTGGTGACGCCGTCCTGGTAGAAAGCGCCGGGGGTGGTGTCGGGCTGGTTGGGGTTGGTCAGCAGGGTGGAGCGGTTGAAGCCCGCGCACAGGGTGCGTGAGATCGGGCCGCGCACCTGGTCGTTCGGAGCGTCGAGCTTCCTGTGACAGCCGAAGATCGAGCTGGCGTCGGGCTTCTCAAAACTGGTGACCGTCGCGCCGGAGTCGTTGGTGAAGTTCATGACGTTGCCGGAGACGCGGCCGTAGTACTTGATGCCCGGCTGGTCGGCGAACGGGGTGACCGTGAGGGTGGTGGTGGCGTACTTCTGCCAGACCCGGTTGACGTAGTCGTCCATGACGTGGGACGGCAGGGCGCCGGTCTCCAGGCCGTACAGCGGTGACAGGGCGCGCAGCACCGTGCCGTCGGCGCGGGTCTGGATCAGGTTGGCCCAGCCGCCGGGCTGCCCCCTGAGCGCGTTGAAGAAGCCGTTGTAGCCACCGGACTTGAGCCGCCCGGTGACGGCGGTGGTGCCGTCGGCGCGCTGCACGCCCACGGAGTAGGGCACGGAGAACATGTCGACCTGGGTGCTGTTGATCCACAGGCCCGCGTCGTTGAGCGTGTACTCCGACCAGTTGAACAGGATGTCGCGGTTGGGGTCGGTGGGGTTCTGCACGGCGGGCTGGACCAGGCCTCCGGTGGTCAGCTTGAAGACGAGCTTCCGGCCGTAGGAGAAGTAGACGCGCCCGGAGAACTTCGGCATGCGGATCGTGGTCGACTGGCCTGCCGCGGGGCCGGGGATGGAGGCGTCGGGTGCGGGGGTCGGCGGGTTGCCGCCGGCCGGCCAGGGGTGGAAGGTGCCGGACGCGTCGGCCCAGCCCTGGCGGCCGGTCGCGAGGTCCGTGCCGAGGTTGTAGATGTAGACCTGATCGCCGCGGGCGGAGTTGTTGGTGATCTTCAGGGGGATCGTCGCCGGGACGGCGGCCCGGGCGGGGGTGTTCGCTCCGGCTGCCAGCAGGCAGCCGGTCAAGGCGGCGGCGAGGGACAGACTCAAAGCCCTGGCTCTGCGTCCGAGTGTCCGTGACATGCTCTGTCTCCGTTCGACAGCGGGCCGGTGGGGGGAGTGCCTTGAGAGCGCCGTGAGAGCGCTCTCAGCAGATTCCTGTATTGGTCCGTACCTGTCAATGACTTGGTCCGGAACCGTGCGTCCGGAGGTGCGCCGGTGCCGGCGCACCTCCGGGCGGGGGCCGCGGGGCGGTCAGCCGTCGAGCGAGCGGGCGGTCTCGTCGCGCAGCAGGTCGACGTAGTCGCGGGTCCACTCCTCGATCGTGGCGCGGTCCCACAGGTCGGCCGAGTACTCCACGAAGCCCCGCAGTTCATCACCGGCCGGGACCAGGCCGAAGGTGAGTTCCGTGCGGGACGCGGCGGGCGCCAGGTCCTCCACGGCCGTGACCAGGCCGGGCAGCGCGACCTCGGCGTCCAGCGAACTCTGGTACGCGAAGCCCACGTCCAGCCGGTCCGGTACGTCGGCGCCCGTGTGTTCCCTCAGCGCGGAGGCGATCCTGCGCACCGGCAGGGCGTGGTCCATGCACTCCACCGCCGTACGGGCGATCCGGTCCGTCAGCGCGCCGAAGGAGCCGGCGGCACCCTCCCGCACGGGCAGCGCGAAGCCGGTGATCGTGCAGGCCAGCAGGGACTCGAACGCGCGGCGCTCGCGGTTGGCGTAGGAGATGTTGAACACCACGTCGGGCTGCCCCGACTTCCGCGCGAGCATCCGGCCCAGGGCC
The DNA here is from genome assembly GCF_040611555.1 of Streptomyces sp. NPDC006624. Classification (NCBI taxonomy): domain Bacteria; kingdom Bacillati; phylum Actinomycetota; class Actinomycetes; order Kitasatosporales; family Streptomycetaceae; genus Streptomyces; species Streptomyces sp. NPDC006624. Next base: position 105,036 of record NZ_JBEXOM010000020.1, on the reverse strand, counting down.
GCCGCCGTGACGACGAACGGGGTGGTGCCGCGCTGCTTCGCCAGACGCTCGACGGCCTGCCGGACCGCGGCCGGGACGGTGAACGGCACGGCTCCGCCCCGGCCGCTCGGCCGCTCCGGCCGGGGCCTGTCCAGCGGCAGGGCGACGGTGAGGGGCACTTCGCCGAGTGCGCGCACCCAGAAGGCGAGCCTGCGCCGCTCCCCCGCCTCGTCGGACTGCTCCCGCTGCCAGCGTGCGTACGCGGCGGGCTGGCAGAGCACGGGCGGCAGGGTGTCGGGGGCGCCGCTGCTCGCCGCGCCGTAGAGCGCGGCCAGTTCCTTCAGCAGCAGGCTGACGGACCATCCGTCGCAGGCCGAGTGGTGCAGCACGAGCAGCAGCACCCAGGTGGTGTCGCCGGTGCGCAGCAGACGCAGCCGCATCGGCGTCCCACGGGTGGGGTCGACGGGCGTCTCGGTGGCCTCGGTGCTCACCCGGTCCACGGCCGCCTGCCGCTCGTGGGCCGGCAGCGGTGTGAGGTCCTCGTCCGGCAGGTCCACCGGGACCGGGCGCAGCACCTGCTGCTCCCACCCGTCCCCGTCACGGGCCAGACGGGTCCGCAGTCCCTCGTGCCGCTCGGTCAGCCGGGTCAGCGCGGTGCGCAGGGCGGTCACGTCCAGGTCGCCGGAGAGGGTGATGCGCAGGGCGACGTTGAAGACCTGCGGCAGGAGGTGCTCGGCGTGCACGGTGGCGAAACGGGTCTGCTGGGCGGTCGCGGGCGCCCGGCGCTCGATCGAGCCGGGGCCGTCGCGGTCCGGGCCGGGCGCCCGGCACTCGACGGTTTCCGGGCCGTCGCCGTCAGGACCGGACTCACGACGCCCGATCGTGCCCGGACCGTCGCCGTGCGGGCAGGACCCGCGACACTCGCCCGTGACCGAACCACCGGCGTCCGGACGGGACCCACGGCGCTCGACCACGCCCGAGCCGTCGCCATCCGAACCGGACTCACGACGCTCGACCACGCCCGAACTAACCCCACTCGAACCGGACCCACGACTCCCGACCACGCCCGAGCCGTCGCCATCCGAACCGGATCCACGGCGCTGGACCGAGCCCGGGTCCTCCTGGCCGGGCGCCGGTGTCCGGTCCGGGGGCGGCACGCTGTCAGGGGGCGTGCTCAGTCGGGCCGTCATGGCCCGCAGGGTCGGGTCCTGGTAGAAGCTCAGCATCGGGTACTCGGTGCCGAACTCCTCGCGGACCTGGTTGACGAGCCGCATCGCGGTGATCGAGTGGCCGCCCAGGTCGAAGAACGAGCTGTCGGGCGCGATCGCGTCGGCCTCGACGCCGAACTCGGCCGCCCAGAGCCGCCGTACGCGCCGCTCGACGTCCGCGGCCGGGCCGTCGGCACCGGTCGCTGAGCCGACGGCCGGCCCGCCGCCCGCGACCGCCGTGACCAGGTCCGGTGCGGGCAGCGCGGACCGGTCCAGCTTGCCGTTGCCCGTCACGGGCAGCGCGGGCAGGATCCGCCAGGCGCGCGGTACGAGGTACTCCGGCAGGCGGGCCGCCAGTTCCCCGGCCAGCCAGTCGGCGTACGCCTGCCGGTCCTCGGGCCGTGTTCCGACCGGGCGGGCGGGGACGGCATAGGAGGCCAGGCAGGCCTCGCCGCGGTCGTTGCGGCGGGCCAGGACGGCCGCCTCGCGTACGCCGTCCAGGGTGTGCAGGACGCGGGTCACCTCCTCAGGCTCGACGCGGAAGCCGCGGATCTTCACCTGGTCGTCGGCCCTGCCGCGGAACTCCAGCCGCCCGTCGGCGTTCCAGCGCACCAGGTCGCCGGTGCGGTACCCGCCGGCGCCGGGGCCGCCGTCGGGGTCCGGCAGGAAGCGCCGCTCGGTGAGGTCGGGGCGGTGCAGGTAGCCGCGGGCGACGCCGGGGCCGCCGACGTACAGCTCCCCCGTGGCGCCGACGGGCACCGGGGCGCCGGAGGGGTCGAGGACGCGCAGGCGCACGTTGTCCGCGGGCCGGCCGAGCGCGATCGGCCCGGCGGGCCGCGGCCCCTCGGGGGCGACGGTCTCGGTGGTGCACAGGACGGTGACCTCGGTCGGTCCGTACACGTTCACCGTCTCGTACGGCGCCTCGGGCCGGGGCCGGGTGCGCAGCACGTCACCGCCGAGCAGCAGGTGACGCAGCGTCGGCTGTTCGGCCGCGGGCAGACGCAGCACCTGCTCGCCGAGGGCGGTCGGGAGGAGGGAGAAGGTGACGCGCTGCCCGGTGTACCAGCGGGCCAGGGCGAGGGGGTCCCTGCGCACCTCCTCGTCCGCGACGGTGACCGAGGCTCCCGCGGTCAGCGCCGGCCAGATCTCCAGGACCGAGGCGTCGAAGCTCTGGCTGCACACGGCGGCGCTGCGGTCGGCCGGGGTGAAGGCGAAGCGCCGGTGCTGCCACTCGCACAGGTCGACGACGCCGCGGTGCGTCAGCACGACGCCCTTCGGGGTGCCGGTGCTGCCGGAGGTGTAGAGGACGCAGCAGGGGGAGACGGGGTCGGGGCCGGTGTCCGTCGGGGGCGCGGGCCGGGTGTGCCGGGCGGTCGCGTCGGGGGGTACGACGTCCACGTCCCCGGGCAGCCGCAGGGCGGCGGCCGCGCCGGGCGCCGCCACCAGGGTCCGGGCACCGCACTCGGCGATGACCTGCTCGGCCCGGGCCCGCCCGAGGGACGGGTCCAGCGGCACGTAGGCGCGGCCCGCCTTGAGCACGGCGAGCATGGCGACGACGAGGTCCGCGGAGCGCGGCAGCCACAGGGCGACCGTCTCCCCGCCGCCCCGTGCGGGCTGTTCCCGCAGGGCGGCGGCCAGGTGCTCGGCGCGCTCGTCCAGTTCGCGGTAGGTCAGCCGGGTGCCGCCGCTGATCACCGCCGTGCTGTGCGGCTGCGCGCCCGCCCGCCGGGCGACCAGGGCGTGGACGGTGGTGTCCGTGGGCGGGCGGGACGTGCCGTGCTCCCAGGAAGACGGCACGGGCTCGCCCTCGGCCGCGGTGGTGAGGGGCGCCGGGGCGAGCCGCGACAGGGGTGTCCCGGGTGTGTCGGCCGCGGCGGCGAGCACGTCCCGCAGGACGGCGAAGAACCCGTCGACGGTCCGCTGCTCGAACAGGTCGGTGTTGTACTCCAGATGGCAGCGGATGCCCTGCGGCTGGTCGGTGAAGTAGACGGTGAGGTCCGTCAGCGACTTGTCGGGGCCCGCGTCCAGCGGTGTGGCCTCGATGCCGGGCAGGTCGAAACGGAACGGCTCGGCGCGCTGGAACTCGGCGAGCGTCTGGAACACCGGCGTCCGGTCGACCGCCCTGGCCGGGGCGAGCGCGCGCACCACGGTCTCGAAGGGCACGCGCGCGTGGTCGTAGGCGTCGAGCGCGACCGTGCGGACGCGGTCCAGCAGGGTGCTGAAGGCGGGGTCGCCGGACAGGTCGAAGCGCAGGGCGAGGGTGTTGACGAAGAAGCCGACCAGGTGCTCGGCGTGCTCGGGCCGGTCCGAGACGGGCGTGCCGACGATGATGTCGGTCCGGCCGGTGATCCGGTGCAGCGCCGCCGCGTATCCGGCGAGCAGGGTCATGAAGAGGGTGCTGCGGCGCGTGCGGCTCATCTCCCGCAGTTTCGCGGAGAGTTCCGGGTCGAGGGTGTGGAAGAGGGCCTTGCCGTGGGAGGTCATGGTCGCGGGGCGCGGCCGGTCCGTGGGCAGGGCGAGGACGGGCAGGTCGCCGCCGAGGGTGCGGCGCCAGTACGCCAGGTCCTCCTCGGCCTCCCGGCTGTGCGCGGACGCCGCCTGTTCCCGGGCGTGGTCGGCGTAGCTCCGGGTGAGGGCGGGAAGGCCGTGGGGGGTGCCGTCGCGGGCCTCGCGGTAGAGGGCGGACAGGTCGCGGGCGAGGACGGTGGCGGAGGCCGCGTCGACGACGATGTGGTGCAGCGACAGGACGAGCACGTGCTCCGTCTCACCCGTCCTGACCAGCCGGGTGACGAACAGCGGGCCGTTCGCCAGGTCGAAGCGGCGGGCGCTCTCGGCCGCCAGGACGTCCCGGAGTGCCGTGCCGCGGGCGCCGGTGGCGTCCACGACCTCGACGTCGGGTTCGGCCTCCGCCCGCACCACCTGCCGGGGCTCGCCGCCCACCTCCCGGAAGACGGTGCGCAGGGCCTCGTGCCGGGCGACGAGGCCGCGCAGAGCCGTGCGCAGGGCGGGGACGTCGAGGGGCCCGTCGAGACGGATGGCCTTGACCTCGTTGTAGGCGGTGCGGCCGGGGAGCAGGCGTTCCAGGAACCAGATCCGTTCCTGGCCGGGCGACAACGGGGCGTCCGCCGGGGTGGATCGGGGCACTGCCGGGGTGGATCGGGGCACTGCCGGGGTGGATCGGGGCACTGCCGGGGTGGATCGGGGCACTGCCGGGGCCGAAGCCTCCGAGGTGACCCGGGGCGCCGGGGGCCGGTCGGCGGCGGGCCGGCGGCCGTAGTGGCTCCGCAGTGCGTCCAGGCGCGGCAGGCCGGCGCGCAGCGCGTCCGGTGCGACGCCGAAGTCGACCAGGGCGACGATCTCGTCGGCTCCGGCCGCGGTCACCGCGTCCACCACGGGACGGACGCTGTCCGCCGTGCCGATCAGGGCCCGCTGGTCGCAGTAGCGGCCGTAGGCGCGGCGGAACACCGCCTCCAGGTCGTCCTCGCTGAGGGCGTCCAGGTCGACCCGGTGCCCGAGGCTGTTGGTGACGCCGCTGAACAGGGACAGGGAGGCGCGCATGTAGCGGGACAGCGGCTCGTAGGCCGCGGTGCGCGCGGTGTCGTGGTCCTCGGCGAGGTAGGTGTGCAGCAGGACGGCCACCCGTCCGGCGTCCGGGTCGAGGCCGTGGCGGGCGCGGACACTGCGGTAGCGGGCGATGTTCTCCGTGAGGTGTTCGACGGTCTGGGTCATCAGGTTGGTGACGACGCCCAGGTCGTGCCGGGCGGCCCGTTCGTAGGACGCCGGGTTGCCGACGACCGCGGTGTACAGCGGCGGGGCGTCCTGCACCGGGCGCGGGAAGAGGCGCAGGTGGGCCTCGCCTTCACCGGTGGCACGGCGCAGGGCGCCGCCGCGCCACAGCGTCCGCATCTCCTCCAACTGCTCGTACATCAGCTCCTTGTGCCGGCCGAAACGGCCGGGGAAGAAGGCGAAGTCCTTGGCGCTCCAGCCACTGGCGACGCCGATGCCGACGCGCCCGCCGGAGAGGTTGTCGACCATCGACCACTCCTCGGCGACCCGGATCGGGTCGTGGAGCGGCAGGACGACGGAGCCGGCATTGAGGCGGATGCGCTCGGTCTCCCGCGACAGCGCGGCCGCGAGCACCGCCGGGTTGGGGAACAGGCCGCCGAAGGAGTGGAAGTGGCGTTCGGGCATCCAGAGCGCGTGGAAGCCGTGCCGGTCGGCGAACCGGGCGATCTCCATGAGGAGTTCGTACGGGCGGTGGTCCGGAGCGGTGGAGGTGCTCCGGGGGTAGTCGCCGAAGAAGCAGACGCTGAAGTCCGTGGCCCGTGCGGGCTTTTCGGTGACGGCGGTCGCGGCCGCCCGGGCCCCGGCGACGGCCGCCGCGTTCCAGGCCATGGAGATGACGGGGGCGGGAGTGCCCGCGGGCGGCTGCGGGGCGGGGGCCGGTACGGCGGGTTCCGGCACGGCGGATGCCGGCACGGCGGGTGACGGTTGTGGGGCTGGTGCGGTTGCGGTCTCTCGCGGTGCGGGGTGGGTTGCCGCCGCTCGCGGTGCCGGAGCGGCGGGTGCGGGGAAGAACCCCGCCGACCGCAGTTCGCGCAGTGAGTCCCGTACGGCGTCCGCCACCTGCTCGATGTCGCCGTCCGAGTGGGCCGTGGACAGGAAGAAGTTGCGCCACTCCCAGACGTGGACGCCGCGCAGCATCAGGTGGTGGTAGAGCAGTTCCATGTCGGCGCGGTGCTCGAAGCGGAACTGGGAGCCGAAGTGGGTCATCCGCAGCGGGTACTCCTCGGCCTCGAAGAATCCGTTGAGTGCCGCGGCCAGTCCGGCGGTGCGCGCGTTGAGCCGCTCCTGCAGGAGCGGGCTGTGCTCCTTCAGATGGGTCAGCACGGCACGGGCGGCGACCATGGACACCGGGTGCTGGATGTACGTACCGCCGAAGAAGGTCGTGTCGGCCGGCGGGTAACTGTCGTCGCCGTAGGACCAGTAGCCGCCGTCGACGCCGTCCAGGATGTCCGCGCGGCCTGCGATGGCGCCGATGGGGAAGCCGCCGCCGAGGAGCTTGCCGTAGGTGGCGAGGTCCGGTGTGACGCCGTAGAGGTCCTGGGCGCCGCGCAGGGCCGGGCGGAAGCCGGTGAGCATCTCGTCGAAGAGGAGCACGATGCCGTGCCGGCGGGTCAGTTCGCGCAGCTTGTGCACGAATGCGACGGGCTGGAGCGAGGGGTGCCTGCTCTGCACCGGTTCCACGACGACCGCGGCGATCTCGCCCGCATGCGCGGCGATCGTCTCCAGCGCGGAGTCGCTGCCGTAGTCGAGGACCAGCAGGTCGGAGACGGCGGCCTGCGGGATGCCCCGGGAGACGGGCACGGTGGCCCGGTCGGCGGCGCCGCTGCCAAAGGGGCGGCCGAGGACGTTGTCGGCGTGGCCGTGGTACGCGCCGAGGAAGGTGACGATCCTGTCGCGTCCGGTGGCGGCACGGGCCAGGCGGAGGGCGGCGGAGTTGGCCTCGGTGCCGGAGTTGGCGAACGCCACGCGCTCCATGCCGGTGAGTTCGGCGAGGAGTTCGGCCGCCTCGCCCGTCTCGACGGTACGCGGTCCGAGCTGGATGCCGCGGGAGAGGTGGTCGCGGACGGCCTCGGTGACGAAGTCCGGCTCGTGGCCGAAGAGCAGGACGCCGAAGCCCATCGTGATGTCGACGTACTCGTTGCCGTCGACGTCCTCCAGCCGGGCGCCGCTCGCGCGACGGCCCGCGATCGGGTAGAGCATCTCCTTCGTGCCGCTGCGGAAGCCGACCACGGCACGGCTGTCGGCCAGGACCCGGCGGTAGCGCTGGGCGATCCGCTTCGAGGTGGCGGTTCTGGCGGTGTAGCGGCGCACGAGGTCGTCCAGGTGCCGCTGCTGGGCGTGCGGGGAGGCGTCGCGCACCATGCCGGAGTCCCGGGCGACCGTGACCCGGGGGCCGTGAACGCGCGCCGGCTCTCCGGACTCTCCGGATTCTCCGCGGTGTTCGGGCTGCTCGTGCTGCTCGGCCCGTTCGGGCTGCTCGTGCTGCTCGGACTGCTCGGGCGCCGGGGTTTCTGTGCCCATCTGCTCGGCTATGCGCCGGGACAGCTCCGTCATCGCCGCGAGGTCCCGGTCCAGTGCGGCGGAGATGCCGTGCAGCGCGGTCACTGCGCCACCGTGCCGTTGAGCCGGGCGGTGGCCGAGGCGGTCTGGAGCGCGAGCAGCTGGGAGAGCTGGGCCATCATCTGGAGCTGGATCCGGGAGATCTGCTGGAGCTGGCGGGCGAGGTTCTCCAGCTCCTCACGGGTGGCGTACTCCGGCGCGGGAGCGGGCGGCGGTGCCTGCTCGCGACCCGGCTCGCCAACGGGCGCCGGAGCGGGCTCCGGAGCGGGCGGTACGACCGGCTCCGGCGGTACGACCGGCTCCGGCGGGACGACCGGTCGCTCCGGGACCTCGAACCGCTCCCCCGCCGCCCGCGCGGGCACCGGCGCCGGTTCCGGAACCCCCTCGTCCGGCACACGGGCGACGATGAACTCCGCGAGGCTCTGCGGCGTGCCCGTCTCCTCGAACAGCTGACGCATCGTCACCTTGACCTGGTGCTGCTGCTCCAGCTCCCGCAGGACGCTGATCATCTGCAGGGAGTCGGCCCCGAGGTCGAAGAAGTTCGCGTCACTGGGGATGGCCGACGCGTCCCCGCCGAGGTGCCGGGCGGTCGCCTCGACGATGCTGTGCCGTACCCGTGCGACCGCTGCCTCTTGCTGAACCACGTCGGTTCCCTCTCTCGCTGGTGTTCTCGTGCCGAGGGCCGTCGGCTGCGGCCCGGTCCAGTGGTCCCGGTGCTGGAATCGGTATCCGGGCAGCGGGATGCGGCGACCGCCGCTGCCGGCCAGGAGCGGTTGCCAGTCGACGTCCGCTCCGGCGCAGTGCAGGGCCGCTGCCGCGCCCCACAGGGCGTCGAGGCCGGTGCCGCGCCGCAGGGACGGCACCGCCCGTACGCCGGGCAGTGCCCGGCGGGCCGGGCCGCTCAGGGTGGTGTGCGGTCCGATCTCCAGCAGGACGTCCGGCCGTTGCGCCCCGATGCCGCGCAGCGCCTCGTCGAAGCGGACGGGCTCGCGGGTGTGCCGCAGCAGGTGATCGGTGTCCGGGATCCAGCCGGGCGGGCGGGTCTCGCCGTCCAGCGCGCTGACGAACGGCACCCGCACCGGGCGGAACTCCACGTCGTCGAGGATCTTCCGGAACTCCTCCAGCGCCGGTTCCATCAGGGCGGTGTGGAAGGCGCGGGTCACCGGCAGCCGCCGGCCCGGAGTGCCGCGTCCGTCCAGCAGGCCACAGGCCCGTTCGACGGCCGTGACGGGCCCCGCGAGCACATGGGAACGCTCCCCGTTGGCCACGGCCACCTCCAGCCCGGGGACCTCGGCGGCCAGCGTCAGCGCGGCCGCCCTGTCGAGCGGCACCGCCACCATCGCGCCCGGCGCGCAGCGCTGCCGCATCAGCCGGCCGCGTTCGGTGGTCAGACGCAGGCCGTCCCGCAGCGTCAGTGCTCCGGCCGCGTGGAGGGCGGCGTACTCGCCGACGCTGTGTCCCGTGACCACCTGCGGCTCGACACCGGCCGCGTCCCAGAGCCGGACGAGGGCGGCCTGCAGGGCGAACAGCGCAGGCTGCGCGATATCGGTGTCGGTATCGATGTCGGTACTGGTGTCGGTGTCGGTATCCGTGTCGGTGTCGATGTCACCTCGATCGACACCGACGTCGGTTTCGGTTTCGGTTTCGGTGTCGATGCCGACGCCGACGCCGATGCAGATGTCGCCAAGTGGGCTCTCCCGACGCGCGCTCGTCGCGGTGAGCGCTCCGAGCAGCGAGTCCCCCGTGAGGTCCCGGTAGTGGCGCTCGCAGGCGTCGAGGACCTCGCGCGCCGCCGGGAGACGCGCGTAGAGCGCGGCGGCCATGGCGGGGTGGTTGCTGCCCTGGCCGGTGAACTGGAAGGCCACACACGGGGTGTCCTCCGCGGGGGACCGCCCCGTGGTGACGGCCGCCGGGGCCGTTCCGGCGAGCCAGGCGTCGAGGGCGTCGGCGAGGGCGGCCGGGGTGGAGCCGCGGGCCGCGAGGCGGTGGCGGCCGTGGGCGCGGCCGAGGGCGGCGGTGGTGACCAGGTCGGCGAGGTGCGGTGCGGGGGGCCGGCGTAACCGGTCGCGGAGGGCGCGGGCGTTGTCCGCGAGGGCCTGCGGGCTGCTCCCGGAGACGAGGAGCACGTCCGGAGGGGGCACGGTGCCGGTCCGGGGCGCCGGTTCGGGGGCCTGCTCCAGGATCAGGTGGACGTTGGTGCCGCCGACGCCGAGCGAGGTGAGGCCGGCGCGGCGCGGTACGTCGCTCGCGGGCCAGGGCCGGGCGGTGCGGGGGATGTGGAAGGGGCTGCGGTCGAGGTCGATGCGGGGGTTGGGCTCGCTGAAGTTGGCCATCGGCGGGATCACGCCGTGGCGCAGGACGAGCAGGGTCTTGACGAGGCCGGCCAGTCCGGAGGCGGCGTCGAGGTGGCCGATGTTGGCCTTGACCGAGCCGAGGGCGCAGTAGCCCTCGCGGTCGGTGTCCTCGCGGAAGGCGCGGGCCGCTCCGTCGAACTCGATCGGGTCGCCCTTGAGTGTGCCGGTGCCGTGGGTCTCCAGGTAGCCGATGGTGTCCGCGCTGACCCCGGCGCGGCGCAGGGCCTGCCGGACGGCCGCGCGCTGGCCCTCGGCGCTGGGGGCGGTGAACGCCGTCTTTCCGGCGCCGTCGTTGCTGATGCCCCAGCCGCGGACGACGCCGTGCACGGTGTCGCCGTCGGCGACGGCCCGTGCCAGCCGCTTCAGGACGACGGCCAGCACACCGGTGCCTCCCACGGTGCCGTCGGCGTGGGCGTCGAAGGCCCGCAGCCGGCCGGTCCTGGACAGGATGGAGCCCTTGACGTACCGGTAGCCGAGGACCTGCGGGACGTGGACGGCGGTGGCGCCGACGAGGGCGAGGTCGCAGTCGCCCAGGAGCAGCGACTGCGCGGCCGTCTGCACGGCGACGAGGGAACTGGAGCAGCCGGTCTGCACGGTGACGGCGGGTCCGGTCAGGCCCAGCCGGTAGGCGACACGGGTGGCCGTGAAGTCGGTGTGGTTGCCGACCGTCGTCTGCATGCCCGCCATCCAGTCGGACGGGGGCTCGCTGGGCAGGACGTTGTTCAGGAGGTAGTGCCGCAGCGTGTACAGGTGGTATCCGGCGCTGGCGTAGACGCCGACGCGGGTGCCGTCCCGTTCGCGCGCGTATCCGGCGTTCTCCAGCGCGTGCTGGGCGCACTCCAGGAGCAAGCGCTGCTGGGGGTCGGTGAGCCGGGCCTCACGGGGGCTCATCGAGAAGTGGGCCGCGTCGAAGCCGGCGATGCCGTCGAGGACGCCGGAGGCACCGACGAAGTCCGGGGCCCGGTACTCCTCGGCCGGGACGCCGGCGGCGGCCAGTTCCTCGTCGGTGAAGCGGGTGATGCGGTCGGTGCCGTCGCGGATGATCCGCCAGAAGTCCTCGGGCGTGTCGGCGCCGGGCAGCCGGAAGGCCATGCCGATGACGGCCAGCCGCGGGTCCGGGTCGCTGGTCGTCATCAGCCGCGTCCCTCCGTCACGGCGGGCCGGCCGTCACCGGCGGGGTCCTCCGCGGGCGGGGGCGGTGAGGTCGCGTCGCGGGCGGCCAGCCACAGCAGCAGGGCCGCGCACAGGGCGATCGCGAGGCCGTGGAAGGCGGCGACGACCTGCAGGGGCGAGAAGGTCTCCAGGAGGGCGCCGCTGGCGAGCATGCCGAGGCCGAAGCCGGTGTTCTCCGCGGAGGCGGAGAGCCCGAAGAGGCGTCCGCGCTGCTCGTCGGGGGCGCTCTGCAGCCGCGACACGTAGACGATCTCGGTGAATCCGTCGGCGGCCCCGGCGACGAGCGCGGCGATGACGGCGGGCACGGTCGGCAGACCGCAGAAGACCACGATGAACCCGGCCGACATCACGCAGGCGCCGAGCGCGAACGCCTTCTCCCCCGGTGTCCTGCCGGTCCTCTTGGTGAGCCGGCCGACCATCTGCTGGGCGACGATGTTGCCGAGGGCCCAGGTCGCCCAGAACTGGCTGATGAAGGTGGCGGGGTGGTCCGGGTCCAGGCTGCTGGAGTACAGGGGCAGGGCGACGTTGTGGGAGGAGGAGCCCAGCCCGTCCACCGCCCGGACGGCGATCATCGCCATCAGCAGCGGCGCGGTGCCCAGCAGCATCCGGGCCGTCCGTCGCGCGGCGCCCGAGGTCCGGGCGGAGCCGTCGTGCGAGGGCTTGCCCGCTGCCCGGGTGCGGAGGGGCAGCAGGAACAGGACGGTCGCGGAGACCAGGAACGTCGCGGCGTCCAGGGCGAACGCGGCGGAGTAGCCGAGTTCGGCCACGACCACGCCGGCCGAGGCGAAGCCGGCGATCATGGCGAGCGAACGGCCGGTGACCAGCAGCCCGTTGGCGCGCACCCGGTGCTCGGCTCCGACGATCTCGGGGACGCTGCTGCGCAGGGCGACCTGGGAGAGCGTCGAGCAGCCGCCGGTGACCACGGCCAGGACGTACAGCAGGCCGGGGCGCACCCCGTCGGGGGCGAGCAGCAGGGACAGCAGGGCCGCCGCCTGGCACAGGTCGGCGCCGACCATCAGGCGCTTGCGGTCGTAGACCGAGACGAGCCGTCCGCTCACCCAGCCCGACCCGACGCTCGTCGCCAGCCGTACGGCCATGAACAGGCCGGCGGCCAGCGCGCTGCCGGTGGCGTCGTACACGAAGACGTTCAGCGCCACCATGTTGAGGTAACTGCCGTACGCCGAGATGCCGTTGCCCAGGACGAGCAGACGGAAGTACCTCATGCGCCTTCCCCTGGTCTGCATGAAGGGTGCGAGTGATGTGGTGCCACAGCCCTCGGCCCGCCGGCCCCGGAGCAGCACGGCGGGCCGGGGCGGACAGCACGGACCTGTCCCCCCGGAGGGGCCGCCGGTCGGCGGCCGTTGATCCGTCACCCAAGCAGAATCAGACAGGACCGTTCAAGGCTCGCGAGTGGTCTAGACGACTTCCGGTCCGGTTTTGGCAATTTCGAAGCGATCCGCAGCGGCCGGACAGCCCTCGGCGTCGGGTTCCGGCCGCGTCCGCCGGAGGACCGGCCGGGTGGGAGAGACCGGGACCGGGCGGGAAACGGCAGGCCGGGAGCGGGGATGAGGTGCGGTCGCACCGCGGCCGGGGCGGGCGGTACGGCGACGGTTGTCCGTGTGCGACGGCCATCCGACCGTGGGCGACGGTCGTCCGCGTGCGACGGCCATCCGTCCGTGGGCGATGGTCGTCCGTGTGCGACGGCCATCCGTCCGTGGGCGACGGTCGCCCGTGTGCGAAGGCCATCATCGGGCGGCAGCCATCCGTGGGCGAGAGTCACCCGTGAGCGAGGGTCGGCCGCGCGAGCTGCCGGAACTGCGTCTCGGTCACGCGCCGGGGTCCGGACGCGGGGGAGCCGGGTCCTCCGCAACGGCTCGGCGGAGGACCCGGCTCCTGGTGGGGCGGCGGCTCAGGACGACTGGGCGCTCTGGTACAGGTTCTGCGCGTCGGCGCCGAAGTACGGGCCGTACATGGCGTTCGGCAGGAAGTTGTACTTGAAGCTGTTCACCGAGGACTGCAGGCCGGTGCCGGTGGCCTCGTCGAACTGCGTGAACCAGGGGCCGCCGCTGGAGCCGCCGGTCATGTCGCAGGTCAGGCCGTGGTCGCTGGACAGCAGGAAGTCCCGGAAGGTGGTGCCGCTGCAGTAGATGAACTTCTCGCCGTCGTAGGGTGCCGCGGCCGGGAAGCCGAAGGCGTACATGGCCTTGTTGTAGCCGGTGTTGAAGGCCAGGCCCTGGCCGCCCACGACATCGGTCAGCCTCTTGCCGTCCAGCGGGGCGACGACCGCCGCGCCGACGTCGTAGTTGATGTCCTCGCTCGCCGTCCACTGCGGGGTGGAGAACGTCTTGGACGCCGCCCACGTGCCGTAGGGCCGCTGGCCGTCGTGATAGCCGGGCACGAACACCCAGTTGGTGTGCCAGGCGCCCTCCAGCTTCACGCAGTGGCCCGCGGTCATCACCGTGCTCTTGTTGGCGCTGGTGACGGCGTTGCCCGAACAGGAGGCGGTGCGGCCCTGGTAGGTGAAGAACACCCGCCCCGCGGTCCGGGTGACCGCTCCCCCGCCGGACCAGGGGCCGCCGCCGTGCGGGAAGGCCAGGGGGCCGACGGCGGAGGCGGGCGCGCTGGGGGCGACGACGGTCGCCTTCCCCTTGCGCGGTGCCGAGCGCGGTGCCGAGGTCCGCACGTCGGAGCGGTCGACGGTCAGGACGTCGAGCGGAGTGGCCTCGCGCATCCGTTCCGGGGTCCAGAAGGCCAGGGCGCGCGCCTGCGCCGAGTGCGCCGCCGCCCCGGGGTCCGGCGCGGCGCTCGCCGGTGCGGCGGTGACGCCGGTCGCCAGCAGGGCGGCGACGCCGGCGAGTGCGCCGAGGACGGTGCGGCGGACGGGGGCGCCGGACGGGCGGCGGCTGCGGGGTCTGCCTATCACGCGGTCTCCTTCTGCTGCGGGGGCCGGGCGACGGGGAACCGCCGTCCGGTCAGGCAGGGGTGTCACTGCGGACAGTCAGAGGGCAGCGTGCCACCGGGAGACCGAAATGGACAGGTGCATGTCATCACGATGACCGAAAGACCACGCACTCTCCGCACGGCGCACGCACAGCGCACGCAGAGCGCACGCACGGAGCACATGATCGAGGGCCGGAACCCGCGCGGACACGACGGAACCCGGTCTCCGTGCCGGAGACCGGGTTCCGGTGAGCCGCCGAGAGGGCCTACAGGGCGGGGCCGGTGTCGCCCGGCTTGATGCGTCCGCGCCAGGCGCCGGACTCGGCGCCGCGCTCCTCGACGAACTGCTTGAAGCGCTGCATGTCGCCCTTGATCCGCCGGTCGATCGTGCCGGTCATGTCCGCGGCCTTCTCGACGGCCCCGCTGGGCTCGACGTCCATCACGAGCTCCACCCGGGTGTGGGTGTCGTCGACGCGCTCGAAGCGGACGGATCCCCTCTGGTTGGTGTCCCCGCTGGTCGTGCGCCAGGTGACACGCTCGTCGGGCAGCTGGTCGACGATCTCCGTCTCGAACTCGCGGCGTACTCCGCCGATCTTCGTGGTCCAGTGGTTGTGGCGGTCGTCCAGCTGCCTGACCTCCTCGACGCCCTCCATGAAGTTCGGGAACTCCTCGAACTGCGTCCACTGGTTGTAGGCGGTGTGGACGGGGACGCCGACTTCCACGGTTTCCTTCACGGTGCTCATGCGTATGCCTCCGTACTTCACTGATCGACTGCGGGAGGCCCCTCGGCCCACAGGTGGTCCGGGACCGTGGCGAACGGGTACCCGTGATCTCCCGGTTGCCACCTCCGATTCGGCCAGGGGTCCGCAGCGGACCTCACGCCCGGGTCGCGGACGGCTACCATCCCGGCGTGCCCCTTCCCCGTTCCGCCTCGGGCTGGACCATGGCCGCCTTCGGCGTGCTCGCCGCCGCCCTCGGGGCGGTGGGCCTGGTCTCCCCCGCCGCCCAGCTGTCACTGCTGGGGCTCGCGGCCCCGGCCGAGCGCGCCGCCGGCGACTACACACCGGCGTTCCTGACGGCGTCCTCGATGGCGGCGCTGAACATGGGGGTGTACTACCTGCTGGCGGCGCTCGCCGACTGGCGGGCCTTCTTCCGCTGGACGGTGCCGTTCCGGCTGCTCACCTGCACGGTGCTCGTCGTCGCCGTGCTCGGCGGAAGGGCACCGGACGCCTTCGCCGGGGTCGCGGTGTGGGAGGGACTCGGGGCGCTCGCGACGGCCGCGGCGCTGCGCCACGACCGGCGCTCGGCTGCGGAGGGCGCCCGTACGGCACCGACGGGCTGAACGCCGCCTCCCCGGCGCGGGACGAGAGAGATCCGTCGGCGGCGCGCCCGGGCGGCACGAGCGCGCGGGACGGCAGTGGTTCAGAAACGCTGTTGCTGCTGCGGTTGTCCGTGCGCCTGGCCGCCGGGGCCGCCCGCGCTCTGCGTCTGCAGCTGCTCGGCCTGCTCCCTGGTCACCTTCTGCTCCGCGCCGCAGAAGGTGCACTGCGTGGAGTACTTCGTCGAGACGGGGAACAGCGGCACGAAGAACAGGGTGAACTTCGTGACGCGCTTGCGGAGGGTGTGTGCGGCGGGGTTGCCGCACTGGCCGCACACCAGCGTCAGTATCGCCAGCTGGTACAGATATCCCTTGGTGCCGAAGATGATCACGTGTCGGTCCTTCCCGGTCGGATCTTCCTCCAGTGTCCTGCATCGCGGGCACCATGGGCGCGTGGGCCCCTCGTTCGTGTGGAGAGCCCGGCGGGGTGTGGGCCGGACGGGTGACAGCGGGCCGGGTGCCGTCCGGTGCGCCGATACGGTTCCGCGGTGACCTCGATCTCACCCGAAACGCAGTCCGTGCACACCGGCGACCTGGGCTCCCTCGTCGTCCTGTCCTGGCGCGGCTCCGCCCCCGGCGGGGACGTCCCCTACCTCCTGGTCTGCTCCCTCGGAGACGGTGCGAACGGTCCGGAGGCCACGTCGAAGGCCATCGGGGAGCTGCTGGCCGGCGCGGGCCTCCCCGTCGGCGAGGGACTCGTCCACGCCACGCAGCGGCCCAATGTGCCGGTGAGCCTGCTCGTCGTGCCCGGGTCGGCCGTCCTCACGGTCCAGCACCTCAGGGCCCAGTTCGTCCCACCGGAGACCTGGCGGGAAGCAGTGGCCGAACTGGGCTACGCCTACCTCATCTTCGCCACCCGCCCCTGGCCGGAGGGCACCGAACCCGGCGACGTCAAGACGCTGGCCGCCTTCACCTCCGACGAGGACGTGCTCACGTCTGCGGTGCACGTCGTCCTGCCCGCCCGCAGCCTGCGCGGCTGACGGCGGACGGCAGCCACGCGCCTGCCCGGGCCGCCGCGACGGCGGCCCGGGCAGGCGCGTGCGTCGGGCGTCAGGCGGACAGCGCCGCCAGCACCACGCCCTTGGCCTCCTCCTGGACCCGGCCGAGGTGGTCGGGGCCGAGGAACGACTCGGCATAGATCTTGTAGACGTCCTCGGTGCCCGAGGGGCGTGCCGCGAACCAGGCGTTGTCCGTGGTCACCTTGATGCCGCCGATGGCGGCGCCATTGCCCGGCGCCTCGGTGAGCACCGCGGTGACCGGGTCCCCGGCCAGGGTGTCCGCGCTGACCTGCGCCGGGGAGAGCCGGGCCAGCAGGGCCTTCTCCTCGCGGGACGCCGGGGCGTCGATCCGGGCATAGGCGGGCTCACCGAAGCGGGCGGTCAGCGCCGCGTAGTGCTCCGAGGGGGTCTTGCCGGTGACGGCCGCGATCTCGGAGGCCAGCAGCGCCAGGATGATGCCGTCCTTGTCGGTGGTCCACACCGAGCCGTCCCGCCGCAGGAAGGACGCCCCGGCCGACTCCTCACCGCCGAAGCCGAGGGTGCCGCCGGCCAGCCCGTCCACGAACCACTTGAAGCCGACGGGGACCTCGACCAGCTCGCGTCCCAGGTCGGCGGCGACCCGGTCGATCATGGCCGAGGACACCAGGGTCTTGCCGACGCCGGTGCCCGCGGGCCAGCGGTCGCGGTGGGCGTACAGGTAGGAGATGGCGACGGCCAGGTAGTGGTTCGGGTTCATCAGGCCCGCGTCCGGGGTGACGATGCCGTGCCGGTCGGCGTCGGCGTCGTTGCCGGTGGCGATGTCGAAGCGGTCGCGCTGCCCGATGAGCGAGGCCATCGCGTACGGCGACGAGCAGTCCATGCGGATCTTGCCGTCCCAGTCCAGCGTCATGAAGCGCCAGGTGGGGTCCGTGTGCGGGTTGACCACCGTCAGGTCGAGGCCGTGCTGTTCGGCGATGCGGCCCCAGTAGGCGACCGAGGCCCCGCCGAGCGGGTCGGCGCCGATGCGCACCCCGGCGGAGCGGATCGCGTCCAGGTCGAGCACGCCGGGCAGGTCGGCGACGTACGTGCCCAGGAAGTCGTAGCGGGCGGTCGTCGGGGCGGCCAGGGCACGGGCGTGGGGGACGCGCCGTACGTCCTTCAGGCCGCCGCGGATGATCTCGTTGGCGCGGTCCTGGATCCAGGAGGTCGCGTCGGAGGCGGCGGGGCCGCCGCTGGGCGGGTTGTACTTGAACCCCCCGTCGGCGGGCGGGTTGTGGGACGGCGTGACCACGACGCCGTCCGCGAGGCCGGCCGTGCGGCCGCGGTTGTGGGTGAGGATGGCGTGCGAGACGGCCGGGGTCGGGGTGTAGCCGTCCGCGGCGTCGATCAGCACCGTCACCTCGTTGGCGGCGAACACCTCCAGGGCGGTGACGCGCGCGGGCTCCGACAGGGCGTGGGTGTCGGCGCCCAGGAAGAGGGGGCCGTCGACGCCCTGGCCGGCCCGGTACTCGCAGATGGCCTGGCTGGTCGCGGCGATGTGGTCGTCGTTGAAGGCGCTCGCCAGTGACGAACCGCGATGTCCGGAGGTGCCGAACGCGACGCGCTGCCCCGGGTCGTCCAGGTCCGGGTGGAGTGCGTAGTACGCCGTCACCAGCCGAGCGACATCGACGAGATCTTCGGGACCGGCCGGACTGCCCGCTCGCTCGTGCTGCATGGGCCCGCTCCTCCGTATGGGTCGGTTCTTCGTGTGCGGTCACATCCTTCCTCGTCAGGGCGGTGACGCGCGAGGGGGGCACTCCGGGAGAGGCCGGATGTGCGCCATGCCACGAACGGGCCGGAGCGCGCACACGAAGGAGGCGGCGCCGCGGACCACCGGGCCGGTGGTGCGCCGCGCCGCCCGCTCCCCTCGTCGCCTCGCTCCGGACGCGCGCCGGCCGAGGTCAGATCCGCCCGCCGGTGAGCCGGGTGAGCGGGCCGTGCGTGCCGCGCTCCGCGCGACGCCCCACGGCGTACGACGCGGCGGTCAGGGCGGTGAGACCGGCTCCGACACCCGCGGCGACGGCCTTGCGGTGGGCGATGACCGTCCAGGCGGTCTTCGCCGTGGCCGCGACGTGGCCGGAGGCCGTGACGACCGCCTGGCGGCCCGCCTCGACGCCCCGGGCCGCGGTCTGTGCGGCCGCCTTCGTCGTCTGCGCCGTGCGTTCGGCTCCGGACTTGACCGTCTCGGCCGAGCGCTGGGCTCCCGACTTGGCGGCTGACGCCGCGTCATCGGCCTTGCCCGCCGCGCCCTTCGCCGCCTGGGACGCCGACGCGGTCGCCTTGTCCGCCGCGCCGCGCGCCTTCGACTCGGTCTCCCGTGTCGTGGTCGCCTTCTGGTTCGTGCGCTTGTTCTCTTCACTCATGGACACCGCCTTGCCTCTGTCCCGGGCCGCAAACAAGTTCGTCGCGCCCCGTCCGGGCGGCGGGTGCCTGAGCCCCCCGCCGGGGGGTAGGTGAGGTACGGACACACACACCGGAACACGAAGGAAGGCGCGTCATGGCAGGAATGCTGAACCGCATCAAGCAGTTCGCCCGCAGCCCGCAGGGACGGCGGGCGATGGAGCAGGCACGGCGGGCCGCGGCCGACCCCCGCAAGCGCGCCCAGGCCCAGCGGCTGCTCGGCAGGCTCCGCCGCCGCCCCTGACCGGAGCGCGCTTCCTCCCGGTTTCCAACTCCTCGCCCCGGCAGGTGTGTTCCCGTCCGGCTCGGGCACCTGGGTCACACCGCAGACGAGACAGGGAGCTGGTTCGATGGGCAGGGCAGGCAGGAGCAGCAGGGTCGGTGCCTTAGGCGTCGCCGGGATCCTGGCGGGGACGGTCCTCGTCGGGTGCGGTGACGGCGGCTCGGGGGACGCCGCCGCGGGTTCCTCGGCGAAGCCGGGCGCCGGCGCACGGGAGGAGGGCACGCGGGCGGTGCGGTCGGCCTACGACAGGACGGCCGAGGAGGACACCGCCCGGGTGAAGCTGCGGGTGCGGACCTCCGCCGAGGGCACCTCGCAGACGGCCGACGGGCAGGGCGCCATCGACCTGGCCGACGGCGACAGCGTCATGAGTCTCACGGTGCAGGGGCAGCGGATCGAGCAGCGCGTCGTCGACCAGGTGCTCTACCAGAAGCTGCCGGAGGGCCGGGCCCCGGGCGGCAAGCCCTGGATCCGGATCGACCTGGGCGAGGTCGCGAAGCAGCAGGGCGCGGGCGACGGGTCGATGAGCGATCCGGCGCAGTCCGCGGCGTACGCCAAGGCGATCTCCGACGAGGACGTGACCGAGAAGGGCACGGCCACGGTCGGCGGGGTGCGGACCATCCGCTACCGCGTCTCCCTCGACGTCTCCGAACTGCCCAATGGCGACACCCTGCGGCAGCAGGTCGGCCCGACGCTGCCGATGGACGTGTGGCTCGACGACGAGGGCCGGATGCGCCGTCAGCAGGTGGAGATGACCCTCAAGGGCACCGCGTCACCGCGGCAGTCCTCCGGTACGGCCTCGTCCGCGCCGCAGCAGGTCACGGTGCGCACCGTCATGGAGTTCACCGGCTTCGGCACAAGGGTGGAGGCGGACGCGCCGCCGGCCGGGCAGGTCACCGACATGACCGGGGAGCTCCTGGAGCAGGGCGAGCGGGGCCAGGGGCGGAGCTGACCGTGAC
The DNA here is from genome assembly GCF_040611555.1 of Streptomyces sp. NPDC006624. Classification (NCBI taxonomy): domain Bacteria; kingdom Bacillati; phylum Actinomycetota; class Actinomycetes; order Kitasatosporales; family Streptomycetaceae; genus Streptomyces; species Streptomyces sp. NPDC006624. The sequence goes on along the minus strand of NZ_JBEXOM010000020.1, from coordinate 85,223 downwards.
CGCCGCCCGCCGCCCGCCGCGAAGGCTTGAGGTGGCGCAGCTGCGGCATCGGGCAAGATGGGCGCATGAGCGTAGTCAAGATCAACGTACTGACCGTGCCCGCCGAGCAGCGGGAGACGCTGGAGAAGCGGTTCGCCTCCCGGGCGCACGCCGTGGAGAACTCGGACGGGTTCGAGTGGTTCGAGCTCCTCCGCCCGGTCGAGGGCACGGACACCTATCTCGTGTACACGCGGTGGCGTGACGAGGAGTCGTTCCAGGCCTGGATGGAGGGGCCGATGAAGACCGCCCACCAGGGCGGCGGCGAGGGCGGCGAGCGGCCCAGGCCCGCGGCGAGCGGCTCGACCCTGTGGTCGTTCGAGGTCGTGCAGCAGGCGGGCCCCAAGGGCGCCTGAGGCCCGTACGGACGAGGTCCCCCGTGCCGTGGCAGGCACGGGGGACCTCGTCCGTTGTCGTTCAGCCGTGCCGGGAGCGCGACGGGGCGGCGGTACGGCTGACCGCGGCCGCCAGTTTGCGCAGCCGGCGCCAGTCCAGACGCGGCGGCGCCTCTGGGACTCCGGGCCGCTCGCGGGGCACCCGGACCCGCAGGGCGCGGCGGGCGATACGGCAGTGGACGGGAGCGGGCAGGGTGAGCGCCTCGCCGTCCAGGCCGACCTCCAGCTGCGGTTCGTCCGCCTCGACGACGACGTGCTGGGCGGTGAGCACCGTCAGGCCCTCCGGGCGCGGGGAGAGCAGGAGTTCGGCCGCTTCCACGGCACTGTCCACGCGGACGGCGAGCACCCCCAGCTTCCCGGAGTTGAGCCGCTCGCGCCGGCCGAAGCCGAACGGGTCGTCCATGCGGTAGGCGTTGTTGCTGACCAGGACGGCCTGCGGGTCGGCGATGGTGGTGCCGTCGGCGCGGGCGGTCAGACGGGGCCCGGCCTGCCGGGTGAGCAGCTCGGGCAGCCGCTCCAGCGCCGCGCCCACCTTGTCCTCGCGGTAGCCGGGGCTCTGCACGACGGCCCCGTACACGCCGAACGAGGCGTTGTTGACGAACGGGCGGTCGGCGGCGAAGCCGAGGTCGACGCGGAGTTCCACGCCGTCGGTGAGGGCGTCGAGGCAGCTGGACGGGTCGTCGCGGTCCAGGCCCAGGTCCATGGCGAAGTGGTTGCGGGTGCCGGCCGCGATGACGAGGAACGGCAGGCCGTGTTCCGCCGCGACGGCGGCGACCAGGGCCTGGGTGCCGTCGCCGCCCGCGACGCCCAGCAGGTCGGCCCCGTCGGCGACGGCCTGCCGGGCGAGGGCCGTGACGTCCTGGTGGTGCTCCGGGTCGAGCAGGACGACCCGGGCGCCCAGCGCCTCGGCCCGCTCCTGCAGGTTGAACTTCTCGACCTTGCCGCCGCCGGAGCGCGGGTTGAGCAGCAGGAAGGGCCGCCGCGGCGGCGGTGTCCGGTACTCCTTGACCCGCACCCGCCGCAGTCCCGTGCTGCGCAGGGCGTAGCGGCCGCTCCAGACGGCACCGCACCACAGCAGCAGCGACAGGAAGACCACCCAGAGCAGATTCGCCGCCGCGAAGAGCGTGATCAGGCCGACGGGCGCGACCAGGGCCAGCGTGGCCGCCGCGATCCGGGCCGCTCCGCGCCGGGAGAGGACCCACCACAGGGCGGCGGCGGTCAGGGCGAGACCCGCCAGACCGGCGACGAGCAGCAGCAGGCCCCGCAGGCCGCCGGCGACGAGGGGCATCAGCACCGCCAGGGCGGCGGCGGTCAGGGCTCCTCTGGCCGCCCATCGCTGCCGGCGGTGGTACCCCACGCTCATCGCCGATCCCATCTCGTCCCTCCGCTCGCGGGCCGGCGCGGGCGGACGGACCCCCGCGACCGCGTCCGGCCCTGACCATGGTGCCCGCCGGCGGTCGGACCCGGCCACTGGCAGCCTCGCAGGCTCCCCCGCGACGGGGCAGGTCACCGACGATGATCCGCCCGGAGGAAGCCATGCGTAGCGTACGCGGCTCACGACGCGGCGTGGGAGCACTGCCGTGGTGGCCGGGCGCGGAACCGGAGTGCCGTGGCGTGCTGTCCGTGCTGTACGCGGCGGGCCGGCCGGTGGCCGCGCACTTCGCTCTGCGTTCGCGCACGGTGCTGTCCTGGTGGTTCCCGGCGTACGACCGCGCCTGCGCCAGGTACTCCCCCGGTCTGCTGCTGCTGATGCGGATGCTGCAGGCCGCGGCGGCCGACGGGATCGAGACGGTCGACCTGCGCAGCGGCCCGGCCCGCTACAAGGAGTCGCTGAAGACGCGGGACCTGCGTAAGTACGAGGGGGCGGTGGGGCGGCCGGTGCCCGGCGAGGCGGCGCACTGGCCGGGCCGGGAGCCCGCTCGGGCCGGTTCGTGCGCCGCCGCCCCCGGCTGGCGGGGGCGGCGGCCCGGGCCCTGGAGGAACTGGGCCGGATGCGCGGTCACTGAGCCGGTGCGCCCGGCTCCGGGGAGCCGGGCGCCCGTGCGGTCAGCTCGTGGCCGTCCAGCTGTGGGCGACGTCCACGATCACCCGGTCCTCCAGCTGGAGCACCCGGAACGGCAGCCGGGCGCGGACGCCGAGGCCGATCTGGGTGTCGCCCTCGAAGCTGCCGGCGAACCGGGTGTCCCGGAACGTGCGGTAGCCGGTGAGGTCGACACCCGGCAGCGGGCGGCTCACCCGGCCGGGATAGGTGGGGGCACCGGTCTCCGGGTCGTAGGAGGGCGCGGCCACCCGGATCTCCAGGACGGCACCCCCGGCGACGGGGATGAGGCGGCCCGATCCGTCCTGGTGGAGCTCGTCGACGTACTGGACGGTGTAGCCGACGCCGCGGCCCGCGCCGGGCACGTCGACGACCATCCGGTCGAAGCAGGTGTGCCGGCCGGTCCTGATGTTCTTCAGCGGCGCCACCGTGGAGCCGGTGGCGGTCTTGGCGAGGCTCCCCCAGCCGGTCGGGCAGGCCGTGGCCGCCCCCGCGGTGGCCTGCGGGGCGGCCGCCGGCGCGGCGCCGGCCGGGATCGCGGCGGCGCCGAGCGTGACGCCGACGAGCGCGAGAGTCGCGCATGCTGTTCCGATTCGTGCCATGGCCGCCCCCGGGGCTTGCTGGTTTCTGGTACCTGGTGAGACAGCCGGGCGGGCCGAAAGGTTGCACTTGCCGCGCCGTAGCGCCGACCATGGCACATCCTGGTGGGGAGCTATTGGTGTCCGGTGCGTCCGTACCGGGAGGACGCGACATGGATGAGGCAACCGCCGTACCGGACGGGCCGCGGGCGTCCCGTGGCCGGAACCGGGGCGGCGGGGCTGGCGGCAGGGACCCGGCCGGGGACGCGGGGCGGATCGAGGACGCGCTGACGGCCCCGCTGATCAGCGCCGTGCGGGACCTCGACGGCTACGGCGGGCTGCTCTACCTGCGCTCCCACGACCGGCGCTCGCTCGTGCTGACGATGGTCACCGGCGTCCCCAGGTCGCTGCTGAAGAGCTGGTGGCGGGTGCCGGTGGGCGGCGCCCTGCCCATGACGGAGGCCTTCCGGCGCGACGAGACGCTGTGGCTGCCCGACGAGCGCGCCACCATGATCCGCTTCCCGCGCTTCACCGCCGGGCTGCCCTACTCCTTCGGCTCCGCCTACCAGCCCGTGCGGTGCGGCGGCGAGCCCGTCGGTGTGCTGGTCGTGCTGCGGTCGGCGGCCCGGGCGCCGATGGACGCGGAGGCGGCCGACCTCGCGCTGCGCCCCGCCGAGCGGGAGATGGAGCGGCACCTCACCCGCCTCGCCCCCCGCCCACCCGGTCCCGGACCGGGCGCGCACGAGGTCGAGTACGACGACGAGCCCGTCAGCGTGCGGCTGCCCACGCCGGCCGCCCGCCCGGTCCGGGTGGGGCTCTTCGAGTGGGACCTGGGAGACGACCGCTGCACCCTGGACGACGAGGCCCTCGCCCTGCTGGGCCTTCGCCGCGCGGACTTCCGCGGCACCCTGGCCGACATCGAGGCCCGGGTCAGCCCCGACGACCTGCCCGAACTGCGCGCGAGCCGGCACGACGCGCTCACCACCGGCCGGGTCAGGTACCGGCACTTCCGGGTGCGGGAGGTGTCCCCGGGCGGCGAGGAGACCCGGTACCGGCCCGTCGAGCTGTGGGGCCATCTCGTGGGCGGCGGAGGTCCGGGCCGGCTGCTGGTCGGCGCCCTGGTCGACGCGGCCGGCGGGCTGACCGCGGCGGAGGCCGCCGAACGGCTGCCCGACGGGCTGTTCTCCCTGGATCAGGACGGCCGTCTCACCTACGTCAACCGCTGCTGCGAGGAACTGCTGGACTGCGGCCGGGAGGCGCTGCTGGGCCGGTATCCGTGGGAGGTGATCAGCTGGCTGCGGGATCCCGCCTACGAGGACCGCTACCGGGCGGCGATGCTGTCGCAGGAACAGGTGTCCTTCCTCGTGCGGCACCCGGGCGGGCACTGGCTGAGCTTCGTGCTCCACCCGGACGTGCACGGACTGACCGGCCGGGTGTACCCGACCGGCCCGCCCCCCGGCGGCGAGGCGGGGCGCGAGGGCGAGCCGGGCGCCGTGCCCGCGGCGGGCGGACCGGCCGCGGCGCCGCCGCCCGGGCCGGTGGCAGCGGCGCGGGCCGGGGCGCTGTACCACGTGGTGCAGATGGCGAGCGTGCTCACCGAGGCGGTCACCGTGCGGGACGTGTGCCGGGCCGTGTCCGAGCAGTTGCTGCCGGCCTTCGGGGCGCGGGAACTGGCCCTGTACACCGTCCGCGAGGGCCGGATGTTCCTGCTGTGGGAGTCGGGCTACCCGGAGGGCTTCCTCACCCCGTTCGAGGGCACCACCCTCGACACGCAACTGCCCGGCGTGCACGCCCTGACCACGCGCCTGCCCCTGTTCTTCGAGTCGCCCGAGGACCTCTCCGTCGCCTATCCGGGCATCGCGCTCGACCGGATGAACGCCTGGTCCTTCCTGCCGCTGATCGCCTCCGGTCACCCGGTCGGCTCGTGCATCCTTGGCTGGGACACCCCGCGCCGGTTCTCCGCCGACGAGCGCTCCGCCCTGACCGCGCTGAGCGGGCTGACGGCGCAGGCCCTGGAGCGGGCGCGGCTCTACGACGCGGAGTCCGCCGTGGCCCGGGGCCTGCAGGAAGGGCTGCTGCCGCACCGGCTGCCCTCCGTGGAAGGGCTGCGCACCACCGGGCGCTATCTGCCCGGCACCCAGGGCATGGCCATCGGCGGTGACTGGTACGACGTGATCAGGACGGGGCGCGGGGTGGCGCTGGTGATCGGGGACGTCGAGGGGCACAGCGTCGGGGCGGCCGCTGTGATGGGGCAGCTGCGCAGTGCCGTGCACGCCTTCGCGGCCAGCGAGCGCCCGCCGCAGGAGGTCATCACGCACACCAACCGGCTGCTGGCCGACCTGGAGTCGGACGCGTTCGCCACGTGCTGCTACATCGAGCTGGACCCGCGGACGGGGCGGGCCCTCGCCGTGCGGGCGGGCCATCCGCCGCCGCTGCTGCGCCACCCCGACGGGCGGTCCGAGACGCTGCACCTGGCGGGCGGAGTGATGCTGGGGGTGCAGCCCGACTCGGTCTATCCCGTCACCGAACTCGTCCTGGACCCGGGCAGTGTCCTCCTCCTGTACACGGACGGGCTGGTGGAGCGGCCCGGCAGCGACATCGAGACGGGGATCGACCACGTCCGCCGCTGTCTGGCCGAGACCTCGGCGGACTCGGTGGAGCACCTCGCCGACCAGCTGATGCGCGCGGCCCGGACCGCCCGGGAGCGTCCGGACGACGTGGCGCTGCTGCTGACGGGATACCGCTGACGGGCCCCGCAGGGGCCGGTCCCTCGCGACTCCTAGCCCGCAGCGGGCCCGGAGTAGGGTGGACGTGGCCGGTCGAGCGAGGCGGTGGTCGGTGGTGGACTGGCGGCGGTACGCCGAGCAGATGGCGGTGCTCGCGCGCGATCTGCTGGCACAGGATTCCGTCCAGGCGACCCTGGACGCCGTCGCGCAGTCGGCGGTGAAACTGATCGAGGGCTGTGACGCGGCGGGCATCCTGGCGGTGTCCAAGGGCCGGACCGTGACCCTCTCGGTCTGCGGCGACATGGTCGAGGAGTCCGACCGGCTGCAGGGCGAGCTGGGCGAGGGCCCGTGCTTCGACGCCGCGCACCGGGTGGACGGCGAACGGCTGTTCCGCATCGCCGACATGACGCTCCCGCAGCCGTCCTGGCCGCTGTACTCGCGCGCGGCCCGCGATCTGGGCATCGGCAGCATGACCGGGGTACTGCTCTACACCGATCAGCAGGACTTCGGCGCACTGAACCTCTACTCGCGCAGCCCGGGGGCGTTCGGCGCGGACATCGAGTCCGCGGGCTGGCTGCTGGCCTCGCACGCCGCCGTGGCGCTGGCCGGCGCCCGCACGGTCGAGCAGCTGGAGCACGCCCTGGAGACCCGGCACTCGATCGGCGAGGCCATGGGGATCCTCATGGAGCGCCACCGGCTGAGCCAGGAGGAGGCGTTCGCCGTGCTGCGGCGGCTGTCGCAGCAGCACAACGTCAAGCTGCGCGACGTGGCGGGCCACGTGCGGGCCGGATCGCCTCAGGACTGACCGTCCGGCGCCGACCCGGCGCGCAGCAGCAGCACCGCGATGTCGTCGGTGTGCCGGCCGGTGGGGGTGGCGTGCCGGACGAGCCGGTCGATGAGTTCCTCGAGGTCCTGGTGGCGGGCCGCGTCCAGGTGCGCGGCGAGGGCGGCGGTGGTGCGGGTGACGTCGGTGCCGGGGAGTTCCACCAGGCCGTCCGTGTAGAGGGCGAGGGTGGTGCCGGGCCGCAGGGGCACGGTGGTGACGGGGTAGTCGGCCTCGGTGGCGATGCCCAGCAGCGGGCCGGGCTCCACGTCGAGGACACCGGCGGGGCTTCCGGTGGGGCGCAGCAGCGGCGGCACGTGACCGGCGCTGGCGAGGGAGGCCCGGTGGCGGGCCAGGTCGAGGTGGGCGTAGAGGCAGGAGACGAGCAGTTCGGAGTCGAGGTCGGCCAGGAGCCTGTTGGTGCGGGCGAGGACCTCGTCGGGGGCGGCGCCCGCGGTGGCGTGGGCGTGGATGGCGGTGCGGACCTGGCCCATGAGGGCGGCGGCGGCGACGCTGTGGCCCTCGACGTCGCCGATGACAGCGGCCGCGGTCGTGTCGTTCAGGCGCAGCAGGTCGAAGAAGTCGCCGCCCACCTCGATGCCGTGGCCCGCGGGCAGGTAGCGGGCGGCGACCTCCAGCCCGGCCAGTCGGGGCAGCGCCCGGGGCAGCAGGGCACGCTGCAGTTCGCGGACGAGACGGTGCTTGGCGTCGTAGAGGCGGGCGCGGTCGAGGGCCTGGGCGATGAGGCCGGACAGCGAGGTGAGGATGGCGCGTTCCTCGGCGGTGAAGGCGTGCGGCTGCTCGTAGGACAGGACGCAGCAGCCCACGGGCCGGCCGGAGATGATCAGCGGGAGGAAGGCCCAGGCCTGTTTGCCGCTGATGTCGGACGCCTGGGGATAGCCGGCCTTCATCTCGCCGGGGTGGGCGAAGAAGGCGGGGATGCCGCTGGCGATGACCCGGCCGGCCGGGGTGAGGTCGGTGTCCAGGGCGAGGGCGTCGAGCCGTTCCATGACGTCGGCGGGGTAGCCGTGGTAGCCGGTGATCTTCAGCCGTCCGGCGTCGGCGGCGGACAGCACGAGGCCCTGGGCGCCGAAGGCGGGCAGGATCTGGTCGGCGATCAGGGCCACGAGGTCGCGCACCGTGACCGCCTCGGTGAGCGCCGCGGCGAGATGCACCAGCTGGTAGAGGCGTCCGGCCGGGGCCGCCCGCGGGGACAGGGCGGCGGGCGGGGGCGGATCGCCGCCCGGTTCCCCGCCGGGCACGACACGGACGCTGATGCCGCTGCTGTCGGGATGGAGCTGGAAGGTCAGCCACTGGTCCGGCGGGCGGAGGGCGCTGAAGGTGACGGGCGCCCGGCTGACGACCGCGGCGCGGTAGTGGTCCTCGTAGACGGGGCTGTCCAGCCAGGGCAGGGAGTGCCAGGGGCGGGTGCCGACGAGCCGGTCGGCGTGCGCGCCGAGCAGGCGGGCGGCGGTGGCGGTGGCGAAGGTGATGCGGCCCTCCAGGTCGAGGGCGACGGCGCCCTCGGGGAGGCGTTCGAGGTAGTCGGCGGCTGCCAGTCCGCTCTGCACGGGGTGGGGGGCGGCGTCGGCGGCGACGATGCGCGGCTGGTCGGGCAGGGCGGGCGGCCGGGGCGCGTCGTCGAGCAGGCGGGCCATGCGGCGCGCGCTGGAGGTGATGTGGCCGCGTTCGCGCGGCGCTATCCGGCGTGGGTGCCCGGCGGGCCACATCAGGACGAGGCCGCCCCAGCGGCGCCGTACGCCGGTCACCGGGGCCGCGGCCAGGGCGAAGGGGTAGGGCATGGCGGCGGCGGCACGGGGGTAGCGGCGGGCCATCTCGGCCTGGCTCTCGATCCAGACCAGGCCGTCCTCCCGGATGGCGTCGGCGACCGGGACCGGTGCGGACAGGGGCAGGCGCTCCCAGGGGGCGCTGAACGCGAGCGGCAGACCGCACAGCGCCACGAGGCGCAGCACCGGCTCCGCGTCCTCGATCAGGTACAGACCACCGCTCGAGGCGCCGGTACCGCGCACGGTGTCCGCGAGGGCCGCGGCCAGACCGTCGTCCGGCGACCCGGCGCCCTCGGGCGGTTCGTTGCTCCGGGACATGCCGTCCTCCCGCTCCTACCGGGACGCTACGCCGAACGGGGCCGGGGAGCACCTCGTCGGTACGGATCCGGCGGCGGAGCGGGCGGGACGGCACCGGGGTCGTGCGGCGGATCCGGGGAAGCGGGACGGTACTCGGTAGGACGGCTCCGGGGGCGGCGGCATCGGGGTGCGCGGGCCGCCACCGCCGTGGAAGCGGCTGAGGACCGGCGGGCACCGGCAGCGTCCGGCGCGGCCGCGACGGCCCGCCCCTCGCCGGGCGAGGCGCGCGACGCCCGGAGCGCCGAGGGCGCTGCCGGGCGGAATCGGACGGGGTGCTCGTGGTGCGCCGGCGGCGGCGCGGAGCGGGCGCCGGCCGCGTCACCCCGGCCGGTCAGGCCGGGCGGCTCACAGGCAGTAGCGGACGAGCCATTCGTCCTGGTTGTAGTCGGTGCGCGCCGGGTCGGGGATGCTGGCCGCCCGCTCCTCGACCATGTCCTCCACGCGGACCGGCTCCGGGAGCGACCCGAACCGGGCCCGGCGTACGGCGGCCTCCGTCTCGCTCCCCTGCTGCGACCTCGCCTCGTCCATGGCGTTTCCCCTCTCCCCTGGTCGGCCCGGCCGATCGGCTCTGCCCGGGCACAGAGTTGACGCGTGAGGCGCCCTCAAGGTTCCCGTGCCTCCTTGCCGATGCCCCGCCCGTGGCCGAATTATCCGGGGCTCTGCCAGGCGGGGCCGAGCGGCCGGGCCCGAGAAATCCCGGCTCGGCTCCTTCCCCCCGCACCCAACCGGTGATAGTAAACCTTCCTGTCAGTTCCCCAGTTTCCCAGTTCCTCAGCTCCTCAGCTCCTCAGCTCCTCAGCTCCTCAGTTCCGCACGGCCCGCCGACCCCCCACCCTTCCTGGAGGCACCGTGAGACACCCCTCCGCCCTGCCCGCGCGCCGCACCGCCCTGGCCCTGTTCGGCGCGGCTCTCGCCGGCGCGCCGTTCTGGCGGCCCGCGCACGCCGGCGCCGCCGCACGCGCGACCGGGCTCGACGATCCGGCGAAGAAGGAGATCGCCATGCGGCTCGTGTCGAGCGCGGAGAACTCCTCGCTCGACTGGAAGGCCCAGTACCGGTACATCGAGGACATCGGCGACGGCCGCGGCTACACCGCCGGCATCATCGGGTTCTGCTCAGGCACCGGTGACATGCTCGACCTGGTCGAGCTCTACACCGCCCGCAGACCCGGCAACGTCCTCGCGGCGTACCTGCCGGCGCTGCGCGCGGTCGACGGCTCCGACTCGCACGACGGGCTCGACCCCGGCTTCCCGAACGACTGGCGCCGCGCGGCCCTCGACACCGCGTTCCAGCGGGCGCAGGACGACGAGCGCGACCGGGTGTACTTCGGCCCCGCGGTCCGGCAGGGCAAGGCGGACGGGCTGCGGGTGCTCGGCCAGTTCGCCTACTACGACGCCATCGTGATGCACGGCGACGGCGACGACCCCCTGAGCTTCCGCACCATCCGCCGCCGGGCGCTGCGCTCCGCCCGGCCGCCGGCCCAGGGCGGTGACGAGGTGACCTACCTGCACGCGTTCCTGGACGCCCGGGTGTGGGCCATGAAGCAGGAGCCGGCGCACGAGGACACCAGCCGGGTCGACACCGCCCAGCGGGTGTTCCTGCGCCAGGGGAACCTCGACCTCGACCCGCCGCTGGACTGGAAGGTCTACGGCGACAGCTACCACATCGGCTGACCGGGAAGTGGTCCACCAAGCCGCCCCGGAAGTGGACCTCCTGCCGGGCCGCGGCGCTGCCTAGCGTCACGGTCATGAACGCCACCACCACCCGGGGCGCGCTGCTCGCCGCGCTCGCCTGCGTCCTCGTCGGAGGGTCCTTCACCGCCAACAGCGTGCTCGGCGACTACCCGTACGCGGGCGGCCAGTTCCTGCGCTACGGACTGGCCTGCCTGCTGCTGGTCCCCCTGGCCGGCAGGGGCGCTTCCGCCCGCCTGAGGGCACTGCGAGCGCGGCAGTGGGTCCGTCTCGCCCTGCTCGCCGCGGTCGGCATGGTCGGATTCAACCTGGCCGTCATCGCCGCCGAGCGCACGGCCGAACCGGCGGTTCCCGGCGTGTTCGTGGGCTGCGCGCCGGTGGCCGTCGCCGTGCTCGTGCCGCTGCTGGACGGGCGCAGACCGCAACGGCTCGTGCTGTACGGGGCGTTGCTGGTGGCCGCCGGTGCCTTCGTCGTCCAGGGCTGGGGGCGCACGGACGGCGCGGGCCTCGCCTTCTCGGTGTGCGCGCTCGCCGGGGAGGTCGGCTTCGCCGTGCTCGCCGTGCCCGTGCTGCGGCCCCTCGGGCCCCGGCTGCTGTCCGCGACGGTGTGCGCGGTGGCGGCGCTGGAGTCGGCGGTGGCGGGCGTGCTGGCCGACGGGTCCGGGTGGCTGCGGCGTCCGGACGCCGTCGAGGCCGGGGCGCTGCTGTGGCAGGCGGTGGTCGTCACCGTGGTCGGCTTCGTCTGCTGGTACATGGGCATGCAGCGCATCGGCGCGGAACGCGCCACGCTCTTCTCCGGGCTGATCCCGGTCGCGGCCGCCTGCACGGCACCGCTGGTCGGCACGGGCTCCTACGGTGCCGCGCAGGCGGCGGGCAGCGCACTGGTCGGTCTCGGGGTGGCCCTGGGGTCCGGGGCCCTCACCCGGGCGGGACGCCGCACGGGGGCCCCGGTGCCCGGCCGTCCCGCGCAGGCACCGGCGCTCCCCCGCACCGCGGTGACCGCCCGTCCCGGGCTCAGCGGAGCACCAGATGGACCAGGGCGAGGGAACCCACCGACACGATGAGGGCGCGCAGGACGGCGGGGCTGAAGCGGCGTCCCGTCCTCGCTCCGACCAGGCCGCCCAGGGCCGAGCCGGCCGCGACGAGCACGACGGCGGTCCAGTCGAACTCGGCGAAGAAGACGAACAGCACGGCGGCGACGGTGTTGACGACGGCGGCCAGCACGTTCTTGACGGCGTTGAGCCGCTGCAGCGTCTCGTCGAGCAGCATGCCCATCAGGGAGATGTAGATGATGCCCTGGGCCGCGGAGAAGTAGCCGCCGTAGACGCTGGCCAGGGACAGGCCGGTGAAGAGCAGCGGCCCGCCGTCGCGGCCGCCGCGGGCGTCCGCCGCGCGGCGCTCGCGCACCCGCCGGGCGATCCAGGGCTGGCAGGCGACGAGCACCAGCGCGAGGCCCACCAGCACCGGCACGATCCGCTCGAACGCCGACGCGGGCAGGGTCAGCAGCAGCACGGCGCCCGTGAGGCCGCCCAGGGCGGCGCCGGTGCCGAGCAGCAGGACGCGGCGGCCCTGGCCGCGCAGCTCCTCGCGGTAGCCGATGATCGCGCTGAGGGAACCGGGCACGAGGCCGAGCCCGTTGGACACCGTGGCGGTGACCGGGGGCAGTCCGGTGGCGAGCAGCACCGGGAAGGTGATCAGCGTTCCCGAGCCGACGACGGCGTTGACGGCCCCGGCGCCCGTGGCGGCAGCGAGCACGGCCGCCATCTCCCCCGGGGTCACGCCCCTGCTCCGCGGCCGGTGCGGCGGTTCCTGATGAGGTTCATGGGATCACGCTAGGGGGTGCGCTTTCCGGCGGTCGCCGAAGGGTGCCCGCCGCCGTCGCGCCGGTGGCGTCCGGGACCGTGGTCCGCGGGCACGCGAACGGCGGCGGGACCGGTGGGGGTCCCGCCGCCGTCGCTCGGGCGCCGGTGGGTCAGCTGCGCCGTACGCGGCGCAGCACCACGAAGCCCGCGATGACCAGCACCGCGCCCGCGGCCGCCGGCCAGAGCTGGGCGCCGGTGTCCGCCAGGCCGCCCTGGCCGACCGCCTGAGGCTCCGTCAGGGACGGTTCCTCCGGGGTCGCGGCGGCGCTGGTGGCCGTGCCGACGGCCTGGCCCTCGGCGAGGTCTCCCCCGTCGTCGCCCTCGTCGTCCTTCGCGCCACCCGCGGCGTCGCCGCCGGGGGACGCCGTCGCGAGGGTGCCGGGTGCGGTGGTGCCGGGCGCGGCGGACCCGTCTCCGGGCTCCGGCTCGGGGGCCGGCTTGTCCGCCGGGGGCTCGGAGGCCTCGCCCTTGCCGCCGTCGCCCTCTCCACCGCCGTCGCCGGGCTTGCCGCCGTCGTCGCCCGCGTCGCCGCCCCCGTTGCCGTTCTGCGGGGCGTCCGGGGTGCGCGTGGGCTGCTCCTGCGGGGCCTCGGGGGTCTTCGTCGGCTCCTCCTGCGGAGCTTCGGGGGTCTTCGTCGGCTCCTCCTGCGGCGCCTCGGGCGTCTGCGACGGCTCCTCGCCGGGCTCCTCGCCGGGCTGCTCGCCCGCTCCGACGCCGCACTCACGGCCCTCGTTGATGCAGTCGACCATCTCCTTCATCAGCTTCTCGTCGAAGACGTTGATGAAGTCGCCGTGGTCGGTGACCGGCTTGTGCAGCTGGTCGGGGAAGGAGTCCACCGCGAACAGCGGGGTCGTACGGCCGCCGTCCTGCAGGCTCGGCGCGTCCACGTCGTAGACGACGCGCTGGACCAGCTGCGGGATGGGGCGGAAGCCGGACGGGCAGCTGCCGTCGGCGCCCGTGAACGCCACGTGCGTACGGTGGTTGGCGCTGTCGATGTTGCGGCCGTCCCAGCAGCTCTGGAACTTGAAGGTCCGCACCACGTCGCTGCCCTGCGGGCACAGCGGGTACTTGTCCTTCAGCTGCCGGTCCTCGAAGCCGGTGCAGCTCCAGGAGGCGTTGGCGTTGGCGGGGCCGTTGACGAAGGACTTGGCGTCGCCGGTGATGATGCGCAGCAGCCGCGGCATGGCCGTGACCTTCCCGCGCGGGTTGCCGACGAAGTCGAGCGTGACCTCCTTGGGCGTGACGATCTCGCCCGCGTTGCCCTCGATGCCGCCGCCGGGCTTGTCGGCGTCCTGCTCCTGGGTGCCGTTCTGCAGGCGCAGCACGGGCCAGTAGTAGGTGGACTTGTCGCCCTGGTCGACGCAGCTGGTCTCGGCGTTCTCCAGGTCCTGGTCGCTGGCGAAGGCGTCGTTGGCCTGGTTGCCGACGTAGTCGTGGAAGTGGTGGGCGCCGTTGGAGACGCCCGGGGCCACGATGACGTTGTCGGAGTTGAACAGCCCGTTCTCGTTCACGCCGCAGCTGGTGGCGAAGGAACCGCGGGAGGCCTCGCCGCTCTCGCGGGGGCTGTTGACGTTGGGCTGGACGGTCTTGATGTCCGTGAAGTCGGCGGCGACGGGGCCGTTGCCGGCCTGCCCGCCGTTGTTGCCCTGGCCGGCGCCCTGTTCCTGGCCCGGCTGCGCACCGCCGTCGCCGCCCTGGCCGTCGCCCTGGCCGTCGCCCTGGGCGGGGGCCTGGTTGCCGGACTCGCGCACGGTGCAGGCCGCGAGGGCCTCGAGCCCTTCGGGCCGGTCCCCGGCGCGTTCGATGGCGACCGTGATCCGCTCCAGGGTCGCGGCCCGCTTCTCCTTCAGCGGGTTGATGATGGCGTTGCCGGCGAAGCCGGAGTCCTGCTGGATCTCCTGGGCCGACTCGCTCAGTTGCTGGTAGGCCTTGCTGATCTGCTCGTCCAGAAGGGCGAGTTCCTTGTCGACCTCGGACCTCGCCTGGTCGGGGACCGAGGTCAGCTTGGCGCCCACGTCGGGGCAGTCGATCGTCGCGCCCGCGGTCTGAACCCCCGTGCCGGAACGGGTCCGGGCGGCGTCCCCGTCCGAACCGCCGTCCGTGGCCGAGGCGTAGACGTTGGCCGCCATCAGGCCGCCTCCGCCCAGGATGAGCGCGAATGCGGCGAAGGTCGCGCGTCGTGGGCCAGTAGGGCGTCTTCGCGTGTTGCGTCCCAAGGGTGCTCTCCTGCGCTTGTGGCGTGCGGGCATGAAAATCCCCTCGCCCCATACGCACGGGAGCGCCGGTGCGTTCAGGTGTCTCGGGAATTTTCGGGAAACTCTCATCCGGCCCGCACGGCCGGGCACCCCGCCGGACCTCTCGGCCCGGCGGGATAGCGCAGGTCAGCGGAAGTTCACGTCACTGCACAGGAAGTAGGTCTGGTCCATGTGCGAGGCCTGCCAGATCGTGTAGACGACGTGCCGGCCGCTCAGTCCGGACGTGCTCACGGGGATCGAGTAGTTCTGGCCGGGCGCGTACCTGCCGGTGCGGGCGACCAGTTGGAGGTCGCTCCACTTGAGCGGCTGGGTGGCGGGGTCGAAGCCCTGCCGGGTGACGTACACCAGGACGTAGTCGGCGCCGTGGCCGGCCTGGTCGTGCAGCTTCACGGTGAAGTCGCCGGAGACGTCCGTCGTCTTCCAGGCGCCCACCGTGTCCAGGGAGTTGTACCGGCCGTCCTCGGTCCGGCCCCCGCTGCAGAGCTGCCCGTCGGGGACCACGGCCTGGAAGTCGCCGGCGGAACCGTTGCGGTACAGGCCGTTCCAGTTCCACATGGCGTTGGGGTCGGCCTGCCACGCCTGCCAGCACATGGGGTCCTGCTGGGCCATGGCCGGGTTCTGGAAGTCGCTGCCCCAGCGCAGCCAGCAGCCGTAGTTGCGTGAGGCCGGGTCGACGACCGAGCCGTGGGCGGCGGCGGTTCCGCTCCACGGGAGCAGGCTGAGCAGGGCGGCGGCCAGCGCGCTCAGGGCGAGCGCCGGACGGGACCTGGTCCCGAGAACCCTGCGGTCTTGCCCATGACCATGACACTTCATGATCTCCTCTTTCGGATGTGGGGGGCGTGGTGCTTGCGGTGTGCCGTTCGTGGGGGTGCGGGAGCGCACGGCGGTGCCGGGACGCGCAGGAGGCGCGGGAGCGCTCCCGCACCGCACAGGCTGCGCCCGATGACCCTCGCCGGCAACGCACGATTGCGCCACTTCCCGGCCTCCCGGCCGCCCGATGGCGCGTTCGACGCGTTCGACGCGGGGCCGTCAGAGGTGTTCGAGTTCTCCGGTGGTGCGCCCGAGGAAGGTGACGGCACCGGGATCGGCGACGCTGAGCTCGTGGAAGCCCATGCGGTCGTAGAAGGCCCGGGCCGGGGTGTTCTCGGTCGCCATGGCCAGATGGACCGCCGGGACGCCCTTGTCCTGGAGAGCCGCCAGGAAGGTCCGCATCAGCCGGCGTCCGAAGCCGCGGCCCTGCCAGGCGGGCAGCAGGTCGATGTGCAGGTGGGCGGGGTAGGCGGCCAGTTCGGGCAGGACCATCCGCTCGGGGTGGTGCAGCAGGTGGGCGATCTCCTCGTCCGCGGTGCGCGGCGGTCCGGGCGGCGCCGGGTAACGGCCCGCGACCAGGGGGAGCCATACGGCGCGGAAGGCCTCGGCGAAGCGCGGCGTGTCCGCGGTGCCGAGGACGTAGCCGACCGCCCGGCCCCGCCCGTCGTCCAGCACGAAGGCCAGTTCCGGCTCCAGATGGACGTACGGGGCCGCGAAGGCCGCCGGGAAGACGCCCGGGTCCGCGTAGTGGGGGCGGCTGTCCTGGCCGCGGTGCGCGGTGCGGACGCAGATGTCGTCGAGGGCGGGGCGGTCCGCGGGGCGGTAGGGGCGGATGAGGGCAGAGGTGGTCATGGCGGCATGGTGCCGCCCGTGGGAGCGCTCCCTCAACCGGTTGCGTGTGCTTCGCCGTCTCGCGCGGGTGCGGGATGCGGCTTAAGGGGGCGGCCCGGGGTTACCCGCCCCCTATGGTGAAGCTGCATATTCCGGGACGGAAAGAACACACGACGGCCGGGTCCGCACCCCAGACCTCCGAGCCGGAGCCCCAGGAGCCCGGGCCGGGGCCCGAAGTGGAGCGCGCCGCGCCGGACTCACCGGCCGACCTGCCCAAGAAGTCGTGGGGCGCGATCCTCAAGGGGAGCCTGCGGGAGTTCAAGGACGACGAGCTCACCGACCGGGCCGCCGCGCTGACGTACTACGGGGTGCTGGCGCTGTTCCCCGCGCTGCTGGTGCTGGTGTCGCTGCTGGGCCTGACCGGCCGGTCGACCACGGACAAGGTGATCGACAACCTCCAGCAGTTCGCCCCCGGCTCCGCCCGCGACATCATCACGAGGGCGGTCGAACAGCTGCAGGGCAACGCCGGCGTCGGCTCGCTGATGGCGATCGTCGGCCTGGCCCTGGCGCTCTGGTCGGCCTCCGGCTACGTGGCGGCGTTCATCCGCTCCGCCAACGCCGTCTACGACATGCCCGAGGGACGGCCGGTGTGGAAGCTGCTGCCGGTGCGGCTGGCGGTCACGGTGGTCCTGATGGTGCTGGCCGTCATCAGCGCGCTGATCGTGGTGTTCACGGGCGGGCTGGCACGTCAGGCGGGAACCGCGCTGGGGATCGGCGACACCGCGCTCACGGTCTGGTCGATCGCCAAGTGGCCCGTCCTCGTCCTGCTGGTCGCCTTCATGATCGCGATCCTGTACTGGGCGACCCCGAACGCCAAGGTGAAGGGGTTCCGCTGGATCACCCCGGGCAGTCTGCTGGCCCTGCTGATCTGGCTGGTCGCGTCCGCCGGCTTCGCGGTCTACGTCGCCAACTTCGCGTCGTACAACAAGACCTACGGCACGATGGCCGGTGTCATCGTCTTCCTGATCTGGCTGTGGATCACCAACCTGGCGATCTTGCTGGGCCTGGAGTTCGACGCGGAGACGGTGCGTCAGCGGGCCATCGCCGGCGGGCACCCGCCGGAGGCGGAGCCGTACACCCAGCCGCGTGACACCCGCACGTGGGACGACCAGGACCGGCGGCGCCTGGAGGAGACCTGAGGCGGCCGGGCCGGGCTCAGGACATGAGCCCGGCGGCGACCGTGGCGCCGAGTTCCCAGCACTTCTCGACGTCGCCCTTGTCCGGCTCGCCGGTCACGGTCACGGCCTCGGCGGCACGGCGCCAGCCGAGGCCCGTCGTGACGGTCTCGATGCCGCGCACCGCGCCGGTGACGTCGTTGCCGCCGTGCACCCAGTAGCCGAACGGGCGGCCGCGGGTCGCGTCCAGGCAGGGGTAGTAGACCTGGTCGAAGAAGTGCTTGAGCGCCCCGGACATGTAGCCGAGGTTGGCGGGGGTGCCGAGGAGGTAGCCGTCGGCGGCGAGGACGTCGGACGCGGTCGCGGACAGCGCGGGCACCCGTACCACCCGGACGTCCTCGATCTCGGGGTCCGTCGCGCCGGAGAGGACGGCTTCGAACATCGCCTGGCAGTTCGGCGAGGGCGTGTGATGGACGATCAGCAAGGTGGCCACGGCACCCGACCATGCCGTCCCGGCCCCCGTCACCGCAAGCAGCGACGGGGGCCGGTGTCGGCGGGCCTTCGGGTCAGCGCCCGGCGCGGCGGCGGATCAGCAGGATCGCCACCAGGGCGGCCGACGCGCCGGCCAGCAGGGCGCCGCGGTGGTCTCGCACCTGCTGCGGGGCCTTGTCCTGCCAGACCTTCTCGGCCTGTGCGGCCTTGGCCTTCGCCTCCTCGGCGGCGGCGGCGCCCTTCTGCTTGAGGGGCTCGGGCAGCTTCTCCTCCACCGTCCGGGCGACGTGCGCGGCCTTCGCCCTGGCCTGGCCGCTCCAGGCCTGGGCCTTGGTCCCGGCCTGCTCCCTGACCGCGACGGCCTTCTCACGGGCGCGGGCCCTCACATCGGTCCGGTCGGCCAGCGCCTGGACGGTGCCGCCGAGCTCGTGGCGGGTGCGCTCGACCTGTTCGCGCAGCTCCTCCGGGCTGCTGGTGGTCGGCTCGTCGTGCGGGGGCTGGGTCATCGGTGAGCACTCTCCTTGATCTCGGCCACGTCGGCCTTCACGCTGTCGATGGTCCGCTGCGGGGTGGCGGGGGTGGCGCTGCGCACCTGCTTGCGGCCGGCCAGTGCCGTCACCGCGGTGGCGACGGCGAGGACGGCCGTGACGATCAGCGCCGCCGCCCACACCGGCAGCGGGACGGCCAGGGCGGCGATCGCCGTCGCGACCAGGGCCTGCAGGGTGACGAAGCCGAGCACCCCGGCTCCGCCGAACAGGCCGCCGCCTTTGCCGAAACGCTTGCCCTTCTCGGTCATCTCCGCCTGGGCGAGCCGCATTTCGCTCCGCACCAGATCGGAGAGCTGTGCCGTGGCACGCTGCACCAGCTCGCCCACGGGCTCGTCCCCGGACGTCTGCCCGGGCCCCGAGCGAGGAGCGGCGGAGGCCGTGCGGTCCGTGTCAGCCATGGCGATCACCTCCCGGTCTGTCGTTGTCGCGGAGCCGGGTACCCCACGGAAGGCGGAAAGGACACCTCGCCGGGTGAACAAGTCGTGGTGACCAGGAGTGACCGGCGTGCGATCTGGTACCCGTCCCCCGCTTCGGCACAGAGACGGCCGTACGAGAAAGGGAGGTACCGCCTTGTCGCAGGTAGAGGAATCCATCGAGGTCCGTGTCCCGGTGCACACCGCGTACAACCAGTGGACGCAGTTCGAGTCGTTCCCCCAGTTCATGGACGGCGTCGAGCGGATCGAGCAGCGCACGGACACGCTGACGCACTGGGTGACGAAGGTGGGCGGCCAGGAGCGCGAGTTCGACGCGGAGATCACCGAGCAGATCCCCGACGAGCGGGTCGCCTGGACCACCGTGAGCGGCGAGACCAAGCAGGCCGGTGTGGTGACCTTCCACCGCATCGAGGACGACACGACCAAGGTCATGCTGCAGATGGACTTCGACCCCAGCGGCCTGGCCGAGACCGTGGGCGACAAGCTCGGCTTCGTGAAGCGGCAGGTCTCAGGTGACCTGCGGCGGTTCAAGGAGTTCATGGAGGCCCGTGGCACGGAGACGGGCGCCTGGCGCGGCCAGGTCTGAGACGGCGTCACACCGGCGGCCGCCGCCCCTGCGCGGGGTGGCGGCCGCCGGTGTGTGTCCGTCCGTCAGGCCACGGGGTGCGGGAGCCCGCTGCCCGCCTGCTGCCGGGCCTGGCGGATCAGGTCGGTCAGGCGCAGGGCGAGCCGGGTCGCGGTGTCGTACAGCAGGTGGACGGCGCGCAGGCGTTCCAGGCGCGGGGCCAGGGCCGACAGGGCGATGGCCAGGGCGACGCCGGACCAGGCCGTGGGGCCGAGCGGCGTGCAGCCGAAGAAGTGGCTGACGCCGGGCGTCTGGACGAGCGCGGCGAGCACGGCGGCGGAGCCGAGGGCCGTCACCCACACCAGCGGGCTGTGGCGCCGTCCCGAGAGGGTCTGCACGAGCTGGGCGCCGACCACGCCGCACAGCGCCATGGTGGTGGACCGGCGTTCGGTGCCGGGGGTGAGGCGGCCGAAGAGGTACGCCGCGACCGCGCCGAAGCAGGTGGTGATGCCGCGGCGGCGGATGGAGCGCAGCAGGGGCGCGCCCAGGACGTCGAGGCCCATCGGGCCGGTCGCGGCGTGCTCCGCCGTCGAGGGGTCGTTGCTGGGCGTGACCGCGACCGCCATCGCCGGGAACATGTCGGTGAGCAGGTTGACCAGCAGCAGCTGCCGGGTGGACAGGGGTGAGGCCCCGGCCAGCAGGGTGCCGAGGACGCTGAAGCCGACCTCGCCGGCGTTGCCGCCGATGAGGATGCTGACCGCGTCGGCGACGCTGCGCCACAGGGCCCGGCCCTCGACGACGGCGTCGACCAGGACGGACAGGTCACCGGTGGTGAGCACCAGGTCGGCGGCGTTGCGGGCGGCGGCGGAGCCGCGGGACTCGACACCGACGCCGACGTCGGCGGCGCGGATGGCGGCGGCGTCGTTGGCGCCGTCACCGGCCATCGCCACGACCCGGCCGGCCTGCTGCAGGGCCTCCACGACGTGGAGCTTCTGCTCGGGTGCGACCCGGGCGACGACACCGGCCACGCGCAGCACGCGCACGCGTTCGCGGCGTTCCATGGCGACCAGTTCGTCTCCGGTGACGACCTCGGTCTCCTCCGGCCAGCCCAGTTGCTGGGCGATGGCGCGGGCGGTCTCCGGGTGGTCGCCGGTGAGCATGACGGGCAGGATCCCGGAGCGGCGCAGTTCGACGAGCAGGGCCTGCGAGGTCTCGCGGGGCACGTCGGCCAGCGCGATCAGGCCGCTGAACTCCAGGTCGGCCAGGGGCGCGTCGAGTTCGGCCTCGGCGTCCTCGGCCCGGCAGGGCCGCCGGGCGACGGCGAGGACGCGCAGGCCCTGCCCGGCCAGCTCGTGGGCGGTGTCGGCCGCGTGGGCGGGCAGGCCCGGGCAGGCCGGCAGGATCGTCTCGGGGGCGCCCTTGACGACGAGGAGGTCACCGAAGTCGGGATCGCCGTCGCGGCCGATGGCCGCCGCGTAGCCCCGGCGCGCCTCGAAGGCCAGTTCGCCGCTCGGGGTCCAGCCCTCGTCGGGCGGGGCGACGTCGAGGACGGCCTCGTCCGTGGCGTGCGCGACGCGGCGGCCGTGCCCGGTCTCCTCCTGCGGGCAGGCGCGGGCGGCCAGGCGCAGGACCTGCGCGGCCCGCTCGTCGTCCACCCGCAGGACGGTGCCGTCGGCGGTGGCGACGCGGATCAGGCGCAGCCGGTTCTCGGTGAGGGTGCCGGTCTTGTCGAAGCAGACGGTGTCGACCCGGCCGAGCGCCTCCAGGGTGCGCGGGGTGCGGACCAGCACGCCGCGCCGGGACAGCCGCCGGGCGGCCGCCATCTGCGCGACGGTGGCGACCAGCGGGAGCCCTTCGGGGACGGCGGCCACGGCCACCGCCACTCCCCCGCTGACGGCGCGCCGCACGGGGCTGCCGCGCAGCAGGGACAGTCCGGTCACGGCCGCGCCGCCGGTGAAGGTGACGGGCAGCGCCTTGCGGGTGAGTTCCTGCAGCCGGGCCTGGACGCCGGCGGGCGGCGGGGTGCGGGCGGCGAGGGTGACGGCCCGGCCGGCCTCGGTCTGGTCGCCGGTGTCGACGACGAGCGCGGTGGCACGGCCGGCCACGACGGTGGTGCCCTCGAAGACCATGCAGGCGCGCTGGGCCACGGGCAGGCCCGGGGTGGCCTCGACGGCCTTGGTCACCGGCAGCGACTCGCCGGTGAGCGCGGACTCGTCGACCTCCAGCCCGTCGACGTCGAGCAGCCGCGCGTCGGCGGGTACGACGTCGCCCGCGCCGAGGCTGATCTCGTCGCCGGGGTGCAGCCGGGCCGCGTCGACGGTGACGGTGCGCTGGTGGCCGTTGTGCTTGCGGGCCTTGGGCTGCTGCCGGGCGGCGAGCCGGGCCAGGGCCTGTTCGGCGCGCAGCCGCTGCAGGCCGCCGGTCACGGCGTTGAGGTCCATGGCGCCGACCACCAGCAGCGCGTCGACGAGCGAGCCGAGCAGGGCCGAGGCGACGGCGCCGGTGGCGAGGACGGGGGTGAGCGGGTCGTCGAGTTCGCGGCGTACCGCGCCGGCCGCCTGCCAGGTCCAGCGGACGGGGGTGACGGCGGGGTGCCGGGTCAGGCGCGCGGCGCGCTGCCGGGTCCGGTCGGCGGCCAGGGCGAGTCCGCGCGGCTCGCTCTCGCGGTGGGTGCGGCGCAGCCGGTCGCGGGCCTCGTGGGGTTCGAGCGCGTGCCAGGGGATGTGCAGCCGGGGCGGCGGGGGTGTGGCCCGGGCGACGCGGGTGGCTTCCAGCCAGCCGGCGAGCAGGGCGCCGGCGGCGGCGATGTTGACGGGCGCGTGCCGGGTCACGGGCCAGGCGAGATGCCGGCCGGGGGGCTGCCCGCCGCGGGCGACCAGCAGGCCCGACAGGGCGGCGCCGGCGCGGGCGAGGGTCTGCGACCGGCGTCCCACGCGCCGGGCAGCGGGGATGGCCGTGAGGAGCCGCCAGACGTCGGCGAGGCCGCCGGGGGCCAGCGCGTCGGCGCCCCAGGAGACGGCGGCGGGCCCGTCGGTGAGGGCGACGGCCACGTCACCGGCGGGCAGTCCGTCCACCACGTGCCCGCCGCCGGAGGCGTCCGGGCGGGCGACGGTGACCACCACGTGCCCGTCGGCCTGCAGGGCCCGTACGACGTCGCCGAACGGCCTGGTGCCGGGGACGACCTCGTCGGCCAGCCGGACGATGTCCTTCAGGTCGGATCCGCCCGCGATCACCACGTGCAGTCCCGCGCGGCGCGCGGCGTCCAGGACGGCCTCGGCGAAGGGGTGCACCGGGTCCTCGGGCGCGAGGTCGGCGTCGCCGTCGGGCCCGGTCCGCCGGCGCAGGGCGTCGGCGTGCAGGACCAGCGCGTCGGCGATCTCCAGCTGCCGCAGCCGCTCCCCGCTGCGGACCAGGATCCCGGCGTGCGCGAGGAAGGTGCCGAGCGTCGCGGCGAAGGCGGCCGGTCCGTAGCGGGCCGCCTTCGGGGAGCCGGCGAGGACCGCCTCGGCCGCGTCCCGCGCGCTGTGCGTGACGAGGAGGGTGGCGGCGGCGCCGGCGAGGCTTCCGGTGCTCGCGTGGGAGGCGTACTCCTGCGCGGGCGTCACCTTCAGCGGCGGCCGGGCCCCCGTCGGGAAGGACAGACTGGTGCGCTGGGCGTGGCACACGTCGTCGTGCAGGGCCTCGAAGGCCGCGGCCCTGGCCACGGCCTCGGTGAGCTGGGTGCCGCGGAGCAGCCCGTCGAGCACGAGCGCCAGCGGGGTCTGGCCGACACCGTGGGCGGCGGCGTTGGCGGCGGTGAGGACGAGTTCCATCGCGGACGGGCCGAGGCGCTGGCGGAGCAGGCCCCGGAAGCGGGGGTTCTCACGCAGGAGCGTGACGGTCGCGGTGACGATGCGGGAGCTGGGCGGCAGGCGCAGGGACCGGCCGGCCAGGGCGCCGGCCGCTCCGGCGGCGTCGAGCAGGACGGCCGCCGCGGTGACGCGCACCTCCCTGGGGTCGCCGGGGTGGGTGCTCTCCTCCGCCTCCGGGTCGGCGCCCTCGTCCAGGCCGAGGCGGGTGGCCAGGGCGGTGGCCCGTTCGGTGACGCGGTCGGTGGCGGCGTCCTCCACGAGGGTGATCACCAGGCGGGACAGCCCTTCGTCCCAGTAGGCCGTGAGCACGTCGGGGTGCTCGACGAGTTCCTCGGCCACCCTGCGGGCGAGGACGGCGGCGTCGCCGTCGACGCGCCGCAGCGCGAGGTGGATGCGCTGTCCGGCCTTCCAGTGCTCCGTGCGCGTGAGGGCGTTGCGCGCGACGTTGCGGACGCGGCGGGTGGTGTCGTAGAGGGACGTCACGCCCTGGGCGGTGCTGCGGGCGGCCCCGGCGGCCGCCCCGGCCACGGCCCCGACGAACGGGGCTACGTCGAAGCGTGTGAGCATCTCCTGCTTCCCGACTCAGCCGGTGGGGTGGCTGTGGTGTCCGTGCTGAACCTGCCCGTGGGCCCGGTGGCCGTGTGCTTCCTCGTCGTGGTGGGCGGTGGCCTCGGCGACCTGCTTCAGGGCGGAGGCGGTGGCGGTGTCGCCCACCTTGGCGGGCTGCTCGTGGACGTGCTGTTCCGGCC
Organism: Streptomyces sp. NPDC006624; assembly: GCF_040611555.1. Lineage (NCBI taxonomy): Bacteria > Bacillati > Actinomycetota > Actinomycetes > Kitasatosporales > Streptomycetaceae > Streptomyces > Streptomyces sp. NPDC006624. Next base: position 61,222 of record NZ_JBEXOM010000020.1, on the reverse strand, counting down.
GTTCGTGGCGGTAGTGGGAGGAGGCGAGGCGGGCGCCGGGTCCGTAGGACGAGGTGTCCGGCTCCTCCTCGGCGGCGGTGTCCGCGCCGCGTTCACCGGCCGTGGCGGTCCGCGTTCCGCCGTTCGGTGACCCGTCCCCGGGGCGCTGGGCGGGTCGCGGCTGGGTCAGCCAGGCGACGGCCGCGCCGGTCAGCGCCACCGGCCATTCGACCAGTCCGGCGACGCCGAGCACGCCGGCACCGGTGTAGACGGCCATGCGGCGCCCGCGCGGTGAGATGGCGCCGATCCGGTCCAGGGCCCCCTCGGCGACCTTGCCGACCTGCTGCGCGCCGGGCAGGTGCTTCACGCCCGCGACGACGGTCCGCAACGGCTGCGGAAGATCGGACGACGGTGCTGTCTGCTGGTTCATGTCGACCTCCACAGGCGCGCTGTCCGGCGATTTGCGCCGGTTTTCCGGGTTTCCAGCTCTTGGCCCCATACTCCGTCCTCGGCGGAAGGCGCGCTTGTCGTGTTCACCCGAGGCTCGTCCACCCGGCAGGCCGAACGGAGGCCGTGCCTGTCTGACCGGATCGAACGAGTGGGTGCGCTCCCGGCGGAGTGAGGGGCGCGTACGGGAGCAGCCTGCGCGCCCCGCGCCCCGGCCGGACCCGCGCTCGTCGGAAGCCTTCCGTGTCGGTCCGGGAGCGCCGGGTACCCAATGCAGGCACACAGGCCGTCTCGGATCCGGACACCGCGCGGGAGCGGAGGTCCGGTCCGTCGAATGGAGTGGTCATGACGCAGAACGGTGATGACGCGACGCTCGTCCGGCGACCGGGGATCCCCGACCTCCGGACGGCACCGGACGGGACCTGTCCGGCCGCGCCACCACAGGACCCGCAGGACGAGCCGCCGCAGGAGATGCCCCTGGACCGCAACCAGGCGATCCTCGAGGCGGCCAAGCAGGTCGGTGCCCTGCTGAAGCGGAAGGGGCATCTCTTCGCGCTGGCCGGGAGCGTGGCCGCGTACGCCCACGGCGGGGAGAAGAACCTCCAGCACGACGTCGACTTCGCCATCCGGCCCGAGGACGCGGACGCGGTGGCGGCCACGCTGCGCGAGGCGGGGCTGACGGTCTACACGCCGCCGGAGGACTGGCTGATCAAGGCCACCTGCTTCGGCCAGTCGGTGGACGTCATCTTCGAGCTGGCGCACCGGCCGGTCGGCGCGGACATGCTGGAGCGGGCGGAGGAGCTCTCGGTCGACTCGGTGCGGATGCCCGTGCTGGCCCCGACGGACCTGCTGTGGAGCCTGATCGCCGCGTTCTCCGAGCACCACTGCGACTTCGGCGCGGCCCTGCCCATCGCGCGGGCCCTGCGCGAGAAGGTCGACTGGGAGCGGGTGCGGCGCGAGTGCGGGGACGAGCCCATGCCCGCGGCCTTCTTCTTCCTCCTGGAGCGCCTGAACGTCATCTGAAGGAGCAACCCATGAGCACCCACGGTTCCCAGGACGCCGGCGGTACGCCGCCCGCGGAGAACCTGGACTACCGCATCGCCCACCTCCAGGACCGCCTCGCCTCGGGCGAGCTGGGCGAACTGGGCGTCCGGGTCGAGGCCCGCGGCCAGTCGGTGCTGCTCACCGGCACCGTGCCCTCGGCGCCCTGCCGCGACGAGGTCCTGCGCACCGTCCACGAGGAACTCACCGGGATGCCGGTGCACAGCGACCTCGTGGTGACCGAGGCGTCCTCGCCCGACCACGCGGAGGAGCTGGCATGATCCGCATCGCAGCCGTCGGGGACATCCACATGGGGCCCGACAGCCAGGGGGTGCTCCGCCCCGCGTTCGAGACGCTGCCCGAGTGCGCGGACCTCCTGCTGCTGGCCGGGGACCTCACCCGGCACGGCACGCCCGAGGAGATGCGGGTGGTGGCCCGGGAGATCCAGGACCTCGGCGTGCCGGTGGCCGCCGTCCTGGGCAACCACGACCACCACGACGACCGGCCCGAGGAGGTCACGGCGATCCTCCGGGACGCCGGAGCCCATGTCCTGGAGGGGCAGGGCACCGTCGTGGAGAGCGGCGGTGCGCGCATCGGCGTGGCCGGCACCAAGGGGTTCGGCGGCGGCTTCGTCGGCCGCTGCGCCGGGGAGTTCGGCGAGCCCGTGATGAAGGAGTTCGTCCGGTACTCCCGGCGCAGCGCCGACGGGCTGCGGAGCGCGCTGGAGCAACTGGGCGAGGAGGACTGCGACGTGCGGATCGCCCTGACCCACTACTCCCCCGTCGCGGACACGCTGGCGGGCGAGCCGCTGGAGATCTACCCGTTCCTCGGGAGTTATCTGCTGGCCGAGGCGATCGACACCGCCGGTGCGGACCTGGCGGTGCACGGCCACGCGCACGCCGGCACCGAACACGGCATGACGAGCGGCGGCGTGAAGGTGCGCAACGTCGCCCAGCCGGTCATCGGGCGGGCGTTCCACGTCTACCACCTTCCCGTCCGGGCCCGCGCGGCCTCCGGGGCCGCCGCGCACACGGCCCATTAGACCGCTCCCCTTCCCTTCCCTCAGCCGCCGGCCGAGCCGGCGGCTTTTTCCTGTCCGGGCCATGAGGCGCCTCGTACCGCCCGTGGTGTGAACGCCCCGCACGTCGTTCCGGTTTAAGGCATTTTGTCTGCTTAGCATGCGAGTTCTGCGCTCCGCACGTCGGCGATGTCCCCACGCGTCCGCCCGGGGCGCAACTGCCCTGTACGAGAGGACCTCAGATGGCGCTGACGGGCCGTCAAAGAACACCGTCCGAGCATGCCTTCTCCCCGCACGACGCCGTACTGCGCACCGCCGCCCCGCATGTGGCCCGCCGCCGCTTCCTGACCGTCACCGCCGCCGCCGCGATGCTCGCCTTCAGCACGAACCGGCCGGCCCGCGGCGCCACCGCCACCCCCGAACTGCAGGCGTCCCGCATCACGAACGACCCGTTCACCCTCGGCGTGGCCTCCGGCGATCCGCTGCCCGACTCGGTCCTGCTGTGGACCCGGCTCGCGCCCGAGCCGTTCGCGGAGGACGGCGGGCTGGGGCAGCAACGGGTGGCCGTCTCCTGGGAAGTGGCGATGGACGAGTGGTTCGCCTTCGTCGAGCGCAGCGGCGTCGCCACGGCCCACCCGGAGTACGCCCACAGCGTGCACGTCGACGTCAAGGGCCTGATGCCGGACAGCGAGTACTACTACCGCTTCCGGGCCGGCGCGTGGATCAGCCCGATGGGCCGGACCCGCACGGCGCCGGCCGCGGGCAGCGACGCCGACGGCATGCGGCTGGCCGCGGTCGCCTGCCAGGCCTACCAGGACGGCTACTACACCGCCCACCGGCATCTGGCGCAGGAGGACGTCGACGTGGTGTTCCACCTCGGCGACTACCTCTACGAGTACGCCGTGGACTCCGCGGGCGGCGCCCGCCGCTACACCGACCGCAAACTGCCCGAGGTGTTCGACCGCGAGGCGACCACGCTGGCGGACTACCGGCTGCGCTACGCCCTCTACAAGAGCGACCCGGACCTCCAGGCCGCGCACGCCCGGCACCCGTTCGTCGTCACCTGGGACGACCACGAGGCGGAGAACAACTACGCCGGTTCCATTGACGAGAAGGGCAGCCCTCCCGACCAGTTCCTGGTGCGCCGCGCCGCCGCCTACCGGGCCTACTGGGAGAACCAGCCGCTGCGCGCCGAGCAGTTGCCGCAGGGGCCCGACGCACGGCTGTACCGAAGGCTGGGGTGGGGCTCGCTCGTCCAGTTCGACATCCTCGACACCCGCCAGTACCGCTCGGACCAGGCCAACTACGACCGGCCGCACGCGCCGGGCGCCGAGTCGGACGACCCGGCCCGCACCCTCACCGGCGCCGCGCAGGAGCGCTGGCTGCTGGACGGCTGGCGGGCCTCGGACGCCCTGTGGAAGGTGACGCCCCAGCAGGTCTGCTTCTCCCAGCGCAAGTTCGACCTGACCGCGCAGGCGCGGGTCTCCATGGACGCCTGGGACGGATACCGCGCCTCCCGCGACCGCGTCATGGCCGGCGCCAAGGCGGCGGGCGTCGACAACTGGATGGTCCTCACCGGGGACGTGCACGTCGGCTACGCCTTCGACATCAAGGAGGACTTCGACGACCCGGCGTCCCGGACGGTGGGCACGGAGTTCACCTGCACCTCCATCGCCAGCGGCGGCAACGGCACCGCGAAGCCGGCCGAGTGGGACACGTACATGAAGGCCAATCCGCACATGAAGTACTTCGACGGGCGGCGCGGTTACGTCCGGGTGGAGCTGGGCCGCGAGAACGCCCAGGTCGACTTCCGGACCGTCCCGGCCATCACCACCCCCGGGGGGTCCATCTCCACCACCGCCTCCTTCGTCACGGAGGTGGGCGCGCCCGGCCTGAAGTCGGCGTGAGCCCGCGCTCCTACTGCACATGGCGCCCTTCCCCGCACCAAAGCGCGAACCGGAACGGGCCGGGACATCGCGCCGGGCCGTTCCGGCAAGGCCTATGGCTCCGCGGCAGCTCCACCGCGGCCGCGTCCGCACCGAACACCGTGACCCAAGGAGACATCTCGTATGGTCCTCAGACACGCCCTGACCGGCCGCCGGGCGGCCCTCACCGCGCTCGGCGCGCTGGTCGCGACCGGCCTGCCGTCCGCCGTGGCGGCGGAGCCGACGCCCGCGGCCGGTCCCCTGCCGTCGGCCGCGCAGACCCTCGGCGCCGACCGGCCCTCGGCACCCGTGCTGCGCGCGCTGGAGCGCGACCTCGGGCTGACGCCGGCGCAGGCCTCGCAGCGGCTGGTCAACGAGGCGGAGGCGGGCACCCGCGCGGGCAGGCTGCGCAACGCCCTGGGCGACCGCTTCGCGGGCGCCTGGCTGCGCGGCACCACGTCGCAGGAGCTCGTGGTGGCGACCACGGACGCCGCCGACGTGGCCGCCATCAAGGCCCAGGGCGCGAAGGCGGCCGTGGTGAAGCAGAAGCTGCGCGACCTGCGGGCGGCGAAGCAGAAGCTGGACGCCGCGGCCGCCCGGGTCGGCACGCGCGACGCGCACCTGTGGTACATCGACGTCCCCGCCAACCGGGTCGTGGTGGAGGCCGGGAGCAAGGCGGCGGCGGCCGCGTTCGTCAAGGCCGCGGGGCTCGACGGCACGAGCGTGGGCGTGAAGGTGACGGCGGCCCGGCCGCGTCTGATGGCGGACATCACCGGCGGCGACGCCTACTACATCGACGGCTCCGCCCGCTGCTCGGTCGGCTTCTCCGTGACCAAGGGCGAGCAGGAGGGCTTCGTGTCGGCGGGCCACTGCGGCAAGCGGGGCGCGAAGACGACCGGGTTCGACAAGACGGCGCAGGGCACGTTCCAGTCCTCCACCTTCCCCGGCAAGGACATGTCGTGGGTCGCGGTCAACGACCAGTGGACGGCGACGGCGAACGTCAAGGGCGAGGGCGATCGGAAGGTCCGGATCACGGGCTCGGTCCAGGCGCTCGTGGGCGCCGCCGTGTGCCGCTCCGGCTCCACCACCGGATGGCACTGCGGCACGATCGAGCAGCATGACACCAGCGTCGGTTACGCCGAGGGCAAGGTGGACGGGCTGACCCGTACGACGGTGTGCGCGGAGCCGGGCGACTCCGGGGGGCCGTACGTCGCGGGTGTGCAGGCGCAGGGCGTGACCTCGGGCGGCACCGGCGACTGCAAGACCGGCGGCGCCACGTTCTACCAGCCGGTCAACCCGATCCTCAGCGAGTACGGCCTCACCCTGGAGACGGCCGACGCCACGCCCCCGGCGCCGCAGGACAACGTCGCGCAGGCGTGGGCCGCCGGCCGGGTCTACGAGGCCGGGGCCACGGTGACCCACGCGGGCGTGCGCTACCAGTGCCTGCAGACCCACCAGGCGCAGGGACCCTGGGTGCCGGCGCAGACGCCCGCCCTGTGGCAGCGGATGTGACGAGAAGTCAGAGCCGTCCGGTGCCGGCGCGGAGCGTGCCGCCGGCGCCGGGCGGCTTGGGTCACCCCTGCGCGAGCAGCGCGTACGCGGTGGCCACGAACGGGTCGTGGCCGCGGAAGCGGCGGGTGCAGACGGCGGCCAGGGCCGTGCCGGTGTCGGGGCGGAAGCCCAGGAACGCCTGCTGACCGAGGGTCGCGCCGCTGTGGAAGTACATCGGCCCGCCGTCGGTGGGATGCCGGAACCAGGCGAGGGTGTGCACGTGCCAGTGCCCGAGGCCGCGCCGGAGCACCGGCCGGCGCATCGTGCGCAGGGCGGCGGTCAGGTGCGGCGGCGCGCCCGGCGGTCCGCCGGGGTCCAGGTGGGCTTCGGGGAACGTGAGCTGACCACACTGGAGGCGAGGTCCTGCACCGCGCCCTGCAAGACGGTCGAAGTGCCAGACTGCTCCATTGACTACTCCCGTCGGTCGCTAGCCCTTCTTCGGGCGCGGGGTCGGAGGCGACAGCAGCAGCTTGCTGGTCGAGTGGGCCAGCGCCAGTGCGGCGCACTCACGGCTGTCGCGGTAGACACCGTCGAGTTCGGCCGGGTCGAGTGCCGCCTCGATGCCGACGCTCTGAACGCCGGTCAGTTCCTGAATTCACTTAAATAGCATTTTCAACATCTCAGGGGCGAGTGGTCGCCCCGCGGGCCACCACCGCACCGTCCGCACGGAGACGTCGGCCGCGTCTCGCCGCGGCCGGTCTCGGGGCCGCGCTGGCGGAGGCCGCCGTGCCGGAGCTGTCCGCCGGGTCGGTGCCCGCCCCGGGACCGCGAGGTGCTGACCGCCGCCACCGAGGCCCTCGCGTGCACCGCCGACGACGTCCTGGCGTCACCCGGACTGCGTGAGGAGGCGTGGGCCGGGCACCACGCGGCGCGAACCGGGTGAGTGCCACCGCCCCGGCGGGGGAACCCGGACCGCACGCCTGACCACCGACACCCTGGAGAGGGCCATGAGTCTGATGCGCGTCCTCGGCCGGCCCATGCTGGCCTCGATGTTCCTCACCGGCGGAATGAACTCCGTCCGCAACCCCAAGGAGGTCGCCGACATCGCCGAGCCCGTCGTCCAGCCCGTCACCGATCGCGTCGCGGCGCTGCCGGACAGCACCGAGCAGGCCGTACGCCTGAGCGGCGCCGTGCAGGTCGTGGCGGGCCTGATGCTGGCCACGGGACGCATGCCGCGCCCGGCCGCGCTGGCGATCGCCGCCACGCTGGTGCCCACGACGCTGGCGGCGCACCGCTTCTGGGAGGTGGAGGACCCCTCGGAGCGGGCGCAGCAGCGCATCCACTTCTTCAAGAACCTGTCCATGCTCGGCGGGCTGCTGATCGCCGCCGACGACACCGGCTCGCGCCCCTCGCTGGTGTGGCGCGGCACCCATGCCGCCCGCGGGCTGCGGCACGACGCCGGTCTGGTGCGCCGCTCGGTCCGGGTCACCGCACGCCCCGCCGCCGCGGCCGCCCGGGTGCGGGCCAAGCTCCCCGCCTGAGCCCGTCGCCCGGACCGGGCGTTAGCCGGTGAGGGCCGGGGGGACCCGGGGGCTGGAGGTGAAGGACATGGGACACGGAGGAAACGTCATCGACGAGCTGGTGACCGATCACCGCGAGGTCGAGGAGATGTTCGGCAGGATCGAGTCGCTGCCGTCCGGTCACCGGGACCGCAAGGTGTACGCGGACCGGGTCACGATGGAGCTCGTCCGGCACTCGGTCGCCGAGGAGGCCTATCTCTACCCGGCCGTCCGCGAACACGTGGCGGGCGGGGACGCCCTCGCCGACCGGGAACTCCAGGACCACGCCACGGCCGAGCAGATCATGAAGGACCTGGAGGGCTGCGACGCGGGCGACGCCGAGTTCGACCGGCTGGTCGGCACGCTGATGGGCGAGATCCGCTCGCACATCGCCGACGAGGAGGGCAACCTCTTCCCGGCGCTGCGCCAGGCCTGCCCGATGGACACGCTGAACGAGCTGGGCGACAAGGTCCGCAAGGCGAAGAAGACCGCTCCGACCCGGCCCCATCCGGCCGCTCCCGACAAACCTCCGGCCAACAAGCTCCTGGCTCCGGGGGCCGGCATGGTCGACCGGCTGCGCGACGCGCTGACCGGCCGGGGCACGTTCGACTAGCGCGGCAGGCCGCCGCGCACCCGAGGGCCCGTCGCCGCGGCGACGGGCCCTTCCGCGTGCCCGGACGCCTCCCGCCTGTGGCGGCCGTCACGCGCCCGGACCGCGACCGGCGGCTGTGATCAACCACACTCGCGACCTCAAGGGTCGCCGGGGCACGGGCATTTGAGACATCCGGCGGCAGCGGAGCGGGGCGTGGTGGACCGGCCCGAGGTTTGGCTCTGCCACGATGGTCCGCGCCGTACCGGCGAAGGGACCCACCGTGCAGCGCGGCCGGTGCCTCCCGTTCCCCTCGCCCCCTCCTGCTGAGTCGTCCGACTCGTCTTGCGAGTGCCGTCCTGTGTCTTCGTCGCCCTCCCCTGCCCCGCCCGCGTCACGGTCGCCCTGGCGTTCCCTGCGGTACCGCAGCATGCGCTGGTGGTCCGTCGCGAACTTCGTGTCGAACGCCGGTACCTGGATGCAGCTCACCGTGCAGAACCTGCTGGTCCTGCAGATCACCGGCTCCGCCGCAGCGACCGGGCTGTCCATGTCCGTGCAGGCCGCTCCGGCCCTGCTGATGAGCGTCCTGGGCGGGGCCGCGGTCGACCGGTGGCCCCGCAAGCTGACGGCCGCCGTGAGCCAGGCGCTGCTCGGCCTGATCGCCTTCACGACGGCCGTGCTCGTGGCGCTGGACCGGCTCGACATGACCTCGCTGCTGGTGCTGGCCGCCGTCACGGGCGTCGTCGCCACCGTCGACAACCCGGCGTGCGCGCTGCTCGGCAACGACCTCGTCCCGGCGGAGGACGTGCCCTCGGCCATCGGCGTCGGGGCCCTGGTGCACCAGGCGGGCCGGCTCGTCGGGGCGGCTTGCGCCGGTGTGGCGGTCGGGTTCTTCGGCACGGCCGCCGCGTACTTCGCCAACGGGCTGTCGTTCCTGTTCGTGGCCTCGGTGATCCCGTTCCTGCGCCCGGCGGCGGAGGCGGTGCGGCAGGCCGCGGCCGGTCCGGCGCGCGCGGGCGTCGGCCCCGGGTCCTCCGGCACTTCCGCATCCTGCGGCACTTCCGGGTCCTCCGACGTTTCCGGCTCCACCGATGCGTCCGGCTCCACCGACGCTTCCCGCTCCTCCGACGCTTCCGCCATGACCGTGCGGGAGGGGCTGGCCTTCTTCGCACGCCGGCCGCGGCTGATGGCGCTCGCCGGTGTGACCGGGATCAGCGCGGTGTTCGGCCGCAACTACCAGCTCACCCTGGCCGTGCTCGTCACCGGGCCGCTCGGGGGCGGTGCCGGGGCCTTCGGCACCGTGTCGACCGTGCTCGCCGTCGGCGGCATCCTCGGGGCCGTTCTCGGCGCCCGGCTGCGCCGCCCTTCGGTGCGGATCGTGGGCGCGCTGGCGGCGTGCGGCGCGCTGCTGCAGGTGGTGGCGGGGCTGTCGCCGTCGCTCGCGGTACTGATCGTGCTGGTGCTGCCGATGGCCGTCGTGGAGTCCGTGTCCGACACCGCCGGCACGGCCGTCCTGCAGACCGACCCGCCCGCCCGTCTGCGGGGTCGTGTGCTGGGCGTGTGGGGCAGCATCGGCACGGTGTGGGGCCTGGGCGGCCCGCCGGTGCTCGGCCTGCTGATGGAGCTGGCGGGGGCCCGTGGCGCCCTCGTCACCGGCGGTCTGCTCATCGCCGGCGCGATCGGGGCGGGCCATCTGCTGCGGCGGCGCCGGGTGCCCGCGCCCGTGGTGCTGCGCGCGGAGGAGGGCGGGATCACGGGACGGCCGGCACTGGGCAAGGCGGCCTGAACGGGTTCACGGAACCCGGCCCTGGATCGCCGGAGGACTCCGCAGGCCGTACCGACGCGACCCGGCTCGCCGGGCGGCGCCGTACGCCGGCTCACGAACCCGACGGGCGCAGCGCCCTCGTCGCCGCCTTCGCGGCCCTGCGGGTCAGCAGGGTCGTGGAGCGGCCGTCCAGGTAGGGCAGGACCACGGCCTGACCGCCCCAGGAGCGCAGCGCCTCCGCCTCGGGCAGGTCCTGGACCGAGTAGTCGCCGCCCTTGACCCAGACGTCGGGCCGCAGCCGGGCCAGGACCGCCTCCGGGGTGTCCTCCTCGAAGACCACGACCGCGTCGACGCTGCCGAGCGCGGCGAGGACCCGAGCGCGGTCCGCCGCCGGGTTGAGCGGGCGGCCCGGGCCCTTGCGGCGGGCGACGGAGGCGTCGGAGTTGAGGCAGACGACGAGGCAGTCGCCGATGCGCCGGGCGCTCTCCAGCAGCCCGACGTGCCCGGCGTGCACCAGGTCGAAGCAGCCGCCGGTGGCGACGACGGTACCGCCGCGGGCCCGCACGCTCTCCGCGAGGCCGAACGCGTCGGTCGCCGGGTCGTCCGCGGGCCCCGGCACCGGCTCGGTGCGCCACAGCGCCGGGTTGCCCGCGCCGCCCGCCGCGACGAACGCGGCCGCCTCGGCCACCGCCCGCTGCAGCGCCTCCTCGGGGAGCAGCCCGTCGGCGAGGGCCGCCGCGGTCGTGGCCGCGAAGCAGTCGCCCGCGCCGCAGGGGTCTCCGGCGGCCCGGTAGGGCACGGGCACCAGCATCGGTGTGCCCGAGCCGGGCCGGGCCAGCAGCACGCCGCGCTCGCCCAGGGTGACGGCGACGCCCGCGGCCCGCCACCGCTCCGCGAGCCGCGCCCCGCGCTCGGCGTACGCGCCCAGGGACGTCTCCCCCGATCCGGGGTGCAGGGCCTGTGCCTCGGCCGCGTTGGGGGTGACGAGACGGGCGCCGGGCACGGGCGGGTCGCCCTGGGGGTGGGGATCCCAGACCAGGGGGGTGCGGCGGGCGGCGTCCTCGAGGTGGGGACGCAGGGCGCCCGCGGTGTGGCGGCCGTAGTCGGCGACCAGGATCGCGTGGGCGTGCGCCAGCGCCTCCCGCACGGCGGCGCCGGGTTCGCCGGGGGTGCCGCCGCCCCGGTCGATGCGGACGACGGGCCTGCCTTCGGCAAGGACGCGGGTCTTCACCGGCAGGGTGCCGTTGAGGGGGATCTCCAGCAGCCTGACGCGGCCGTGCAGGGCACGGCGTACGGCCTCGCTGGCGTCGTCGTCGCCGAGCGCGGTGACCAGTACGACGTCCCGGCCGCCGCGGGCGGCGAGGGCGGCGGCCAGTCCGGCTCCTCCGGGGTGCCGCCGGTCGCCGGTGACGTCGACGACGGGCGCGGGGGCGTCCGGGGTGAGCCGGGTGGAGACGCCTTCGATGTCCTCGTCGAGGAGGACGTCCCCGACGACGGCGAGGGGATTCGGGCCGCTCATGAGGTGCTCCCCCGGGTGAGGACGGTGCGTCGTGCGAGGGGTGTGGACACGGCCGTGTCGAAGCACTCGCAGAGCAGGTGGACGGCGACGAGGTGGGTCTCCTGGACGTTCGCGGAGCTGCCGGCGTCGACGCAGAGGGCTTCGTGGGCCGCCTCCGCGAGGGGGTTGGGGCCGCGTCCGGTGAGGGCCCACACCCGCAGTCCGGCCTGCCGGGCGGTGACGGCGGCGGCGACGAGGTTGGGGCTGCGGCCGGAGGTGGAGAGCAGCAGCAGGACGTCCCCGGGCCGGCCGTGGGCGGTGACCTGGCGGGCGTAGACGTGGTCGAAGCCGTAGTCGTTGCCGATGGCGGTGACGCTGGAGGTCTCGGCGTGCAGGGCGAGCGCGGAGTAGGCGGGGCGTTCCCTGCGGTAGCGGCCGACGAGTTCGGCGGTGAGGTGCTGGGCCTGGGCGGCGCTGCCGCCGTTGCCCGCGGCGAGCAGCCGGCCGCCGCCGGCCAGGACGTCGGCGAGCCGGGTGCCCCAGTCGGCGATCCGGTCGACGCCGTGCCGGCGGAACCTGCCGAGGGCCTCCTCCAGTGACCGGCAGTGCAGACGCGCGGCGTCAAGGGCGGGGTGTGCAGAGGGTTCGCTCATGCGGATCGGGCCCGCCGCGCCCGGGGGACGGCGGCGGGGCCCGCACCTCCTTCGGTCGTCGGGCGTCGGCTGCTGCGGGCGGGGCCGGCCGGGTCAGCCGGTGCCGGTCCTGGCGGGTTCGGCGTCGAGGACCGCGCAGTAGGCGGCCTCGGTGGCCGCGGCGACCCGGTCCCAGCCGTACCGGCTCAGGACGCGGCGGCGGCCGGCCGCCCCGCAGGCCGCGCGGGCCGCCGGGTCGGCGAGCAGTCCGGCGACGGCGCGGGCCAGGGCCTCCGGGTCGCGGGGCGGCACCAGCCGTCCGGTGCCGGGGTCGGCGACGGTGTCGAGCTGCCCGCCGACCGCGCTGGCCACGACGGGCACGCCGCAGGCCATGGCCTCCAGCGGGACGATACCGAAGGGCTCGTAGTCGGCGGGGCAGACCACCACGTCGGCGGAGCGCAGCAGCGACGGCACCCGCTCGCCGGGCACGGCCCCGGTGAAGCGGACCCGGTCGCCGACACCGGCGTCCCGGGCGGCGGCGCGCAGCCGGCGGACCTCCGGGTCGTCGTCGAGCCGGTCCGCGGGCGGGCCGCCGACCACGAGCAGCTCGGTCCCGGGCAGCCGGGCCAGCGCGGCGACGGCGACCGCGGCGCCCTTGCGCGGCACGAGCCGGCCCAGGTGCACGAGCCGGTGCGGGTACGGCCCGCGGGGTGCGGCCGGGCCCCTGGGGGTGAACCGGTCGGTGTCGACGCCGCAGGGCACGACGGTGACCTGGTGCGGGGGGATGCCCATGCGGGCCAGCTCGGCGGCCTCGTCCCGGCAGGTGGCGACGACCTGGTCGCAGCCCAGCCCGATCTCGATCTCGGCGGGGATGCGTTCGGGCGGGCTGGTGTCGGTCAGGCGCTGGTGCCGTCTCTTCACCGTGCCGAGGGCGTGGTAGGTGTGCAGCAGCGGCAGCCCGCGCACCCGGGTCGCGTGCACGGCGGCCAGGCCCGACATCCAGTAGTGCGAGTGGACGAGGTCGGGCGCCCGGGTGCGCCAGCAGCGGGCGAGGTAGCGGCCGAACTCGCCCATGTGCGGCAGCAGGGCGTCCTTCGGGAGCGGTTCGGCCGGGCCGGCGGGCACGTGGTGCACCTCGACGCCGTCGCGCAGCTCCACCCGGCAGGGCCGGCCGGGTGCGTCCCGGCGGGTGTAGACGGTGACGCGGTGGCCCCGGTCGGCGAGGGCGCCCGCGAGGCAGGCGACGTGCACGTTCTGCCCGCCGGCGTCGACCCCGCCGAGGGCGGCGAGGGGGCTCGCGTGCTCGGAGACCAGCGCGACGGCGAGGACGCCCGGGTCGAGGGGGTCGCCGCCGAACGGTCCGGCGGGCAGGGGTCTGAGGGACGGGGTCATGAGCGCACCTCCGTGATCAGGCGCTCCCAGTCGGCCAGGAAGCGCTTGAGCCCGTAGCGTTCGAGGGCCGCCTGCCGGGCCCGGGCCCCGTCCGCGACCGCGGCCTCGGGTTCGTGGAGGTAGCGGCGGGCGGCGCGGGCCAGCACGCCGGGGCGGGTGGAGAGGACGCCGGCGCCGGGCGGGACCGCCTCGACGGCCTCGGTGGTGGCGAGGGCCAGGACGGGCATCCCCAGGTGCATGGCCTCCAGCAGGGACAGGCCGAGGGAGGTCCAGCGCACCGGGTGCAGGTACATCCGGCGTTCGGCCAGGGCCGCGTGCAGGTCGCTCTGCGGCAGGTCGGCCGTGCGGCACCGGTCGGGCGGCAGGCCGAGGTGCCCGGCCAGGTTCTCGGTGCCCATGCCGAACACGTCGAGCGGCGCCGCCTCGGCGAGGGCGGGCAGCAGGTCCGTGCCGGTGTACCGGGCGCGCCGCACGGGTTCGTTGACGACGACGGCGGCGCGGGCGAGCCGGCCGGTGAAGCGGTGGCCCGGGTCGACGATGCCGTGCTCGACGACCGCGGTGCGGGTGGTGCCGCAGTCCCAGAACAGCCGGTTGAAGTGCGTGACGTGCACGATCGTCAGGTCGGCGCGGTCGGCGAACGGATGCCGGGTGCGGGGTACGTCGTCGTCGGGCGCGTTGTGCTCCAGGTACAGGGCGGGTACGTCCCGGCCGGGGCGGCGTCCGCCGAGCCACCGTTCGGCCAGTTCCGGTTCGTGGGGCCGTTGCAGCACGACCAGGTCGACGGGCGTGTCGCGGAGTTCCCCGGGGGTGACCTCGTGGACCGAGGCGGGCCAGGAGAAGGTGCGGGCCCGTCCGAGGCCGTCCGGGTCGCGGCCCGGGGTGACGGGGACGAGGTAGGTGTGGGGGCCCTGGACGAACGCGGTCGTCCAGGAGCCGTGCACGTGCCACAGCAGGATGTTCATACGGTCGCTCCTCGCTCCGTGTGTTCTCCCCGGCCGGCCGGGTCGTCGGTGAGGGCGGCCACGGCCGCGAGCACCTCGGCGTCGCCGATGCCGTCGAGGCAGGGGTGTCCCGGGACCGGGCAGTTCCGGGCCCGGGTGCCGGCGCACGGGGCCGCGGGATCGCCGAGCACCCGGTGCGGGACGCCGTGGGGGGCCCACCGCTCGGCGGGCACCACCGGCGCGAAGAGGCTGACGACGGGGGTGCCCACGGCGGCGGCGAGGTGCGCGGGTCCGGTGTTCCCGGCCACCACGACCCGCGCCCCGGCCAGGACTCCGGCCAGTTCCGGCAGGCCGGTGGCGCCGCCGAGGTCCAGGCCGTGCCGCCCGGCGACCCGCGCGGTCAGCTCGCGTTCGGCACGGCCGCCGGTGACGACCACCCGGTGGCCCTCGGCGGACAGCGCGGCCACGGCCCGCGCGGCCCGGGCGGGGCTCCAGGCGCGGGCGGGCACGGCGGCACCGGGGTGGACGACGACGTAGGGGCCCGGGCCGGTGAGGCGGGTGGTGTCCGGCGGCGGGGTGACGCGCAGCCGGCCGTCGTCGCCGGGCGGCAGGGCGAAGCCCGCGGCCCGGGCCAGGTCGAGCGCGGCCAGGGCCTCGTGGCGGTGCGGCACCCGGTGGTGGCGCAGGTCGAGCAGCGCGCCCGGGTAGTCCTCGCTGTCGGCGGCGACGCGCCCGACTCCGGCCAGCTTCAGCAGCAGGGCGACCGGCAGCGGGCTCTGGTGGTGCGACACGAGCACGAGCGCCCGGTCGAAGCGGCGCGCGGTGAGGGCCCGCATCAGGCGCCGGGTGGCGGCCGGGGTGACGGGCGGCGGCTCCAGCCCGACCCACGGGGCGTCGTAGGTGAGCACCTCGTCCACGCCGGGCAGCAGCCGCCCGGCCGGCGCGCCCTGCGGTCCGCACAGCAGCGCGGTGTACGAGGACCCGGCCGCCACAGCGCGTACGGCGGGGCCCGCCAGGAGCACGTCGCCCGCGCTGTCGAGACGGACGACGAGGGTGCGCGGAGGGCGGCGGCGGGAGGGGAAGAGGGTCATCCCGGCACCTCCCCCGGCGGAAGCCGGCGTTCCGGGGCGTGCGGGGACGGCGGCCCGCCGGTGGGACCGCGCGTCCCGGAAGGCAGCCGCCCGGTCATGACCGCAGCCGTTCCCTGACCGCCGGGCGGGGCGCGGGCGCCGCTTCCGCGGGCCCTAGCGGGGTGTGCGGCCGGGCCCCGCGGTGGGCCAGCCGCCCGCGCAGCCAGTGCCAGGTCGCGGCGGGCGGGACGAGCACGCTGGTCACGGCCATGGTGAGCACCTCGTCGCGGGTGCCGGGGCCGGGCAGGACACGGGCCAAAGCGAACTCGGCGGTGCCGGCCAGCCACGCGGCGGCGCAGGCACCGGCGAGGCGGTGCCTGCCGAGCAGGGCGCAGCCCGCGGCCGTCACGCCCGCCCCGGTGATCGCCAGGTGCAGGGGCAGTCGTCCGCGCGGCGCCTCCGCCCGGCGCCACCAGTGGCGGCCGTGCAGCCGGGTCATCAGGACGTCGTCGGCGTTGCCGGCCTGCATCCGGACGGAGACCAGGGGCCCGGCGGGCCGTACGGGGTGGGTGGTGGTGCGGCGGCCGCCGGTGAGGCTCCAGCCCGCGTCGAGCACGCGTAGGGCGAGGTCGGCGTCCTCCCGGAAGGCCCGCCGGAACCGCTCGTCGAAGCCGCCGACGGCGACCAGGGCGGCCCTGCGGTAGGCCATGTCGGCGGTGATCCAGCGGGCACCGGCGAGCCCGGCCGTGTTGCGTTCCCAGTCGGTGGGGCGGCGGTCGGCGGGCAGCGGCACCTCGATCCGGGCGGTGATGCCGGCGGTCCGGTCCGAGGCCGCGGCGAGGTCGAGGGCCAGGTCGTCGCCCCAGGCGGGTCCGGGGACGACGTCGTCGTCGAGGAAGACGATCCAGGGCACGTCACCGGCGGCGCGCCAGCCGAGGTTGCGCGCGGCGGCGGGACCGCGCGCCCCGCCCGGCACGACGATGGTGCGGGCGCGCAGGGCCGGCGGGACGTCGGCGGTCAGGGGCCTGCGGTCCGCGTCGGGCCGGTCGTCGACGAGGACCACGCGGACCGGCCGGGGCCCGGCCGCGTCGGCGAGGGCGTGCAGGCAGGCGCCGAGGCTGGGCCGGCCGAGCGTCGGCACGACGACGGCGTACTCGGCGGTGCGCGCGGGCGTGCCGGAGCCGGTCACCGGGTGCCTCCGGCGTCGTCGGTGAGGGCGTCGCCGTGCGGGCCGGCGTCCGCCCCGGCGTGGAACAGGCCGCCGCGCCGGACGGCGTACGGGCCGATGGCCAGCAGGTCCACGGGTGAGGAGCCGAAGCACTCCAGCGCGTCGCGCGGGTCGTCGACCATGGGCCGCCCGGCGGTGTTGAGGCTGGTGTTGACGACGACGGGCAGCCCGGTGAGCCGTTCGAACGCGCCGAGCATGCTCGCGACCAGCGGCTCGCGGTCCGGGTCGACGGTCTGGATGCGGGCGGTGCCGTCGACGTGCACCACGGCGGGGATGCGGTCGCGCCAGGCCGGGGCGACGTCGTGCACGAACAGCATGTACGGGCTGGGCAGCGGGCCGTCGAAGATCTCGGCGGCCCGGCCGGCGAGCACCATCGGGGCGACCGGCCGGAACTGCTCGCGGCCCTTGACGTCGTTGAGCCGCTCCAGGTTGCCCGCGTGCCCGGGGTGGGCCAGCAGGGAGCGGTGGCCGAGGGCGCGGGGGCCGTACTCGGAGCGCCCCTGGAACCAGGCGACGATCTGGTTGTCCGCCAGGGCGCGGGCGACGGTCCCGGCGATGTCCGGGGGCCGTTCGAAGGGGACGGCGGCGGTCTTGAGCCAGGCGCCGAGTTCCGCGTCGGACCAGTCCCGGCCGAGGTCGGCGCCGGTCATGGGCTCCGGCTCGTCGCCCTCGGCCGCGGACAGCAGCAGGGCGCCGCCCAGCGCGGTCCCGGCGTCACCGGCGGCGGGCTGCACCCACACGCGGGAGAACGGGCCCTCGCGGGCGATACGGGAGTTGGCCACGCAGTTGAGCGCGACGCCGCCGGCGAGGGTCAGGACGCTGTCGTGGGTCCGTCCGTGCAGCCAGCGCACCAGGTCGAGCAGGGTCTCCTCCAGCACGGCCTGGGCACTGGCGGCGACGTCGGCGTGGTCCTGGTTCCAGGGCTCGTCGGGGCCGCGCGGCGCGCACAGTTCGGACCACGGCACGCCGGTGGCGTGGAAGCCGCCGTCGCCGGTGGGGTACACGTGGCGGCGCAGTGCGGCGAGCATGCGCGGCCTGCCGTGGGAGGCGAGCGCCATCACCTTGAACTCGTCGGAGGAGCGCAGGAAGCCGAGGTGCTCGGTGAGTTCCTCGTAGACCAGGCCGAGCGAGTGCGGCAGGTCCTGGGCGTGCAGGGCCTCCAACCGGTCGCCCACCCGGCGTGCGGCCAGGTGGGAGGCGCGTTCGCCGCGGCCGTCCAGGACCAGGACGGAGGAGTCGCCGGCGTCGGGTGCGGCGAAGGCTCCGGAGGCGGCGTGGGCCATGTGGTGCGGCACGAAGCGGACGGTGCCGGCGTCGAGGCCGGGCAGGGCGGTGCGCAGGAAGCCGGGGGCCTCGCGGGCGTAGGTCAGCCGCAGGTGGTCCCACGGGTCGTCCAGGCCCATGGCGTCGGCGGGGCGGGCGAGCCGCGGGTCGAAGGAGTAGGCGACGGCGTCGAGGTCCTGGGGGCGCAGCCCGGCCCGTTTCAGGCACCAGGCGGCGGCCTTCTCGGGCAGTTCCCACGCGGAGAACGGCAGGGGCCGCTTGCCGTGCTTGCGCCGGGAGAACCGTTCCTCCTCCGCGGCGGCGACGGTCTTCCCGTCGATCACCAGGGCGGCGGCGGGGTCGTGGAAGAGGGCGTTGATTCCGAGGATGCGCATGGGGGTGGGGGCCTTTCGGCGGTGGGGGGCGAACCGGGCGCGGGCGGCTGGGGTCAGCCGTCCGTCGCGTCCTGGCGGAACCAGGCGATCGTGCGCCGCAGTCCCTCCTCGGCGCGCACCCGCGGCTCCCAGCCGAGCTTGTCGCGGGCCAGGGTGATGTCCGGGCAGCGCACGGCCGGGTCGTCCACCGGGCGTTCGATGAAGCGGATCTCCGAGGGCGACGCGGCGAGTTCGACGACCAGCCGGGCCAGGTCGAGCATCGTGATCTCGGAGGGGTTGCCGATGTTGACCGGTCCGCGCATGCCCTGGGCGGCCGCCGCGAGGACGCCGCGGACCGTGTCGTCGACGTAGCACAGCGAGCGGGTCTGGCGGCCGTCGCCGGTCACGGTGAGGGGATCGCCGGCCAGGGCCTGCCGTACGAAGGTCGGCACCGCGCGTCCGTCGTGGCCGCGCATCCGGGGGCCGTAGGTGTTGAACAGCCGCACGATGCAGGTGTCGGTACCGTGGGTCTCGGCGTGGGCGGTGGTGAGGGCCTCGCCGAAGCGCTTGGCCTCGTCGTAGACGCTGCGCGGCCCGACGGGGTTGACGTTGCCCCAGTAGCGCTCGTCCTGGGGGTTCTGCTGCGGGTCGCCGTAGACCTCGGAGGTCGAGGCGAGGACGAAGCGGGCCCGGGCGGAGTGTGCGAGTTCCAGGGCGTTGCGGGTGCCGAGGCTGCCCGTCTCCATGGTGTGCAGCGGCAGCCGCAGATAGTCGGCCGGGGACGCCGGGGAGGCGAAGTGCAGGACGAGGTCCGGCGGGCGCTTGATCCGCATCCCCTCGGTGACGTTGGCCTGCACCAGCGTGAAGCCGGGCTGTTCGAGCAGCGGGGCTATGTTCTCCGGCCGGCCGGTGCTGAAGTCGTCCACGCAGGTGACGGCGGCGCCCGCGTCCAGCAGGGCGGCGCACAGGTGGGAGCCGACGAACCCGGCGCCGCCGGTGACGACGGCGTGTTCCCAGTTCCGTGAGAAGGCGGTGGTCATGTCGGTCTCTCCTCCGTCGGCGTCACGGCACTCAGCGTCCGTCGGCGGCGGGCCGGGGGCACGGTCGCCTACGGCAAACCGGTGACGTACGGAGAGTGACGAGGGGTGCGCGAGGGGACGTCGGCGCAGTTCATGACGGCTCTGCGGCCGATGACCACGGGCCGGTCACGGAGGCGGGGAGGGAACCGCGTCAGGCGATCAGCGTGCGCCCCGGGTGCAGCCGGTCGAGGAGCTCGGCCCGGTGGAGTTCCGTCACGGGGGCGAGCAGGTCCGGGTGGCGCAGGAGCGCGGCGGCGCGGCGGTCGCCGTCGTCGGGCGCGACGAGCCGGCGGAACTCGGCGGGCGTGCCGGTGCCGTGGCCGTCAGCGGCGACGGCGGCCACCGCCCGGGCGGCCAGCTCCGGGTCGGTGAGCAGACCGGCCGCCCAGCTCGCCACGACCTCGTCCACCCAGGTGCGCCAGGCGTGTGCGTCGGGGTCGTCGTCCGCGGCCGCGTCCGCGCCGGTGATCCAGTCCAGCCGCGCCGCGCCGCCGGGGCCGAGCAGGCCGAGCAGGGCGGCGTCCGTCTCCGTGGGGTACCGGAGCCACGCCGCGACCGTCACCGCCTGCCGGGCCTGCACCTCGCACAGGGCAGAGGCCAGCGCGCCGCCGGAAGCGGGGAAGGCACGGGTCAGCCACTGCGCGGTCGCCGCGATGACAGGGGAGAGATCTGCTGGCACTGCCGGGCCGTCCGTCCGAGGGGAGGGGGCGGGATCTGGTCGTAGACGGTAACGGCCACCGCCCCGGCCCCGACGTGACCGGGACCTCGAAGGTGACGTGGCTTCGGCCACATCGCGCGGGGCGGCTGCCGGACCGGCGCGCGACATCGGGACGTGCGGCAGGTGGCTGCCGTTTCGCCCCGAGAGCCCCGGGCACCCGCCCGGCGTGCGCTTCCCCAGACCCGAAACCGCAGGCCCCGGCCGGTATGCCCGGAAGCGGCCGCCGTTGCTGTCGCTGCGCTTCGACGGCTGGATCGCCGGGCTCGGCACGGCGTCCGGTACGCGGCTGGTGCTCGGGCACTGGCCGGGGTCGCCCTTCGGGCTGTTCAGCGACGTGATGGTCGAGGGGCCGGACGGGCACCGTCTGCTGCTGGCGCCCTCGCGGCAGGTCGCGGACTTCGTCGCCGCCACCTACCTCTTCGACGAGGTACGTGTCGTGCCCGTCGGGGTGGGCGTCACCGGCCGCCGGCACTGGACCGTCTCCGCCCCGCCGCTCGACCTCCGCTTCAGCACCGGCCGGAGGAACCTGACGGGCCTCGCCCTGCGGGCCGTGCCGGGTCCGCTGGCCGTCAGCCCGGGCTGGCTCGCGCTGTGGGACCGGCCGGCCCGGCTGCTGCTGGGCGCCCGCACCCATGCCACGGCCCGCGCGGGCCGGCACCAGTGGTACGGCGCCCGGGACCTGCACCCGGTCGTCTCGGCCACGGCCGTCCACGAGGGCCGCGACCTCGGCGGACTGGCCCCGGTGGAGCCGCCCGTACGGTTCGGGTCCGGCTCGGCACCCCGCCCTCCCAGCCTCGTACGGGTCACCACCACCGTGACCGTGGCACGGGACGCGAGTACGACAGGAGCAGCGTCATGACGGATCAGGGAGCGGACGCGCCGGGCACCGGGCGTGCCCCGGCCACGGACATGTCCCTGCTCGGCATCTACCTCAACGACCATCTCGCCGGTGCCACCGCCGCCACCGCGCGGGCGCGGTCCGTGCTGCGCGCGTGCCGGGACACGCCCCTCGCCGACGCGCTGGCCCCGGTCGCCGCGGGGATCGCGGAGGACCGGGAGAGTCTGATCGGCATCCTGCGGCGGCTCGACGTGCCGGTGCGGCGCTACAAGGTGTACGCGGGCCGGGCGGTCGAGCAGGTGGGGCGCCTGAAGGGCAACGGCAGCCTGATCAGGCGGTCGCCGCTGAGCACGCTGTGGGACCTGGAAGGGCTGCGGCTGGGGGTGGAGGGCAAGACGGCGGGCTGGCGGACGCTGCGCGACCTGGCCGCCACGGACCCCCGCCTGGACGCGGGACAGCTCGACGAACTCCTCGCCCGGGCCGGTCGCCAGCTCGACACGCTGGAGGAACTGCGGCGCGCACAGGCCGAGGCCGCCTTCCGCCCCGCCTGAGGGCCTACCAGAACCGGCTGCTGAGCGCGGGCTGGTGGGTCAGCTCCACGGCGTCCCGCAGCCGCAGCGCGACGCTGATGGTGGCGCGCAGCGCGGAGGGCGGTACGGACTGGGCCGTCTCGGTGGCCAGGACGAGCAGGCAGGCCGCGGCCTGCTCCACCACCGACACGGGCAGGACGAAGTCGCTGTCGGCGGCCGCGCGGAACGCCTTCAGGGGGACGCCCGCTCCGTCGATGGCCCGGTGCGCGGCCTGCTCCAGATGCTGGGCGGCCTCTTCGCACACGGGGGCGGGCAGGGCGATGGTGCGCTGGAACGATGAAGTCGTCATGCCCCGACTGCTCCCCCGGCGCCGGGCCGTTCTGTCGGTGCGCGGCGGCATTTCACCGTCCCGCGTGACCGGCACGTGCCGCCGAATGTGCCGTCCGCGTACGGAATTTCACGCCCGCCGGCCCGGGGCACGCCACACTCGGAACCGACCGCGGCAGGGAGAGGAGACACGTATGACCGACCGTGCGGATGTCGTGGCCCGGCTCACCGGACGCAGGACCGGCGGGGAACGCCCCCTGTCCGGCGCGCTCACCGAGGTCTGTCTCGACGACGGGCGGGTGGTGGTCGTCAAACGGGCCGAGGACGCGCGGGCGGCACGGGCCGAGGCCGCCGGATTGCGGTGGCTGGCCGAGGCCGGGACCGTGCGGGTGCCGCGGGTGCACGGCCGGGACGAGGGCTGGCTGGTCCTCGACCGGGTCGCGGAGGGACGGCCGAGCCGGGAGGCGGCGTTCCGGTTCGGGCGGGAGCTGGCCGCGCTGCACGCCGCCGGGGCGCCCGCGTTCGGGGCGCCGCCGCCCGACGGGCCCGTGGACGCCCGCATCGGGCTCGCTCCGATGCGCAACGAGCCCGGCACCGACTGGCCGGGCTGGTACGCCGAGCACCGCGTGCTGCCGTATCTGCGGCGCGCCGTCGACCAGGGCACGCTCCACCCGGGCGAGGCGACCGTCGTGGAACGGCTGTGCGCGCGGCTGCCGGACCTCGCGGGACCCGCCGAGCCGCCCGCGCGGCTGCACGGCGATCTGTGGAACGGCAACGTGCTGTGGGGAACGGACGGACGGGTGTGGCTGATCGACCCGGCCGCGCACGGCGGGCACCGCGAGACGGACCTGGCCATGCTGCGGCTCTTCGGCTGTCCCCATCTGGAGCAGGTGCTCGACGGCTACCAGGACCGGGCCCCGCTGGCCGACGGCTGGACCGCACGCGTCGGCGTGCACCAGCTGTTCCCGCTGCTGGTGCACGCCGTGCTGTTCGGCCGCGGCTACGCGGAACAGGCCCTCGCGGTGGCCCGTACGGCCCTGCCGGGGTGACGGTCAGCGCGTCACGACGTGCCGCTCGTCGGGGACGCAGTGGGTCATGGTGAGTCCCTCGACGTCGCGCGGCTTGTTCCGGCCGAGGTTGGACAGGCGCTCACGGTCGTCGTCCGTGAGGTCCTGGCTCGCCAGCGGTTCCAGGCCCGCCACGTCCTCCGGGGTGATGCCCAGACCCTCGCCGACCCGCAGGCCGAGGTCGTTCTCGACCAGCAGGAAGTGCCAGACCATGCGCTCCTGGACGGCCCGGTCGCACCGGGACAGTTGACCGATGAAGTTCTTCACCAGGTCGTCGCGCTCCCAGTCCTCCATCAGCAGGTAGCGCTGACCGGCCTGGAGGTAGTCGTTGGTGCGGGGGATGCGCTTGCGGGTGAGCCGGCCGGTGATCTCGGGGCCCTGCTCGTCATGGGTCGGGTACTGGGCCTCGCGCAGGCCGCCGGTGATGGACGGCTCGTAGTTGACCTGCGGGTTCTCGCCGCCGCCGTCCTGGTGGTACGCCATCTGCCCGTCGCGCTGGTTGGTGCGCACGTCGGCGTTCCTGGCCTGGTTGACGGGGAGCTGGAGGTAGTTCGGGCCGACCCGGTAGCGCTGGGTGTCGCTGTAGGAGAAGGTCCGGCCGACGAGCATCTTGTCGTCGGAGAAGTCGAGGCCGTCGACGAGGACGCCGGTGCCGAAGGAGATCTGCTCGTTCTCGGCGAAGAAGTTCTCCGGCATCCGGTCGAGCACCATCCGGCCCACCGGCTTCGGCGGGAAGTCCTGCTCGGGCCAGGTCTTGGTGTCGTCCAGCGGGTCGAAGTCCAGCTCCGGGTGGTCGTGGTCGTCCATCATCTGGACGAGCAGTTCCCATTCGGGGTGTTCGCCCCGGGCGACCGCCTCGTACAGGTCCTTGGTGGCGTGGCCCAGGGTGTCGGCCTGGACGTTGGCCGCGTCCTCCTCGGTCATGCTGCGCACGCCCTGCCTGGGCATCCAGTGGTACTTGACCAGCTTGGTCTCACCCTCGGCGTTGACCCACTTGTAGGTGTTGACGCCGAAGCCCTGCATGTGGCGGTAGTCGGCCGGGATGCCGCGCGGGCTGAACAGGTTGACCAGCATGTGCATCGCCTCGGGCGTCTGCGACATGAAGTCGAAAATGCGGTTCGGCTGCTGCTCGAAGGTCACCGGGTCCGGTTTGAGGGCGTGGATGACGTCCGGGAACTTGATGGCGTCACGGATGAAGAAGACGCCCAAATTGTTGCCGACCAGGTCCCAGTTGCCGTCCTCGGTGTAGAACTTCACGGCGAAACCGCGCGGGTCCCTGGCGGCCTCGGAGGAGTCGCGCCCGCCGATGACGGTGGAGAAGCGCACGGCCACGTCCGTGCGCTTGCCGCGCTCCTGGAGGAGTTTCGCCCGGGTGTAGCGGCTGACGGGCTCGTCGCCCCAGGTGCCGTAGGCCTCGAAGTGCCCGTAGGCGGTGACGCCGCGGGCGTGCACGACACGCTCGGGGATGCGCTCCCGGTCGAAGTGGCTGATCTTCTCCAGGAACTGGTAGTTCTCCAGCGTGGCGGGGCCGCGGGCACCGACGGTGCGCTGGTTCTGGTTGTCGTGGACCGGATGGCCCTGGCGGTTGGTGAGGACCTTGCGGTCGTCGCCCGGCGCGGGACCGGTGCCGGATACGTCCGTCATGAGCGGGAGCTCCTTCGACTCGGGGCCGGCGGCCGCCCGGGACGGCACCGCGAACAGCCGTCCGGCCGGTCGTGGCAGGAACGCCCGGGTACCCGGTGGGGCGGGGTCAGTCACGTGGGACGGACGCATCCACCCGAGCGGCCCATCCGGTGCCGCGGTCTTCCCTTCCGCAACGGATCGCACCGACCGCGACGGCCCGCACCGGCCCGCACCGGCCCGCGACGGGGAGGCCCGGCCGGGCGGCGCCGGCCTGCCGCGGCGTGCGGGAGACGGCCGCCCCGGGCAGGACCGCCTCCGGACTACGCCTTCCGGCCTGCGCAGACGGCTCTGACCTCGGCGAGCAGGGCGGGCCAGTGCTCGCCGTAGGCGCCTATGGCCGCGTACACCGCGTCGACGGCGGCCGCCAGCGGGTCGGGGGCGGCGGCCGCCGTCACCGCCGGGAGGGCCATGTGCGGTTGCGAGTACCGGAGGGACGGGTCCGGCACGCCGAAGGTGAGGGCGAGGCCGAGGCCGCGCGACACCGGGTCTGCGGGCTCCGGCGGGTCCGGCGGCTCGGGCGAGTCCGCGGGCTCAGGGGGCTCCGGCAGGTCCAGCAGGTCCGCCGGCTCCCCCGGGTCCAGCGGGCCGAAGGTGACGGCGGGGCCGAGGCCCCGCGACACCGGGTCCGCGGGCTCCGGCGGATCCGGCGGCTCGGGCGAGTCCGCGGGCTCGGGCGAGTCCGCGGGCTCAGGCGGCTCCGGCGGGTCCAGCAGGTCCGCCGGCTCCCCCGGATCCGGCAGGTTCGGCGACTCGGGCAGGTCCGCCAGCTCGGGTGAGTCCGCGGGCTCCGCCGACTCCCCCGACTCCGACAGGTCCGGCGGCCGCGCGGCGCCCCGGGCGGGTCCTGTCACCAGCACCGCCGCGTCGTCGACGGACAGGGCTGCGGTGCACGGGGAACCGGTCTGCCGGACGGGGGGCGGCCCGGGTGGGACGGCCCGGCCGACCGTCCGGTCCGGGAGGCGCGGGTCGGAGGCCAGTGTCTGCCACATGCGGGTGTCGTCGCCGAACGGCGGGGGCAGCGGGCGGCCTTCGTCGAGGGCCGTGAGCGCGTCGGCGACCCAGTCGAGAGCGGTGAGCCCGGCGACCTCGCAGGCCCGGCGGGCCGCCAGCAGCGCCACCGCGCGCCGGGTGGCGGGGCCGGCCGCGTCGAGCGCGTGGAGGAGATCGGGGGCGAAGGCGCGCAGCCCTCTGACGTCGCCTCCGAGGCCGCGCAGGGCCTCGCTCGGCGGCTTCCCGCCCCATTCCCGGCGTTCGAGGGCGAGCAAACGTTCCCGTTCCGCGGTCTCCCGGGCCAGGCGGGCCCTGCGCTCCGTCTCGGCGCGCTCGGCCGGGGTGGGCGGGGGCGGCAGGTCCCGGGCGTAGGCGTGGCAGTGCGCGGCGATCCATGAGGTCTGCTTCAGGACGCGGTCCGGCTCGGGCGGGGCGGGCCAGAACTGCAGCAGATAGCGGTCCAGTTGGGGTTCTTCACCGAGGCGGGTGTCCTCGTGGTGCGCCCGGTCCATGCCCTGGGCGCAGTACCGCACGCGGTACCCGGTCTCCTCCAGGCCGAGCGGCCAGGCGGCCTCTCCCGCCCACTGGACGAGCATGCTGTCCGTCGAGAGCGGGCGGAAGGACACCTCGACCACGTCCTCCCATTCCGGGTCCAGCGGCGGGGCCTGTTCGTGCACTTCGACCGTGAAGCCCACGCCGCCCGTGTGCAGGCCGGTGCGGAGCCACAGGGTGCCCGGCGCGGCCGCCCCGCACAGCCCTCCGCTCTGCCCGGCGAACGCCTCCGCGAGGCCCGGGCCGTCGCCGTCCGGATCGCTCTCGACGTGGATCTGGCCGTAGTGCACGTGGACCTCTCCGTCGACCGGCCTGCGCACGATCGTTCCCCCTCGTCCCGGGATGCCATGGTGGACTGCGGCATGGTGGCATCCGCCACTGACAGTCGGACTCGGTCACGGGAGGGGCGGACAGGTGCGGCACGTCCACTGGATCGGGGGCGGGAGCGGCGCGGGCAAGTCGACCATCGCCCGCCGGCTCGCGCGGCGGCACGGCTGGCGCGTCTACGCGACCGACGACGTGATGGCGGATCACGCGCGCCGGACCACCGCCCGGGACGCGCCCCTGCTGCACGCGTTCCTGGCCATGGACATGGACGAGCGCTGGGTGAACAGGTCCCCCGAGGAGATGCTGGAGACGTTTCCCTGGTTCCACGGGGAGGCGTTCGGCCTGATCGTCGAGGATCTGCTGCGCATGCCGTCGGAGCCGCCTGTCGTGGTCGAGGGTTTCCGGCTGCTGCCGCGTCTCGTGGAGCCGCTGCTGCCCGACCGGCGGCACGCGGTCTGGCTGCTGCCCACGCCCGGCTTCCGGCAGGCCGCCTTCCGCAGCCGGGCCGGGCACGAGGCGAGGTTCACGGCGAGGACCGGCCACCCGGAGCGGGCGGAACGCAACCTGGCCGTGCGGGACGACCTGTTCACCGGGCGGCTCCGCGAGGAGACCGCGCGCCTGGGGCTGCCCGCCGTCGCCGTGGACCGCACGATGACGGAGGACCGGCTGGCCCGGTGCGTCAGTGAGGTCTTCGGGCTCTGACCCGGCCCGGCGGACCCGCGACGGCCGCCCGTCACGGCCGGGCCGCCCGATCACCGTCGGGCCGCCCAGTCACTGCCGGGCCGTCCTGCCACCGCTGGGCCGCCGAGTCGCTGCCGGGGCACCCGGTCACCACCGGGCCGCCCAGTCACCCCCGGGCCGCCCGGTCACCGCCGGAGCGTCGCGGTGAGGCGCCGCAGGGAAGCACGGGCGGGCGGGCCCCAGGTCGGCTTGCCTCCGGGGCGGCCGTGGACGCCGGCGTCCGCGATGTGCAGGCAGGCCAGGGCGAGCAGCACCGCCCGGCCCCGGGCGCGGCGCAGGGTGGCCGCGTCCGGGGCCGGCCGGCAGGCGGCGTGGAAGCGGTCGACGGCGCCGTCCGGCAGCAGGATCCAGGCGGCGGCGAGGTCGAAGGCCGGATCGCCGGCGAAGAGGTCCCCGAAGTCGATCACCCCGGACAGGGGGCCGTCGGTGGTCAGCACGTTGGCCGGGTGCAGATCGCCGTGCAGTCAGAGTCGCGGGCCCGTCCAGTCGGGGGCGGCGGCGTCCTCCCAGACCGCGCGGACGGCGTCCGGGTCGTGGACCAGCCCTCGCTCGGCGGCCGGGGCGAGCTGCCGGGTGAGGTGTGCGGCGGTGCCGGACAGCGGTCCGCCCCGATCCCGGCCCTCGGGTGCCCCATCGGGCGCGGGCCGGTGAAGGGCCGTCAGGAAGCCGGCCAGGGCGTCGGCCGCCTCCGCGGCGCGCGTGACGGGGGCGCGGTCGGCGGGCTCGCCCGGCACCCAGGTGGCGCGATCGTGGAGGCCGAGTACCCGGTCCGCGACCCGAACTCGGCCCGCTCCAGCCCCGCCCGCAGCCGGAACCGCTTCAGCTGCCGACCGAAAACCCGGAGGATGCCCGACCCCGGCTCGGGCGCCCCCGAAGCCTCCGTCTCGCCCTCCGAGCCCGTGTCCGCAGCCACGGTTTCATCCGGCTGCCGTACCAGTTCGCTCACCCGCCCGCTCACCTCCACTACCCGTACCGACCGCTGCCCACGCCAGGAAGCACGCGCCGACCACGCCTCCGAACCTCGAAAGTTCACCAGAACAAGTGCTCATGCAGCCGAGAGAGCCCCTTCGGCCTTGTGGCGACCATGCCGTTCCAGGCAATCCCGGCCGAGTAGCCGAGTCGCAGGTCAAGCTGAACGGCTGCTCACATGTACGGGGTTGATAGATTTGCGTGAGCGACGGGCGGCAGCCATTGCACGGCTCGCCGAAGCATGACCGGGGACGGGACGGGGGACCGAAGTGGCTTGGGAAGAGTGGGAGAGGGCCAAGGCTGCGGCGTCGGAGGGCCAGGCTGTGCGGATGCGGCTGAATCAGGCCGGGGCGGCAGGTGTCGGCGACTCGGATCTCGTGGTGCACCGAGACGACCTCGGGGCCGTCGGTCACGAGGCGTTCATACTCCACAGCGAGCTGAAGAAGAAGGCCGACGTCGCCGGTGCGGGCGTGGACAAGAACGGATCCGGGTCCACCATGCAGGCGGCCGCCGCGCTCAAGAGCCACAACCTCGGGCTCGGTGCGGAACTGGAGTCGACGGTCGAGATCTGGACCTCGCAGGTGAAGCACGTCCTCCAAGCCTGCGCGCACATCTCCAACCACCTCGACTACAGCAAGAAGCTGTATGCGCGGGAGGACGCCGGGATCGCAGCCGAGATCCGGGGCCGTACTGGATCGTTGCCCGTCTCAGCGCTGAACGACTACTTCAAGTAGGTCGCGTCATGGGAGATTTGTCGTACTCGGACCTCATGGCCCTGGACCTCACCAAGCTGGGCACGGCTGCGTCCGACTGGAGAACGATGGCCGGCGATCTGGCCAAGCTCACGACCGACGTACGGGACGGCTTGACGAAGAAGTCCGACGGCGCCCGCTGGGAGGGCGTCAACGCCGGCGTGACCAAGGACTTCGTGCGCAAAACGGCCACAGAGTTCACGGACCTCCAGACAGAGGCCGAGAGCATCGCCAACGTCCTCGGCGACGCCCACGCCGAGCTGACGCGGTACCAGAAGCAGGCACAGAGCCTCAGCGATTCGGCGCGCAAGGGCGACCCGGCCCACGAACCGCCGGACCCAGGCCTCCTCGTCTTCGACGGTCCGGGCGGCACGGTTCGCGTCTCGGAGGCGATGTGCACTCCCGACGGCCCCGACCAGCGCACCAAGGACCGGATCCAGTGGTACGCGGACACTCTCACCGGAATCGTCCAGCACGCCGCCGAGGTCGACGCGGCGGCAGTACGCGCGCTGCGCAAGAGCCACGGCAACGACCCGCACAACGCGGGCCATGCCCGGTACACCTCCCTTGACGAGGAACAACTGCCGCGCGCGAAGGAACTGGCCGCGCTCGGCGGGGACGCGAGCCCGAAGCAGCGGGCCGAACTGGGGCGCCTGTGGGAGTCCCTGAGCCCCGAGGCACGGGCACAGCTCTGGCTGGCGCAGAAGGACGACCTGCTGGCCGCAGGCATTCTCAGCCCCACCATGCCGCAGATCGCGGCGGACGCGGGCTCGGGAAGACACGGGTCCGAGTCACCAGGCTTCGACGAGTGGACCACCAAGCAGAAGATGGAGTTGCTGACGGAGGGCGCCGACTGGAAGGGCATGACGGACGCGTCCCGCCACATGGCCCACTTCCTGGGAAACAGCGGCAGCGTCATGAACCTGCCCGTGGACAAGATGATGACGGACGTCCCCGCCTTCAGGACGTACGTCGACGACATCGTCCGGCTGAACCAGGACGACTGGCGCAAGCAGGCTCTCGCGGAGTTCGAGAAGAACGGAGGAAAACCGGTCGCCTTCCCGGTCGAGGCGAAGCAACCCGAGGGCTTCTACTTCACTCAGCAGGTTGATCCCAACTGGTACTACGCGGTGGGCGGCGCCAATACCAACGTCACCGGCGTGGTGACGGCCGTTCCGGATGTGAATGGCAACCCCAAGATCAGCATCGACTACCAGGCAAACGTCTGGGACCGCTACAACTGGGACGAGGGCAAGGGCGTCAACGTCGGCCCGCTGGACATCCCCGACGGAGAGATGGCCAAGCTGCACCGGGTAGGCCTCGCCCAGGAGTTCGACATGACGGGCAGTAGCAGCGTCAAGAACTACGATCTCGGCTCCTCGGAGCCCAACGACGACCCGCTACCGGGTCCCGACGACAGCAGGGACGGACGCTTGAATCCCGGCCGAGAGCAACAGCAGGACCGTACGACCGGCAGGGCGGCGGAGAGGGCGGACGGCCGATGAACGACGTCTACGCGTACCGGGCACCCGAGGAAGGCGGCGGCAACGGCGGTCGTGGTGGCCGCCGCTGGTGGCTCATCGCAGGCGTGACCGCCGGCGTACTGGCCCTCTCGGGCGTCGTGACCGCAGGGGCGTGGCTCCTCGCCGACCAGGGCGGCGACGGCGCCGACGGCCGCGTGGCGGAACAAGCTGCGGACGCGAGGTGGGCCGAGGGGATCTCGTCGGAGTGGATGAGCGAGCAGATGGGCCTTGACATCCCGGTCACGGCCCGGTCCCCACAGGCCGCGTACGAGGTCACCTCCCGTTTCGACACGGGCCTGCTCACCTTCACGCTGACGAGGTCCGAGGCGGAGACCTACCTTAAGGAGCATCCCGCGGAGGGCAAGTGGCTGAAGCCCTCGTCCACGCAGGCCGACGTCACTCCCCATGACTTCGCCCACCTCGGGCTCCCGGAACCCGAGACGTTCAAGGACGGCATGCGCTACGGCTACGTCTGCCCCGCCGCCGCCAAGGCCACCGAGGACCCCGGCACCTCCGGAACCCCCGACAACCCGTACGGCACGTCCGACGCGTACGACACGTCAGACAAGCGCTGCGTCCGTCTGTACGCACACGAGTACTCGCCGAAGCGCACCCGCATCTACCTCCGCGCCCACTTCGAACCTGGCATCAGCCCTCTTCCGGCGACCCCGTCCTCATCGGCATCGGCATCGGCATCGGCATCGGCATCGGCAGACTAAGGGCCTCGTCGGTGACTGGAAACCGCCTTGCAGGATCCTGCGCAGAACATCTTCATCGTTTCGGAGTACCTGGCCCAACTCAAGGCGGAGAGTGAGTTCGCCGCTGTGCCGGCCGAGGAGATGACACCGGCCCAGTACCAGGAACTCGCCGCGCGTTACAACGGCAGGCCGTCCTGGCAGACCGACGACACCCAGGGCTACGGGCCTGGGTTCGCGAACAATCTGGACGAGGCAAGGAACGCACTGCGCTGATGATCAGCCCTTCCCACTGGGACGACGACCGCGGCTGCCTCCGTGTGGTCCTCGCTGTGCCCCTCACCCTGCTCACCCTCATCGCCGCGTACTTCTGCTGGACGGCATGGACCATCACCCCGTCCGGCACCTGGGACGACGACGCGTATGGCGGAATCGTTCTGTCGTGCGTCGTCACCATCGCCGCCGCCGTGGCCGCGGCGGCGCTGTGGCTGGGGCCTTCGGGGCGGAGGGCCATGCGGTGGTGGTGGATGTTCCCAGCTCTGCTGTTGGCCGCTGTGTCTACGCTTCCTCGCGTTCGCGATGACTCCGCCCGAGCGGTACGTCACGCAGGACTTCGACGGCTTCCTCCGCAAAGCCATGCACCGCATCAACGCACTGCCGGCTGAAGTTGCTGACAGAGCTGGAGCGGCGCTTCTATCTCGCGATGGTGGACTGCGGACGGATCTTCGGAGACCAGGGACAGGGGTTCCGCAAGCAGTTCAGCGGCGTCAGCCGCCGGTACCCCATCAACAAGGCCCTGTTCAGGACCCAAGCGGTGATCGTGGAGCGGTGCGACTCCGAGGAGATCGACATCCTGTGCGCGCGGGCACCGGTCCTCCGGGAGAAGTTCCAGAAGCTGATGGACGACCCGGCCTTCTACGACGCCATCTCCTCAGGCACCGGCGACGCCAACAAGATCAACTACCGCTTCCAGTCCATGAAGGAGCTGTTTCGCGAGGTGTTGGAGTCCACGGATGCTTGAGTCGCTCACCCTCACCGACTTCAAGGCATTCGCCCGCCAGGAACTGCGCCTCGCCCCTTTCACGCTGCTGACCGGGCTGAACTCGTCGGGCAAGAGCTCCGTGCTCCAGTCCCTCGCCCTGCTCCGGCAGTCGTACGAGTCGGGCGACCTCGCCCCCGTCGGCGACCGTGACGCCGGGCTGCTCCTCAACGAGGAGCTTGTGCAACTCGGTACCGGGCAGGACGTGCGGCACGAGTCGTACGACGACACGGGGCCGCACATCGCGTTCACAGTACGGGGAGGCGGAGCGGCGGAGCAGTGGACGGCGCTCTACGAGCGTGAGGCCGACCACCTGAAGCTGCTTCGGGAAGAGGACGGGCAGATCCTCGAGGCGTCTGTCGAACCGGCCGTGCTGCTGCCGACGTTGTTCGGGCCGGGCTTCCAGTACCCCAAGGCGGACCGGGTCTCGCCGCAGGTCAGTTTCCCCCGTTCGCATCACGCCGTCACACCCGCGGATTCCTCGGCGCGCACGGCGAGCACACAGTCAACTATCTGCGCCTTCACCACGATGAACCCGTCGCGGCGGGCTCGCTCATCCTCCCGGACGCCTCTTCCAACAGCCTCCTCGGGCAGACCCAGGCATGGATGCAGCAGCTCTGCCCGGGGGGGCTCTCAAGGCGGAGGACATCGCCGGCACAGATGCCGTCCGCCTCAGCCACCGCTTCGGCTCCGGTGCGTTGGCCTCCAACAGCGGCCCACCAACATCGGCTTCGGACTCACGTACGTCCTGCCGATCGTCGTCGCCTGCCTGTCGGCCAAGCCAGGGACACTGATCCTGCTGGAGAACCCGGAGGCGCACCCGCACCCGCAGGGCCAGACCTGGATGGCGTACCTGGCGAGCGCCGCGGCGGCCAGCGGGGTGCAGATCGTGATGGAGACGCACAGCGACCACGTACTCAATGGACTGCGGCTGACGAGCCAGGGCCTCGGGAACCGCGAGGAGGGCTCGCCCAGGTGCTGCGGCACGGGCACGCGCAGCGGAAGGCGCGGTGCGAGCGGCGGCAGCCAGGGGTGTTCCTTGCGCAGCAGCGCGTCCGCGGACCCCGTCGCCCAGGGCAGCCGCACGGCGAGGTCGTCGCCGAGCCGCCACACCTGGTTGTCCCAGCCGCGCGCCCCGAGCCGCAGGGGCCGGTCCGCCAGATCGGGGTGCTGGTCACGCAGCAGGTCCCGGATCAGTTCCTCGGTGATCTCCGTCGTGGTGGCTGCCGGGGGGCAACGGTAGACGGGACCGGCGGCGGGCGGGAGGATGCCCGACGTCTGACTGCCCAACTTCCCTTCCCGCCGGTCCGTCTGACGACGCGTCGGCCAGAAGGCACTCGACCCGCGCAGCACGCGGAAAGGCCCGGACCCCGCCTGGCGGGAGTCCGGGCCCGGGCGGGCCGGGTGGCCTCAGCCGCCGTCGAGGCGTGCCCGCAGGAGTCCCTTGCCCAGTTCCGCACCCTTGCGGCTGTCCGCTTGGGCCTTGCGGAACAGGTCGGCGACCTCGGTGTCCTTGGCGCGCTCCGCGTCCTGGATGTAGCTCTCCAGGCGCAGGGCGTTGCTCAGGCACGCCTCGACGTACCAGATCAGGTTGTAGTCCTTGTCCTGCGTACCGGTTGCGCCGCCGGTCTCGGTCTCGCTGGTCATTCGGACCTCCTTCTCGCGGAGCGGGCCTCTTCAGGGCGACGGTCGGGTACCCGCCCGCCGAGGTGGCACACAGGCCTTCGCGGTGCCATTCGGCGGCGGCCCGGTCACGCCCCTCCCGGCGGACCCGGCGGGTCCGCGGGCAGCGCCAACTCCTCTCCCCCGGACGGCAATCCCGACAGTTGCCACAGATGCGACCAGACGGCGATCACTTTCGAAACGAAGTGCCGCTCCCACCGTGCGAGATCAGGCGATGACGGTGTGTACTGTGCTCCGGATGGCCGGATGGTCCGCCCGAGGACCTCGGACTCCGCCCTGCCCGACTCCCCACTGGAATCGACTCGATGATCGAAATACCGGACCTGGTCGCCGGCGGTCTCGCCGTCGGCACGCTGTCCGCGTTCGCCCTCGGCGGCGGGCTGCTGCGCTCCCGGCGGCAGCTGGCCGAACAGCGCGCGAAGACGGCCGCGCTGCGGGCGCAACTCGACGGTACCTCACGGGCGTTCGCGGCCGAGGTCGAGCACCTGGCGGCGCGGCGCCTGCCCGCCGCGGCCCGGCAGACCGCGCACCCGCACGTCACTGTGCCCGGCCCGCTGAACCCGCAGCTCGCCGGTTCGCCCCTGGGACTGGCGCTGGAGCAGGTGCTGAAGGCGCTGCACGCCGAACTCGCCGCGCAGCGCACCCGGATCGACGCGGCCGCGCAGGCCGGGATGCGCGGGGCCACCCGGGAGATCCAGGCGGCGCTATACCGGCTGCAGGACGCCCTGCGCGGGCTGCAGCAGCGCTACGACGACCCGGAGCTGGCGCAGACCCTCTTCGAGCTGGACCACGAGAACGAGCAGTCGCTGCGCCGTGCGCAGGTCGCGGCGGTGGTGTGCGGGGCCTGGGTGGGGCTCGCCCGGGAGGAGTCCCACCTCGTCGACGCGGTGACGGGCGGTCAGGCCCGGCTCGCGGGCTACCAGCGGGTGCGCGTCCACAACCACCTCGCGGCCGGGACGGCCCTGGTATCCCACGCCGTCGAGCCGGTCGCGATCATCGTCGCCGAACTCCTCGACAACGCGCTGCGGCACTCCGCGCCCGACACCGAGGTAGTGGTCAACCTGGAGGCCGTCCACCACGGTGTCTGCGTCACCGTCGACGACGCCGGGCTGGGCATGACGCAGGAGGAACGGGCCCGTGCGCAGAGGCTGGTGGGCGGTTCCGAGCCCATCCTGCTCACCGAGCTCGGCGACCCGCCGCGCATGGGCCTCGCCGCCATCGGCCAGCTGACCCGGCAGTTCGATCTGGGCGTGGACCTGTCCTCCCCGTCGCCGTACGGGGGCGTCCGGGCGGTGCTGCGGGTCGACAGCCAC
This sequence comes from Streptomyces sp. NPDC006624, assembly GCF_040611555.1. Taxonomy (NCBI): domain Bacteria; kingdom Bacillati; phylum Actinomycetota; class Actinomycetes; order Kitasatosporales; family Streptomycetaceae; genus Streptomyces; species Streptomyces sp. NPDC006624. The sequence goes on along the minus strand of NZ_JBEXOM010000020.1, from coordinate 26,184 downwards.
CTGCTGACGCGGATCGACCCCGAGGAGCTTCCCCCGGCGGCCAGTGCCCCGCGCTCGACGCGCAGGCCGGAGCGGGACACGGCGGGTGCTCCGCGTGCCGCCGCCCGAAGCGCGGCCGACGGCCCGGACCCGGCACCGGCGTCCCCGCCCCGGCGGCCGGAACCGGCCACTCCCGGCCCGGCCCCGGAATCCGACCTGGCCCCGGAATCCGGCCCGGCCCCGGGGCCCGGCCCGGCTCCGGCCGGTGTCGCCGCCGTGGGCGAGCCGGGCCCGGACGCGCCGCCCCGGGAGTCCGCGCCCGCTTCCCCCCGGCACCCCGGCGCCCGTCCCACCGGCCCGGACGGCGAACGCGACCACGACTACGGGGCCGACCAGGACGAGCACGTCTCCGCCCCGGCCCCCGGACACCAGGGTCCGCGCGACAGCGGCGGCCTCCCGCAGCGGCGGCGCCGCAGCCGCGCCGGTGCCCCCGGTGCTCCCGCCGCCGCGGACGTGGCCGCCCCCGCCCCCAGGCGCGCGCCGCGGCGCCCCGAGGAGGCCGCCGCCGCGCTCGGCGCCCTGCAGTCCGGCACGGCGGCCGCACGGTCCGCCGCCGGGTCGAACACCGGAGCCTTCCCGGCCGTACCTGACAGTGCCCCGGCCACGGCGCCGGCCGGCACCGCATCCGACGACACAGCGACCGACGACACCGACAGCAACGATCACGAAGGGGGAACGGCGCCATGAGCGGCCACGCGACGGGGGACACGGCATGGGTGCTCGATCCGGTCCTGGAGGTGCCGCACACCGTGGCCGCCGTCCTGCTCACCCGGGACGGGCTCGTCACGGGCTACACCGACGCGCTGTCGCAGCCGTCGGCCGAGCGGGTCGCGGCGATCACCAGCACGGTGCAGGGCGCCTGCCGCACCGCGGCGGCGGCGTTCGCCGACTCGGACCGTGCGGACGTCCGGCAGGTCGTCATCGAGTCGGACCACGGCTACGTGCTCATCGTGCCGACGGACCACGGCACCTGCGTGGCCGCGTACGGCGATCCGGAAGTGCGCCTGGACCTGCTCGCCCACCGGGTGCACTCGCAGGTGGCACGGCTGGGCGAGAAGGCGATGGCCGCCGGTCCACGAGGCACCGACGGCGACGCACCGGCATGACCGGTCGCCGAGGCGGCCGTCCCCTGGTTCCCGCGTATCTGTCGACCGGCGGTGTGGCCCGGCCCAGCCGGACCCACCTGGAGCGGCTGTCGGTCCTCACCGGCAGCGGTGAGCCGGCCCCCGCCGACCTGCCCGCCGCCCAGGCGGCCCTGCTCGAGGAACTGGAGTACGGGTCGCTGACGGTGGTGGAGGCCGCGGCGCTGCTGCGGCTGCCCGTCTCCGCCGTGCTGGTGCTGGCCGCCGGCCTCCTGGACCGCGATCTGGTGCTGGCCCGCGCGCCCATCCCGCCGGCCCGGCGCTTCGACCCCGACCTGCTGAAGAGAGTGGCCGATGGCCTCCGCGACCTCAAGCACCGTTGACGCCCGGACCGGCGGTGCGGACATCCATCTCCCCGACACCGCCCGCGACCTGGTGAAGATCCTGGTCACGGGACCCTTCGGGGTGGGCAAGACCACCCTGATCCGCTCGGTGTCGGAGATCCGCCCGCTGCACACCGAGGAGCTCCTGACCGAGGCGTCCGCGCAGGTGGACGATCTCGCCGGGGTGCGCGACAAGTCGACCACGACCGTCGCCATCGACTTCGGCCGGATCAGCCTGCCGGGCGGGGTGGTGCTGTACCTGTTCGGCACGCCCGGCCAGGAGCGGTTCCGGGAGCTGTGGGACGACATCGCCTACGGGGCGCTCGGCGCGCTCGTCCTGGTCGACGCCCGCCGTATCGACGCCTCGTTCGACGTGCTCGGGCTGGTCGAGGAGTCCGGACTGCCGTACGCGGTCGCCTTCAACACCTTCCCGGACGCGCCCCGCCACCACACCCCCGAGCAGCTGCGCGCCGCCCTGGACCTGGAACCGACGACCCCGATGGTGACCTGCGACGCGCGGGAGGCCGACTCCTCCGTCGACGCCCTGCTCGCGCTGGTGCAGCACCTGATCGACCACCACCCCCCGGAGCCCCGGTGACCCACCCCTCCCCCGCTGAGCAGGCCTTCTCCCTCGCGGCGCCCGTCCGCCTGTGGGAGGACGGCTTCGCCCGCGATCCCTACGCGTACTACGCGGCCCTGCGCGCCCAGGGCCCGGTCGGCTGGGCCGAACTCGCCCCCGGCGTCCCGGCGTACGTCGTCACCGACCGGCGCGCGGCGCTGGACCTGCTGCACGACACGGAGGCGTTCTCGCACGATCCCCGGCCGTGGGAGGCCACCGTCCCCGACGACTCGCCGGTGCTCGGCATGATGCGGTGGCGGCCCAACCTGCTGTTCGCCGACGGCGCCGCGCACATCCGCTACCGCACCTCCCTGGTGGACGCCTTCGACCTGGTGGAGCCGCACGATCTGCGGGCCCGGGTGCACGCGGCGGTGCACCTGTTGGTGAGCCGGTTCGGGCCGCGCGGCGAGGCCGACCTGGTGGGCGAGTTCACCAGGCCGCTGATGGCGCTGATCTTCAACAGCCTGTTCGGGCTGCCGGACAGCGCGAGCGACCGGCTGGACGCCGCCATCGGCAAGATCATCGAGGGCGGCGCGCAGGCGGCGCAGGGCGAGGCCGAGTACGCCGGGTACGTGCTGGAGCTCATCGCCGCCAAGATCGAGCAGCGCGGGGAGGACCTGGCGAGCCGGCTGCTGGACCATCCGGCGCAACTGACCCACGAGGAGGTCACCTGGCAGGTGTTCCTCACGCTCGGCGCGGGCCACGAGCCGACGGCCAACCTGGTGGCGAACGCCCTGTCGCGGATCCTCGGCAACCCGGCCTTCTACTCGACGCTGACCAGCGGCGCCCGCCCGGTCACCGACGCGGTGCTGGACGTCCTGCACCACGAGACGCCGCTCGCCAACTACGGCATCCACTACGCCCGTACGCCCCTCACCTTCCACGGCACCTGGATCCGGGCGGCGGTGCCGGTGGTGATCAGCTACGGGGCCCTCGCGCACGCCGCCGAGCAGGAGCGCGGCGCGGACCGCCACCCGGGCGACGTCTCCCACCTGTCCTGGTCGGCGGGGCCGCACGCCTGCCCCGTCCGGCAGCAGGCGATGCTCATCGCCACCGAGGCGATCGAGCGGCTCACGCAGTGGCTGCCCGACCTCGAACCGGTGCTGCCCCGTGAGCGCCTCACCTGGCGGCCCGGGCCGTTCCACCGTTCGCTGACCGCACTGCCCGTGCGTTTCACCCCCCGCTCCCCCGACCAGCCAGGAGGACGCCCGTGACCGTGACCGACCGCATCGCGCTCGACCCGTTCGGCGCCGACATCGCCGCCGAGAGCGCCCGGCTGCGCGCCCTCGGCCCGGTCGTCCCCGTCGAGCTGCCCGGCGGCATCCCCGCCTGGGCGCCCACCGGGTACGACACGCTCAAGGAACTCATCCTCGACCCGAACGTCAGCAAGGACCCGCGGCTGCACTGGCGGCTGTGGCCCGAGATCGGCGACCACCCGTCCTGGGCGTGGATCCTGGGCTGGGTGGGCGTGGTCAACATGCTCTCCACGTACGGCGCCGACCACACGCGGCTGCGCAAACTGGTGGCGCCCAGCTTCACCCACCGGCGCACCGAGGCGATGCGGCCCCGGGTGGAGGCGATCACGGCGGAGCTGCTGGACGCGCTCGACGCGGCGGGCGAGGAGGTCGTCGACGTCAAGGAGCGCTTCGCCCACCCGCTGCCGATGCGCATGATCTGCGAACTGTTCGGCGTCCCGGACGACCTGCGCGAGGCCACCGGCCGGCTGGTCGCGGCCATCATGGACACCACCGACCCGAGCCCGGAGCACGCGGCGTCCGTCCAGCGGCAGATCGGCACGGTGCTGCCCGCGCTGATCGCGCACAAGGCCGCCCACCCCGGCGACGACATGACCACGGAGCTGATCCGCGTCCGGGACGAGGACGGCGACCGGCTCAGCGACGAGGAACTGCTGTACACGCTGCTGCTGGTCATCGGCGCCGGGTACGAGACCACGGTCAACCTGGTGGGCAACGCGGTCGTCGCCCTGCTGCGCAGCCCCGGGCAGCTGGCGGCCGTGCGGTCCGGGGAGACCGGCTGGGACGCCGTGATCGACGAGACGCTGCGCGTGCACCCGTCGATCGCCTCGCTGCCGCTGCGGTTCGCCGTCACCGACCTGACCGTCGGCGGTGTGCGGATCCCGGCCGGCGACGCCATCATCACGACGTTCGCCGCCGCGGGGCTCGATCCCGAGCGCTACGGGCCGGACGCAGACGTCTTCGACGCCACGCGCGCCGCCGACGACCACCTGTCGTTCGGGATCGGCGTGCACCGCTGTATCGGCGCGCCGCTGGCCCGGCTGGAGGCCCTCACCGCGCTGCCCGCGCTCTTCGACCGCTTCCCGGACCTGCGCCTGGCCGCCGGCGAGGAGGGCCTGCGCCAGGTGCCGTCCTTCATCGCCTTCGGCTGGCAGGAGATCCCGGTGCGGCTGCGGGGCTGAGCGGGACGCGGACGGCCCGGGCGGTGCGCGGGAGCCCGACCGGTCCCCCGTTCCGGTCGTGCTCCCGCGGTTCACAGAACCTACGTCGGCGGTGGCGGCCTTGTGAATCGTGTCGATGCCCGCTGTGCGCCGGTCAGGGCTCACCCGTGCACAGCTGAGTCCCAATGGCCCGCATTCGTCCCGCCCCGGACCCGCCTGACCGGTTGCCCCTGAGGCAAAAAACCGTCAGTCGTCGCAGTGGAAACGCGGCAGGCCGAGGTCGCCGACGGCCAGGTGGGCGAGCACGACCTCGTACAGGTCGGTGCCGCCCGCCAGCAGCTGGCGTTCCAGGACCGGTTCGGCGCTGCGGACGTGTTCGCGCACGGTCTGCGCGTGGACACCGAGGTCCTGCGCCGCCCGTTCGGCGTTGCCGCCGGCGGCGATCCAGGTGCGCAGCGTCCGGCGCGGGTTGCGGGCGTCCGCGTCCAGCCGCCCGAGCAGGTCCTCGGCCCAGGTGCGCACGGCGGACCCGGACAGCAGGTCGGGGAGCCGGGGCCCGGGCCGCCCGGTGTCGCCGGCGAAGTGGGCGTCGGGCAGGCCCACTTGCGTGTTGAGCGCCAGATGGACGACGGCCCGCACCGTGAGGTCGGCGAAGTCCGTGCCGAGCAGGGCCTCCACGCGTTCCATGCGGGCGCGGACGGTGTTGCGGCTGACGCCGAGGACCTTGGCGGCGTTGACGGCGGTGAACTCCAGGCCCAGCCGGCTGGTGGCGAGGAGTTCGGCCCGGGTGTGGTGCGCCAGGGTGTCCAGCGGGCGCAGCAGCCGGGCCGTCCAGCCGCGCAGCGCCGCCGGGTCCATCAGGCGCTCGGGGTGGGTGCGCTCGGCGTAGACGGCGGTCTTGTCGGGCCGGAAGTGCGCGACGGCGAGGGCGCTGACGGCCTGGCCGTAGGCGGTGGCGGTACGGGCGAGGCTCTGCCGGACGCTGCCGCCGAGGAAGAGGCCGGAGTGCCGGGCGACCAGGGAGCGCAGGGCCTCGCCGGTGGTGTCGCGCGGGCCGACGACGATCACGTGCCCGTCCATGGCGGGGCAGCGCACCACCAGGGCGTCCTCCCGGGTGCGGTCCAGGCACTCCTCGGCGATGCGGTCGCGTACGGCGGGCGCGGACTCGACGACGTACACGCACGCGGTGTCGGCGTCGAGCAGCCCGGGCCAGAGCCCGGCGGCCACGCGGCGGGCGGCCATGGTGTCCTCGACCATCAGCAACTGCAGGATGGCCAGGCGCAGGTCGGAGGTGGCCCGCCGGAGCCGGTGCCCGGCCGCGGTCGACTCGCGTGCCGTCAGCAGCAGCTCCACGACCTGGGCGGTGTGCGTGACGACGTCGGAGGCCTGCCGGTCGAAGGGGGCCTCGCGGGACACGGCCAGGACGCAGGCGCGCGAGGGGTGTTCCACCCGGACCAGGCGCAGGTGGCGTTCCCGGCTCTGCCAGGCGGCGGAGGCGATCCGGCCGCTGGTGATGTCCGCGACGAGGTCCTCGTCCAGGGGGAGACGCGTGCCGGCGACGAGGTTCCCGGCGGCGTCCTGCAGGGCCACCGCGGCCCGCACGGCGCCGGAGAGCCAGTCGACGACCCTGCGCACGTCGCGCCCGGCCGGGCGCAGATGCTCCAGCAGTTCCCGCTCCCACGCCGGACTCGCTCCCGCGGGCGTCTCCTGCTGCCGGTTCCCGTCCTCTCGGCCAGCCACCTCGGCCTTCCCCTCCCTCCTGGCACCGTCTTCGGCGCACCGGTCGGGGACGTTACCCCAGACGTCCCACGTCGGCCGCCCGCGGGCCCGGCACCCGGCCCTGCGCACCCGGCGCGCCCGGGCGGCATAAGCTCGGTGAATGGCGAAGTACTACGACGTGCACCCCGACAACCCCCAGCCGCGCACCATCGGCCAGATCGCCGACAGCATCCGCGCGGGCGCTCTTGTCGCCTACCCCACGGACTCCTGCTACGCACTGGGCTGCCGCCTGGGCAGCCGGGACGGCATCGAACGGATCCGGGCGATCCGCAAGCTGGACGACCGGCACCACTTCACCCTGGTGTGCCAGGACTTCGCGCAGCTCGGCCAGTTCGTACGCATCGACAACGACGTGTTCCGCGCGATCAAGGCGTCGACGCCCGGCAGTTACACGTTCATCCTGCCCGCGACGAAGGAGGTGCCGCGCATGCTGCAGCACCCCAAGAAGAAGACGGTCGGGGTGCGCATCCCCGACCACGTCGTCACCCAGGCCCTGCTCGCGGAGCTCGGCGAGCCGCTGCTGTCCAGCACGCTGCTGCTGCCCGGCGAGGAGGAGCCGATGACACAGGGCTGGGAGATCAAGGACGAGCTCGACCACGTCCTGGACGGAGTGGTGGACTCCGGCGAATGCGGCACGGAACCGACGACCGTCATCGACTTCTCCGGCGGGGAGGCCGAGATCGTGCGGCACGGCGCGGGCGACACCTCACGGTTCGAGTAAAGCGCCGGCCAAGGGGGGTTCACGGCCGCCCCGTACGCAGGGGCGGGCCGGACGCCGCGGGACGGGGCGTGTCACGATGACCGTGATCCGCCCGGTCACGCGGACCGGTTCCCGGTCCCCGCCCCGCAGAGAGGCAGCGCCGCCATGACCGCCGTACAGGGAACCGCCGTCGACGTCCCCGCCGGGGACGGCACCGCCGACGCCTACCTGGCCCACCCCGCCGACGGGGCCGCCCGCCCGGGCGTGCTGCTGTTCATGGACGCCTTCGGGCTGCGTCCGCGGCTGCGGTCCATGGCGGACCGGCTGGCCGGCGAGGGCTACACGGTGCTGGTGCCGAACCTGTTCCACCGGCACGGGCGTGCCCCGCTGGTCGACCTGCCCGAGCTCATCGACCCGGGGGCGCGGCCGGAGCTCTTCGAGCGGATCACGCCGATGATGCGGGAGCTGACGAACGAGCGGGCGATGGCCGACGCCGGTGCCTGGCTGGACTGGCTGGCGGGGTCGCCCGTGGTGGCGCCGGGGCCGGTGGCGCTGACCGGCTACTGCATGGGCGCCCGGCTGTCGCTGCTGACCGCGGGCACGTACCCGGAGCGGGTCGCCGCCGCGGCCGGCTTCCACGGCGGACGGCTGGCGACGGACGCGCCGGACAGCCCGCACCTGGTGGCCGGCCGGGTCACCGCCGAGCTGTACTTCGGCCACGCCGACCAGGACCCCTCGCTGCCGCGGGAGCAGATCGACCGCCTGGAGCGGGCCCTGACCGCCGCCGGCGTCCGCCACCGGTGCGAGGTGTACACCGGGGCGCCGCACGGTTTCACGCAGGCCGACACGGCGGCGTACCACGAGGAGGGCGACGAGCGGCACTGGTCGGCGCTGCTCGGCCTGCTGCGGCGCACGTTCCCGCACGGGGGGTGATCTCGCCCGGGCGGTGGGGGGAACCCGCCCGCCGACGCTCTCCTGACGGATTGTTACCGTGCACCGGTGTCCGAGTCCTCACGTGATACCGCCGAAGGCGCCGGCTGGGGTACCGCCGAACGCGGTGCGTACCAGCGGCTGATGCCGCCGAAGACCGAGAAGATCTCCTGGCTGGACCCGCGGATGCTGTGGGCCGCCCGCAACGGCGTGCTGGCGTCCCTTTTCGGGGATCCCACCGGCCGGATCCGCAGCCGCTGGGTGGCGCAGCGGGAGGCCGCGGGCGCCCCGGCCGACAAGGTGATCCGGCGCGAGGACCCGGACCGGTTCTCGTTCCTCGTCATCGGCGACACGGGCGAGGGCGACGACCCCCAGTACGCCGTCGTGCCGGGCCTGCTGAAGGCCGGTCAGGACACCCGTTTCGCCATCCTGGCCAGTGACGTCATCTACCCGGTGGGCAGCGCGGACGACTACGGCACCAAGTTCTTCCGCCCCTACCGGGACTACCCGGCACCGGTCTACGCGATCCCCGGCAACCACGACTGGTACGAGGACCTCGGCGGTTTCATGCGCGTCTTCTGCGACGACGCCCCGCCCCTGCCGCCGGAGCCCCGGCCACGGCCCCTGACCCGGGCGTGGCTGCGCTCCCTGCTGTGGCACCGGCCGCGTCCGGACGACGGCCGGGACCTCGACGAGCACCGCAAGCTGCGCTCCTCCCCCGCCCAGCAGGCCGTCCAGCCGGGACCGTACTGGGCGGTGGACGCCGGGCCGGTGCGGATCGTCGGCATCGACACGGGGCTGCTCGGCACGGTCGACGCCGAGCAGGGCGCCTGGCTGCGCGAGGTCTCCCGGGGGCCGCGCCCGAAGATCCTGGTGACCGGCTCGCCCCTGTACGTGGACGGCAGGCGCAAGCCGTGCGCCGTCGAGGGCGGCGGTACGGTCGACGACATCGTCCGCGACCCCGCGCACCACTACGTGGCGGCGATCGGCGGCGACATCCACAACTACCAGCGCTACCCGGTCCGGCTGGACGACGGGCGCACCCTGCAGTACGTCGTCGCGGGCGGCGGCGGCGCGTTCACGCACGCCACCCACACGATCCCCCGGGTCGACGTCGCCCACGTCACCGAGGAGGACTTCCGCTGCTATCCGCTGCGCGGCGACTCGCTCGCCTTCTACAGCCGGCTCTACGGCCGGCGGCTGCGGATGCCGCGCTTCTTCGCCCTGACCGAGGCCGAGGCGACCGCGGTGATCGCGGAGCGCCTCGGCATCGGGCCGACCCGCGCCCCGGGCGGCCCGGTGCGGGTGACCCGGCGGATGCGCCTGGTGGCCGGGCTGCTCGGCACCGGCCGCCGGCCCGACCGGGCCAGGCGGCTTCGGCTGCCCGTGCGGAAGATCTACACGTCGCTGTTCTCGCCGGGGTCGGCGACGTACAGCCCGCCGTTCTTCAAGTGCTTCCTGCGCCTGGACGTCTCCCCGGAGTCCGTCCGGCTGCGCTGCTACGCCGCCACCGGCAACCGCGCCCAGGAGCTGGACCCGCCGGTCGAGGACGAGGTGACGATCCCGCTGCGCTGACGGGTCACCACTGCCCGGGCGCGCTGCCGGTGATCGCCTCGGAGGGCGTGCCGTCCACCCCGCGGGGCACGTCCCCGGCGAGCATCACCCGGTGCATGACGCGCGGGTGGTCCAGGTGCGCGGTGTCACCGGGGGCCAGGTGCATGGTCGCGCGGTTGTCCCAGAAGGCCACGCTGCCCGGCTCCCAGCGGAACCGGACCGTGTACTCGGGCCGGACCGCCTGCTCCAGCAGCAACTGGAGGATCGCGCCGCTCTCGGGCCGGGAGAGGCCGGCGATCTGCTCGACGTAGTAGCCGTTGACGTACAGGATCCGCTCGCCCGTCTCGGGGTGGACGCGCACCAGGGGGTGCAGCGTGGCGACCTGACGGTCCAGCAGGTGGCGCGCGTAGGCGTCGTCGCCGGGCCGGGGCTGGTAGCCGACGCCGAGCCGGTGCTCGGCGCGCAGCCCGTCGGCGAACGTCCGCAGGGGCGCGGAGAGTCCGGCGTAGGCGGCCGCCAGGTTCGACCAGGTGGTGTCGCCGCCGTAGGGCGGGACCGTCTCGGCGCGCAGGATCGTCGCGGCGGGCGGGTCGACGCGGGCGCCGTGGTCGCAGTGCCAGCCGCGCAGCAGGGTGTGGCGGCGGCGCCGCAGCCACTCGTCGTGCTCCATGCCGTAGCGCCCGCCCAGCTCCAGCCGGTCGGCGGTGGTCTCGATCTCGGGGACGTCCGGGGGCGAGGCCCTGCCGCGGCGCGGCAGGACGACCGGCTCGCCGAACCGCCGCGCGAGCGCCACGTGCCGGGCGTGGTCCAGCCGCTGCCCCCGGAAGAACACCACCTTCCACCGCAGCACCGCCGCACGGATCGCGGCGACCACGGCGTCGTCGAGGTCCGCGGCCAGATCGACCCCGCCGATCTCGGCGCCGATGAACCCGGCGACCGGCCTCACCTCCACTCCGGCGTCCCGCGCGGCCTCGTCCGTCGTGCGGCTGTCCGTCGTCATGAGCACTCCGCTGGTCGTGGGCGTGGTCCTTCCCGGAGATCGTGACAGTCATCCCCGCCGGAGGCGACCACGCGGGTGTCCTCGCCCCCGGGCCGTCCGGTTGATCACCGCTGCCCCTGTCGGTGACGCTGGGGGGACGACACAGTCAACGGAAGGCCCCCTCGTGATCAGCATTCCGGCGTACACGCTCAACGACGGCACCTCGCTGCCCGCCCTGGGTCTGGGCACCTGGCCGCTCGGCGACGACGAGGCGCAGCAGGCGGTGCTCTCCGCCCTGGAGGCGGGCTACCGCCTGATCGACACGGCGGCGAACTACCGCAACGAGACCGGGGTGGGCCGGGCCGTGACCGCCGGTGTCGTGCCGCGCGAGGAGATCGTCGTGACGACGAAGCTCCCGGGCCGCCACCACGGCTACGAGGAGACGCTGGCCTCCTTCGAGGAGTCGCGAACCCGGCTGGGCCTGGAGTACGTCGACCTCTACCTGATCCACTGGCCGCTGCCCCGCGTGGACCGGTACGCCGACTCCTGGAAGGCCATGGTGAAGCTGCGTGAGGAGGGGCTCGTGCGGTCGATCGGCGTCTCGAACTTCACCGCCGGGCACATCGAGCGGCTGGAGCGGGAGACCGGTGTGCTGCCCTCGGTCAACCAGATCGAGCTGCACCCCCTGCTGCCGCAGGACGACCTGCGCGCCTTCCACGCCGGCAAGGGCATCCGCACGGAGAGCTGGAGCCCGCTGGGCCGGGGCTCGGCGCTGCTGGACGACCCGGCCGTGGCGCGGATCGCCGGGCGGCACGGGGTGTCGCCCGGTCAGGTCGTGCTGCGCTGGCACGTCCAGCTGGGCGCAGTACCGGTCCCGAAGTCGGCGAACCCCGAGCGGCAGCGCGCCAACCTCGACGTCTTCGGGTTCGAGCTGGGCGAGGAGGAGATGCGGGCCGTCGCGGACCGGGCGCACCGGCGGCTCGGCGGGGACCCCGAGGCGCACGAGGAGTTCTGACGGATGGCCGCCCTCGGCGGCCGACGCACCTCGCCTCACCCCTCCAGGCCGACGGCGTCCTGACGTCCTGGCCGATCCCGACGGGGGCGTGATCCCCCGCCCCGGCTACGGCGGCGGCACCGTGATCGTCCGGGACCGCGGCACGCACGAGCCGCTGAGCCACGACCCCGCCGGACGGCCGGCTTCGCGGAGCCGCTGCGGCGCGGGCACCACCCCACGTTCCGGCTGAACGGGTCCGCGCTGCGCGGCGACTGCGCCTGACCCGGTTCCGCGGCGGCGGTACCGAGGAGGAGACGTGGCTGCTGGTGGGACGTGCCGGTGCCGGAAGGCGTGGGCACGGCGGCCCCCGGCCCCCGCCGGGCCCGTGCCGCGGGTCGGGCCGCACCCTCGCCCGGATCGCCCCGGAGGCGGCCGGGACGTCGGCCGTGGAGGGCGGCGGCGCGGCCCTCGGACACCGGCGCCTCCCGGTGGCGTCAGCTCCGGTGGGCACGCAGGGCGGCGAGCGCCCGGTCGGCGTGGGCGTTCATGCGCAGTTCGCTGCGGACGACGTCCAGGACGGTGAAGTCCTGCGCGATGACGAACGTCGTGCGCTTGGTGGGCGCCAGGGAGAAGCCGCGCTTCACGCCGAAGCGCTCGCGGACCGAGCCGTCGGCGTCGGACAGCAGCGGCATGCCGAGGGAGTGCCGTGCGCTGAACTCCTGCTGACGCTCGACGGCGTCGCCGCTGATGCCGACCGGCCGGGCGCCGGCGGCGGCGAACTCGGCGGCCAGGTCGCGGAAGTGGCAGGCCTGCGCGGTGCACCCGGCGGTGAGGGCCGCCGGGTAGAAGAAGAGGACGACGGGGCCCTCGGCGAGCAGCCCGGACAGGCTCCGTTCGGTGCCGGTCTCGTCGGGCAGCGTGAAGTCCTCGACCTTGTCGCCGGCTTCCGGCCGGGCGGTCACGGCCGGCCCTGCGCGTTCTTCGCCACGCCCCGGGCCCAGAGCACGAGCGGTACCTGCAGGGGCAGGCGCCCGAACGCCGCCGCCTTCTGCGGTGCGGGACGGTGGCGCCAGTCGGCGGCCATCTTCACGTTGGCGGGGAACACCCCGACGAAGAACGCCGCGGTGGCCAGTGCGGCCGTCCTGCGGGTCCGCGGCAGCGCGAGACCGGCGGCGAGGGCGAGTTCGGCGACTCCGCTGGCGTAGGTCCAGGCCCGGGGGCTGCCCGGGAGGCTGCGCGGGACGATCGCGTCGAACTGGCGCGGCACGGCGAAGTGGGCTGCTCCCGCGGTGGCCAGCAGGCCGGCGAGCAGCAGGGGCGAGCGTTCGGACCGGGGCACGGTTCCTCCTCAGATGGCCTGCCGCGCGATATTACTGGACGGTAGACACGTCAGTGCGGTGGGCCCTGCGATCGCCGGCCGGCGCCGGGCGTGTAGCCGAAGGACCGGCGGAAGACGTCGATGAACGCGCTGGCCGAGGACCAGCCGCAGCGGTGGGCGACGGTCGTGACGGGCAGGCCGTCGGCCAGCATCCGCAGCGCGTGGTAGAGCCGCGACTGGGTGCGCCACTGCGGGAACGTCATGCCGAACTCGCCGCGGAAGAGCCGGCTGAGCGTGCGCTCGCCCACGCCGGTCGCGGCTGCGAGGTCGGCGAGGGTGCGCGGATCGGCCGGGTCGTCGTGCACGAGCGCGCAGACGGCGGCCAGCCGCGGGTCCGTGGGCGTGGGCAGGCGCAGCGGCTGCTGCGGGCAGAGGCGGAGCTGGTCGCGCAGCACGGCGCGCAGCCGGCGGCGTTCGGGGCTGTCGTCGGCCGGGTCCCGGGTGTAGGCGAGGATCAGCTCGCGCAGCAGCGGGCTCACGGCGAGGACGGCCGGGTGGTCCAGGCCGAGGGGGTTGTCGGCGGCGGGCAGTCCGACCAGGTGCAGGTCGAGCCGGCCGTGGGCGCGGTGGGCGTGCACGGCGCCGGCGGGCACCCAGATGGCGCGGGTGCCGGGCGCGAACCAGGTGCCGGCGTCGGTGGTGACGGCGACGACTCCGGTCCCCGCGTAGACGATCTGGTGGTCGTCGTGCCGGTGCGCGTCGATGCGGTCGCCGGCAGTGAGCCGCTGGGCCCGGGTGGGCGCCGTGGACGAGTGGCGGGTGTTCGGCACAGTCCGGCAGATTATCGGAAGCGGGCCAGGGTCGCGGCGGACGACGATCGCGGGGTGACCGCTTCCCGCCGCAAAAGGCCCGTCGCCCTGATGTCCCTGGGACACGCCTGCGTGGACGTGTACCAGGGTGCCGTGGCCGCGCTCGTGCCGTACTTCGTCGCCGAGCGCGCCTATTCCTATGCCGCCGCCTCCGGTGTCGTCCTGGCCGCCTCCCTGCTGTCGTCGCTGGTGCAACCGCTGTTCGGGATCCTCACCGACCGGTGGGCGATGCCGTGGCTGCTGCCCGTGAGCGCGCTGGCGGCCGGGGCCGGCGTCGGCCTGTGCGGGGTGACCGGCTCGTACGCGCTGACCCTGGCGGTGGTCGCGGTCTCCGGGGCCGGGGTGGCCGCCTACCACCCGGAGGCCGCCCGGGCGGCGCGGGCCGTCGCGGGCGGCCGGCACACCGGCATGAGCTGGTTCTCCTTCGGCGGCAACGCAGGTTTCGCCCTGGCGCCGCTGCTCGTCCTCGGTGTGATGTCCCTGGGCGGTCTGGGCGCCTCCCCGCTGCTGGCCGTGCCGGCCGTGGTGGGGGCGGCGCTGTGCGCGGCGGCGGTGCGCTCGGCGGGGGCCGGGACCGGGAAGGCCGGTGTGCCGCCCGCCGGGGGCCGGGACGACTGGCCGTCGTTCCTGCGGCTCTCCGGTGCCGTGATCTGCCGGTCGGTCGTGTTCGTGGGGCTGAGCGCGTTCGTCTCGCTGTACGTGCGCGAGCGCACGGGCGGCGGGGAGGCGGCCGGCACGGCGGCGCTGTGCGTGCTGTACGCCGGAGGCGCGGCGGGGACGCTGGCCGGGGGCCGGCTGGCCGAGCGGTACGGGCGGACGGCGGTGGTACGCCGGTCCTACGCGCTGACGGTTCCGGCGGTGGCCGGTGTGGTCCTGGTGCCGGGTCCGCCGGTGTTCCTGTTCGTCGCGCTGGCGTCGGCGGGGCTGTACGTGCCGTTCTCGCTGCACATCACGCTGGGCCAGGACTTCCTGCCCCGGCGGGTGGGCACCGCGAGCGGGGTCACGCTGGGCCTGGCGGTGAGCGCGGGCGGTCTCGCGGCTCCGGCGCTCGGGGCGCTGGCCGACGCGACGTCACTGCGGACGGCCCTGCTCCCGCTGATCGCCCTGCCCGCGGTGGGCCGGCTGCTGTTGTGCCGCTTGCGGGAGCCGGGTCCCCCGGGCACCGCGGCCGTCGGGCGCGGGAACGCCCGTGACGCGGCGGGGCGGTGACCGGGAGGTGTGAGGGGGCGGCCCGGGTGACGGTCCGCCGCCGCGGCGCCGGTCGGGACGGGCGGGGCTCAGGCCCTGCCCGCGGCCGCCGGCTGCCGCTCCGGCTCCTCGTCCGCCGCGTGGGCGAGGAAGTCGTCGACCATACGGTGGAACAGCGTGGGGTAGATCGGGGCGCTGCCGTGCGGACGCCGATCAGGCGAAAGACCCGGGCAGCGCGCGTGACCGCGTCCCGGCCCGTCGAAGACTCACCCGTGGACCTGCCGCTGATCCCGCCCATGCTCGCCACGCCCGGCTCCCTGCCGCCGCCCGCGCAGGACGCGCGCTGGGCCTACGAGACCAAGCAGGACGGCCAGCGCGTGGTGGTCTACCTCCCCGGGGACGGCGGCGTGCTGCTGCGGGCCCGGTCCGGCGAGGAGATCACGGACGCCTATCCCGAGCTCCGGGCGCTGGGTTCGGCGCTCGGCGCCACGCCCGCCGTGCTGGACAGCGAGATCCTGGCCCTGGACGCCCAGGGCCGCGCGGACTTCCAGCTGCTGCAGTCCCGTATGGGCCTGGCGCACGCACCGGCCCGGGCGGCGCGGCGGGCGGCGGAGGTCCCGGCCCACCTCGTGCTGTTCGACGTGATGCACCTGGCGGGCCGGTCGCTGCTGCGCCTGCCCTACGCCCGACGCCGCTCGGCGCTGGAGGACCTCGGTCTGAGCGGCCCCTCCTGGTCGACCCCGGCCGCGCTCGTCGGCCACGGCGCCGAGGCGCTGCGCGCCACCCGGGAGCACGGCCTGGAGGGCCTGGTCTGCAAGCGGCTGGACTCGGTGTACGAGCCGGGAGTGCGCTCCCGCGCCTGGATCAAGATCCGCAACATGCGCACCGAGGACGTCCTGGTGGGCGGCTGGCAGCCCGGCAAGGGACGGCTCACGGGCCTGCCGGGCGCGGTGCTGGTCGGACAGCGCGCCGCGGGGCGGCTGCGGTACGTCGGGAGCGTGGGCACCGGCTGGAGCGAGGCCGAACGCAGGGAACTGGCCGCGCTGCTGGCGGCCGCGGCGACCGGCGTGTGCCCCTTCGACCCGGCGCCGCGCGCCCCGGGCGCGCACTGGGTGCTGCCCCGGCTGGTGGGCGAGGTCCGCTACAGCACCCGCACCCGGGAGGGACTGCTGCGGCAGCCGTCCTGGCTGCGGCTGCGCCCCGATCTCGCGCCGGAGGAGGCGGCTGCCGACATCCCGGACGACCTGGTCTGAATCGCCGACGGGTCCCCAACTATTGGGCTGTGATTCACCGTTGGGACCCCGCCCCCCTCTTGGCATGGACGCGCTCAACCTGGAAGCTGAACCTCCCTTTCCCCCACAGCCGCCTGGCTGCGCCCGGACATGAGGAGGACGCAGTGTCGTCACGCCCGTTCACCCACAGCAGGAGATGGCTCACCGGAGCGGCCGGTGCCGCGGCCCTCGTCCTGGCCTTCCCCGCCACGGCCTTCGCGGCCCCGCCGCAGGCACTGCCCGCGAACGCGGACGCGCTGGAGCGGACGTACCAGCCGGCCTACGACTACGACACCGACGGCTGCTACTCGACGCCCGCGATCGGCCCGGACGGCACGGTGAACGGCGGGCTCAACCCGACGGGCGCCCTGAACGGCAACTGCCGTGACGCCTCGGACCTGGACAACACCAACGGCTACGCGCGCGCCAAGTGCAACAACGGCTGGTGCGCGATCCTGTACGCGCTCTACTTCGAGAAGGACCAGGCCGTGGCCGGCAGCAGCATCGGCGGCCACCGCCACGACTTCGAGCACGTCGCCGTGTTCGTGCAGGACGACCAGGTCAAGTACGTGTCGACCTCGGCCCACGGCTCGTTCGACGTGCACCCGGCGTCCGCGGTCCGCTTCGACGGCAAGCACCCCAAGATCGTCTACCACAAGGACGGCATCAGCACCCACTGCTTCCGCCTGGCCGGCTCGGGCGACGAGCCGCCGGAGAACCACAAGGGCACCTGGCAGTACCCGGCGCTGGTGGGCTGGAACGGCTACCCGGCCGGGGTGCGCGACAAGCTCGCCGCCCACGACTTCGGCAGCGCCCACTTCGGCCTGAAGGACGGCGACTTCGCGAACCACCTGGCGAAGGCGAAGCCCTCGGGCATCGCCTTCGACCCGTACGCCTGATCCCGCCCGGCCCCGCCGGGGGTGCCGGGGCCGCCCGGGCACTCCCGGCGGGACGGCTGCCCGGAGCCGGCCGTGGCCGCCTAGATCACGCAGCCGTTCAGGCCGGGCACACCGTCGATCCAGTTGGTGCTGTTCTCCACGTAGTAGCTGGAGATGATCCCGTACTTGTCCCAGCCCCGGGGCTGGACCATCAGCCAGTACGGGTTGCCGCCGACCGACTGGCCCGGGACCTGGCAGTACACCAGCACCTCGTCCCAGGAGTTGATCTGGCCGATCACCGTGGGGCAGTTGGCGGTGCCCGGCGCGTGGATGCAGTCGCCCTCGTTGCTGTCGCGGACGTTGACCCCGTCGGCCCACACGCCGTACCAGCCACGGCCGTGCCCGTCGGCTGCGGCGCTCTGGGACGTGGTGACCACGAGGGCGAGCGCTCCGGCGGCGGCCCATGCCGCCGCGGTCCTCTTGCGCATGGCGTTCCTTTCGATGCCGTGACGGGTCGGCTCCCGGGGGATTCCCCGGTCGCCGTCCCGACTGTAGGCAGTGCCGGGCGGCGGCGGTCCTGACATCTGTCAGGCATCGCAGGCCCGGAACAGGCGCCGCGCCCGGCTGTCCGACGCACCGCGGGGCGGCCGGCGACGGATCCCGAACTGACGTGCGCCAAGACGCAGTTCGGGACGGTTCGGCACGGACGCACCCGCCGCAGGGTCTATCGTGTCCGCATGTCCGTCCCCGAACTGATCCGCATCGTCTCCCGCGACTCCCCGATGGCGCTCGCCCAGGTCGAGCGCGTCCGGGCCGAGTTGACCGCCGCCCACCCCGGAGTACGCACCGAGGTCGTCCCGGTGAAGACCACCGGCGACAAGTGGATGGGCGATCTGTCCAAGGTCGAGGGCAAGGGCGCCTTCACCAAGGAGGTCGACGCGGCCCTGCTGGCCGGCGAGGCCGACCTCGCCGTGCACTGCGTGAAGGACGTGCCCGCCGACCGGCCGCTCCCCGCGGGCACGGTGTTCGCCGCGTTCCTCAAGCGGGACGACATCCGCGACGCCCTGATCCACCCGGACGGGCTCACCCTGGACGAACTGCCGGCCGGGACCCGCATCGGCACCTCCTCGGTGCGCCGGGTCGCCCAGCTCGCCGCCACGCATCCGCACCTGGAGTGCGTGCCGTTCCGGGGCAACGCCAACCGGCGCCTGGCGAAGCTGGGGGCCGGAGAGGCCGACGCCCTGCTGCTCGCGGTCTCCGGCCTGGAGCGCATCGGCCGCACCGACGTGATCAGCGAGATCCTGTCGACCGAGACGATGATGCCGCCCATCGGCGCCGGCGTCCTGGCCCTGCAGTGCCGCGAGGACGACGCCGACCTGATCGACGCGGTGAGCGGTCTCGGCGACCCGGACACCCACCGGGAGACGACCGCCGAGCGCATGTTCCTGCACGTGCTGCAGGGACACTGCAACAGCCCCATCGCCGGGTTCGCACGGGTGGACCGCAGCGGTGAACTGTCCCTGCGCGCCTGCGTGTTCACGCCCGACGGCAAGACGCGGCTGAACGCCCACGAGTGGGCGGGCCGGCTCGACCCGGCCACGCTCGGCACCTCCGTCGCCGTGGCCCTGCTGCGCCAGGGAGCCCGCGAGATCATCGACGGCATCCCGCACTGACCGCCGCGGCGCCCTGACACGGGATCAGGCGGTGCCTTCCTCCGCCTGGTCCCGCAGGAAGACGCTCACCTGGTGCGCCAGACTGTCGCGCACGGCGCCCTGCTGGGCCGCGGTGGCGCCGTCGTGGGCGCCGATGGAACCGGACCACAGCCGGCGGCCGGTCCACTCCTCCTCGACGCGCAACTGCACCTGCACGTCCACCAGACCCAGGGACGCCTCGGCGCCGGCCGCGTAGAGCACGGCCGTGACGCGGCGCAGCGGATAGACGTCGAAGCCCTCGATGAACTGCGAGTTGCGCCAGTCGAGGAAGGCACTCTCGCCGTCCGGGCCGATCCGTACGTCGATCTGGCCGTCCTCGAGGTGGACGCCGAGGTGCCGGCTGCCGCGGTTCTCGACCGTGACGCGGAGGCAGAAGTAGGTCAGCCCCTCGGCGGCGTCGTCGCGCCCCCGGGGCGGCTCCGCCAGTTCCAGACGGTGGACGCGGACCCGCAGACCGGCATGCTCGTCGTACTCCTGCCAGTCCCCGACCACGTTCGGCTCGTACACGCTGCACCTCTCGACCTCTGGAAGCTGCTTCCTATCTGTGGTCTCAGCGCACTGTCAAATGCGCAGAATGCGCTGTGGCCAGGCAGTTCACCCGTTTTGATCGGCGATCAAGCCGTGCCCAGCGGTTATCCGGCAGCCGACGTAGAAAGCGCTTGCCCGGGCGTGCCGCACATCACTTCCAGGAGTGAAGATCAACAAGGCGCGCGCCCCGCCGGGTGGGCCCGGAGGGGCCGACGGGGCCACGGCAGGGCCGAGCCACCTCGAATGCCGTATTGTCGGAATTGTTTCCCTTGTTCCCTGTCCGGAGGCGGGCAGGGAAAGTGCTTCGGACAGGAGGCACGTCCGTGGGAGCCGGTCAGCCGTGCCCCGGGTACCCCGCGCGGTCCGACTCCGCGCCTCCCATGGTCACCGTCCCTTCCGCACCTGCTCAGGGAGGTGCGCACCATGCGTATCGCCGGCAGCACCCGAACGCACCCCCACGACGACGCGCCCGACACCGCCGCACGGTTCGAACGGCTCAGGCGACTGCCCGAGGGGCCCGAGCGCAAGGCCCTGCGCGACGAACTGGTCGAGGCCTGGCTCCCGATGGCCGAGCGGATCGCGGTCCGCTTCCGGGGACGCGGGGAGTCCCTGGAGGACCTGTACCAGGTGGCGGCCCTCGGCCTCGTCAAGGCCGTCGACCACTACGACCCGGCCCGCGGCAACGCCTTCGAGGCCTACGCCGTCCCCACCGTCACGGGAGAGGTCAAGCGCCACTTCCGCGACCACATGTGGACGCTGCACGTCCCCCGCCGGGTCCAGGACCTGCGCAACCGGGTGCGGCAGGCCGCCAAGGAGCTGTCGCAGACCACCTCCGGCCGCTCCCCCACCGTCGCCGAGATCGCCGTCCACGCCCGGCTCACCGAGGCCGAGGTGCGCACCGGCATGGAGGCGCTGGAGTGCTTCTCCGCGCTGTCGCTGGAGGCGGAGATGCCGGGCACGGACGGCTACGCCCTGGGGGACGCGATCGGCGGGCCCGACCCCGCCTTCGACACCGTCGTCGACCGCGTGGCCGTCCGGCCCTGCCTCCAGGCGCTGCCCGAGCGCGAGCGGATCATCCTCTACCTGCGGTTCTTCAAGGGCATGACGCAGAGCCGGATAGCCGAGCAGCTCGGCATCTCGCAGATGCACGTGTCCCGGCTGCTCAGCGGCTGCTTCGCCCAGCTGCGCGAGGAACTGCTCGCCGAGACCCGCTGACGGGCGGAGCCCGGCAGGCCAGTGCCGCCGGAGGTCACGGCTCCGGCGGCACTCCCGGTCCCTCGGGCGCCTCCGGGACCTGCGTGGGCCCGGTGCGGTCGAGGGCGTCCTCGAGGGCGGCCCGTATCTGCGCGGGCATCACCCCGGTACGCCCCCAGACGAGGATCAGTTCCGCGACGCTGCGCAGCTTGATGTTGGTGTGCTGGGAGACCTCCTTCAGCACCGCCCATCCCTGGTCGGGCGAGATGCGGCCGAGTGCCACCACCATCCCGATCGCCTGGTCGACGACGGCGTGCGAGACCACGGCCTCCTTCAGCTGCTGGACCTCTTCCTGCAGTGCGAGGATCCGCTCCGAGCCCCCGTCCGTGGGCATGGTCACCTCCCGGTCCGGTGCGCCGCTGTCCCGATGGCGTGACAGAGTGCTTGAGTGCCCTGACGCAGTGTTCGACCTCTCCATCGTCGTCAGTGGGCCCGCCCGCTGCCACCGGGGCGGACCGGGCCGGTTCCCCGCCCCGTTTCGGCGCCGCCGCCGGGGTACTCGGCAGGCGCCCACCACGGTTCCGGTCGGACACTGGTAGGACACTGCCGGTGGCTGCCAGGCCGATGAGATCAGGACGCGAACGACATGAACCACGACAGGCCCACCTCCTTCGGCACGAAGGACGTCCTCTCCTCGCACTCCGTGTTCGGGGCACCCTGCTGGGTGAGTCTGACCAGCCGGGACGTCGAGGCGACGGAGGAGTTCTACGGGGCCGTACTGGGCTGGCGATGGCGGCCGGCCAAACTCGGCGACCGCTTCCGGATCGCGCTGGTCGACGGCTCGCCGGTGGCCGGGATCGCCGGGGTGGCGACCATGTGGCAGATGGCGGTGGCGTGGACGCCGTACTTCGCCGTGCGCAGCGCCGACGACGCCGCGGCGCGGGTGCAGGAGCGCATGGGCACGGTCGCGGTCGGCCCGATCTCGCTGCCGCCCGGGCGGGCGGCCCTGCTCGCGGACCGGGACGGGGCGACCTTCGGGATCTGGGAGGGCGACCTGTTCACCGACTGGGAGACCTGGCGCACCGCGCAGCCCGCCTTCATCACGCTGCACACCCGCGACGCCTTCGACGCGGCCATCTTCTACGGCGAGGTCCTCGACTGGGCCTCGGAGCGCAACGGCTGCTGCGAGGTCCACTACGAGGGCGGCGAGGTCGTGCTGCGCAGCCGCGGTGACGTCGTGGCGCGGATCGAGTCGGGCGCGCTGGAGGCGGCTCCCGATCCGACGATCCGGCCGCACTGGCAGGTGCACTTCTTCGTCGACGACGTGGAGGCCTGCGCCCGGGCCGCGGAGCTGCACGGCGGCAGTGTGCTGTCCAAGGGGGGCGACGAGGCGGTGCTGCGCGACCACGACGGCGCGCAGTTCACGGTGACGACGCGCCGCGACCGCTGACCGGGCACAGCCGCCGGCCCCGCGGACCGCTCGGTCCGCGGGGCCGGCGCCTTCGTGCGCGTCATCCGGCCCGGCCATGGCCCGCCTTCGAGGGGCGGGACAGCAGGACCAGGCTGCGCGCCCCGACCGTGAGGCCCGTGCCCGCCTTGTGCTCCGCCTCGTCGGGGGTGGCCTCCGGGTCCGCGGTGTCGATCAGCGCCGTCCAGCGCTCGCCGTAGGCGGCGCCCGGGAGGCGGAAGTCGACCGGCTCCCAGTGGCTGTTGAACAGCACCAGGAACGAGTCGTCGACGACGGGCCGTCCGCGCGTGTCGGGTTCGGCGATGGCGTCGCCGTTGAGGAAGACGCCGACGGAGTGCGCGTCGCCGCGCTGCCAGTCGTCGTCGGTCATCTCGCGGGCGTCGGGCGCGAGCCAGACCAGGTCGGGCAGCGGCTGGTCGGCGCGGATGAGCGTCTCGCCGAGGAAGAAGCGGCGGCGGCGCAACACGGGGTGCCCGGTGCGCAGCCGGATGAGGTACCGGGTGAACTCCAGCAGGTCGCGCTGCTCCTCGGTGAGCCGCCAGTCGATCCAGGAGATCTCGTTGTCCTGGCAGTAGGCGTTGTTGTTGCCGTGCTGGGTGCGCCCGAGTTCGTCGCCGTGGCAGAGCATCGGGATGCCCTGGGACAGCAGCAGCGTCGCCAGGAAGTTGCGCTGCTGGCGGGTGCGCAGCTCCCGTACGGCGGGGTCCCGGGCCGGGCCCTCGGCGCCGCAGTTCCAGGACCGGTTGGTGCTCTCGCCGTCCTGGTTGTCCTCGCCGTTGGCCTGGTTGTGCTTGTCGTTGTAGGAGACGAGGTCGCGCAGCGTGAAACCGTCGTGCGCGGTGACGAAGTTGACGCTGGCGCGCGGCCGGCGCCGGTGGTGCGCGTAGAGGTCGGAGGAGCCGGTCAGCCGGGACGCGAACTCCCCCAGGGTGTGGTCCTCGCCGCGCCAGAAGTCCCGGACCGCGTCGCGGTACATGCCGTTCCACTCCGACCACAGCGGCGGGAAGTTGCCCACCTGGTAGCCGCCCTCGCCGACGTCCCACGGCTCGGCGATCAGCTTGACGCGGCTGATCACCGGGTCCTGCTGGATCAGGTCGAAGAACGCCGAGAGCCGGTCCACCTCGTGGAACTGCCGGGCCAGGGTGGCCGCGAGGTCGAAGCGGAAGCCGTCGACGTGCATCTCGGTGACCCAGTACCGCAGCGAGTCCATGATCAGCTGGAGCACGTACGGGTGGCGCATCAGCAGGCTGTTGCCGGTGCCGGTGGTGTCGTAGTAGTGCTCCCAGTCGCCGTCGACCAGGCGGTAGTACGAGGAGTTGTCGATGCCGCGGAAGGACAGCGTCGGGCCCTTCTCGTTGCCCTCGGCGGTGTGGTTGTAGACCACGTCGAGGATCACTTCCAGCCCGGCCGCGTGCAGGGTCTTGACCATCTGCTTGAACTCGGCGACCTGCTGTCCGCGCGTGCCCCGGGCCGCGTAGCCGTTGTGGGGCGCGAAGAAGCCGATGGTGTTGTAGCCCCAGTAGTTGGACAGGCCGCGGTCGTGCAGCACCCCGTCGTGGACGAACTGGTGCACGGGCATCAGCTCGACGGCCGTGACGCCCAGCGAGGTCAGGTGCTCGACGATCGCGGGGTGGGCGAGCCCGGCGTAGGTGCCGCGCAGTTCCTCGGGCACCTCGGGGTGGGTGCGGGTCAGGCCCTTGACGTGCGCCTCGTAGATCACGGTGTCGGCGTAGGGCCGGCCGGGCCGGGTGTCGTCGCCCCAGTCGAAGGCCGGGTCGGTCACCACGCCGAGCATGGTGTGCCCGGCGCTGTCGGCCGGGTCCGGTCCGTCCGGGTTGCGCTCGTAGAGCGAGGGGTGGTTGTCCATCTGCCCGTCCACCGCGCGGGCGTACGGGTCGAGCAGCAGTTTCGCCGGGTTGCAGCGGTGCCCCGCGGCAGGCGCCCAGGGCCCGTGGACGCGGTAGCCGTAGCGCTGGCCGGGGCCGACACCGGGCAGGTAGCCGTGCCAGACGAAGCCGTCGACCTCGTTCAGCGGCACCCGCGTGTGGGTGCCGTCGTCGTCGACGAGGACCAGCTCGACGCGTTCGGCCACCTCGCTGAAGAGCGCGAAGTTGGTGCCCTCCCCGTCGTGGTCGGCGCCGAGCGGGTAGGGGCGCCCGCTCCACGCGGACACCCCTTTCCGTGTCTGACGCCGGGTCACCGGGCGTCCTCCAGGAGGACGTCCTCGGTGAGGGCCGGGGCGGCCAAGTGCGCCACCGGGAGTTCGCGGGGCACCTCCAGGCCCTCGCTCTCGCGCGGCGGGGGCGCGGTCGGCACCAGCGGGACGCGCTCGCCGGCCCGGGCACGCTGGGAGAACCAGATGATCTTGCTGCCCGTCTCGGTGGCGCAGCATCCCCAGCCGTCGCTCATCGCGGCGAGGTGCTCCAGGCAGCCGCGCAGCTCCTGGTCGGGGCGCAGGGCCCGGTCGTTGTCCCCGATGGCGGTGATCAGGTGCTGCCCGTTCCACCACATCTCGATCGACGTGTTCTTGTCCGTGGCGTGCTCGTCGATGGCCTTGAGCAGCATCTCGGCACCGCCGCAGACGGGTTTGACCAGGTTCTCCAGGTCCCAGAACCTCAGGTGAGCGGCCAGAATGCGGCTGACCTGTCCCACCCGTTCCGGGCTGACTTCCACGTCGAGGTGGTAGTAGCAGGGCACTGCGGTCTTCATCGGTCGGCTCCTCACCGCGAAGCTCAGCTCCTCCTCGTCCGCGGTCTGCGGAACGAGCCCCGAACACAGAGCGTGAGCGTGTATCGCTTCTGAGTCACCCTCAGAGTGGGGGTGCTAGCCCGTTCGTGCAACACGAGCGCACGCCTGAGGCCCTTGAGCACACAGGTGAGCGGCCGGCGGGCCCCGAACGGCGCACGGCTGCCACCAATGGTTGAAGTTCCAACAAGACGCTGCGTCGTCACCCGTGCACTATGTGTCAAGAACTCGATCGCCGTCACGGGTCCGTGCCGCTGTTCGCGCACGGCATGCCGTCCGACCGTCGGGAGACCGTGCCCCTCGAGCCCGAAAGGTGATCGGCGCCATGCTGCTACCCGCCAAAGCCGAAGTCGCCCGGCAGTTGCGGCGTTACCGGGCCTGGGAACGCGTGATGCTCGCCGCTCCGCACGACCGCACGGTGCGGACCACGTTCGAGGACTCCGGCTACACGCTCTGCGTACTGATGGGCAAGCGCTGTGCCCGCGAGGCGGCGGACGCGGCCGAGCGGTACCTGAGCTCCCACCCGGCCGGCACCCTGCCGGAGACGCAGGTCGCCCGCCTCCAGGAGCCGCAGCTCACCCGTCTGCAGGAACCGGGCGAGCGGCCCCGCGCGGCGGCCGCCGCGATCGCCCGGAGAGCGCCGGCGGCGGAGCGCCTGTCCCCGGTGGCCGAGCGGAGGGCCCCGGCCGCGGAACGGCGGTCCCCTGCGGGAAGGTGACGCCCTTCCCGCACGCAACTGTCCCCGAACCGGGCCGTGCGGCCCGGTTCCCGAGCACGGTGGAGGTGAGGACCATGACGAGGACCCGGGCCATCGGCCGTATCCCGGTACGGGACGTCCGCCCGGCCGTGGAGAGCGGCAACCGGCCGGCCAAGGCGGTCGTGGGAGAGACGTTCGAGGTCACCGCCACCGTGTTCCGCGAGGGGCACGACGCGGTGGCCGCCAACGTCGTGCTCAAGGATCCCGAGGGCCGACCCGGTCCGTGGACGCCGATGCGGGAGCTGGCTCCCGGCAGCGACCGCTGGGGCGCCAAGGTCACCCCGGACGCCGTCGGCCGGTGGACGTTCCGGGTGGAGGCCTGGAGCGACCCGGTGGCCACCTGGCGTCATGCGGCGGGCATCAAGGTCCCGGCCGGAATCGACCCCGGGCTGGTCCTGGAGGAGGGTGCCGACCTCTTCGAGCGGGCGGCGGCCGGCGTGCCGGGGGACGCCGGCCGCGGTGTGCTGCTCGACGCGGCGCGGCGGCTGCGCGACGACTCGCTGCCCCCGGCGGTGCGGCTCGCGGCGGCGCTGGCGCCCGAGGTGGACGAGGTCCTGGACCTGCACCCGCTGCGGGACCTGGTCAGCACGTCCGAGCCGCTGCCGCTGCTGGTGGAGCGGGAGCGGGCACTGTACGGCAGCTGGTACGAGTTCTTCCCCCGCTCCGAGGGGACCGCGGCGCAACCCCACGGCACCTTTCGCACGGCGGCCCGGCGGTTGCCGGCGATCGCGGCGATGGGGTTCGACGTGGTGTACCTGCCGCCGATCCACCCGATCGGCAC